>NZ_CP095848.1:3540000-4140000 GCF_023101345.1 Hymenobacter sublimis
GCCATCAACGACCAGGGCCGCGGCACCATTGTGCCGTCGGTAGTGCACTTTCCTGGGGGCGGCGACTCACCCATTGTGGGCACCGATGCTAAAGAATACTTGCTTACGGAGCCGCAAAACACGATTTACTCCGTGAAGCGCCTACTAGGCAAGTCGTACCAGGACCTGGGGCAGCACGCCCAGGAGCTTGGCTACAAGGTTATTGATGATAACTCGGAAGGACTGGTCAAAATCCGGGTAGGCGACACGTTCTACTCCCCCATTGAGTTGTCGGCCGAGATTTTAAAGGAGTTGCGGCTGCGCGCTGAACACGCCCTTAAAACGCCGGTGAACAAGGCCGTTATCACGGTGCCGGCTTACTTCAACGATTCCCAGCGCCAGGCCACCCGCGACGCCGGCCGCTTGGCAGGGCTGGAAGTGTTGCGCATCGTGAATGAGCCCACGGCGGCAGCCCTAGCCTACGGTATCGGCCTCTCACCGGACGAGGAAAAAACCGTGGCCGTGTACGATTTGGGCGGCGGTACCTTCGACGTGAGCATCCTGCGCATCCAGCAGGGCATTTTTGAGGTGCTGAGCACCAACGGCGACACGTACCTAGGCGGCGACGACCTGGACCGCGCCATCATCAACCACTGGACTCAGCAGTATGGGCTGGCCGATGCGGTAGCCGCCAGCGGCTCGCTGCAGCAGGAGTTGCGCTTGCTTGCCGAGGCCGCCAAGCGCTACCTCAGCCAGCACGAGGACTTTGCGGTCAACTTCAACGACCTCGTGCTGCGTCTCACCAAGGCTGAATTCAACGACCTGATTCGGCCCCTGGTGGAGCGCACCATTACCTCCTGCCGCCAGGCCCTCACCGATGCCAAGCTCACGCCCCAGGCCCTGGATGCGGTGCTGCTGGTGGGCGGCTCTACCCGCGTGCCGCTGGTGTACGATGCCGTGTCGGAGTTTTTCCAGCAGCCGGCCAATAACTCGCTGAACCCCGATGAGGTAGTAGCCTTGGGCGCTGCCATTCAGGCTGATATTCTGGGTGGCAACCGTCGCGACGTGCTGCTGCTGGACGTGACCCCGCTTACGTTGGGCATTGAAACCTTGGGTGGCCTGATGGACCCCATTATCCCGCGTAATTCCAAGATTCCGACCAAAGCCGGCCGCCAGTACACTACCTCCGTGGATGGGCAGGTAAACCTGAAGATTTCGGTGTACCAAGGGGAGCGGGACCTAGTTAAGGAAAACCGCAAACTGGCTGAATTTGACTTGCGCGGTATTCCGGCCATGCCCGCCGGCTTGCCTAAGGTCGATGTTAATTTTATTCTGAATGCTGACGGCATCCTGAAAGTGGAGGCCATCGAACTGCGCTCCAACACCCGACAGGCCGTGGAAATCAAGCCGCAGTACGGCCTTACCGACGAGCAGGTAGAGCAGATGCTGATGGATTCCATGACCCACGCCCGCGAAGACATTGCCGCCCGCATGGTCATTGAGGCCCGCACCGTGGCCGAGCAAATGCTGTATCAAGTAGAGCGCTTCGTGGCTAAAAACGGACAACACCTCACTCCGGAAGAAACTACCCAAACCCACGCTGGGGTGGAGCAGTTAAAGGCCGCCCTCACGACCCAGGACAAGGACACGATTCTAAAGGCCGTGGATGAGCTCGAAGAACTTACCCGCCCCTTCGCTGAGCGGGTGATGAACATTTCCATTAGCCAAGCTATGGCTGGCAAAAAAATCGAATAAGCTGGAGCACCAATGCTCCTAGTATATCGGGGCCAACTAAGAGGCACACTATCCACTTCACCTAGCTGAGTAAGCGAAACTGCCCTGCTGGCTTTCAGTGGGGCATTTTTGTGTTGTTTGCCGTTACCTTTATCGTTGCGCGAAGTTGACTCTTCCCTGTGATTCAGTAATAGGCAGTATAAAAATTGTTTTAGCCTCGCTTAAGCAGTAGTAGATAGTACATACTCTTCCTCTCGTACATGAATCCCTACCTCATTCGCCTTGCCCAGATTAGCCAACAGCCTAGCCGCCGTATCATCGGCCTAATGTCGGGGACTTCCCTGGATGGGCTGGACGTAGCGCTCTGTCGGGTGCAGGGGCATGGGCCAGGTACTCAACTGGAGCTAGAGCAGTTTACGACGGTGCCGTATTCAAATGAGGTGCGCGAACGAATACGAGAGGTGTTTGCGCGGGAGCAGGTTAGCTTGGAGCACTTGACGCTGCTGCACCCCTGGCTGGGCCGCCTGCACGCCCACCTAGTGCTAGAATGCCTACGGGAATGGCACGTGCCCGCGAGTGAAGTGGACTTGATAGCCAGCCATGGCCAAACTATCTACCACGCTCCCCAACACCAGCACCAACGCCCCGACTTTCCGCTAAACGCCACCTTGCAGCTAGGTGACGGCGACCATGTAGCCGTGCTGACGGGCATTATCACGCTCAGCGACTTTCGGCAGAAGCATATTGCCGGTGGTGGGGAAGGTGCCCCGCTGGCAGCTTACGGAGACTACTTGCTGCTGAGCAGTGCCACTGAGGAACGGCTGTTACTAAACCTGGGCGGCATTGCAAACTTCACCTACCTGCCCCGCACTGGTCAGGATGCCAGCACAGCATTCAGCACTGATACTGGCCCCGGCAATACCCTACTCGATGCCACCGTGCGGGCCCATCGGCCAGCTCTGGCTTACGACGAGGATGGGCGCCTGGCCGCTGCTGGGCACGTGCACTTAGGTCTGCTGGCCGCGTTGCTAGAGCATCCTTTTTTCTCGGCTCCGGTACCTAAAACCACGGGCCCGGAGCTTTTCAGCCCCGCCTACTTGTACCGGGCCCAACAGCTTACTGCTACCACTGCCCTAGGCTTGGAAGACACACTGGCGACTCTCACGGAATGTAGTGCGCTGGGAGTAGCGCGCGCGGTTACGCAGGCGTTCGGAGACCGGCCAGAACTAGCGGTGTATATGAGCGGCGGCGGGGCGCATAACCCTACCTTGCGGGCTGCCTTGCAGCGGCACTTGCCGGGCTGTAGTTTAGCTACCACCCAGGCGCTGGGCATGTTGCCAGATGCCAAGGAAGCTATTCTGTTTGCGGTGCTGGCCAATGAGGCTGTAGCTGGCCAGCCCGTAAGCCTAGGGGCGGGCCGGCAGCGGGTACCGGCCGTTAGTATGGGGAAGATTTCGCTACCAGGGTAACGAAAGCTCTTAGCTGCGCTAGAGCAGCACTGCACAACAGCACGCGCCCAAGAGACTACCACTGCGGTAGCAGCGGCGCTATTGGTTGGTAACGGGTTGCAAGGGTATCAGGCCGAACCCCTGCACCTGCCGGGCGGTAGAGTCGCGAAAGGTAACGTCGAGCTGGAAGTGGGGCAGGCGCCGGAGCGTATCGGCCCGGAAAGAAAAAGCCACGAAGGGCTGGGGCGTTTCGGCCCCGCGCAGCCGGTAGCCCAGCTTGTAAAGGTCAATAACCGGTCCGTAGTGCTGGCTTTGGGCAACGAAGGGCTGGGCAGCGGCTTGAAACTGTTCTACCGAGAGGCCCTGTCGGGTTTCGGGCGCCAGGCATTGGTAGGCAGTAGCCCACTCGCCCCGCACGATGGCTACCAGAAACCGGCGGGCTACCTGTATCTGCGAGGGTGGAGTCTGGCTTGATGTGGCTAGCAGCGGGCAGGCCAGCAGCAACACAAACAGCAGTGCCCGGCGCAGGACCAAGGCTATAGTCTGGTCGTTCTTCATCGCCTGACCCGTGGCAACTACCACGCCACAACTACTGTCTATTCCGGCTCCTTGGCCTGCGGAACCAGTACAAATACATCCTCGCCCGGACGCTTCATAATGTATTTCTCGCGGGCAAATTTCTCCAGCAGCTCCGGGCTGCTGAGCAGCTCGGCCCGGTCTTTCTTCACCTTATCAATTTCCCGCAGGTAGTACTCCTTGTCGTTCTGCAGCTCCTGCCACTTGGCGTACATATCGTACTGCTTCAGGAAGTCGTTGGCATCGAATAGAAACATCCAGACCAGGAAGCTCAGGCCCGCCAGAAAGTAAAAGCTGCGCAGAAAGCGCGGCACACGCTCAAGAATATCAGAGAAGCCCATAGCTCAAATATACTGAACAAACGCGGCCGGTTGTATGTCGGGCTACTGCCGCGCCTTTACTTCTACACCCAAGCAAAACGCCCACCCAACAGCACGTTGGGTGGGCGTTTTGCTTAGCTGATTAATTAACCTCAGTGCTACTCTATCACGATTCGACGGGTGGCGTGCAGGCCAGCTCCGCTCAAGCGCAACAGGTACACTCCCGGGCTTAGCGGGCGGGTATCGAAGCTAACTGGCGCTAAGGCTCCGGTCAGCGGTACGTCGCGCCGGGCTACTTCCTGGCCGATAGAGTTAATCAGCGTGGCCTGGGCAGTTTTGCCGTTTGGCGTACCGGTCAACTTAACGCGCAGCTGCGCCTCTGTTCCCACCGGGTTAGGATATACCTGGAGCGTAAAGCCCTGCAGCTGCTCGTCGGGAGTGCCCTGCACAATGGTGACGCTCAGGGGCTGAGAAACTACGTTATTGGTTTCGCTGGCCTCAGTTACAGCCGAGGCCTGGTCGGCCACGAAGAGCACGTGGTAGCTACCCGTTGCGGTGCCGGCCGGAATAAGTACCAGCGCCAAGGAAGGGGTAGCACTACCCGCTACCATGCCGCCGGCCGCTGCCGTACCCAACAGCACGTCGTTGCTGCTCAGTACATTGTCCGTTGATAAGTAGTAACCCGTCGTGCTAGCCGTAGCGGCAGCGGAGCCCTGATTAGCCAGCAGGCAGCTAATGCCCAGGTTGTTGCCGGCCACAATGCTGGCGCTTTGCAGAGCCGGCTGCAGAATGACCAAGTCGGGGCGGGCCGCGCCCACGCTCACGGCGGAACTGGTTACGTTGTTGGTTTCGTTGGTTTCCGCTACGGCATTTAGCGGGTCTACCACGTGTAGCACGTAGTACTGTCCGGTAGCGGTGCTAGCCGGAATGGTTACCGACAACCCGCGCGTGGCGCTTTGCCCACCGCTGATGGAAACACCACCGGTAGCCCCCAACGATACATCATTAGTGCTGAAAGAGTTGTCAGTGGAGAGGTAGTACCCCACGGCGCTGCTGCCGGCCACGCCGGTACCCGTGTTGTTTACTACGGTGCTCATCACAACGGTGCCGCCGGCAGTGGCCGCCGTAGGCGTTGCGGTAGGCTGCTGCGGTACCAAATCAACGGGGCCGGTAGTGCCGCCCACGCACGATATGGTAGCCTCGAAGCCATCCGAGGTGTAGCTTCCGTCGCTGAGGAAGGCAACAGTCAAGGCACCGGTGTTGTTGTTAATGGAGGGAGAGGCTACCACGGTACCGGGGTTGCTGCTGTAGTAGCCCAGCATGGGTGAGCTAGTGTTGGGGCCATCGTACACAATCAGCCGGTCGCAGCAGGTTTCCAGGTTCAGGTAGCTGAATGTGAGCTGCACCCGCCCGCCGGTAGTACCCGGGAGGATGGTCAGGGCGCCGTTGGAGTTATTGACGTAGTTACCCGTGCCCCCGTTGTCATAGATGGTTCCGCTGCAGGCAGTTATGCTATTCGTGCCGAATTGTGGTACGACTATTCCGCTGAAAGGCGCCGTGACTATGAAACTCACTGAGGCTACGTTGTTGGTTTCAATGGTTTCTGTTTCCTGGCTTAGGTGGTCGGCCACGAACAAGATGTAGTAGTTGCCCGCCGCGGTAGTTGCCGGAATAGTCAGGAAGCTGGAGCGGCCAGAGTAGTCATTAGCCGGCAGATATCCGCCCGTAGCGGAGCCCAGCAGCACATCGGTGGTGTTGAATACGGCGTCCGTCGACAGATAAAAGCCGACGCTGCTGGTGCTGGCCGCTGTGGTGCCCTGGTTAACGACGGTGGAGTAAACGTTTACTCCCGTGCCCGGCGCCCCGGTAGTCCGCGACATCGAGGTCTGGCTGACAATTAAGTCGACCCCGGCCGGCACCACGCGCAGAATAGCGGAGGCCACGTTGTTGGTTTCGTTGGTTTCTGTTTCCTGACTCAGGTAATCGGCCACGAACAGCAGGTAGTAGGTACCCACAGCCGTGTTAGCGGGCACGGTAAGTGAGCCGTACCGGTTGCTGGATGCATTGCCGCTCAGGCTGCTGCCCGGGCTGTTCCCGATCAGGACGTCACTGGCGTCGAGTACAGTGTTGCTGGACAGGTAGTAGCCAACCGTAGCATTGGTAGCTACCGCGTTGCCGGTGTTCGTTATGTAGCTGCTCACCGTGAACGTGTTGCCGGGCGCTACGTTGGAATTACCCAGGTAAGGCTGCTGTATAGTCAAGTCGATAGTAGGCACGACTACCTGCAGGGCCACGGCCCGCACGTTATTGGCTTCGTTGGTCTCCGTTACCTGGTTGAGGTAATCGGCCACGAACAGCACGTAGTAGGTGCCCGCAGCCAGCGGCGAGGGAAGCGTGAAGGCCCCGTATATCGAATATCCTTGGCTACCCCCTAATCCGGGCACCTGGTTGCTGGTCAGCGACACGTCATTAGCGCTCCACACGGCATCCGTCGACAAGTATACCCCCTGGCCCGAAGTCTGCGCCGCGGTATTGCCCTGGTTGTACACGTTGGAGCTGTAGTTGATGTAGGCGCCAGCTACTGGAGTGGTTTGGCTCAACTGGGCTTGGTTAACAACCAAATCCAGGCTGGGCGGCACCACCGTAAGGGCAACCGCCGATACGTTGTTGGTTTCGTTGCTTTCCGTAACTACGCTCTGGTAATCAGCCACGAACAGGATGTAGTAATTACCCGGCTGGGTATTGGCGGGCAGGTTCGTGGAAGAGCTCCGGTACTGAGGGTAGTTAGGGGAAAGCTGGCTACCGAAGGAAGAAGTCAACAGCTGGTCGGCAGCATCTAGGGTAGTGTTGCTGGACAAGTAAAAGCCTACGCTGCTGTTAGACGCAATAGTATTGCCCTGATTTTGAATGGTGCAGGAAAGGTTTAGCACGCTGCCAGGCGACGTGGTTGTGTTATTTATGGCTGCTTGCTGAATTAGTAGGTCCACGGAAGGCGGCAAAATATTCAGCGAAACAGCTGCTACGTTGTTGGCCTCGTTGCTCTCTGATACCGTATTTAAATGGTCGGCCGCGAAAAGCACGTAGTAGTTGCCGGGCATGATGTTGCTGGACAAGGTAGCCGAAGCCGTCCGGTAGGAGCTTTGGTTGGAAGGCAGCGGCCCACCTTGAGAACTACTCAGCAACACATCGGCCGCGTCCAGGGTAGCATCCGTGGAAAGGTAATAGCCCACCGTGCTACTCACAGCGGAAGCCGCGGCTAGGTTATACACTGAGCAGCTCAGTTGCAGGTTGCCACCAGCCACGGCTGCCAGGGGCTGCACCGCAGCGGCCTGCACTGCCAAATCGGCCTGCGGCACAGTCGTCACGCACGATACGTTGGCCGCAAAACCGCCGTACTGCCCGTAACTGTCACTGGTAAAGCGAAGCGTAAGCGAGCCGTTGCTAGTAGTAGCGTATACTGTGCCTGGGTTGTAATCGAAGATGCCAATAACGGGAGCAGCCGTGCTGGCACCATCGTAAATCGTGAGTCGGTCGTAGCTCGACTCCACCATCATGGAGGAAAATTCCAGCTTGATTTTGTTACCTGCCACGGCCGGCGTTAGGGTTACTGTGCCGTTGGCGTACGCGGAGTACACCCCGTTGGGGCCACCATCATCATATAAGGTACCACTGCAGGTAGTATAGCTGGCGGAGCCACTAGCCGGCATCAGGTAGGTTTGGGCCGAGGCCGCCAGTTGTCCCCACCAGAGCAGGAGCGCCAGCAAGCCAAGGCGCCGACCCGTTAGGCCCTGCAGAAAACGAGAATAGAGTTGCATCATAGAGTAACTAGAATGTGAAAAGCAAAGAAAGTCCGGCACCGATAGCGGAGCCACGTATTCGCAAGGCGCTTCGTAAGCAAGCTGCCCACCAAAGGGTAGGCAAGAGAAAGCAACGCAGTGAGGTCAGAAGTGGCCAACTAAACAGCATCAGCTACCCGTTAGCGTGGATAAGAGGGCGTGCTTGCCCCTGATGGTTGTACAAGAATAGTAGCGGAGGTATATGTAGAGGAGGTTTGGGCACTTCACCTGCAGCTTACTCAACTACAGATATCCGAGTAGCGCTTGGTAGCGAATAGCTTATGACAGCCAAATATAGAAGAAAGCCGCCGAATGCAAGTGCATCCGGCGGCTTTCTAAAGTACTATCTGACAGGAATCAATTACATCTTCCGGCCAGGGAAGTAGGCCGTTTCGCCCAACTCTTCCTCAATGCGCAACAGTTGGTTGTATTTCGCCATCCGGTCGGAGCGCGAGGCCGAGCCCGTTTTGATTTGGCCCGTATTCAACGCCACAGCTAGGTCAGAAATCGTGTTGTCTTCGGTTTCACCCGAACGGTGCGACATGATGCTCTTGTAGCCGTGGCGGCGGCCCAGGTTGATGGCGTCAATCGTTTCAGAAAGCGTACCAATCTGGTTTACCTTGATGAGGATGGCATTGGCAATCTTCTCATCAATACCACGCTGCAGGCGGTTTACGTTGGTCACGAACAGGTCATCGCCGACCAGTTGGGTAGTCGAGCCGATGCTGTCGGTCAGGTTTTTCCAGCCCGTCCAGTCGTCCTCATCCATGCCATCTTCAATGCTGATGATGGGGTACTTCTTGGTCCAATCGGTCCAGTACGCTACCATCTCCGAAGACGTCAGCTTGTCGCCGGTGCTTTTCTTGAAGTGGTAATGCCCGTCGGAGTAGAACTCTGAGGCGGCGGCGTCCAGAGCAATCATCACATCATCGCCGGGCTTGTAGCCAGCCGTTTCGATGGCTTGCAACACCACTTTTATGGCATCCTCGTTCGACTTAATGTTCGGTGCAAAACCACCTTCATCGCCTACGTTCGTGCTCAAGCCCTGCTTTTTCAGCACGCTTTTCAGGTGGTGGAAGATTTCAGTGCCCCAACGCAGTGCCTCCGAGAAGGAAGGAGCACCCACCGGCATAATCATAAACTCCTGGAAATCGATGCTGTTGTCGGCGTGTGAGCCTCCATTCAGGATGTTCATCATCGGGACGGGCAGCGTGGTAGCGTTTACCCCGCCTACGTACCGATACAGCGGCATGCCAGCCTCAGAAGCCGCCGCACGGGCAATAGCCAGCGAGGCGCCAAGTATAGCGTTGGCGCCCAAATTCGCCTTGTTTGGCGTACCGTCCAGCTCCAGCATAATCTTGTCAAGCAAGCCCTGCTCGAATACCGAGAAGCCGATCAGCTCTTCGGCAATTTTGCTGTTCACGTTTTCCACCGCTTGCAGCACGCCCTTGCCCATGTACTTCGACTCGTCGTTGTCGCGCAGTTCTACGGCTTCGTGCTTACCAGTCGAAGCACCCGAAGGCACAGCGGCACGGCCTACGGTACCGTTCTCGGTGGTTACATCCACCTCAACAGTCGGGTTGCCGCGAGAGTCAAAAATCTGACGAGCGTGAATTTCGGTGATAATGCTCATGAGGAAAGGGGTTGAATTAAACGAAGATCAAAGCTAGCAACAGCCTGCCTGGCCATTGCGCCGCAAGGTAAAAATTAGCCCCGACCTTTCACCCTCAGAATTTAGCCTTCCTACAAAGCTTTCAACTGAGTACTCCCCTACCCTTCCAGCTAGCAGCAAACTTCCGCTGGCCAAACCTCGATGTGCATTGATAAAGGCGGTTGACATGGTCGTCTCCTTTCACAGTACGCCCGCCAAGACCTCTAAAAGAAAAGGGGATGCTCCTATTAGGAACATCCCCTTTGAAAAGCAGAATCAGCTGAGCTTACGAAGCAGCTTCCTCGTCAGCTTTGGCCTCGTCGCGGGTCTCGCCTTCCTGAACCGTGGTGGTAGCAGTGTCAGCAGGAGCAGCCGTTTCAACTACGGCAGCGGGAGCAACGGCTTCCCCAGCGGCAGGAGCGTCAGCTTTTTTCTTGCTGCGCGAACGACGGGTAGTGGGAGCAGCAGCTTTGGCTTCGCCAGCAGTCTTAGCTTCCAGCAGAGTCTCATTGAAGTCAACCAACTCGATGATGCACATCTCAGCGTTGTCACCCAGACGTACGTCGCTCAGCTTAATGATGCGGGTGTAACCACCGGGGCGGGTAGCAATTTTAGAAGCGACTGTGCCGAACAGCTCCTTCAAAGTCTCCTTGTTCTCCAGAACCGAGAACACCAGACGACGTGAGTGCGTGGTGTCATTTTTCGACTTGGTGAGCAGAGGCTCTACAAACTTGCGCAGTGCTTTGGCTTTGGCAACCGTAGTCGTGATACGCTTGTGCAGGATCAGCGACGAGGCCATGTTCGAAAGCATGGCATTGCGGTGCGAGGCCGTGCGGCCGAGGTGGTTGATGGTTTTACCGTGACGCATAAAATGAAAAAAGGTGTGAGCTTGCGAACGACGACCACGGCGGAAGAACACTTACTAAGTTCTTCACATTAGAACCGTCGTCCCTTGGGGCCCACTAGTTATGAAAGTGTGAAAATGGAGTGCAAAGGTAGGAAATATGCCGACATGAAAAATGCGCTGAAGTGAAAATATGCTTATCGCACATTTCTCACTGTCAGCGCATTCTCATTAGTCAGTAGCCTATTCTTCGTCGAGCTTGTACTTGCCCAGGTCCATCCCGAAGGTCAGGCCCTTTTCCTCAACGAGGTTTTCCAGCTCGGTCAGCGACTTCTTGCCGAAGTTGCGGAACTTCATCATGTCGGCCATGTCGAGCTGCACCAGGTCGCCGAGGGTTTTGATATCGGCGGCCTTTAGGCAGTTGTACGCACGCACGCTCAGGTCCATGTCCGCCAGCGGCGTCTTCAGAACTTTGCGCATGTGCAGCGTCTCCTCGTCCACGGTCTCCTCTTCTTCAGCTTTCGCCGTTTCGAAGGTCATGGTGCTGTCCGAGAACAGCATGAAGTGTTGAATTAGGATGTTGGCCGCACCCTTCAGCGCGTCCTCCGGGTGAATTGAACCGTCGGTGTGAATCTCGATGAGGAGCTTCTCGTAGTCGGTCTTCTGCTCAACACGGGTATTCTCAATGCTATACTTCACGTTCTTGATGGGCGTGAAGATGGCATCAATGGCAATTTGACCGAAAACCTGGTCAGCGGGCTTGTTCTCCTCAGCGGGAACGTAGCCACGGCCTTTCTGGATTGTGAACTCAAACTCCAGCTCTACGCTAGGGTCCACGTTGCAGATAACCAAGTCCGGGTTCAATACCTGGAAACCGTTGGTGAACTTGTTGATGTCACCAGCCGAGAACGTGTCCTGACCTTTAACGCGCACCGTGATTTTGTCCTCGATGGCGTCGCTCACTTTCTTGAAGCGAACCTGCTTCAGGTTCAGAATGATTTCGGACATGTCCTCAATCACCCCTTCAATGGTCATGAACTCGTGCAGTACGCTGTTGGTGCGAACCGACGTGATGGCATAGCCCTCCAGCGACGACAGCAGGATGCGGCGCAGAGCGTTGCCGATCGTGACGCCGTAGCCTTTCTCCAGCGGTTTGAATTCAAACGTTCCGTAGAAGTCGTCGGATTTCTCCATTACTACCTTCTCCGGCATTTGAAAAGCTAAGATTGACATAAGTGGGGCGTTTGAAGTAGTGAATAGCAGGCAGTAAGAACGCGGCCAAAATAGCCTAATTTCTTACCGCCTGCTACCCAGTTCCAGTTATAACAAGGAAAAAAGTCGAAGCAGAGAAACGGCCCGGACTGCCGGGCCGTTCCAAAAATTACTTCGAGTACAACTCGACGATGAGCTGTTCCGTGATTTTCTCCGGAATCAGTTCGCGCGAAGGGGCGCTGATGAACTTGCCCACCAGTTCCTTGCCATCCCACTCCAGCCACGAGAAAGCGCGGGCGTTGCGGGCGCTCAGGCTCGTCGTAATAGCCTCCAGCGACTTAGATTTTTCACGCACGGCAACAACGTCGCCAGCGCGCAGACGGTACGAAGCGATGTTCACTACCTCTCCGTTAACAGTGATGTGCTTATGCAGAACGAGCTGACGAGCAGCACGGCGCGTAGGGGCAATGCCCAGACGGTATACCGTGTTATCCAAACGCGACTCCAGCAAAGCCAGCAGGTTGTCACCGGTGATACCGGGCAGGGTAGCTGCTTTGTGGAACAAGTTCTCGAATTGCTTTTCCAGTACGCCGTACATGTACTTCACTTTCTGCTTCTCCATCAGCTGGACAGCGTACTCGCTTTGCTTCTTACGACGACCACGGCCATGCTGGCCGGGGGGGTATGCTTTCTTGGTGAGTGCCTTGCTCGGGCCGAAGATCGGCTCATTGAAGCGACGGGCAATCTTGGTTTTAGGACCAGTATAACGTGCCATTTCAGGTTTGTTGAGTTGAGTGGGGGTTGAACTGCGCGTGTCGGGCTTCGGAGGCGCTCCTTGCAGGGGAGTAAAGGCGCATCAGAAACCCGACACCGGTGGCTAGCTTACGCCAGCCTGTCCAAGTAATTAAACGCGACGACGTTTGGGAGGACGGCAGCCATTGTGGGGCAGCGGCGTCACGTCCTTAATGGTCGTCACTTCAATACCCACGTTACCCAGCGTACGAATAGCCGACTCACGGCCAGCGCCCGGACCCTTCACGAACACTTCAGCTTTGCGCAGACCTAGGTCGTGCGCAACTTTTCCGCAGTCCGTAGCAGCCATCTGAGCTGCGTAAGGGGTGTTCTTCTTAGAACCCCGGAAACCCATTTTACCAGCCGAAGCCCAGGAAATGACCTGGCCGTTGTTGTTGGTAATGGAGATGATGATGTTGTTGAACGAGGCCTTGATGTGTACCTGACCTACGGGTTCTACAACGACAACGCGCTTTTTGGCTTTGTCTTTTCTTTTTTGTGCCATTTGGTTATCGCGAAATACTGCGGAAGGTGTTGAAGCCCGCCTCTAACAAAAGAAGCTGGGCTTCGATTCCCGCTACAGATTATTTAGTAGCCTTTTTCTTGCCAGCAACGGTCTTCCGCTTACCCTTGCGGGTACGGGAGTTGTTCTTGGTACGCTGACCACGAACCGGCAGACCTTTGCGGTGACGCAAACCCCGGTAGCAACCGATGTCCATCAGGCGCTTAATGTTCAACTGCACTTCTGAGCGCAGCACACCTTCGGTCTTATACTCAGCGGCAATCACGCCGCGGATTTCGCCCGCCTCAGCTTCAGTCCAATCTTTCACCTTTTTATTCAGGTCAACGCCTGCTTTGGTGAGGATCTGCTGAGCAGAAGGGCGGCCAATGCCGAAAATGTAGGTCAGCGCGATTTCGCCGCGCTTGTTGTCTGGGATGTCTACCCCTGCAATACGAGCCATGTGCTTTCTTAAAAAGTCTGGTGCTACTAGCCCTGACGCTGCTTATAGCGTGGGTTCTTTTTGTTGATCACGTAGAGCTTGCCTTTGCGGCGGATGATTTTGCAATCAACGCTACGCTTTTTAACCGAAGTTTTGACTTTCATGTCGTCGGGTTATTTGTAACGGTACACAATTCGTCCCTTCGACAAATCGTAGGGCGACATTTCCAACTTTACCTTATCTCCCGGCAGAATCTTGATGTAGTGCATCCGCATCTTGCCCGAAATATGGGCAATCAACTGGTGACCGTTCTCCAGCTCCACACGGAACATGGCATTGGATAGGGCTTCCAGGATAACACCGTCCTGCTCAATGGAAGTTTGTTTTGCCATAAGGCTACTGTAAGGCTTTTTCTATGTATTCGAAGGAGGTAAGTATTTCCGCCTTGTCTTTACGAACAACCACGGTATGCTCAAAATGGGCCGATGGTTTCAAATCCTTGGTCCGGATAGTCCACCCATCCTTCTCCTGAATTATGTTCTTCGTACCCAGATTCACCATTGGTTCAATGGCCATAACCAAGCCCGTTTGCAGCTTCAGCCCTGATCCACGCTTACCGTAGTTCGGAACATCAGGCCGCTCGTGTAGCTTCTTGCCAATGCCATGACCGACTAGTTCTCGTACAACGCCATAGCCCTGTTTCTCAACGTGGCTCTGAATTGCGTAGCTGACGTCACCCATTCGGTTACCAGCCACTGCTTGCTCGATACCGAGATACAATGACTTTTTGGTTTCCTCCAACAGCTTAATTACTTCCGGCGCTACCTCCCCGATTGGGTAAGTATATGCACTGTCCGCGTGGTACCCATTAAGTAAGACTCCGCAGTCAATCGACACGACATCCCCACTTTTCAGCACGTAGTCGCCTGGAAAACCATGTACTACTACCGAGTTAGGCGAGATACAAAGGCTGTACTCAAATCCATTATACCCTTTGAAGGAAGGATGTCCGCCATGGTCCCGAATGAATTCCTCCGCACGCTGATCTAGCTGACGCGTTGTAACTCCTTCCTGGATCATACTGGCCACCTCTCCGTGGGCCTGAGCCAGCACTTTCGCACTAGCTCGCATGAACTCAATTTCTTCCTCAGTCTTGTAAAAGATCATCTTACGAAGCGAGGGCAATATTTTGCGAGCGGCCCCGAACCTTACCGGTTTTCATCATGCCGTCATAATGACGCATGAGCAGATAACTTTTCACTTGGTTCATAGTATCCAGCACTACACCTACCATAATGATGAGTGAGGTACCACCATAGAACTGAGCAAAAGGACGCGTTACGCCTGCTACAGTAGCCAACGAAGGCAGAATAGCAATAACCGCTAGCGCCACTGCACCAGGCAAGGTAATTCGAGTTAGCACCTCATCAATGTACTCTGAAGTATCACGACCAGGCTTAACCCCCGGAATGAAACCGCCACTGCGCTTCAGATCATCCGCAATTTGATTGGGGTTAACGCTGATAGCAGTGTAGAAATACGTGAAGATGATGATGAGTAAGCCGAATACTACGTTGTATACCCAGTGATTCGGCTGAAACCAAGTACCAATGAGGGTAGCCGTATCACTGTTCTTATTCCAAGCAGAAGCAGCAATAGCGGGCACAAACATCAGCGACTGAGCGAAGATGATTGGCATTACTCCGGCTGCATTTACCTTCATCGGAATATACTGGCGTTGTGAGCTAAGTGTAGCCGCACCGCCTACCTGTTTGGCATACTGAACTGGTATTTGGCGTACAGCCTGCGTGAGGATGATAACCGCCATAACGACTAGGAACAGCACTACTAGCTCGATCAAGAAAACTAGTGAACCCCGCATGGTGCGAGCCGTAGCTTCACCAATCAGAGCGCCTGGAAGCCGCGATACAATCCCGATCATAATGATCATAGAAATACCGTTGCCGATGCCCTTATCGGTAATTTTCTCACCAAGCCACATGCAAAACAGCGTACCCGCTGTCACAATCATGGCCGTAGAAACAGTGAAGAAGACACCAGGATTTACGATGGCCTCTGCATTGATCGTAGCAATAAAGCCAACTGACTGTAGGGCTACAATAGGGATAGTAAGAATGCGCGTGTACTGGTTGATCTTCTTACGTCCGGACTCGCCTTCCTTCTGTAGTTTCTGGAAGTAAGGCACGGCAATAGTTAGCAGTTGCAGTACAATTGACGCCGAAATGTAGGGCATAATGCCCAGCGCGAAAATTGACGCATGGCTGAAGGCGCCCCCGAGCAGGGTATCTAAAATACCCAATACTCCGGTAGCGCCTCCTTGGGTAAGCCGAGTCGGATCGACGCCGGGTAGCACCACATAAGAACCCAGCCGGTAGATGGCAATGAAAAAAAGCGTATTGAAGATCCGCGTGCGCAGATCTTCAATTTTGAAAACTTCCTTTATCGACTCGATAAGTTTTTTCATTGCTTCTTAAACGCTACAGCGTTACAGCTTTGCCACCAGCCTTCTCAATGGCTTCAACAGCCGACTTAGAGAAAGCATGAGCATGTACTTCCAAAGCCTGGGTGATTTCACCACGGCCTAGAACTTTGATCTTGGCGTTTTTCGAAGCCAAGCCAGCATTCACAAAGAAAGCAGCATCTAAAGTAGTAACGCCATTCTCAGTGAGGGCAGCCAGCACGTCAAGGTTGACGGCTTTGTACTCAACACGGTTGATGTTCTTGAAACCGAACTTCGGTACCCGGCGCTGCAAAGGCATTTGACCGCCTTCAAAGCCCGATTTTTTAGAGTAACCCGAACGGGACTTGGCACCTTTGTGACCGCGCGTCGAGGTGCCGCCACGGCCGGAACCCGTACCACGACCGATACGCTTTACATTGCGCGTGGAGCCAGCGGCGGGTTGGAGATTGCTGAGATTCATTTTCGGGAGATTCCTAGAGTTCGGTTACTTCCAACAGGTGCTGTACGGCGTGAATCATGCCAGCTACCTGGGGCGTATTCTCTACTGCCTTGGTGCTGCCGATTTTGCCAAGGCCCAAGGCCTTTACAGTGCGCTTCTGACGCTCAGGGCGGTCAATAACGCTCTTTACAAGTTTGATTTGGATCTGTGCCATCTGCTCTTAGCCGTTAAAAACTTGGGAGAGAGTAATGCCACGCTGCTGAGCAATCTGCATGGGGTCACGCATTTTCAACAGGGCGTCAAAAGTAGCCTTTACCACGTTGTGGGGGTTAGACGAACCTTTCGACTTAGCGAGTACGTCTTTGATACCGGCGCTTTCGAACACGGCGCGCATAGCACCGCCTGCAATTACACCCGTACCAGCAGCAGCTGGCTGTACCAGCACGAAACCACCCGAGTACTTACCTTCCATTACGTGAGGAACCGTGTGCTTATACAGCGGAACCTTCACCAGGTTTTTCTTCGCGTCGTCAATGCCTTTGGCAATGGCGTCAGTTACTTCGTTGGCTTTACCTAAGCCATAGCCTACGGTGCCATTGCCGTCGCCTACTACCACGATGGCTGAGAAGCTAAAGCGACGACCGCCTTTCACTACTTTGGCTACGCGGTTGATAGCAACCACTTTCTCTTTCAGATCAGAGTCGCCGGTGCGGGACTGCTGTTCGTTGTTACGATCATTGCCGCGACGGTCATTGCCACCACCACGACGGTCATTGCCACCGCCGCGGTTATCGCCGCTACCACCACGAGGGCCGTTGTTAAATTCTGCCATGATGATTTAGAAATTGAGGCCGCCTTCGCGGGCTCCTTCTGCCAATGATTTTACGCGGCCGTGGTAGAGGTAACCGGAACGGTCAAATACCACTTTCGAAATTCCTTTTCCTGTAGCACGGGCAGCAAGTTCTTTGCCGACTGCGGCAGCGAGGGCGACTCCGTTGCCCCCTTCCACCGATACGTGCTTCGAGGAAGCAGACGCCAGCGTGTGACCAGTTGTATCGTCAATAATCTGAGCATAAATGCCCGTATTGCTACGAAATACCGACAAACGCGGACGCTCGGACGTGCCAGACACTTTAGTGCGGATGATGCGCTGGATCCGTTTTCTTCTAGTTGCTTTATCGAAAGCCATGGTGTGATGTTATTTCGAAGCTGTTTTACCAGCCTTACGACGAATCTGCTCACCCACGAAGCGCACGCCTTTGCCTTTGTAGGGCTCAACTTTGCGCAACGAGCGAATCTTAGCGGCTACTTGGCCCAGCAGTTGCTTGTCAATGCTGGTCAGCGTAACGATAGGGTTCTTACCCTTCTCAGTTACAGCCGTAGCTGTTACCTCCTTGGGCAGAGCCAGGAAGATATTGTGCGAGTAACCCAGCGACAGTTCGAGGGTAGTACCAGCCATAGCGGCTTTGTAACCTACACCTACTAGCTCCAACTTCTCTTCTAAACCGTTGCTAACACCGTTAACAGCGTTATTCAGCAAAGAGCGGTAGAGGCCGTGCATGGCCTTGTGACGCTTCTGTTCAGTGGGGCGGGTCACTACCAGCTGACCATCTTCGGTAGCTACGGTAATGTCGCGGTCAACCGGAACAGTCAGGGTACCCTTAGGGCCCTTCACGGTTACCGTGTTTTCGTTGCTCACTTCAACCTGCACGTTGGCGGGCAGGCTGATGGGCAGTTTACCAATGCGTGACATAGTCTCGTTTTCCTTTCAGATTAGTAGACGTAGCACAGCACTTCGCCGCCCACGTTCTCGGCTTTCGCCTCTTTCTCCGTCATTACGCCCTTCGACGTCGACAGAATCGCAATACCCAAACCGCTCAATACACGGGGCAGGTTCTCCACATGGGCGTACTGACGCAGACCCGGTGTGCTGATGCGCTCCAACTTCGTGATGGCGGGCTTTTTGGTAGCCGGATTGTACTTCAGCGCGATTTTGATCGTGCCTTGTACTGCGGCATCATCAAAACGGTAGCTCTGAATGTAGCCCTTTTTGTAGAGCACTTTCGTTATCTCCTTTTTGATGTTGCTGGCCGGGATTTCTACTACCCGGTGGTTTGCCTTGATGGCATTGCGCACCCGGGTCAGGTAGTCGGCAATTGGATCTGTGTTCATTCGATTATGAAAATGAAGCGCCCATTTTTAGGGAGCCGCAAAGATATGAAAATTTCGCCGCCACGGAAAGAGGCGACGAAATTTTCGGTTAAGACTACTCGGCTCGGCTTATTGAGGCTCGGCCAATGGTTTCTTTCGGCAACCTGCCAAATAATAATGCCTTACAGAAAGCTCTGGTTTGGCGGTGGGAACAGCGGTACTACCAGCTGGACTTAGTCACGCCGGGAATTTTGCCGGCGAGGGCCATTTCGCGGAAACGTACGCGGCTGATGCCGAACTTACGCATATAACCACGGGGACGGCCATCAATTTTGTCGCGGTTGTGCAGACGCACGGGCGAGGCATTGCGGGGCAGCTTGTCCAAACCTTCGTAGTCGCCAGCCTCTTTTAGAGCCTTGCGCTTCTCGGCGTAACGGGCCACGGTAGCAATACGCTTCCGCTCCCGTGCTTTCATTGATTCCTTAGCCATTGTTCTGTTTCTTGGCGTTAGCGAACGGCATTCCGAAGGCGCGCAACAGCTCGTAGCTCTGCTCGTCGTTTTCAGCCGTCGTTACGAAGGTAATATCCATACCGGAAATCGATTTGATTTTGTCAATCGAAATTTCGGGGAAGATAATCTGCTCCTTGATGCCCAGGGTATAGTTACCACGGCCATCGAAGCCTTTGTCGTTGATGCCTTTGAAGTCACGAACGCGGGGCAGAGCCACGGTCAGCAGACGATCCAGGAATTCGTACATCTGGTTGCCACGCAGGGTAACACGGGCGCCAATAGGCATACCTTCGCGTAGCTTGAAGTTCGATACAGAACGCTTAGCAATGGTAGCAACGGCTTTCTGACCAGTGATGGTCGTCAGCTCATCTACACCGTTATCCACCAGCTTCTTGTCAGCTACTGCTGAACCAATGCCACGGTTGATGCAGATCTTGGTAATGCGCGGTACCTGCATGATGCTCTTGAACTGGAATTTCTCCTGGAGCGCCGGTACTACTTCTTTTTGATATTTATCTTTCAGTCGAGCCATGGTCGTAGAGCAGATTAGGCGTTGGTCGATTCAACGCGCTTCACGTTGCTCACGTGAATCGGTGCCTCGATCTTGGTGATGCCGCCCTGGGGGTTCTTCGCACTAGGTTTGTTGTGCTTGGTTGCCAGGTTCAGGCCTTCCACGATAACACGCTGCGTCGAACGGTTCACCGATTTAATTACACCGGTTTTGCCTTTCTCGTCGCCGGAAATCACCAGAACGGTGTCACCAGTTTTCACGTGCAGTTTCGCGGGCGTTTCTTTCGTTTTCGTTGCCATTGCTTAGAGAACTTCAGGAGCTAGCGAAACAATCTTCATGAACTGCTTTTCGCGCAGTTCGCGGGCCACGGGGCCGAAGATGCGAGTACCGCGGGGCTCGTCGTTATTGTTGAGCAGTACAGCGGCGTTGTCATCGAAGCGGATATACGAACCGTCCTTACGACGGATTTCCTTCTTCGTGCGAACTACTACTGCCTTCGAAACAGCACCTTTCTTGGCGTTGCCGGAAGGAATAGCCGACTTAATTGCCACTACAATCTTGTCGCCTACACTGGCGTATTTCTTGCCCGTGCCACCGAGGACACGAATGCAGAGAACTTCTTTGGCGCCGCTGTTATCAGCGACGGTCAGACGGGATTCTTGCTGTATCATCTTACTTGGCGCGTTCTACGATTTCTACCAGTCTCCAGCGTTTGTTCTTGCTCAACGGACGGGTCGACATGATACGAACCGTATCACCTTCGCCGCATTCGTTATTTTCGTCGTGAGCCATAAACTTGGTCGACTTGGTAACGAACTTACCGTAGATTGGGTGCTTCATTTTGCTTTCTACCATCACCGTAATGGACTTGTCCATTTTGGAGGAGGTAACGCGCCCGATGATTTCTTTGCGCAGGTTCCGCTCCGTGGCGGCCGTTGCCTGCTGTTCTTCGTTGCTTGCCATCGTTAGTTAGCAGAGTTAGTAGCCTGCTCGTTCTCGCGACGCTTCAACTCGGTCAGCAGACGGGCGACATTTTTGCGGGCTTGCTTCAGACGAATCGGGTTTTCCAGGGGTGAGATGGCATGCGCGAAACGCATGTTCTGACCGTTGGTCTGCTCCGTCTTGATTTGGTTTTTGAGGTCCTCAATAGAGAGGGCGCGGATATCGGCGTTCTTCATCTTTTAAGCTTCTTGATAGTCGCGACGAACAACAAACGAGGTACGCACTGGCAGCTTCTGAGCCGCCAGACGCAGCGACTCCTGCGCTACTTCCAGCGAAACGCCGTCGGATTCGAACAGAATGGTACCGGGCTTCACTACGGCTACCCAATACTCGGGCGAACCTTTACCCTTACCCATCCGAACCTCAGCGGGCTTCTTGGTAATTGGCTTATCCGGGAAAATGCGGATCCATACTTGACCTTCGCGTTTCATGGCGCGGGTCATGGCGATACGAGCAGCCTCAATCTGGCGAGCCGTAATCCATGCTTGTTCCAGCGACTTGATAGCGAACGAACCGAAGTCAATGGAGCTGCCGCGGTGGGCTAAGCCATGCACGCGACCCTTTTGCATCTTGCGATACTTGGTCCTTTTCGGTTGTAACATGAGTTATCTAGAATTGAAATTCGAGAGAAAAGAAAAAGGCTAGCGACGGGGAGCACCACCGCCCTGGCCACCGCGGTTCTGACCACCTGGGCCACCACCACGACGCTGGCCACCAGCACCCTGACCGCCACCCCGGTTGTCACCGCCACGGCCTTCGCCACCCCGGTCATTCCGGTCACGACGCGGGCCACGGTCACCGCCACGGTCGCCACGCTCACCGCGTGGGCCACGGTCGTTGCCACGGCTTTCGCCACCCTGACCACCAGCGGGCTGCTGGTTTGGAGAGAGGTCGGGCTTGCCGAACACTTCGCCACGCATTACCCACACCTTGATGCCGATTTTGCCATACACAGTCTGAGCTTCAGACAGGGCATAATCGATGTCAGCGCGCAGAGTGTGCAATGGAGTGCGGCCTTCCTTGTACTGCTCGGAACGAGCAATTTCAGCACCGCCCAGACGGCCACCGCACTGAATCTTGATGCCTTCGGCACCAACGCGCAGAGCAGCCTGAATCGCCATTTTCATAGCGCGACGGAACGAGATACGAGCCTGGAGCTGCTGAGCAATGCTCTCACCCACCAGCTTAGCGTCGAGTTCCGGACGCTTAATCTCGAAGATGTTGATCTGAACGTCTTTGCCAGTAATCTGCTTTAGTTCGTCCTTGATCTTATCAACCTCAGCGCCACCTTTACCGATTACTACACCCGGACGAGCCGTGTTGATAGTAATAGTTACGCGCTTCAGCGTGCGCTCGATTACGATGCGGCTGATGCCACCTTTCGGGATACGAGCGTTGATGTATTTGCGGATTTTTTCGTCCTCAACCAGCTTGTCGGCAAAGTCCTTGCCACCGTACCAGTTCGAGTCCCATCCTTTGATGACACCCAGACGGAAGCCAACCGGATTTACTTTCTGTCCCATAGTGCTTATGCGGTGGCCTGAGCCGTGGTTTCGGTGGATTTCTTAGCCGAGCTACGACGGGTAGTCTTAGGTTTGGCTTCAACGTTAGCATCGGTGCTTTTCGTTTCAGCAGCCTGCTTGGCGGCAGCTTTGCTACCCAGCGGTTCTACTTTCGAATCAATCACCAGCGTCACGTGGTTGCTACGCTTGCGGATGCGGTGGCCACGGCCCTGGGGGGCAGGGCGCAGGCGCTTCAGCTGACGTCCTTCGTCCACGAAAATCTCCTTGATATAGAGATTAGCATCTTCGATGCGCTCGTCCTCGTTCTTCTGCTGCCAGTTGGCCAGAGCCGACAGGAGCAGTTTTTCAACGCGGGCAGCACCGGAGTTAGCCTCGAATTTCAGCAGGCCGAGGGCACGGGTTACTTTCTGACCGCGCACCAGGTTGGCCACCAAGCGCATTTTGCGCGGCGAGGTGGGCACATTACGGAGTTTAGCTACTGCTTCCATCTTAGCGCTTGCCTTTATCTTTCTTGGCAATGTGGCCGCGGAAGTTACGGGTCGGAGCAAACTCACCGAGTTTGTGTCCTACCATGTTCTCCGTCACATATACCGGGATGAACTTATTGCCGTTGTGAACGGCGAAGGTGTGGCCAACGAAATCAGGCGAAATCATCGAGCGGCGCGACCAGGTCTTCACCACCGACTTTTTGCCGGACTCATCCATTGCCGTTACTTTCTTCTCGAGCCGGAAGTCAATGTACGGCCCTTTTTTTAGTGAACGTGCCATTGCTTACTTCTTGCCTTTGCGGTTAACGATGAGCTGCTCGGAGTACTTGTTCTTGTTCCGGGTCTTCTGGCCTTTCGAGAAGATACCGTTACGGCTGCGTGGGTGACCACCCGACGACTTACCTTCACCACCACCCATGGGGTGATCGACAGGGTTCATAGCGACACCACGAACGCGCGGACGACGACCCAACCAACGGTTACGACCAGCTTTGCCGAGGCGTACGTTCATGTGGTCACCATTCGAAACGGTACCAACCGTAGCCATGCAGGTAACCAGTACCATGCGCATTTCGCCGGAGGGCAATTTCAGGGTGGCGTACTTGTCTTCGCGGGCAACCAGCTGAGCGTACGTACCAGCCGAACGAGCCATAGCAGCACCGTTGCCGGGCATCAGCTCAATGTTGTGGACGATAGTACCCAGCGGAATCTCGCGCAGGGGAAGGGCGTTGCCTACTTCCGGAGCTACACCCGTACCCGATACTACAGTAGCACCTACGGTCAAGCCAGCAGGAGCAATGATGTAGCGCTTCTCGCCGTCAGCGTACTGCAGCAAAGCAATACGGGCGGTGCGGTTGGGGTCGTACTCAATCGTCTTCACCGTGGCGGGCACAACAGCCTTGTCACGCTTGAAGTCGATGATACGGTACTTGGCTTTGTGACCACCGCCGATGTAGCGGTTGGACATTTTGCCCGAGTTGTTACGGCCACCGGAGTTTTTGAGGGGTGCCAACAGCGACTTCTCCGGCGTCGACGCGGTAATCTCGTCGAAGGCCGGGGCGATGCGGAAGCGCTGACCCGGTGATGTTGGTCTTAGTTTCTTGAGTGCCATTACTCTTGTTTAAGGAAAATGCTTGGCAGGAGGCAGACTTAGAGGCTGCTGTAGAAGTCGATAACGTCGCCTTCTTTCACGGTCACGATGGCTTTCTTGCCATGAGCGCGACGGCCGGAAACGGCGCCGCCTTTCGTGAACTTCGATTTCACTTTGCCGATGGTGCGGATCGTGCTGATGCCCGTTACCGTTACCCCGTACAGTTGCTCAATCTCTTTTTTGATCTGAACCTTGTTCGCTTCGCGCGTAACTTCAAAGGCATACTGGCCTTTTTCGTTCAGAGCCGTGGCCTTCTCGGTCACGATGGGCTTCTTCAGGATGCTCATTACTCAGCAGTGGTATAGAGTTGTTCCAATGCCGTCAGGCCATCCTCCGACAGCAGCAGCGTGTCGGTGTTCAGCAGGTCGTGGGTGTTGAGAGCCACCGGGGTAGCTACGCTCACGCGCTGGATGTTGCGGGCCGACAGCACCACGTTTTTATCAACCGAACCGGTTACCAGCAGAGTCTTCTTGCCGTTGTTCAGCTTCAGACCGTTCAGGATGTTTAGAAACTCCTTGGTCTTTGGAGCCGATAGGCTGATGTTCTCTACCAGGGCTACCTTGCCATCTTTAGCCAAGCTCGACAGAGCCGACAGACGAGCAAGACGCTTGGTTTTTTTGTTCAGCTTGAAGCCGTAGTCGCGGGGCTCAGGACCGAAAATACGGCCACCACCCACGAATACACCCGACTTCATGGAGCCGGCACGAGCACCACCGGTGCCTTTTTGCTTCTTCAGCTTCTTGGTAGTGCCGTGCACTTCGTTGCGCTGTTTCGACTTGTGCGTGCCCTGGCGCTGGTTGGCCAAGTACTGCTTCACGTCGAGGTACATCACGTGCTCGTTCGGCTCCAGACCGAAGATGGCGTCAGACAGGGTAACCTTGCGGCCGGTGTCTTCGCCTTTGATGTTATATACTGACAGTTCCATTTGCTAGGTTATTTTTCCAGGACCACGAAAGAGTTCTTGGCACCGGGAACCGAGCCGCTCACCACGATGAGGTTCTTGTCGGCTACAATGCGCATTACCTTCAGGTTCTGCACTTTCACCCGGTCGTTGCCCATGCGGCCACCCATGCGCATTCCTTTGAATACGCGCGAAGGCCAGGAACAAGCACCGATAGAACCGGGGTGACGACCACGATTGTGCTGGCCGTGGGTTTGGCCACCAACACCAGCAAAGTTGTAGCGCTTGACAACGCCCTGGAAGCCTTTACCTTTTGAGGTACCTACTACATCAACGAATTCGCCTTCCTCGAAGAGGGTAGCGTCGATGGTAGCGCCGGCAGCAAAGGTGCCAGCCTCGTCGGTGCGGAACTCAACGAGTTTTTTCTTGGGGGTGGTTCCGGCTTTCGCGAAGTGACCAGCCAGTGCTTTGGTGGTGTTCTTCGCCTTTTTCTCGCCGTAGCCGAGCTGGATGGCCGTGTAGCCGTCCGTTTCGATAGTCTTAACCTGCGTCACTACGCACGGACCCGCCTCAATGAGCGTGCAGGGAATGTTCTTCCCGTCCGGAGTGAAGAGGCTTGTCATACCGATTTTCTTACCGATGATGCCAGGCATTCTGTTGGTTTTTAAAAAAGACACACTTGAAAACGCCCAAGTGGCGTTTTCGGAAATGGAGTGCAAAGCTAGGAAATTGTTATCTGATAATCTAACCCCGTTCTGAAATATTTTCAGTACCACGTAGTTAGCCTCCCTCCTATTGGGTTGTCCTGATCTTCAATGAGTTTTGAAAGGACTATCTATATTGAGTATCAAACGGCAGTTGCCTTTACACGTCACTATAAACTTGTAGCGTAAAGCTTGAGCTGCGGTATAATCCAAAAACACTTAAAGTCTGGTAACACTAGCTAGCTAAGCAGGTCTCCATTCGCTTTCCTGGGTTGCAATGGGCTTGCTGCCTTCCAAGGCTAGCAACAAGAAGAATAAGGCGAATGCAAGTCCTATTTGAGTTTCCAGTGTGTATTCGACCAGAAAAGACAAGGTTACAATAAGATACTGTGCTAGTAGAAGCGGGGCGTAGCGAGGCCAAATGCACAAGCCCGCATAATAGAACCCGATTATGAATAGTAGCAGCCCAACCACCCCAAAAGCAACTGTTGAGTACAGGTATTGATTATGGGGCTGGATATATGAAGCAGCTTGAATTGTGGGAAACTCTTGCTGGTACCGGGTTGCCATCTCATCTGCTATATCGGCCTTTCCCACTCCTACCCATAAGTTATCCTGAATTACTTTCAGCGCTACCTTATAGGAATACACCCGCCCCACCAAAGAGTAATTGTTGGCAGAAGCCGTATTCTCAACCCGTCCCACATCCTCTTTAGTATTGGTAGACTTATTCCGGAAGGTCGGAAAGCAGATGTAGCTGATAACGGGTAGCAGGATAAGACCTACTGCTACTGCTGCCGCTTGCCGGTACTTCTTTCGTTGAATAATCAACCACAAGCAGACTACCCCTCCCAGAAAGTAAAAGGTTATTAGTCCGCTACGCACGGCTAGCATGTGCTGGTACAGCGCCAGGGCTACTAGAGCAGTAATCAGTCCTACGCGAGCTGTACCCTTTAGACTTCCGTGAACCAATAACCCCGCGCCAGCTGCAATGGCAAGGGTAATGATAAGGCTGAACCTAATGTGGTCAGGTTCCGTGGGCATCACCTTAGAGTGCAGGTATAGCTCGTTGATTTGCTCAAAATGCGCTAAGTAGTTACCAGTGCTCAACAGCGCAGCCCCTAGTGTTACAACGATGAAAGTTAGCCACAGCTTGCGCAGGTAACTTGCTGGCAAGGGAGGTAACAGCCAAAAACCAATAGGTAGAATTAGGAAGGGCAACTGCAAAACCAAGTCACGCTGGTAGTCGCCCATATTGTCTGGGGAAGTCAGCCAGCCAGAGCCCAGATGAACCACATAAACCAGCAGAAAGGCCCCGTATGCGCCGGTGTTACTTCGGCTGTACTCCGTTCTATGCAGGCCATAGCATAGAAGCCCAGTCAGTAGAATGCCAGCCATCCCAATGCTGGGCAGAATACGAAAGAAGGTACTCGTAAACAGCCCTACAATGATGCAAGCGCAAAAGAAGGTAGCAGCTATCAGTAGCCGGTGAAGGGTTAGGACAGATCCCAGGGAAGAAGTCATGCAACACAATACTGAACACAGGGGGCTCTATTTGCAAAAATAGAGCAAGCTTCGCTGTATGGCTGAGCTTTTACCATAGGCACAAGTTGCATCGATAAAAAACAAAACACCCCACTGGCTTCAAAACCAGTGGGGTGTTTCCTCTATTCAGCCGAAAAACTCAGTCCTCAGACTTTGATTTCAACGTCAACGCCGCTGGGCAGCTCCAGCTTCATCAGAGCGTCTACCGTCTTCGACGAAGTAGAGTAGATATCCACGAGGCGCTTGTAGGTGCAGAGCTGGAATTGCTCGCGCGACTTCTTGTTCACGTGGGGCGAACGAAGTACGGTGAATTTTTCCTTGTCGGTCGGCAATGGAATGGGGCCGCTTACGATAGCGCCCGTAGCCTTTACCGCCTTCACAATCTTCTCCGACGATTTGTCCACCAAGTTGTGGTCGTAGGATTTGAGTTTGATGCGAATCTTCTGGTTCATGTCTATTGAATGAAAGCGGTATTAGCGAATGGCGTTACCTTTTTGCTTGGCGATGATGCCTTCAGCAAGGTTAGCAGGCACCTGGTCGTAGTGCGAGAACGTCAGCGAGGCGGAAGCACGTCCCGACGAGATGGTACGCAGCGACGTTACGTAGCCGAACAGCTCCGACAGCGGAACGTCAGCCTTGATAACGTTGGCACCACCTTTCGTGTCCATGCCCTTCATGATGCCACGACGACGGTTCAGGTCACCCGTTACCGAGCCGGTGTACTCATCCGGCGAAACTACCTCTACGGCCATGATGGGCTCGAGCAGCTTCGGACCGGCTTGCTTGCCAGCTTCGCGGAAACCACCACGGGCAGCGAGTTCGAACGACAGGGCATCCGAGTCAACGTCGTGGTAGGAACCGAAAAACAGACGCACACGCATACCCTCAATGGGGAAGCCTGCCAGCGGACCGTTCTTCATAGCTTCTTCGAAACCTTTCTGAACCGGGGCAATGAATTCGCGAGGAATAACACCACCGGTGATGTCATTCACGAACTCCAAGCCGGGTTTCTCTGGATCGGTTAGTTTCGGACCGAGTTCGAATACGATGTCACCGAATTTACCACGACCACCCGTCTGCTTCTTGTAGGTTTCGCGGTGCTCGACCGTTTTGGTCAGCACTTCTTTGTACGCTACCTGCGGAGCACCCTGGTTGATTTCAACCTTGAACTCCCGACGCATCCGGTCGATGATGATTTCGAGGTGAAGCTCACCCATGCCTTTCAGTACGGTCTGGCCCGTCTCAGGGTCAGTCTGCACCACCAGGGTAGGATCTTCTTCCACAAGCTTGGCAATAGCCATACCCATCTTATCTACGTCAGCCTGAGTTTTGGGCTCAATAGCGTAACCGATAACGGGCTCGGGGAAGGACATCGACTCCAGTACTACGCGCGACTTCTCGTCGGTCAGCGTGTCACCGGTCTTGATGTCTTTGAAGCCCACGCCGGCAGCAATGTCACCAGCCTGGATTTTGTCGATGGGGTTCTGCTTGTTGGAGTGCATCTGCATCAGGCGCGAGATACGCTCCTTCTTGCCGGTGCGGTTGTTGAACACGTACGAACCAGCGTCGAGCTGACCGCTGTAGCAACGGAAGAAGCACAGACGGCCTACGAACGGGTCAGTAGCAATTTTGAACGCCAGCGCGGTGAAAGGCTCGTCGTTGTCGGGGTGACGCTCGATTTCCTCGCCAGTGTCGGGGTTAGTACCCACTACGGCGGGCATATCCAGCGGCGACGGCAGGTAGGCCATAACGGCATCCAGCATCGACTGCACACCCTTGTTTTTGAAGGCTGAGCCGCACATTACCGGCGAGAACTTCATGTCGATAACCGCTTTGCGGATTACCACCATCATTTCTTCGCGGGTGATGGAGTCCGGATCGTCGAAGAATTTTTCCATCAACGTATCGTCGTACTCAGCTACGCTTTCCACGAGCTTCTCACGCCACTCGGCTACCGTGTCCACAAGGTCTTCGGGAACCGGAATTTCCTTGTAGGTTTTGCCCTGGGTTTCGTCGTCCCACACAATGGCTTTGCCCGTCAGCAGGTCAACTACACCTTTGAAGGTGTCTTCAGCGCCAATTGGGATTTGCAGCGGCACGGGCGTAGCACCCAGCTTCTCCTTAATCTCATTAACGGCTTTGAAGAAGTCAGCGCCGGCACGGTCCATCTTATTGACGAAGCAGATGCGGGGCACTTTGTATTTGTCAGCCTGACGCCAAACGGTTTCCGACTGCGGCTCCACGCCCGAAACGGCGCAGAACAGAGCTACGGCACCGTCCAGAACACGCAGCGAACGTTCCACCTCTACGGTGAAGTCCACGTGACCGGGAGTGTCGATCAGGTTGATTTTGTATTGCTTGGTCTCCGGAGTCGGGTCGCCCTGTACCGTGGGGTAGTTCCAGAAGGTAGTAGTAGCAGCCGACGTGATGGTGATACCACGCTCCTGCTCCTGCTCCATCCAGTCCATCGTGGCAGCACCTTCGTGCACTTCCCCGATTTTGTGGGTTTTACCGGTGTAGTAGAGAATGCGCTCCGACGTGGTGGTCTTACCGGCGTCGATGTGCGCCATAATCCCGATGTTCCGGAGGTATTGCAGATCTTTATTAACAGCCATGTTTTTGTGTTGGGGTCTTAGGGTCTTAGGGTCTTAGGGTCTTGGTTATCGTTCAGCTAGCTTATTCAAACTCTTGAACAAAAAACCAAGACCCTAAGACCCTAAGACCCCAACAACTAATTAGAAGCGGAAGTGCGAGAAAGCCTTGTTGGCTTCTGCCATCCGGTGCGTGTCGTCCTTTTTCTTCACGGCAGCACCTTCACCTTTGGCGGCGGCAATGATTTCGCCAGCCAGCTTGTCCTTCATGGTTTTCTCACCACGACGACGAGCATATTGAATCAGCCACTTCGAGCCAACAGCAATACGACGGTCCGGACGAACCTCGGTGGGCACCTGGAAGGTAGCACCACCTACGCGGCGGCTCTTCACCTCCACGGTCGGCATTACGTTGTTGAGGGCTTTGCGCCACATCTCCAGGCCGCTTTCCTTGGTGCGCTGCTCAACCAGTTCGCAGGCATCGTAGAAAATGGTGTAGGCCAGGTTTTTCTTCCCGTCGTACATCATGTAGTTGACGAAACGGGTTACCAGCGTCTCCTTGAACTTAGGGTCGGGCAGGAGGATGCGCTTTTTCGGTTTTGACTTTCTCATGGGTGTAGAAATGAGCGTGGGTAGCGAGCAGTGGGATAAGAACCATGTGCTATCCGGCACTGGGCACTACCGTACTCGTATTCAATTACTTTTTCTTGCCGGGTGCGGGTTTGCCACCTTTGCCTGCTGCGGCAGCCTGGCCGGGCTTCGGACGCTTGGCGCCGTACTTGGAGCGGCGCTGCAGACGGCCGTTTACACCGGCGGTGTCAAGAGCACCACGGATAATGTGGTAACGCACACCGGGAAGGTCTTTCACGCGGCCACCACGGATCAGCACGATGCTGTGCTCCTGCAGGTTGTGGCCTTCACCAGGGATGTAGGCGTTAACTTCTTTGCCGTTGGTCAGGCGCACGCGGGCAACTTTACGCATAGCCGAGTTCGGCTTCTTAGGCGTGGTGGTGTACACACGGGTGCAAACGCCACGGCGCTGCGGGCACGAGTCAAGGGCCGGCGACTTCGACTTGGTCGTCAGCTTCTCGCGGCCTTTTCGTACTAACTGGTTGATAGTAGGCATCTACGGTATGTTTTGTCAAGGAGGGTTCTCTCCCAAAAATTAGGCTTGCAAAGGTATAGAAGTTGCCCGGAAATAGCAAACGGGTTGAAAGAGTTAATTTTAGGGAAACCACTGCCGGGTTTTCTCTCGCTTTGAAACCTACTTTTGGTAATCACTAGCGCCGAGCCTGGAGCTTTGCGGCCAAGGCCCCTACCTTTCTTACTTCCCACTATACTTCCAATGCCGGCAGCTGCCACCGGCGCCCCGTGAGCTTGCGCAGGGTGCGCTGCCAGCCCGTCAGGTTGCGATAGGCCAACTCTTGCTCATGTAGCGCGGGTAGGTTCAACTGGTGTAGTCGCCGCAGCAACTCGTCCGAGCCTTGACCGGCATATGTGGCGAAGGCACGGGTAATGGCGGGCCGAGCTTCTTTCAGATTCCAGTAGTGCCATAAAAAGGCGGGCACATCGATAATGGGGCCTTCGACGGCAAAGCGCAGGCTGAAGGCCAGCTGCTCCATCATGTGTTTGTTGTAAGTGGCGTAGAGCTGCTCGGCCAGTGTCATCACCTCCCGCAAGAGGTAGGCCTTGTCACTGCGCAAGGCAATAACGCCGGAGTTGAACAGCTCGGTTTCGGGAGTTACTCGGAACGCCTTACTGCCTACCTCCCACTGGTGCCCTCGCAGGTGCCGGTACACTTTCCGGCTTAGCGTGTTGCCAGTAATCAAACGGCCTTCGTTCTGGTGCATGAAGAACTGTCCGGCCTCTATGGCAGCGAACAAAGGGGTAGGACTTTGGCGCCAGATGGTGTCTGTGTCTAAGAAAAGCAGATTGCCGGGATAATGCGCAGCCGCGTGTTCCAGTACGCCAATTTTGAGTAGGTAAACCTTATTAGCCGCGCCGCGCCACGTCTGCCACTGCTCGGACGCTACGGTTGGATACTGAATAGCCGGCCGGTCGCCGAGCACTTGCCGGAATGCGGTAGCGTCATCCGTGTACACTAGAATCTGTGTCTCCGGCTGGGGGGTAGGCACCTGCTGGTAATAAGACAAGATGCTGTAGAGCGCCTCGTTTCGAATATCAACGGAGCCAAAAGCCAGATAAATCAGAGAGTTCATGGCGCAAAGATAACGGCCCGCTAGTATCTGGTAAGCAAGCTCACAATTGAACATAAATAAGCAAAGGCTTCTACCAACCCGGTAAAAGCCTTTGCTACCATAGGATTTTTTGCAGAACTACGCCTCCCCTACTTTACCGCCAAAGCCCATTGGGTACAGTGGGCCGTCGTTGGGTTGCTCTTTGATAGTACCGTTGGCTTGCTCGAACCGTTCGATGTTTTCCGTCAAGGCCGCTACCAGGCGTTTGGCGTGCTCCGGCGTGAGGATGATACGGGACTTTACCTTGGCTTTCGGCAAGCCCGGCATCAACCGGATAAAGTCGATGACAAACTCGCTGTTGCTATGGGCAATCATGGCGAGGTTGGCGTACTCGCCCTCAGCAATTTCCTCCGACAGTTCGATGCTGATGGCGTTGGGGTCTTGGGGCTGGGTGGTGTTTTCGGGTTCAGGTTGGTTCATGTCTATTTATAAATGAATGAGCTGTTCTTTAAAACCCATTTGAATGCTTTAGCACTTAGCCACATAGCAAGAGGAGCTACGAGCGGGTTTAAAATCAAGCTTAAGTATGCGAAAGGTATGATTAGCAACAACTTAGCAACTTCATCCAGAAGTGAGCTAACCGGAGGTGAGTTAATTTTTTGCTGCACTACTAATACAAATCCGTATAAGACTAGCAGTGCCCATATTGCTGGAATCAAGCAAGCAATTAGAGCAATTATTTCCAAGGTCATTACTCCTATTCGATAATAGATTGAACTCTTCAGCTCTTTCATTCCTGCACAATTTCAGTATTGATACAAGTATCCATAAATATCATTGCTGACACGCTAGGGCTATAGTTTGCTACCAATGATTCTTGGTTCAGCTATTCAATACCGAAGGTAGCACAAAAGAAAAAGCCGACTGGATTTCCCCAGCCGGCTTTTCTTATTTACTCAACTTCCGAGCTTACTCCGAAACGGACTCGCGGCGCGAAGCGCGGGCGGGACGCTTGGTAGGAGCCGCAGCTTCTTCGGTCTTGGCAGCCTGTTGGGCTTCCAGTTCCTCCTTCGAGCCGACGATCTGACGCGTATACTCGCGCAGACCGGTACCGGCCGGGATGAGGTGGCCTACGATTACGTTTTCCTTCAGGCCCAGCAGTTCGTCGGCCTTGCCACGGATGGCGGCTTCCGACAGCACCTTGGTCGTTTCCTGGAAGGAAGCGGCCGAGATAAACGACTGGGTACCCAACGAAGCTTGCGTGATACCCTGCAGGGTCGGGCGGGATACGGACGGCTGGGCGTCGCGTACTTCCACCAGTTGCAGGTCGCGGCGGCGCAGGCTGCTGTTCTCGTCGCGCAGGCGGCGAGCCGTCACAATCTGACCGGGCTTCAGGTTGGTCGAGTCGCCGGCGTTGGTTACCACCTTCATGTCGATGATGGTATCATTTTCCTCCATGAAGATAATCTTGTCGATTACCTGGTGTTCGAGGAACGACGTGTCGCCAGCGTCGAGAATCACAACTTTCTGCATCATCTGGCGAACTACCACCTCAATGTGCTTATCGTTGATTTTCACACCCTGCAAGCGGTATACTTCCTGAATCTCGTTCACGAGGTATTCCTGCACGGCACCGGGGCCCTGGATGCTCAGGATGTCCGAAGGCGTAATAGCACCGTCGGAAAGCGGAGCACCCGCGCGGATGAAGTCGTTGTCCTGCACCAGGATGTGCTTGGACAGCGGCACCATGTACTTCTTCTTCACGCCGTCTTTCGACTCCACGAAGATTTCACGGTTACCACGCTTCACCGTACCGTAGGTTACCACGCCGTCGATTTCCGACACAACGGCCGGGTTCGAGGGGTTACGCGCTTCGAAGAGTTCCGTAACACGGGGCAGACCACCGGTAATATCGCGGGTTTTGCCCACGGCACGCGGAATCTTGGCCAGAATCTGACCGGCTTTGATTTTCTCGCCGTTCTCGACGTTCAAGTGCGAACCTACCGGGATAGAGTAGCCTTTCGAACCTTCCATGTCGCCCTTTTTGCCGGGGCGCACGATGATGGCGGGGTTCTGGTCCTTCGCCTTCGATTCGATGATTACTTTCTCGCGGTGACCCGTCTGCTCATCCGACTCCTCGCGGTAGGTAATACCTTCCGTGATGGCGTCGTACTGGATAGTACCGTCGAACTCGGCCAGAATAACGGCGTTGTAAGGGTCCCAGTTGTTGAGCTCCTGGCCTTTCTCTACCTCCTGACCTTCGTCAACGAGTAGGAAAGAGCCGTAGGGAACGTGGTTCGAGATGAACACTTTGCCGGTGCCTTTCTCCACGATGCGGATTTCGCCCGAGCGACCCATCACTACTTTTACCGACTCGCCATCGGCGTTTGCGGTTTCTACAGTCCGGATATCTTCGAACTCAACCACCCCGGCGAACTTAGCGCGCAGGCTAGCTTCAACGGCAATGTTAGAAGCTGTACCACCTACGTGGAAGGTACGCAGGGTCAGCTGGGTACCAGGCTCACCGATGGACTGGGCAGCAATTACGCCAACCGCTTCGCCCTTCTGGACCATGCGGCCCGACGACAGGTTACGGCCGTAGCACTTGCCGCAGATACCACGCTTCGATTCGCAGGTCAGTACCGAGCGGATTTCCACCGATTCGATGCTAGTGTTGTCGATGCGACGCGTGATTTCCTCGGTGATTTCCTCACCAGCCGCCAGAATAACCTCGTCCGTCAGCGGGTCCACGATGTCGTGAACGGCCACGCGGCCTAGGATACGCTCAGCCAACGGCTCTACTACGTCCTCGTTATCCTTCAGGGCGAAGGTTTCGATGCCACGCAGGGTACCGCAGTCCACCTCGTTCACGATGACGTCTTGCGATACGTCTACCAGACGACGGGTCAGGTAGCCGGCGTCAGCCGTCTTCAGAGCGGTGTCAGCCAGACCCTTACGAGCACCGTGGGTCGAAATGAAGTACTCGATTACGTCCAGGCCTTCTTTGAAGTTAGACAGAATCGGGTTTTCGATAATCTCACCTACTGAGCCCTGCAACGACTTTTGCGGCTTAGCCATCAGACCCCGCATACCGCCGAGCTGACGAATCTGCTCACGCGAGCCACGAGCGCCGGAGTGCATCATCATGTAAATCGAGTTGAAGCCCTGGTTCTCCTTTTCGAGGCGACCCATAAGGGTTTCAGTGATTTGGTTGTTGATGCGGGTCCAGATGTCAATAACCTGGTTGTAACGCTCGTTGTCGGTAATCAGACCCATCTGGTAGTTCTGAGTAACGGCCTTCACGTCGTTCTGCGCTTGCAGAACCAGGGCATCTTTCTCTTTCGGAATTTGGATGTCGCCCAGACCCATCGACAAACCACCTTTGTAAGCCGACTGGAAACCCAGCGTCTTGATGTCGTCGAGGAACTGTGCGGTGCGGGCCATGCCGGTCCGCTTGAACACCATCGAAATAATCTGCTGCAGCTTTTTCTTGGTCAGCAGCTCATCCACGAAACCTACTTCGGTGGGCACGAGCTGGTTGAACAGCACGCGGCCAGCTACGGTCTCGATGATCTTCGTAACGAGGTTATCTTCTTCGTCGCGAACCTGCGTGCGCACCTTAATATAGGCGTGCTTCGAGAGCTGACCTTCGTTCAGGGCAATTACTACCTCCTCATCCGAGTAGAACATGCGGCCTTCGCCCTGGATCTGCTCGTCGTCGGTGCTGCGCTTGCCTTTAGTCACGTAGTACAAGCCCAGAACCATGTCCTGCGACGGTACCGCAATGGGCGCGCCGTTGGCCGGGTTCAGAATATTGTGCGACGCCAGCATGAGCATGGAGGCTTCCAGAATAGCAGCCGGTCCCAGGGGAACGTGCACAGCCATCTGGTCACCGTCAAAGTCAGCGTTGAAGGCCGTACAAACCAGCGGGTGCAGCTGAATAGCTTTGCCCTCGATGAGGCGGGGCTGGAACGCCTGGATACCCAAGCGGTGCAGGGTAGGAGCACGGTTCAGGAGCACGGGGTGGCCTTTCAGCACGTTCTCCAAGATGTCCCATACTACGGCGTCCTTGCGGTCAACGATTTTCTTCGCTGATTTTACCGTCTTCACGATACCGCGCTCAATGAGCTTACGGATGATAAACGGCTTGAACAGCTCGGCCGCCATGTTCTTGGGCAGACCGCACTCGTGCAGCTTCAGCTCAGGACCTACCACAATTACCGAACGGCCAGAGTAGTCGACACGCTTACCGAGCAGGTTCTGACGGAAGCGGCCCTGCTTGCCTTTCAGCATATCAGACAGCGACTTCAGGGCCCGGTTGCCTTCGGCGCGCACGGCATTCACCTTACGCGAGTTGTCGAAGAGCGAGTCAACAGCTTCCTGCAGCATGCGCTTCTCGTTCCGCAGAATCACTTCAGGAGCCTTGATTTCGATCAGGCGCTTGAGGCGGTTGTTGCGGATAATAACGCGACGGTACAGGTCGTTCAAGTCGGAAGTGGCGAAACGGCCACCGTCCAACGGCACGAGGGGACGCAGTTCCGGCGGAATCACCGGTACCATGCGGATTACCATCCACTCGGGCTTGTTCTCGATGCGGGTAGCCGCGTCGCGGAACGCTTCTACCACGCGCAGACGCTTCAACGCCTCAGCTTTACGCTGCTGCGAAGTTTCGTGCGCGGCCGAGTCGCGGAGACTATAGGAAAGCTCGTCGAGGTTGGTGCGCTCCAGCAACAGCTGCAGGGCATCCGCCCCCATCCGGGCAATGAATTTGTTGGGGTCTTCATTCGGCAGCATCTGGTTCTCCCGGGGGAGCTTGTCGATGATGTCGAGGTATTCGTCTTCGGTGAGGAAGTCCAGCTGCTGTACGCCTTCTTCGGCAAGTACACCGGGCTGCACGACTACGTACCGCTCGTAATAGATAATCTGGTCGAGCTTCTTGGTGGGCAGGCCCAGCAGGTAGCCGATTTTGTTGGGTAGGGACTTGAAGTACCAGATGTGCGCTACGGGCACCACCAGTTCGATGTGGCCCATCCGCTCCCGACGTACTTTCTTCTCGGTCACCTCCACGCCGCACCGGTCGCAGATGATGCCTTTGTAGCGAATCCGCTTGTACTTGCCGCAGTGGCATTCCCAGTCCTTTACGGGACCGAAAATCCGCTCGCAAAACAGGCCGCCCATCTCGGGCTTGTACGTCCGGTAGTTGATCGTCTCGGGCTTTACTACTTCACCGTTCGACCGCTCCAGAATGGATTCGGGCGAGGCCAGCGAAATAGTAACTTTCGAGAAGTCCTGTACCAGTTTCTTGTTTTTTGCAAACGCCATGTAGAGTAGCTGTTGTTAGCTGGTGGCTTTTATCTGTTCATTGGTTCCGCTAATCTTAAGAGTAGTCGGAAAGAACGTAACAGTTCGACTCTGCGAAAAGTGCTCTGCGGGTCGGATAGGTACGCCGCGCAGTAGGTTTCCGCCAGGTCTGGTAATGGGGTGATTCAAAACCTGAATCAAGTTGCGGCCAACTACTACCGGAGGGTCGATGCCGTTCTGACCATATCTCGGAACGACGCCGGCAGCGGCTGTTATCGATTTCCCGAACCGCGGGTACTCTATATAATAAGACTTGAAAAGTGGCTGCCGACACATGTGCGTCAGCAGCCACTTCTTTCAAACCTTAGTCAAGCGTGATTTCCAGGGCCAGACCGCGCAACTCGTGAATGAGTACGTTGAATGACTCGGGGATATTTGGCTTGGGCAGTACGTCGCCTTTTACAATGGCTTCGTACGCTTTAGCGCGGCCTACCACGTCATCCGACTTCACCGTCAGGATTTCCTGGAGAACGTTGGAAGCACCGAAGGCTTCGAGAGCCCACACTTCCATTTCGCCGAAGCGCTGACCACCGAACTGGGCTTTACCGCCGAGGGGCTGCTGGGTGATGAGCGAGTACGGTCCGATAGAACGGGCGTGCATCTTATCATCAACCAAGTGACCCAGCTTCAGCATGTAAATCACGCCTACGGTTACCGGCTGGTCGAAACGCTGACCGGTTAAACCGTCATGCAGATACGCCCGGCCGAAGGTTGGCAGACCCGCTTCCGTCAACTCACGTGATACTTCCTCTTCGGTAGCACCATCGAAAATTGGGGTAGCGTAGGTGCGGCCCAGCTTCAGGCCGGCCCAACCCAGTACGGTTTCATAAATCTGACCAATGTTCATCCGGCTTGGTACACCAAGCGGGTTGAGCACAATGTCCATCGGAGTGCCGTCGGGCAGGAAAGGCATGTCCTCATCGCGCACGATGCGGGCTACTACCCCTTTGTTACCGTGACGACCGGCCATTTTATCACCCACCTTCAGCTTGCGCTTCTTGGCGATGTAAACTTTAGCCAGCTGCACAATGCCGGCGGGGAGTTCGTCGCCTACTTCCAGCGTGAACCGGTCGCGCTTGAAGCGGGCCGTGATGGTGTTGCGCTTCTTGGCGTAGTTTTTCACCAGGTCGAGCAGCATACCATTCACACGCGCATCAGCGGTCCAGTTCTCCAGAATGAGGTCTTTGAACATGTTGACCTCTTCCGGCACGGCGTAGTTGCTCTCATCCTTATAGGGGTTCTTCTCGGGGAACAACGCTTCTGTGATGTTCTTCTTCCCGAATTTCACACCCTTAGTCAGGATTTCGTCGCCGAACTTGTGCTTCACGCCCTGGGAGGTTTTGCCTTCCAGCAGTTGCACCAGCTTCTCGATCATCACGGCTTTGATGCCGCGCAGTTCCCGAGCATACGACTCCTTCAGCTCTTCTACTTCCTTCTTCGACTTGGCCCGCAGGTTTTTGTCTTTCTTCGGACGCGAGAACAGCTTAGTGCCAATTACTACCCCGTTCAGGGACGGTGGCGCCTTAAGGGAGGCATCCTTAACGTCGCCGGCTTTGTCGCCGAAGATGGCGCGGAGCAGCTTCTCTTCCGGGGTCGGATCGGTTTCGCCTTTCGGCGTGATCTTACCGATGAGAATGTCGCCTTCACGAACCTCAGCTCCCAGACGGATGATACCGTTGTCGTCGAGGTTGCGCACGGCTTCTTCGCTCACGTTCGGAATTTCCGAGGTCAGCTCTTCTTCGCCGCGCTTGGTTTCGCGCACTTCCAACTCAAACTCCTCAATGTGAATCGAGGTGAAGATGTCGTCGCGCACTACTTTCTCCGAGATGACAATAGCATCTTCGAAGTTGTAGCCCTGCCACGGCATAAAGGCCACCTGCATATTGCGGCCCAGAGCTAGCTCACCTTTGTTCGTGCCGTAGCCTTCGCAGAGGGGCTGTCCTTTGGTTACCCGCTCACCTTTCTTTACAAGGGGTGTCAGGTTGATGCAGGTATCTTGGTTGGTACGACGGAACTTGATCAGGTCGTACGAAATCTTCTCAGCGTCGAAGCTTACGAGGATGTCGTCTTCCGTCAGGTCGTACTTCACTACAATGCGATTAGCATCTACGTAGTCAATTACACCGTCGCCTTCGGCTACTACCAGCGTGCGGGAGTCAATAGCTACGCGACCTTCTAAGCCAGTGCCCACGATGGGAGCCTCAGCCTTCAAGAGCGGAACCGCCTGACGTTGCATGTTCGAACCCATCAGGGCACGGTTAGCATCGTCATGCTCCAGGAATGGAATCAGGGAAGCGGCCACCGATACAATCTGGTTCGGGGCTACGTCCATGTAGCTGTACTCATCCGGACCTACCACCGGGAAGTCACCTTCGAAACGACCTTTTACCAGCTCGTTGATGAAGTTACCTTGTTCATCGATGCGGGCGTTAGCCTGCGCGATGTGGTGGGTATCTTCCTCCTCGGCCGTCAGGTACTTCACGTTCTCGGTGATGTCCACCTTACCATTTTCTACCGTACGGTAGGGAGTTTCGATGAAGCCCATCGAGTTTACCCGGGCGTGCACGCACAGCGACGAAATCAGACCGATGTTCGGTCCTTCCGGCGTTTCGATGGTGCACAAGCGGCCGTAGTGCGTGTAGTGAACGTCACGTACTTCGAAACCAGCCCGCTCGCGCGACAGACCTCCTGGCCCCAGTGCCGATACGCGACGCTTGTGCGTCACCTCGGCCAGCGGGTTCGTCTGGTCCATGAACTGCGACAACTGGTTAGTGCCGAAGAAGGAATTGATTACCGACGACAGCGTACGGGCGTTGATCAGGTCAACCGGCTTAAAGTCCTCGTTGTCGCGCACGTTCATGCGCTCCTTGATGGTACGCGCCATACGGGCCAGACCTACGCCAAATTGAGCGTAAAGCTGCTCCCCTACCGTACGTACCCGGCGGTTCGACAAGTGGTCAATGTCATCGACAATGGCCTTCGAGTTGATTAGACCAATCAGGTATTTCACGATGAGAACAATGTCCTCATTGGTCAGCACGCGAGCCTCCCAGTTCGTGTCGATACCCAGCTTCTTATTAATACGGTAGCGGCCTACATCCCCGAGGTCGTAGCGCTTGTCCGAGAAGAATAGCTTTTGGATAATGTCGCGGGCTGTCTCTTCGTCAGGAGCCTCCGTGTTCCGGAGCTGACGGTAGATTTGCTCCACGGCTTCTTTTTCCGAGTTGGAGTTGTCCTTCTGCAGGGTGTTGTAAATAATTGCGTAGTCGGCAATGTTTACGTTCTCACGGTGCAGAATCACCGACTTGGCCCCGGCATTCAGGATTACGTCGATGTCCTCCTCCTCGATGGTCGAGTCACGCTCCAGCAAAACCTCGTTCCGGTCGATGGACACCACTTCACCGGTATCCTCGTCCACGAAGTCTTCCGTCCAGGTGCGGAGTACCCGGGCAGCTAACTTGCGACCCACTGCTTTCTTGAGATTTTTCTTATCAGCCTTCACCTCTTCTGACAGCCCGAACAGGTCGAGAATGTCTTTATCGGTGCCGTAGCCGATAGCACGCAGCAGCGTCGTAACCGGAAATTTTTTCTTCCGGTCGATGTACGCATACATCACGTTATTCACGTCCGTGGCGAATTCAATCCACGAACCTTTGAACGGAATGATACGGGCCGAATACAGTTTCGTGCCATTGGTGTGCTTGCTCTGGGCAAAGAACACTCCAGGCGAACGGTGCAACTGCGAAACGATAACGCGCTCTGCCCCGTTAATTACGAAAGAGCCCTTTTCGGTCATGTAGGGAATGTTCCCTAGGAACACCTCCTGCTCAATCGTTTCGAAATCTTCGTTGTCCGTGTCGTTGCAGACGAGGCGCAACTTAGCTTTCAACGGCACCGAGTACGTTAGGCCCCGGTCAATGCACTCGTCAACAGAGTACTTGGGCGGGTCAACGTGGTAGTCGATGAAGGTCAGCACAAAGTTTTCGCGCGAGTCCGAAATCGGAAAATTCTCAGCGAATACTTTGAAAAGGCCCTCATCGGTACGGTTCTCGGCAGCCGTTTCCAACTGGAAGAAATCCATGAACGAGCGAACCTGCACGTCCAGGAAATCCGGGTACTCAATAACCTTTTTAATCTTGGCGAAGTTGATCCGCTCGTCAGCCGCCTGCAGTTTTTGCAGGCCTGTCTGTGCTTTCGGTGTAGCCAATGTATGTGGGGTTAGGAAATGGATACTGAGAGAATCCAACTCAAGTAACTAGCAAGGCCAGAAACCTGAGGAAAACGGAAGTTTTGGGCGCACGAAAGCGCAAAGCAGAACCTTGCGCTTCTGGCAGCCGTAGGCACGAAAAGCCGCAAAGCGGCGTGCAAACGGACTTCCGACTAGTTTGTTGCCTACAAACAGGAAAAGACCTGGCTTAGTTGCCAGGCCTCTCCATATTTGCTGGTTTTACGAGCAGGCAGCAGAAATTACTTAACTTCTACTTCAGCGCCGGCTTCTTCCAGTTGCTTCTTCAGCGACTCAGCTTCGTCTTTAGCAACACCTTCTTTCAGAGGCTTAGGAGCACCGTCAACCAGTTCTTTGGCTTCTTTCAGGCCCAGGCCGGTCAGGTCTTTCACCAGCTTTACAACAGCTAGCTTCTGACCACCGGCAGCCTTCAGGATTACGTCGAACGAAGTCTTCTCCTCAGCGGCTTCAGCAGCACCAGCGCCAGCACCACCAGCTACCATTACTGGAGCAGCAGCAGCAGGCTCAATGCCATACTCGTCTTTCAGGATAGTAGCCAGTTCGTTTACTTCTTTTACCGTCAGGCTAACGAGCTGCTCGGCGAATGCTTTCAAATCTGCCATTTCTGTAGATTGTTAAAAAGGGGGTTGTTGAAGGAAATTGAAAGTGAAAAAGATGAGCAGCGGTTAGCCTGCAACCTCTTCTTTTTCGGAAAGCGTTTTGATAAGACCAGCCAAGATGTTGCCACCGCTCGATAGAGCAGAGATAACGTTTTTGGCGGGCGACTGGAGCAGACCGATAACATCACCGATAAGCTCGTTTTTGCCTTTCAGCGTGCTGAGGCTGCTGAGCTGGTTGGCGCCGATGTAAATGCTAGCATCAACATAGGCACCTTTCAGCGCGGGACGGGGCTCTACGTTCTTACCGTAGTTCTGTGCCTTGTAAAAGTCCTGAAGTAGCTTGGCTGGAGCATTACCCGACTCTTTCGAGAACAGGATGCCCGACTGGCCTTTCAGCGCTGCGTCCATCTCCGAAGTGTCGCCACCCAAGGTGTCGAGAGCCTTGCGGATGAAGGTGTTCTTGTACACTTTGAACTCCATGCCGCGGTTAAAGCACAGGCGACGGAATTCGTTGATTTTCGCCACCGACATTCCCGAAGCATCGGCAATGTAGAACGCGTTGTGCGATTGAAACTTCTCGCTCAACTCGTCGACGAGGGCTTGTTTTTCTTCCCGGATCATATCGTCGTGTTGATTAAAATTAAGCGGAAGTTACCTGGGTGTCAACCGGAACGGCAGGCGACATCGTGCTCGAAAGCGTGATGCTCTTAATATAAGTGCCCTTAGCCGACGAAGGCTTCAAACGCTGAAGCGTCTGGATTACTTCGATGGCGTTTTCAGCGAGCTTCTGCTCGTCGAACGATACCTTGCCTACTGAGCAATGAATGATACCGGTCTTGTCAACTTTAAAGTCGATTTTACCAGCCTTCACTTCCTGTACAGCTTTAGCTACGTCAGTTGTAACCGTGCCCGACTTGGGGTTTGGCATCAGGCCACGAGGACCCAGTACGCGACCCAGACGGCCAACCTTAGCCATTACCGAAGGCATCGTGATGATTACATCGATATCGGTCCAACCTTTCTCGATTTTCGAGATATAGTCATCCAAACCAACGTAGTCAGCACCAGCTGCAGTAGCTTCAGCTTCTTTGTCGGCGGTAACCAAGGCCAGAACGCGAACAGTTTTGCCGGTACCGTGGGGTAGCGTGGCTACGCCACGTACCATCTGGTCAGCTTTGCGGGGGTCAACGCCCAGACGAACGTCGATATCTACGGAAGCGTCAAACTTGGTATAGGTGATATCCTTTACCACTTTGGCGGCTTCTACCAGGCTCCGAACTTCGGTCAGGTCGTGCTTGGCAAGGGCTTCCTTGCGCTTTTTGCTTACTTGTGCCATGTCTTACTCCGTCGTTAAATTATTCAGCGAAAGGAGAAGTGCCTGACACAGTGATGCCCATGCTACGAGCCGTACCGGCTACTTGCAGCATTGCCGACTCCACTTTGAAAGCATTCAGGTCTGGCATCTTCGTCTCGGCGATGGTGCGTACCTGGTCCCATGACACCGAGCCAACCTTGTTACGGTTGGGCTCTTTCGAACCGCTCTGGAGCTTGGCAGCCTCCATCAGGAGAACCGGTACCGGAGGAGTCTTCACCACGAAGTCGAACGACTTGTCGGTGTACATGGTGATGAGTACAGGACAAACTTGGCCGGCCTTATCCTGGGTGCGAGCATTGAACTGCTTGCAGAACTCCATGATATTAAGGCCTTTGCTACCAAGTGCAGGTCCAACCGGCGGCGCAGGGTTTGCGGCGCCTCCCTTTATCTGAAGCTTCAGATAACCTCTAATTTCTTTGGCCATTTGGTTTGAAAGGCTTCGGAATCTGCATCGTAACACGCAGCTTCCTCAGTTTTTACTTGCTCCTAGTGGAAGCACCACCGATCCGGAGCGGATAACCGGTGACGTTATATGAGCTACGCTTCCTTCTCGACCTGGGTGTAGCTCAACTCCATAGGAGTGCTACGGCCGAAAATTTTGACGATAACATTCAGTTTTTTCCGTTCCTCGAATACCTCCGATACTGTGCCCGACATACCCGCGAAACCGCCATCCACAATCTTTACCAACTCACCAACTACAAAAGGCGTCTCCAGGGTAGCGGTCTGCTCTTCCGCTTCGTCCACAATCCCAAGGATGCGGTTTACTTCCGAGATATGCAGCGGAACTGGTTTCGTGTTCTGATTAGCAGCTTTCCCTTCTTTATCACTTAGGAAGCCAATTACTCCAGGCGTGCTAGTAATAATGTGGTCTACCTCTCCGTGAGTCAGGTCAGCGTGGATAATGATGTATCCGGGGTACAGGTTCCGCTCACGCACGCGCTTTTTGCCGTTGCGCATCTCGAACACCTTCTCCACCGGAATCAATACCTGGGGTACTAAGTCAGAAAGCCCGTGACGGCCAATCTCAGTTTCCAGATAGGTCTTGGCTTTTTTCTCTTGTCCGCTTACCGAGCGGACTACGTACCACTTCAACTCGCCCATTGTCGTATATTCTACCGATTAACGGAACGATTGGTAAAATGCTTCTAAGCTTTTGCTAAAAGCAACATCCATTAAACCCACTACCCCGGCAAACAGCAACGAACCAATCAGCACCAGACCGGCACTTTTCTGCAGTTCCTCCAATGAAGGCCACGTCACTTTGTAGCGCATCTCTTCGGAGGTTTCCCGGAAGTAGTTTGTTAGCTTGCTCATGATAGCGGCACCAGTTTGGTGTTTAAAACTACGGCTGCCGAAGCAGCCGTAGTTCTTAGTGGCACGGGCGGAGAGATTCGAACTCCCATCAAAGGTTTTGGAGACCTCTATTCTACCCTTGAACTACGCCCGTGTATGCGTCCTGTCCGGTCAAGGTACTGGATTGGGACTGCAAATGTATGGAACTCTTTAAACAAAACAAATCCGCCCCCGAAAAAATCGAGAGCGGATTTGCATTATTTCACCAGGGAAGGTCGAAATTACTCGGTGATTTCAGTTACCTGACCAGCACCTACGGTACGGCCACCTTCGCGAATAGCGAAACGTAGACCTTTTTCCATAGCTACCGAGTTGATCAACTCAACCGAAATAGTTACGTTGTCACCAGGCATTACCATTTCCACACCCTCGCCCAGCGAGATGATACCGGTTACGTCGGTAGTGCGGAAATAGAACTGAGGACGGTAGTTGTTGAAGAACGGAGTGTGACGACCACCTTCCTCTTTCGACAGTACGTACACCTCAGCCTTGAACTTGGTGTGAGGCTTAACCGAACCGGGCTTGCAGATAACCATACCACGACGGATGGCCTCTTTTTCAATACCGCGGAGCAGCAGACCTACGTTGTCACCAGCTTCACCACGGTCAAGGATTTTGCGGAACATCTCAACGCCCGTTACGGTCGACTTGAGGTTCTCAGCACCCATGCCCAGGATTTCAACTTGCTCACCCGAGTTGATGATACCACGCTCGATACGGCCGGTAGCAACCGTTCCACGACCCGTGATAGAGAATACGTCCTCTACGGGCATCAGGAAGGGCAGGTCGGTCAGACGAGCAGGAATTGGAATGTAGCTGTCAACAGCAGCCATCAACTCCTCAATCTTGGGAACCCAAGCAGCGTCGCCGTTCAGGCCGCCCAGAGCCGAGCCCTGGATAACCGGAATGTTGTCACCGTCGAAGTCATAGAACGAAAGCAGTTCGCGGATTTCCATTTCCACCAGCTCGAGCAGCTCGGGGTCATCCACCATGTCCACTTTGTTCATGAACACTACCAGCTGAGGAACACCTACCTGACGGGCGAGCAGGATGTGCTCACGGGTCTGGGGCATTGGGCCGTCGGTAGCAGCTACCACGAGGATAGCACCGTCCATCTGAGCAGCACCCGTTACCATGTTCTTCACATAGTCAGCGTGACCGGGGCAGTCAACGTGAGCGTAGTGACGGTTTTCGGTAGCGTATTCTACGTGCGACGTGTTGATCGTGATACCACGCTCTTTTTCTTCGGGAGCATTGTCGATCGAAGAGAAGTCGCGCTTGGCAGCCAGACCTTTGTTAGCCAACACCATGGTGATAGCAGCCGTCAGGGTGGTTTTGCCGTGGTCCACGTGACCAATCGTGCCGATGTTTACGTGCGGCTTGGACCGGTCAAAATTTTCTTTAGCCATTGTAAAGAGATTAAGAGGAATTTTGAGGTAAAGAGGGGGAAAACGCGACTAGTCTATACAGTAAGAAAGCGAAACACAGCTCCGCTTAGTCGGGACTGCACGTCGCTTTACTTGCTGACAGAGCCAAACGGTGCAGTCGCGCTGCCCCGTTGGTACTCGTAAATTCTGAGCCATTTATGGGATTTGAACCCATGACCTCTTCCTTACCAAGGAAGTGCTCTACCACTGAGCTAAAACGGCTTATTTTAGGTTTGGCAAAGATACAACAGGAGAAGAACATTTGCCAGCCGACGCTATGGGTTGTTATTTCTCACTGCCGCCTTGGGCACCGAGCGGGAGACGAGGTTCGAACCCGCGACCTGCAGCTTGGAAGGCTGCCGCTCTACCAACTGAGCTACTCCCGCGTGTGTGAAAGAAGAGCAACTAGTAAAACGAATCTACCAGTTGCTCTTTTCACTATTGTGGGGGGAGAAGGATTCGAACCTTCGAAAGCTTGCGCTAACAGAGTTACAGTCTGTCCCATTTGGCCACTCTGGAACCCCCCCAATTATTTGCTTCCTTACCGCTTGTAAGAAAGAAGCCCTCCGTTCTGGTAGTAGCCGCTACGGTTACTGTGTCGATTGGAGTTGCAAAATTAGAGGCTTTCTGGTGTAAGTCAAGTCTACCGTAAAAAAAGGTTTTAACTTTTTTCTGCTGACTAGCTCCTACTCCCGCGTTATCATTACCTAACCAATTGACTACCTAACAAAAACGATCAGCCCGTTTGGGCTGATCGTGCCTGAAAAAAGTTTGGTTTTTTTATTGAATAAGGCTGTACATCGACTTTAGGCTGTCGTCTTTCTCCTTGTTGCGGATGTCTTGCAAGATGGGTTTGAGCGTGGGCATGCTGGTTGTAAGCTGATGCAAACCCTTGTATGCTCCGAGCCGCACGTACATCTGTGGATGCGTCCGAGCTAAAGTCTCTAAGCGCTGGATACCTTTCTCCCGCTCAATGGGGGGCATGCGCTGCATGAGTGTGCCGAAGTTTTCAAGCATCACATACAGTACCTCCGCGGGGGCATCCTGACTGCGCCGTAGAAACCACGAGTAGTCGTCGAGGGTACCATTGAGCCCGTAGTAATTCGACAAAGCTGTAAGTAGGGCGGAATTTTTGGTTTCTTGCAGGGCGGCTACCTGAGTACGAGTGGCGGCAGTAGGAGCTTTAGACAAGGCATCAACGGCTGCCCCTACCACCAGATACGAACTGTCCTTTAGGGCAGCGGCGTACACTTCGCTGAAGTCCTCATTCTGGAAGGAGGATAAAACGCTGATAGCCGCAGCTCTTACTACCCCTTTTTTCTCATTCAGGGCCACGCGCTGCAAATCCTTGCGAACTGCGCTGCCCTCGGCGCCCCGGTACCGCCGTAGCCCATCTAGTGCGGCTACCCGGGTAGCCCAGAACGGGTCTGATAAGGCATTTCGAAAGGCAGAGCTAACTGTGAGGTCAGCGGTTTTGCTGCGTAGGCCTTGAATGGCGGCGTATTTTTGTAGGTAGCCGCGGGCGTGGCTCAGCTGATACAAGAGTTCCTCCTGCGTTTGGGTCTCATCAACCTGCGCCAGCAACGTTCCTTCGTGGTCGAACTTGACGAGGTTAGGCCGCTGATTGACGGGCAGGTGAAAGGTTTGGTCGGCTTTGGTGATGAGAATCCGGTGTTCTGTGGGTTGCCCGCCGTTCCAGGTAGCCACCGTAACTGGTAGGCGGTAGACGGGCTGGTACAGGGTATCCTGCACCTGCTGCACGTGCAACACTACTTGGCTATTCTCGAAAGAGTGGGTAACGCGCAGCTCTGGGTGGCCGCGCTGCAAAAACCACTGATCGAAAAACCACATCAAGTCCTCTCCGGTCGTTTCCTCGAAGGCAATGCGCAGCTTGGCAAGCTCCGTGCTGGATAGCTTATTCTGGGTGAGGTAGCGGTTTAGGGAAGTAAAGAAGGCATCATCGCCTACGTACTTGCGCAGCATGTGCAGCACGCGCCCACCCTTGTCGTAGGAGTGCCGGTCGAACATGTCCTCCCGGTTAGCGTAGCGGTAGCGAATCAATGGCTCGCGCTTCATCTGCGCTTCCTCTAGGTAGTTGCGGAGCTTGGTTTGCTGCACTAACGCGGCGGCATCTGCCCCGTATTTCTGTTCGGCCCACAGCAGCTCGGAGTAATCGGCAAAGGACTCGTTGAGGGGCAGGTTAGACCAAGACTCCGTGGTTACGTAGTCGCCGAACCACTGGTGGAATAGCTCGTGCGCGATAACGGACTCGGGCTCGTAAGAGATGTCGGCTAGCTCCCGGGAGTTGAATTGCACTAACTGCTGCTGGAACGTGGAGGCCGAGGTATTTTCCATGGCCCCTGACACAAAATCGTGCACGGCTACCTGCGCGTACTTCTCCCAGGGATAGTCTACCCCCAGCTTCTTGGAGAAAAAGTCCAGCATTTCGGGCGTGTTGCCGAACACTTGCTTGGCCGTGTACTGGTAGGGCGGATCGACGTAGTACTCAATGGGTTTGCCGCGCCACGTGTCTGTCACCACTGCAAAGTTGCCGGCGGCCAGCATGGTTAGGTAGGGCGCGTGGGGTAGGTTTTGCTTCCAGACATCCGTACGGGTGCCGTCCGAGTTACGGCGGGAGGATACCAACAAGCCATTCGATAAGGTTTTAAACCCATTCTCAACGGTCAGGCTAATTTCCTGAGTCATGCGCTGGTTGGGCTTATCAATGGTTGGGAACCAGCAGGAGCTACCCTCCGTCTCACCCTGGGTCCATACCTGGCGGGGCTTGTCCTTGTTCGTGCCGAGAGGATTAATAAAGTACAGCCCCTTGTCTTCGGTAATAGCTTCGCTCCCACCCTTAGGCAGCTCATTAGGCTTAGCCACGTACTGAATTCGGACCTGATACTGCTCGGTGCGCGGATACTGGCGGTCCAGCGTAATGGTCAGCTTCTTCTTATCGTAGCTGTACTTCAGATCCCGGCCTTTTTTAACACCGTTGAGAAGCTCCACGCTTTTCACGTCGAACCCCTTGGCATCGAGCACCAACTGGTTTTGGGGGTAGAAGTGTGGGCGCAGGGTGAGAGTAGCCGTACCCAGAAGCCACTGCTTGGCCCAGTCGAAACGCACGTCCAGCTTGGTATCGACCAGGTCATGGAGGATGGTGGCAGCAGGCTGCACAGGGTTGGTAGAGGGCAGCCAGTTCGGCACGGGTTGCTGGGCCGGCGCGGGGGTAGGCGCAACGGCCACGGGAGTTTTCTTGCGAGCCGGATGGCTAACACTCGAGGCCGGACGACTGGATTTAACTGCCTGAGCGGAAGCCGTAAACTGGCACAGAAGCGTCAGGATAAAGGCACCGAGGACCGGGTATTTCATGCGGAAAGGCACTAGGGTATTGGAGGGTCAAGTTCCGAATTTATTTCAGAATTGGCCTATCTTTAAGCCCTTTTCCGCCCCATTCCCGCCCTCTTCTTATGCTACAGGTACGCACCGACGCCACCCCCGACCAAACTTGGGAGGTTGATTACCGCCCCAATGGTCTTACCACCGTTAATGGGCAGCCTTTTGAATGGGACTTGACGCCTCTGGGCCAGGGCCGTTACCATCTGCTTTATAACAACCGCTCCTACAGCGCCGAGCTGATTACAGCCGATTACACCGCCAAAACGGTAGTGCTCAAGCTGAACGGGCAGCAACTGGAACTGCAGGCCAAGGACCGTTTTGATTTGCTGCTCGATAAGCTGGGCATGAGCAACACGGCCGCCAGCAAGGTAAACGAGCTGAAAGCGCCTATGCCCGGTCTGATTGTCGATATTCGGGTAGAACCCGGCCAGACCGTTCAGAAAGGCGACCCGCTGCTGGTACTGGAGGCTATGAAGATGGAAAACATCCTGAAGGCGCCGGGCGAAGGCACAGTAGCCGCCATTAAAGTCAATTTGCGCGACAACGTAACCAAAGGGCAGGTGCTGATTCAGTTCAGCTAACCTGCCCTTTTTCCTATTTATTGAGCCAGAACGGCTACCACGGGCTTCTGCCAAGGGTACTGCTTATGGCCTTCCTACGTACATCCGCGTTCCACGCTTAACCTCTCTCGTTTTGAAGTATAACCGAATCCTGCTGAAGCTGAGCGGCGAGGCCCTGATGGGTCAGCAACAGTACGGCATCGATGCCACCCGGCTCATGCAGTACGCCGAAGAAATCAAGAAAGTAGCCGCTACGGGTACGCAGGTAGCCGTCGTTATCGGGGGCGGCAACATTTTCCGGGGGGTGCAGGCCGAAGCGTTCGGACTCGACCGGGTGCAGGGCGACTACATGGGCATGCTGGCCACGGTTATCAACTCCATGGCCCTGCAAAGTGCCCTAGAGAAATTGGATGTGAACACGCGCCTGCTGTCCGGGGTAACCATTCAGCGGGTATGCGAGCCGTATATCCGCCGGCGGGCTCTGCGCCACTTAGAAAAGGGACGCGTGGTTATTTTCGGGGCTGGTATCGGCTCCCCTTACTTCACTACCGACTCGGCGGCTTCATTGCGGGCCATTGAGATTGAGGCCGACGTGGTACTGAAGGGCACCCGCGTGGATGGCATTTATACCGCTGACCCTGAGAAGGACCCTACCGCCGTGCGCTACCCCCAAATTACGTTTGATGAGGTAATGGCGAAAAAACTCAACGTCATGGACATGACGGCCTTTACCCTGTGCAAGGAAAATAACCTGCCTATTATTGTGTTCGACATGAACAAGGAAGGCAACCTGCAACGTTTGCTCGACGGCGAAAGTGTAGGCACGTTGGTAAGCATGCACGGCGCAGTACCTACGGAGCCGGCTGATGCTCACCACAGTAGCCTGCAACCCGCGCTAAAGCAGACTCCGGGCGAACAGGCATGAGCAGAATCACATGCTGCGGCGGACTGGTAGTAGTACATTAGCAGTCAAGCCCAGCATTTCTTCACTTTTATATTCACCTTTCAACACTTAACATTTCAGAAGTGGACGAAGAAATTAAGTTTTATCTGGACGAGGCGGAGGAATCGATGGGCAAAGCCCTGCAGCACACGCAGGTTGAGTTTGCCCGAATCCGCGCGGGTAAGGCTACCCCGGCCATGCTCGATTCTTTGCGAGTTGACTATTACGGCACGCCTACCCCGGTAGCGCAGGTAGCTAATGTAGCCGCTCCCGACGCCCGGACGCTGTTCATCAAGCCCTGGGAAAAGAACATGATCAGCGAAATTGCTAAGGCCATCAAGAACAGCGACTTGGGCTTGAATCCGCAGTCAGATGCCGAAGGTGTGCGCCTCAACATTCCGCCCATGACGGAGGAGCGCCGCCGCGACCTGGTAAAGCAGGCCAAGAATGAGTCCGAAAGCGGCAAGGTTCGTATCCGCGGCATTCGCAAGGATGTGAACGAAGCGCTCCGGAAGCTGCAGAAGGAAGGTGCCGCTGAGGATGCCGTTAAGGATGCCGAGGCGAAAGTGCAGAAGTTCACGGACAGCTACATCAGCAAGGTTGATGAACTGCTGAGCAAGAAAGAAACCGAAATCATGACCATCTGATTTCGGCCTCACCCACAGAAAAGCCCCAGCCGATTGGTATCAGCTGGGGCTTTTCTGTGGGTGAAGAATCTAAGCTACTACTTATGTGCGCCAGTAGCCAGCTGCCAGAATTTGTTGTTCCACTGGTTCCGGCACGAGGTAGCGAACCGACTTACCCGCGCGCACACAACTGCGTATATACGTGGCCGATATATCGAGCAAAGGGGCATCTACAACCTGCACTCCCGGCTGCGGTTTGCTGTCAGTAGGCGTTACACCTGGGCGGGGATACACATACACCTCATTCTCAGCCAGAATGCGGCCAGCGTCCTTCCAGCGCGGTAAGCCCGGCAGGTTATCCTCTCCCATTAGGAGCACAAAGTGGTAGCCTGGGTGACGACGGCGCAGCTCATCCAAAGTATCTATGGTGTAGCTGGGCTTGGGCATGCCAAATTCCACATCGAGGGCCCGTAATCGGTCGTTACCGGCAATAGCAAGTTGCACTAAGCGCAACCGTGCTTCTTCGGGCAATAACTCTTGGCCTACCTTAAATGGGCTCTGCGGTGATACAACCAGCCAGACCTCATCCAAGTCAGTGTGCGTGGCCATGAAGTGAGCCAGAATCAGGTGCCCGGTATGAATGGGGTTAAACGAACCAAAAAGCAGCCCTACTTTCCGGCCGTTTGGGGCGGAAGCAGGGCTGCTCACAAAATGGCAGGTTCGGCCGTAATGAAATTGCGTACCAGTCTTTCCGCCTCGTCGATGGCCCGTTCCAAGTCATCATTCACGATGGTGACATCAAAACGGTCTTCAAAAGTTAGCTCAAAGTTGGCCTTGTAAAGACGGGCCGAGATGCTAGCATCAGAGTCAGTGGCACGGTTGCGCAGACGCTGCTCCAAAACCTGCAACGACGGAGGCTTCACGAAAACCGCAAGGGCGCGGTCTTTGTAAAACTCTTTGATGCTGAGGCCACCTTTTACATCCACATCCAGCACAGCATGCTGTCCGTTTTGCCAAATGCGCTCAACCTCTGATTTTAGCGTGCCATAAAAGGCTCCTTCATACACCTCTTCCCACTCCACAAAGTCATCGTGCCGGATTTTCTCCTGAAACTCCTGAACGGAGATGAAGTAATAATCCTTGCCGTTGGCTTCGGTGCGGCCGCGTTTGTCACGCGTACACGCTGAGATAGAGAAGCTTAGCTCCGGAATCCGTTCCAAAAGCCGATGGACGATAGTTGTTTTACCGGCGCCGGAAGGAGCCGAAAAGGCGATGATTTTACCCTGCATCGGGCAAAATTAGGCCATTTCTGCTTTAACTCTCGCAAGAATTGAGTTTGACAAAGAAGAAGGCGCTCCTTTCCGCCCTACATGCTGGGCGAGGAAATCCACGAAAATGTGTTGCTTCTCAATGCTGTCAAAGCACGGGGAACAATCTTCGGCGTGGTTGATGAAGTAATCCTCATCCTCCGCCGTGGGCTCATGCCCGACGATAATCTGGTCAAGAATTGTGTTCACGCGTTCACAGTCGGGGCCGTTGGTGGGCACCGCGCTTTGGTTGGTTTGCTTTGTAGAAGTGGTTTCCATAACGGGGACCTAACAGGAGGGAGTTATTCGTTTTCGTCGGTAATCAAATCGTCGTCACCTTCGCCTTCCGAGCCATAACCCATTGACTTAGCGTAACGTTCGAGTTTATCTTTCAAGAAATTGCGTGCCCGGTGCAAACGAGAGCGCACCGTTCCGATGGGGATATCCAGCACCTTGGCCATTTCCTCGTAGGTGAACCCTTCCAGGTCGCAGAGGATAATGACGGTACGGAAATCCACGGGTAGCGAGTTGAGTGCGCTGGCCACCTCGTCACCGATGAGGTCACGCACGGCTTGCTGCCGCATGTCGGTTGAAGTGCTGCCGGCGTCGCCGTCGGCCTCCACATCTTCCGAGTTGTAGTACCCTTCGATTTCGCTGTAATCAACCTTGGCAGGCTGCTTACTTTTTTTGCGAAAATCGTTGATGAACGAATTTTTCAGGATGCGAAACAGCCACGCTTTGGCGTTTGTTCCTTGCTCGAAGTACTCAAAGAAGCGATATGCTTTCAGATAAGTTTCCTGCACAAGGTCATTTGCATCATCTTCATCGAGGGTAAGGCGGAAGGCGAAGTTGTACAGAGAATCGAGCACAGGCATCAGTTCGGCCTGAAAACGCCGGTCTTTTTCCTCTTTACTCAGTTTTGGTACTCGTTCGGGGGAGTCGCTCATGGACACAAAAAAAATTCGGCTGAATATTGGAAAAATACCGCCGTTAGACAAATGTAGAACTTATACCATCCGCGGAAAGGAAGGTTTTGGGGGTGCTGTTTCTTCGTTCCGTAGCCACTACCAGAAATCCATACAGGAATACGAACAGGTTGAAGCTGGTTTGTAATTCGAGCAGCGAATCGGCGGACATGGCCAGCGCTTGTAGCAGCAGGAACCGATACACGTACGGGTTACGCCGCTGTGCGGGTTGCACAAGAGGCCCGAATAACACGAGTAGCCAGAGCAGCAGCCCCACAATTCCGCCCCCTACCAGTTGGTGCAGATACTGGTTGTGAATCATGACGCGGTTTTCTGGTCGCAGGCCGTGGTTCTGCCAGTCGTACTGCTCCATCATGGCTCGGTAGGCATCGGCCGGCCCAACCCCCAGCCACGGGTGCTGGCGGGCTACAATGGTAGCAGTTTGCCAAGCTGCCAGCCGCCGCGACCAGGAATACTCGTTGATATCGTTGTTGCGCTCAAACTGCTCGATGTCGTAGCTGGTGGCTTCTACCCGCTGCCGCACAGACTCCAAGGACTGATACGCCAGCCACGGCCCCGCCACTAAAGCCAAGAGCAATGTTCCACCCAGCCACCACCGCCGCCGCACCAAAAGCAGCAGTAGCGCGTCGATCAGGAGCATGCCGTAAAGCGCCATCAGGCCCGTCCGGTAGGCTAACACGTGCAAGGTCAGCACGCAGATAGCTACAGCCAGCAGCAACGCCGCTCGCAACAGAGAAGTGGCAACAGGCTCGCGCCGCAACGACAGACCAAAAAAAGTTGCCAACGCCAGCATCAACCCAAAGTGAATGTGGAAGATACGGGTGATGGACGGCATGCTCTGGCCCGAACCAAAGGCAATGTTGGCAGCAGTAGGATCTAGCAGGTACTGCCCTACCGTAGCCGCTCCCACCAGTGCCACCCCGACGACATAGAGCACTCCAACTCCGAAGCGCTGGCGGCCGCTCAGGGGTACGGCCAACCCAAAAGCCAGCGGCACACCCAGCCACGGCAATAACCGAAATGCCTCGTGCCGCCACGTAGGCCAATCTTGGGTGTAGAGGGCGCTTAGCAATAGGAGTCCGTACAGGGCGGCGGGCCCCCACACGGTGCGCAACCGTAGCCAACTAGGTACCTGACGAGCAATTCCTGGGTTGGCAAGAGCAGCTAATACGCCTACTACTGGGCTGAGCGCTATTAGGGCGCGGGAAGTCAGCAGCCCAACTACTCCAGCTACACAGGCCAGCAGCAGCAGGTACTGCGACAGGCGGCCGGAGCGCCACCACGCCTGCCACACAGGCTCTAGGGTAGTTGTAGGGGTAGTTAGCGGGCTCATTCGAGGAGGCAAGTAGGTCAGAAAGCCGCAGACGGCAAAGGCTGCCACTGCTGAATACGGGCCAGCGCCTCCACCGGCTCCAACGCCTTAATACAGCTACAGGCGGCAGGCTGAGTTCGGCAATCTTGGCAATCGGGCCGGTCGAAAACGAGGTACTCCGCGTGCTGGCCCAGCGGTGCCCAGCGGCCAGGATGCATGGGCCGAATGGGCGGGTACAGCCCCAGGGCATAACGGCCCAACGCTGCCGCTACATGCAGCGGCCCCGTGCTACCGGCTACCAACCCATCGGAGGCCCCAATGAAGGCTAGTAATTCCGGCAAACTAAGTTGGCCCGTAAGCTCCGCGGCAAGGTAGGACCGGTGTTCCGCTAGCCATTCGCGCAGTTCCTCCCCTTCAGCGGCCGTGCCGGTCACAAATACCCGGTGGCCGGCTTGGTGCAGTAGGCGCGCCAGACTACCGAAATGCGCCAGCCCCCACTCACGGGCGCTACCCCGGCTGCGGGGGTGCAGGATGATATTGAGCTGGCCGGGGCGGCGGACAGTCAATAGTTCCTGATGGGCGGGCTTCACGGCAACCGTGGAAACCAACCGGACCAAGGACGCTACCTCCGCCAGGGGTAGGGAAGCTGCAGTTTGAAGTAGCGGCTCCAGCAGTTGCAAGTTTAGTTGGGCTTCGTGCAGGAGCGAGTTTTTGCGGCTCAGGGCTACTAGCCGGTTGCAGGTCAGCCAGTGAAACCACCGGTTGCGGGTGCCAACGCGCACCGGAATACGAGCCTGCCGGGCCAGGCGAGCCAAGTGCTTATTCGGGAAAACGTGCAATAGGACGTCGGCCTGCTGGGCTTGCAGCGTGACTACCTGCTCAGGTGTTGACAGCTTCAGCACCTCATCGAAGTTGAGAAACCCATCTATCCAGGGGCACGCTTCGGCTACGGCTTGGGTGTAGGTGCGGCCTAGCAACACTACTCGGCAGTCCGGAAAAAGCTGTTTCAGCCGGCCGGCTACGGGTAGGGTAAGTACCACGTCGCCGATGGCATCGGTGCGGCTGAGGAGAAAGGTGGTCATGCAGCTTCTTTCGTTTTCAGCTTGGCAAATTTCAGAAATACGCCCCAGGCAGAAATAACGGCAATGCTCAGCCCCGCAAACCCATCCAGAAATCCTAGTCGCAGGAAGTAGCCGTGGGTAAACTTCCACCAGGGCTTGAGCAGCAAATGAAACCAGGACACCCGTCGCCGGCCCCGCAGCCACAGCTCATCGGCCGCAATGCTGGTGAAGCGGTTGAGTTGGCTGACGTGCTGCTCCACCGAATCGTAGGAATAGTGTAGGGCGTCGCCGGTGAGGGGTAGCGGCGCGGGCTGACCGGGCTGCAGTTCGTATCGCTCATGTAATAAGAGCCCCTCCCACTGGCCCCGGCGCCGGTCGTAGAGCCGGAGCTTACGGTCGGGGTACCAACCGCCGTGGCGCACCCAGGAGCCGCAGTAGTTGGTTAGGCGGGCCAGAGTGTAGCCGCCGCCTTGCCAGTTCTGCTTGGCCGCCTGAATGCTTTGGCGTAGCTCATCCGTCAGCACTTCGTCGGCATCTAGCTGCAGGACGTAGTCGTGGTAGGCTTGCGCGGTGGCAAAGTTTTTCTGTTGCACGTAGCCCTCGAAAGCATGCTGCACTACCCGGACCCCATGCTCTTGGCAGATGGCAACGGTAGCATCCGTCGAGAAGCTGTCAACCACCACAATGTCGTCGGCTATGGCACGCACAGCGTCCAGGCAGCGGCCAATGTTGCGCTCTTCGTTATAAGTAATGATGACGACGGACAAGGAAACGGTGGGCATAGCGGCGCAAATATCCGCAATTTGTACAGGCTATAAGTCGGAGCCGAAAGCACGCATGACATTCGTACGCCAAGTACCCCTACCCTAGCCTGCCTCTAGATACTCGACTTACCGGAGGTCTCGCTACAGGGCTCTATTCGGGCGCAGCTTCGAGAATGCCATGCAGCAGACGTGCAGCCCCTAGCGGTGCGTAGCCGATAGTTGCGTAATTCTTACCTCTTTACGAGCAGATTTGCGTATAGAGGAGCTCACTCACTTCCTTCGTATGGCCACAGCTGTGCAGCCCATTGCCCTGGTTACGGGCGCCACTTCTGGTATTGGTGAGGTAACTGCCCTGGAACTGGCCCAACAAGGTTACCACGTAGTGCTGCTAGCCCGTAGCGCCGAAAAAGCCGCCCGCACCCGGCAGCAAACCCAGGATGCAGTGGGCTTAGGGCACCGAGTAGATGTGCTGCTTTGCGACCTAGCCGACATTAGCCAGATTCAGCGGGCAGCCGCCGAGTTCAACCAACGCTACCCCCAGCTCGACCTACTGGTAAATAATGCGGGGTTGCTGTTTGGCAAGCCTCGCCAGGTCTCCGTTGATGGGCTGGAAATGACCCTGGTCACCAACCACCTCGGCCCATTTTTACTGACCGCTTTGCTGCTAGACAAGCTGCTCCTGAGCCCCGCGGCGCGCATCATCAACGTGGCCTCTATGGCTTACAAGATGGCCCAGCCCCGCCTCAACGATTTAGGCCAAGAACGCAGCTATAGCCCCTTGCAACAATATGGCAACACGAAGCTCTACAATATTATGTTCACGCAGGAGCTGGCCCGACAACTGCGCGAACGGAACATTACCAACGTAGTTACCAACAGCTTACACCCCGGCGTAATAGCCAGCAATTTCGGCACTAATGCCAAAGGTTGGCTGGCTAAGGCTACCTCCCTGTTGCGCCCTTTCATGATTTCGCCCCAAAAGGGCGCCGAAACAACCCTCTACCTAGCAACCGCTCCAGAAGTCGGGCAGGTGAGTGGCGGGTTTTACATCAAGAAGAAGGCCGAGGCGGTAAAGCATCCTTTCAACACGCCGGCCAACGCCCAGCAGCTCTGGCAAGAATCGGAGCGGCTGGTAAAGCGTAACTTCTTTCTAGATTGAGTTTTTAGCTTATACCGCGTCGAGATGGTAGCGTTAGCCTGGACTTGCCTAAATATTGTGCTTTTAGTGTTGATTATCTACGCTTGGGTACGGGTATTCAAGGTACTCCGGCGAGAAATCGGGGTAGGACTGGCCCTGCTCTTCTTACTTAGTCTGACGGCGTTTAGAGGAAGCTCGTCGGAAAGCACGAGGCAGGCTAAAAACCTACTGTCACCTGATGGGGCCCGCGAAGCCATAGGCAATTGGAGTACTAACGCCACTGTCCCGCTTAACGTCAACAACACACTTCACCTTCGGGTAGAAGCCTTACGCACTGATTCTACCCTGCGGGCGCTAGGCTTATACACTACTATATCCGGCCTTATGCTGGGCCACGATTGGAAGCCTTTGGGCGGCATTGTAAACACCAGCAACACGGGCCTCACTTACCAAATCCATCTGCTGCATGAGTGGAAATTGCTGGGAGCAGGTATATACACAAGTTCTGAAGAATACGCTGGCCGCCTCAACAACATCCACTGATAAACTGTCGGCACAAAAAAGCCCCGCTCCTTTCACAGAAGCGGGGCTTTTCACATGAAATAACTACCTCTTAGTAGCGGTACAGGTCCGACTTGAACGGGCCTTCCACGGGTACGTTGATGTAGTCCGCCTGCTTGGGCTTCAGTTCGTCCAGCTCTACGCCGATTTTGGCGAGGTGCAGGCGAGCTACCTTCTCATCGAGGTGCTTGGGTAGGGTGTACACTTTGTTTTCGTACTGGTCGGCGTTCTGCCACAGCTCCAACTGGGCCAGCGTCTGGTTCGTGAACGAGTTCGACATTACGAACGACGGGTGACCGGTAGCGCAGCCCAGGTTTACGAGGCGACCTTCAGCAAGGATGATTACCTCTTTGCCTTCAATATTGTACAAGTCTACCTGAGGCTTCACCGTGTCCTTGGTGTGGCCGTAGTTCTTGTTCAGCCAGGCCATGTCAATTTCATCGTCGAAGTGCCCGATGTTGCAGACAATGGCTTTGTCCTTGAGGGCGCGGAAGTGCTGCTCCGTGATAATGTCGCAGTTGCCGGTGGCCGTTACCACGATGTCGGCCTCTTTGATGGCGTTTTCCATCTTCTTTACTGCGTAGCCGTCCATGGCAGCCTGCAGGGCACAGATGGGGTCAATTTCGGTTACAATCACGCGGGCACCGGCCCCACGCAGCGAGGCAGCCGTACCTTTTCCTACGTCGCCGTAGCCAGCTACCACGGCAATCTTACCGGCCATCATCACGTCAGTAGCGCGGCGGATAGCATCCACGGCCGACTCTTTGCAGCCGTACTTGTTATCGAACTTCGACTTGGTAACCGAGTCGTTGATGTTGAAGGCGGGCATGGGCAGGGTGCCGTTCTTCACCCGATCCAGCAGGCGCAGTACGCCCGTGGTGGTTTCCTCCGACAGGCCTTTGATGCCCGCGGCTAGCTCCGGGAACTGGTTTAGCACCATGTTGGTCAGGTCGCCGCCGTCGTCCAGTATCATGTTCAGGGGCTGACGCTCCTCACCAAAGAACAGGGTCTGCTCGATGCACCAGTTGAACTCCTCCTCGTTCATGCCTTTCCAGGCATATACCGGAATGCCAGCGGCAGCAATAGCAGCGGCGGCATGATCCTGGGTAGAGAAGATATTGCAGGAAGACCACGTTACGTCGGCACCCAGCGCAATCAGCGTTTCAATCAACACGGCCGTTTGAATGGTCATGTGCAGGCAGCCAGCAATACGCGCACCTTGCAAGGGCTTGCTGTTGCCGTACTCGTCGCGCAGAGCCATCAGGCCGGGCATTTCGGCTTCGGCTAAGCGGATTTCTTTCCGGCCCCATTCGGCCAGAGACATGTCTTTTACTTTGTACGGAACGTAAGCCGTGGTCTTGGTATCAACCATGATGGTAGTAGCTGGAATGCGTTGTCGCTTTTCAACCACAAAGATAGCCAAATTGTTAGTAGGCCCGAAAGCAACAAAGCCCACCCCTAATTGGAGCAGGCCTTGCTTAGCTGGCAGTAAATCTAGCTTAGTTATTCTGGATGATGACGGCCTGCGCCTGCTGAGCAGCTGGCACCCCAGCCCCAGCAATGCCTCGCACTACAATGGTGTAAATTTTGCCGGCTTCAAAGTTCTTGGTACCCGTTCCGGAGCCACTACCATCGCCTACGGCCAGCACTTGCGTGCGGGTAGTGCCCGTGCCAGCAGCAGTAACGCTCAGGCCAAGCGAGGCAGCATTAACCGCCACAAAGCCAGACGCTGCACCAAAGGCGACATCCGTGGTGAGGTCAGTGGCCGCGCCGCCGGGCACCGGTGACGGCACACTGAGCCGAACGGGAGAGGGCGCTCCTACGGCCAAATGCACCAACCGAACTTTGGCCTGGTTAGCAGCCGGTGCCGACAGGTCATCGGAAACCGGCAACAGGGCCGCGCTACCAATCGTAGCAGTCGGCGAGTACACGAACACCGAGTAATTCTGGTCTTTGGCAACCGTTACCCCTTGCGTAACAACCGTTTGGCTGCCGTTATTGATTTTTAGGGTGGGCGTGCCCGCATTCACTTTCAGGTAGCCGCTGCTCTGGCCATAGTTGAGCTGTCCTATCTGCTTGTCATCGGCCAGGGCCGTTACCTGCACGTTAGACGAGGCCGCGGCGTGGGAAATCAGAACGTTGCCTTGGTCGGGAGTTGCCACGTTGTTATCGTCGTCATCGGAGCAGGCCGAGAAAGTAAGTGCCGCCGGCAAGGTAGCCAGGAGCAAGGCCGGACGCAGGAAGGAAGTCAGCGTTTTCATAGAGAGCAAATTAGTGAACTGACCGTCAGAACGAAGGGCCTTGGGCTTTTGTTGAGTGGAGCACGAAATTTCCCTCGATGAATTGCACTTTTTTCTCGCCAAAGCGCTTAGGTCCCTGAATGATTGTACTCTAGATTTGTACTCATGCATCAGCTGTTTCCAACTCGCTTTTCCGGCGCCCTGCGCCGCTCCGTGCTTGCTGCCTCCTGCGCCCTAGGGCTGAGCCTAACGGCCCAGGCGCAACAGGCCAACACCATTATTCGCCTAAGCCCGGAGGACAAGGCGCGGGGCTTTAATGGAGTACAGAAGAACTTCTTCTTTACCACGGGCCTGGGTACTACGGAAGGCGAATATCAGAATGCTGGCTTCTTTGGGCAACGCCTGCGCCCCTACCTTGCTGGCAATGAGGAAGCCCTAGACAACTTGAACCGCTACCGCCGGCAGAAGTGGCTATACTTAGCTGAGCGCGCCACGTTTGTTGGAGCAGTAGGCCTCTACAGCCAGCAGGTACTGGCTCTGGATGAGAAGCAGCAGTATTTCAATGGCACGCAGCAGGTAGCGGCCGGCGTGGCCATAGCCAGCTTGCTCAGCAACATCTTTATTTCCCGCAACACGAATTCCCACTTTCAGCGGGCCGTGGAAGCTAACAACGCCGCACTGCCAGCCGCGCGTACGGGGTCTGTTCAGCTGCGGCCCAGCGCCGTGGGCTTGGCCGCCAGCCGTACCGGTCGCCCAATGGTGGCTCTGACCTGGAACCTGCGCTAGTCTGCTTAACGTTTACAACCATTCCGGATTAGGTGTTGCCTCCGTGGCAATGCCTGGTCCGGAATGATTGTTTTCACTAGCACCCTTTCCTAACGTAGCGCCGGGCCGTTCGGCATTGCCAGAATCCTGCTTACGTTTGAGTATCTGTTGTTCGGGGTTGGTGCGGGCGCTGCGCGTCCGGGCCGGCTCTATTTTCGTAGGAAGCCTACATGGAATACCCCCTGCCGGCAGCGGCTCGGCAATACGTTGCGGAGCATTTGCACGACGACCCCGCCCAGCTTGCGTTGCAGGCCCGCCGCTACCCTGGCCTCCCCGTCCCGGACCTAGTTCGGCAGATTCAGGCCCGCCAGAAGGCTCGCACCAAGCTCCCAACTTGGGCTGAAAACCCCGACCTAATTTTTCCGCCTACTCTCTCGGTTGAGCAAGCCTCTTCGGCTCGTACGGCAGCGTTCAAGGCTTCCCTGGTGCAAGGCCAGCGCCTCGCTGACCTCACGGGTGGTTTCGGGGTAGACTCCGCCCACTTTGCTGCCAGCGTGGCCGAGGTGCACTACGTGGAGCGCAACGCGGCTTTGGCCGATGTGGTGCGGTATAACTTGGCGCAGCTAGGTATTCAGAACGTGCAGTGCCACACCGAGGACGCCGTGCATTTCCTGCGCAATACGCCCGATACGTTCGACTGGCTGTACCTGGACCCCGCTCGCCGGGACACGGCCGCCAAAAAGATTTTCCGCCTCCAAGACTGCGAGCCGGACGTGCTGCGCATTATGCCCCTGCTCTTGCACAAGGGTCGGAGCGTATTGCTCAAAACCTCCCCCATGCTCGACATTGAGCAGGCCATTCAGGAGCTGCGCCACGTACGGCGGCTGTGGGTACTAGCCGTGGACAATGAGTGCAAGGAGGTACTATACGAGCTAAGCCCAGAGCCGGCCGTAGACCCGGAACGCTACACGGTGAACCTGCTACGCAACGGGCAGCAGCAGGAGTTTCGGCTGAACCGGGCGCGCGAAGCCCGCGCCATTGCCCGCTACGCCGAGCCGCAGCAGTACCTCTATGAGCCCAACGTGGCCGTACTCAAGGCCGGCGCGTTCCGCAGCATCGGGACGGCCTACGAGATGCTCAAGCTGCACCAGCACAGCCACCTCTACACTTCTGATGTACTGCGCCCGGAGTTTCCCGGCCGCATCTTCCGCATCAAGGCCGTGGAGAAATACGACGGCCAGGCCCTGCGCACCCACCTCGGCCCCGAAGCCCGCGCCCACGTCACTACCCGCAACTTCCCCGATACCGTGGCCGAGTTCCGCCACCGCACTGGCATCCGCGAGGGCGGCGACCTGTACCTATTTGCTACCACCAATCTGGAAGGCAAGCTCATGGTCCTGGTCTGCGAGAAGCTCTAAGCAGTGAAATGGTGAGTTGGTGACCTAGTGAGTTTGAAAAAGCCCGTCAGCCTGAGCGCCGCGAAGGACCTTGTCACGCAGGAACGAGACGTTGTTACGTTCATTATTCCTGCGTGACAAGGTCCTTCGCGGCGCTCAGGATGACGGGTTGTTGTTATGCTACTTCAACTCACTCACCGTGCCGGGCTAGTCCAGGGGTTGCCTTTGAGGCGGAAGCGCCAGGGTAGAGCGGCATCTTCGCCGGCATAATCGATGCCCACGCGGGGCGAGGCCGTGATATGGTCCTCGGGCACTACGTCGCCTCGGTCTTCCAGCCAAACGACATCGCCGGTTACCGGCAGGCCGTAGTGGGCAGTGGTAAGGCCGAGGGCTTGGGTGAGCAGACCGGGGCCGCCCGTGAGGTTGCGGCGTACCTCCGTCATGCCCCGGCGCAGCAGCATTTCCGGAATGCCTTCCGTAGGCTCCAGCCCCCGAATCAGTACGGCGTCGGCCTTGCCGGCTTCGTTGGTAATGATGTTGAAAAGGACGTAACGCCCGTAGATCAGGTAGGTGTAGGCCACGCCGCCAGGTTCGTACATCACGCGGGTGCGCGCCGTGTAGCGGCCCAGGTGAGAGTGGCAGGCTTGGTCGTTGATATGCGCGTAGGCTTCTGTTTCCACGATGCGGCCGCCGGTAAGCACCCCGTTGATGCGCGTAAACACATATTTACCGAGCATTTCGCGGGCAATAAGAACAGGATCGGGGCGGCGGTAAAACTCAGCGGGCAGCTTCATGAATGGATAACTGGGTAGGGAGGAGCTAGGAGCTAGGAGCTAGGAGCTAGGAGCTAGGAGCTAGGAGCTAGGAGCTAGGAGCTAGGAGCTAGTGGTACCGATTGCTCCCACAAAGGTTACAATGCTGAACTACCCGTCTCCTTACTTCTGATTCCGGTCTCCTCGCTCCCAACTCCTAGCTTCTTTCTGACTTTGCTGTTACCTTTGCAGCGTAGAGGTGGCCGGACCCCGATTGGGGGGCGAGGCTGAAAAGGGAATCCGGTTTAATTCCGGAGCTGTCCCCGCAACTGTACGCTTCACGAGTCGGCGCGTCATCACCGGCCACTGTTTCACAGGCACTTTCCTTGGAAAGCCGCCGAAATGGGAAGGCGACGCGCCCGGAGCAAGCCAGGAGACCTGCCTCTGCATTTCCCATGTTCAGCGCCTGCGGAGGAAGGGCGGAGAATGAATGCAGTGGCGGCGCTTCAGCGCGGCTAGATTTTCGTCTGTTTTCGGCCTCGGCTCCGAGGAAGCCGCGAGTGGCTTTGCTGCCCGCGCAACCCTGGGGTTTTGAACTGAATTTTTCGATTGCGAAAATTTGGTTCGGAAGATGCATTTTCTGAAGTGGCTGCCCCTAAAGCAGCTAGGCCCATTCCTCGGCTGCGCGAGCCTGCTGGCCGTGGCGCAGCCCCTGGCGGCCCAATCGGCCTTACCTCCTGACACGGCGCGCACCCAGCGTTTGCCTACCGTGCGCGTGGCGGGCGTTCGGCCCGACCGATTTGCCGTAGGAAGCCGCCGGCTCACCCTAGATTCATTGGCGCTGGCCAACTACCGCACCAGCACGCTAGCGGAGGTGTTGAGCGCCCGCACGGCCCTGTACTTCAAGAATTACGGGCCTGGGCAACTCGCGTCCATCACCATGCGGGGCACCTCGGCCCGGCACACGGCGGTGCTCTGGAACGGCTTCAACATCAACCTACCTTCCCTCGGCGAAGCCGACTTTGCCTTGCTGCCGACTGCTGGCGCTACGCAAGTAGATATTCAGCCGGGGCCAGCCAGCGCCACCTATGGCAACGGAGCCGTGGGGGCACAGTGCTGCTTTCCTCGCCGGTACGTTGGGGAGCAGGCTGGCGGGCTGTGGGGCAGGTAGAAGCAGGCAGCTTTGGGCTGCGAGCCGGCACCCTGGAAGTGGGGTTCAGCAACGAGAAGCTAGCCGTGCGCACCAGTCTGCTCTACCGTCAGGCCGACAATAACTTCTCTTACTTCGAGCAGGTAGCCACTGGGCGTGTCCGCCGGGAGCAGGAAAACGCGGCCCTGCAGCAAGCCAGCTTCACTCAAGACCTAACCCTGCGCCTGGGGCAGCATGGGGAGCTAACGGCCGCCGCATGGCTGACCGATGCCGACCGCCAGATTCAGCCCGGTATTGGCACCAACAATACTAACGCCCAGGAGCGGGACCAAAGTCGCCGCCTCATGGCCGGTTACCGCCACGTAAGCGCCCGCCACGAGTGGGCCGGCCGGGTGGCCTGGTTTGAGGACGTCATCAACTACCGCGACGACGTGAGCGGCCTAAGCGAATCAACGGTGCATACTACCCAGGCCCAGGCCGAGCATACCTGGACTTTTGCACCTAACGCCTCCTTACGGGTAGGGGCCGAGGCCCAGCACTTTGCGGCTCAGGTAGATGGCTACGGCACTCAGCCCCGCACCGAAAACCGCTTTTCCGGCTTTGCCCTGCTCCGCTACGACCCGCGGCCCCGCCTGCGCTTGTCCCTGAATATGCGCCAGGCCGTATTGCCGGGCCAGCAGCCCCCACTCACGCCCACGGCCGGGGCAGAATGGGAAGTAGTGCAACTGGGCGCCCAAGCGCTCAGCCTGAAAGCCAGCGCCTCTCGCAGCTACCGCGCCCCTACCCTCAACGAGCGGTACTGGCGCCCCGGCGGCAACCCCAATCTGCTACCCGAACAAGGGTTTGGCTACGAAGGCGGGGTAGTGCACACGCTATCCAAGCCGGCAGCTCACTTGCGCCTGCAAACCGAACTCACGGCCTACCACCAACTAGTAGACAACTGGGTGCAGTGGACGCCGGGCGCCTCGTACTGGTCGCCGCGCAACCTGCGGCAGGTGCGGGCCCAGGGCCTGGAGGCCAGCAGTCAGCTTAGCTGGCAACCGGGAGCCTATCAGTTGGCAACTCGGGCTTCTTACGCCTTCACCCACTCCCAGAAAACCCAGGGCGCGGCCTCCGACTCCGACCCCGTGGACCGGCAACTGCCGTTCGTGCCCCTGCACACGGCCGCCCTGAGTGCCGATCAGCAGTGGCAGGGCTGGCAGCTTACCACCACGCTCACCTTCACTGGCTACCGCTACACCGATGCCTCGGCCACCAGCTTTCTGCCCTCCTACCTGCTGCTGAATGCCACTGCGGGCCGCACGCTGGCCGTAGGCCCAAGCTGGAAACTGCTGGTGCTGGCCCAGGGCTACAACCTCACCAACCGCAGCTACCAGAGCTACCAGAATCGCGCCATGCCCCTGCGGCACGGGGCCCTGAGCCTGCGCGTGCTGTGGCACTAACCCGTCATCTTTTCCCTAACTCCTTTTTATGAAGCCATTTTCCACCCTCACCAGCTTACCTAGCCGGATGCTGCTGGGCAGTGCTGCCACGCTGAGCCTGCTGGCCTGCGACCCCAACAACGACCCAACGCCCACGGAAGCGCCAATCATTACCAAGAGCGTATTCGTGGTAAACGAGGGAAACTTCCTGCGGTCGAACTCCGATATCAGCCTGTTCAGCAAGGAGAGCAACTCCGTCAAGAACCCTCTGCTGTTTACTACCGTCAACAAACGCGCCTTGGGCGACGTGGCCCAAAGCATGGCTACTCAGGACTCGCTGGGCTACATTGTGGTCAACAACAGCAACAAGCTGGAGGTCGTCTCGCTGGCTAGCTTCCGCTCGAAAGCAACCATCAGCAGCCTGAAACTGCCCCGTTATTTCGCGGCCTCTTCCGCTGAGAAAGGGTACGTTACCGAAACGGTGGCATATGGTAGCGCTGGTCAGGTTTCGGTTATCAACCTGAAGACCAATACGGTTACCAAAAGCATTCCGGTGGGCATCCAGCCCGAGCGGCTAGCCGTGGCGGGCAACCGCCTTTACGTGACCAACAGCGGCGAAAACACCGTTACCGTCATCAACACTACTACGGACGCGGTGGAAGGTACCATCGTGGTGGGCGATTCGCCGAATAGCGTGGTGGTGGACCGCAACAACAACGTATGGGTGCTGAGCGGAGGCAAGGTGATTTACAACCCTGGCCCTACCTTGCTTACCAAAGGCAGCCTCTCGCAGATTACGCCCGGCCAACTCACGGCCAAAACCCGGGAAGTAGAGGTAAATACTAGCTCCCCGAGCCGCCTGACCATCAATGGTCGCCGCGACCAGCTGTACTACGTTTACCGGAGCGGCGTGTACACGATGGCCATCGGCGACGACAAGCTGCCGACTACCCCGCTTATTCGGCGCAGCTTTTACGGACTCGGCGTCGATCCGCAGGACAACACAATTTACGGCGGCATCGGCTCCTTCACGGCCGCCGATAAGGTAATCCGCTACCGCAGCACCGGCGCTGCCATTGACTCGTTCACGGTCGGCATCGGCCCCAACGGATTCGTGTTCTACTAACCTGGTTCTGGGCTCTTAACCGAGAGTTCTAGCAGACGGATTCTACCCAATGCAACAGCGCCGGCCCTCCTCAAGGAGAGCCGGCGCTGTTGTGTTTAAGGACTTCAGAATGGCCTGAGCTTAGTCGGCGAGGCCGTCATTGTTTCTGTCTTTGCGGTTGGCACCGTCTTCGTACACCTCGCGGCCCGTGGGGGTTTTCTTGGTATTTCGGTCTGTGCCCGAGGTAGCGGAGTCGGCACCAGGGTTTTGGCTGGGCATGTTGGTATCCATTCCCGGATCCTTAGCCTCGCTGCGCTCAACGTTGGTATCCCCGGCTTTGTCGCCGGTATTACAGGCAGTGAGGGAAGTAGTGAGCAGCACAGCAGCGGCCATTGCACGGAGGAAAGCAGCGGTTTTCATGGGTCAGGTTAGGAAGAGAAGTAAGACGTATACTATTTTGGCCTGTACGGCTGACCGAGCCACTAGTTTTTGCGTATGAGTATTTCCTACGCTTGCTACCCTTGTTCCACCGCCAAAACCCGCCTCTCCCATGTCTTGTTGTTACACCTGATGGCTACCCTACGCCGGCCGCTACTGGCTACTGAATAGGACGGACGTGTATCTTTGTCTACCTTTTGCCGCTGTCATGACCCGTCCAACGCTTCCTGCTTTTGCCTCTACTCCCCTCCTGCGGCGGGCCGCCATGCTGGCGGGAATTAGCTTTCTGCTGGCGCTGGCGCTGGTAGGCTATTTGTTTGGGGTGCAGGACCACTTCTTTGGCCGGCTGTTCAGTGCTTTTTTCGTATTTTTCTGGCTACTGGCCGTAACGTTCCTGGGTGTAGTGCCCTTTGTAAACTGGGCGGCTGCCAACTGGTTTGGTCAGGAATGGGCCGAAGCGCCGACGGAACCCACACGGCGCCCTCGGCCTAATCCAAAGGCGGCTACTACTCGTAAACCCACGCGGACCGCAACGCGGCTGAACTCAACCCAACATCCGTGAAAACGACGCTTCTCCACATCAAGAATATGGTTTGCCCACGTTGCATCGAAGCCGTGCGCAGCCTTCTCGAACAAGCTGGCTACCATCCTACCGACGTAACGCTGGGCCAGGCGCAACTTGATCAAAGCACGCCGGCTGATCCGGCTTCCGTGGCGCCCATGCTGCGCGAGGCGGGTTTCGATGTGCTGATGGGCCGCGCCGATCAGCTAACCGAGCAAATCAAAAGCGCCCTGGTAGAGTACCTAGAGCACTTGCGCACTGCCCGCATGCCCCTCACTACCTCGGCCTTCCTCACCGACCGGTTTGCGGCTACCTACTCTCACCTGAGCAAGGTGTTCTCGCGCACGGCCAACCTCACCATTGAGAAATACCTGATCCGCCTGAAAATTGAACGGGTAAAGGAAATGCTGAGCTATAATGAAATGACCCTCAGCGAAATTGCTGAGCAGATGCGTTACAGCTCCGGGCAGCACCTGAGCAATCAATTCCGTCAGGTAACCGGCCGTTCCGTTAGTGAATTCCGCCGCGACCTGATGCCCAAGCGCCTCTCGCTGGATCAGCTGGCGTAGGCTACCTCCAGGCACAAGCAAAAGCGCAGGCCGCTCACTTTTCCTATCAGGGAAAAAGGAGCGGCCTGCGCTTTTGTAGCATTACCCCTCCGGAACTAGGGGTAGGGTGAAGACGGTTACGGGCACCTCTGGCATCGTATCTTTGTTGTCCGCTTCTGACCCCGTGCTGCCGTGTCCGCTTCGCTTCGCATCCTGCTCATTACCCCGCCGCTCACCCAGCTCAACACGCCCTACCCGGCTACGGCCTACCTCAAGGGTTTTCTGGGCGGGCGCGGCTACCAGGTAACCCAGGCCGACCTGGGGCTAGAGCTAGTGCTGAAGCTGTTCTCGAAAGAAGGCTTGGGCCGGGTATTCGCCGAAATTGAGGCCGGCGCTTACTCGCTTACTGACAACGCCCGTCGCATGCTGCGCCTCAAGCAGAGCTACCTGAGCACCATCGGGCCGGTCATTCGGTTTCTGCAAAACAAGGACAACACGCTGGCCCCGCGCATTTGCCACTCGCGGTTCTTACCCGAAGCCAGCCGCTTCGACAATATTGCCGACCTGGAAACAGCTTTCGGTACCATGGGCCTCACCGACCAGGCCCGCCACCTAGCCACCCTCTACCTAGAAGACCTCGGCGACCTAATCAAGGAGACGGTGGGGCCCCAGTTTGGCTTTTCGCGCTACGCCGAAAAGCTGGCCATGTCGGCTACCTCCTTCGACGGATTGCACGAGGCCCTGCAAGCGGCTCCCAACCTGCTCGACCAGATGCTAGTGGAGCTGCTGGATGAGTTAGTAGCGCGGGTACAGCCCAATGTGGTGGGTTTTACGGTGCCGTTTCCGGGCAACTTGTACGGGGCCCTACGCTTGGCGGGTCGTGTTAAGCAGATCAGTCCGGCTACTAAAACGCTGATGGGCGGCGGCTACCCCAACACCGAGCTACGCAACCTACGCGAGCCGCGCTTCTTCGACTACATCGACTTCCTGACCCTGGACGACGGCGAAGGGCCCTGGCTGCGGCTACTGGAATGGCTGGGTAAGGGCAATAGGGCTGCTGAGTTCGTGGAGCATCAGGCAGAAGCTGAGGTGGAATACCTCGCCACGGGAGTAGGTAGTGGCAGTAGCGCGGCCGCGGTTGAGATGGTGCACTCCGTGCTGCAAGGCGCGGTGGAAGCACGAAATTTACCGTTTCAGCGCACTTTTCTGCGGAATGCGACGGGCGAAGTGGAATACATCAATCAGCCATTTCCGGATGTACCCCACCCTGAGGTAGGCACGCCCGACTATTCCGATTTACCACTCACGGAGTATCTCTCCGTAATCGAGGTGCTCAATCCCATGCACCGGCTCTGGAGCGACGGACGCTGGAACAAGCTGACGGTGGCTCACGGCTGCTACTGGAAGCGCTGCTCTTTCTGCGACGTAACCTTGGACTACATCTCGCGCTACGAAACCGCCCCGAGCGCCCTACTCGTGGACCGAATCGAGCAGATCATTGCCCAGACTGGCCAAACCGGCTTCCATTTTGTGGACGAGGCGGCCCCGCCCCTGGCCCTGCGCGACTTGGCCATTGAGCTACTCAAGCGGCGCGTAAGCATTACGTGGTGGGGCAACATTCGCTTCGAAAAGACCTTTACCCCCGACCTGTGTCGCCTCCTGGCCGCCAGCGGCTGCATTGCCGTAAGCGGGGGCCTGGAAGTAGCGTCGGACCGGCTGCTAGCCCTCATGGAAAAAGGCGTGACCATTGCCCAAGTTGCTCGGGTTACAGATGGCTTTACCCAGGCCGGCATCATGGTGCATGCCTACCTCATGTACGGCTTCCCTACCCAGACAGCCCAAGAAACGGTTGACTCCCTAGAAGTAGTGCGGCAGCTGTTTCAGGCAGGCATCGTGCAGAGTGGCTACTGGCACCGCTTTTCCATGACGGCTCACTCGCCCGTGGGTAAAAACCCGGCGAAGTATAAGGTAGCAGCTATTGGGCCGGAGCAAGGTGCCTTTGCCTGGAACGACCTGTGGCACGAAGACCCCACCGGCACCGACCACGAGGCCTTCGGGCCGGGCCTGGCCAAGGCCTTGTACAACTACCTGCACGGGGTAGCCCTGACCGAGCCGCTTAGCTTCTGGTTTGACTTCCGGACGCCGAAGCCCACCGTGCCGCGCCACCTGATTCAGCAGGCCCTGCAGGAGCCCGCCAAACCCGACGACGCCCGGCCCAACAACCGCCTATTTTGGCTAGGCAATGCGCCGGAGCTGCGGTATGAGCCGGCCAAAAAAGGACAGCGGGCCATTCTAACTTTCTACGAGCAGGCCGAGGATTTTGAGGTGACCGTACCGGCAGTTCTGGGCCCTTGGTTACTCGAGCTGCTCACTACCCTGGCTACCGACTACGATACCAAGATTCTACTGAAAGACGCGGCTACCTCCTACCCCACCGCAACCAGCCAACCTTGGGAGCAGTTTCTGTTGTCACCGGGCTGGCAGCTGCTGCGCGAAAAGGGGTTATTGGTACTGTAATACGGTGCCTCCAAGCTCGCCGGCGGCAACTAAGCGAGCAGCCTTTTGCAGGCCTTAATTGAGGCTTAGCCGTGCTTATTCTTACCTAGCGCAGCCTAACTACCGCATAAGTAGAGTCATTTCGTTCGACACCGAGCCCCGAGGATTCTACTTGTCAAAACTACTTCGTGACTTCACGCAGCCATTCAGTGAGGCCTTCCCAGTAACCGGCCGCTGGCTTGGGCCACTGCCACTGACCATCGGCGCTTAAGCGGCCGGGCTGAACAAAGTCGGCGGCGGCTTGCGGATACGTGCGAATCTGCGTCCCGCGACGATTTTCAAGTACGAGGCGCAAGCGTCGGGCACTTTCGCGCACGTTCACGCTTGTATCGAGGCCGGCGTACAGCGCCAGCACCGGAATGCGCTGCTGGCTGAGCGGTTGGTAGTGGCTGGCTTCGTCACGGGTAGCGGCCGCCACCGATTCCAAGACAACAAAAGCAGCGGCCGGCCGGGCGCGGGCGGCGGCCCCGGCTACCTGCGGCCCCACGGAGCCGCGGCCCCAGCACCCTACCCGCCCGGAATCAACCGCAGCCTGGTGGCGCAACGTGCTTAAAGCCGCCGCCGTGGCATAATACGCGCTGGAGTCTGCGGCATCAGTCGGGGCCGGAGCGGTTACGACCAGGGTAACGAAGCCGCGGCGGGCCAGGTAAGCTGCTCGGGTTTGGGCAGCGGCCTGCGTGCGGGGTACGGCCAGCAGTGCTACGGCAGGATGTAGCCGCAGGGTATCGTCGGGGAGGAGGAGGCGCGCAGCCTGGGCGCGGCCGGCGTAATGAACAGTCAGGCCCTGCTCCCGGAAGCCCCGCGGGGCCGCCTCGCCCCGGCGCACCCAGACAAAATCAGCCCGCACACTGTCTATAGTCAACAAACCGCGCAGAAAGTCGCCTTCTCGCACGGCCTGAATACTTATGCCGCCTGCTTGCCCGGCTTGTTGCTCCAGCCGCAACTGCGGCTCCTGGTACGCCAGACGGCCAGCTTCAAACTCCAGCCCCGGCAGCTGCGGAAAGCTTACATCGGCCTGGAGCTTACCCGGAGCAACTTCGCGCAAATCTAGGCTTACCCGCAACTCGCTGCCCTGGTAGCTAACCGGACCCTCGTAGTGGCCACTGGGCAGCGACACTTGGGCTTGTTCGTTTCCGCCCGCATCACTGGAACACGCGGCCAGCAGCAGCGGAAGGCTCCACACCACACCAGAGGCAAGAGAACAAACAGGCCGTAGTAGTTTCAACGGAAGCAGGCTAGGTAGACGACAAGCTAAAGGTACGCGGACATGGCTAGAAGATAGGCGGGACAACTCTTCTCTACCTTGAACCCCACGCAAGAGCGAATACAGGCACTGTTTACTGTAATCCTTTACGCAGAATCAGGTCGGTCTGCTCGTCAGAGCCTACCGTAAACAGGTGAGTGCCAATCTGTCGGAATCCGAAGCGGCGGTAGAACTCCAGGGCCCGGGTATTTTTCTCCCAAACCCCCAGCACAACGGCCCGGCTTCCTTGCTGACGAGCCTCCTCAATAGCGCGGCGCATAAGGGCCGCGCCCAGCCCCGTACCAATCCAATCCTCGCTCACGTACAACCGCTCAACTTCCAGCCGGTCTTCGGGTGTTTTCTCAGGGTCGAGGCCCAGGGTTGAGTGAAGCTTCAGCTTCGCGTAGCCTACGACTTCCTGCACCAGCTGAGCCAACAGAAAAACGGTATCAGGGTCCTGTAGCTCACGTAATTGCTGCTCCGGGCCGAAGGTAGCGGCCTCGTAAGCTGCCATATCCTCGGGGGTATTGTGGGCCACGTACGTTTCATGAAACAGGCGCTGGCCTAGCTCAGCTAATTGGGCAGCCGTAGCCGCATTGCGCTTAGCTACCAGAATACGGAGCGGAGAGGTCATAACAGGGAAACCAGGTCAAAGAAGAGCGGCAAAGGTAAGGCTCCTAATCCACGGTATCGTTGCCGCGCCGTTCGCGCCAGCCGTAGCGCAGCATCATTACAGCCGCTACCAGCATCGTCAGGCTTATCACAATCCGACCTGAACTCAGGACATCCGGGCCCAGCCGCTCATATTCGTAGTAGACCACCCCGAGCTGTAGGCCAACACCAAGTAGCAGCAAAAAGCCAGCAATCAAGAACAGCCAGCCAACTAGGCGGCGGGTAGTAGGCGGAAGAGGCCAGGACATAAGCAAGCAGCAGTTGAATCCGGCGCCTGGGCGCCGCTAATGAAAACAATACCAAATGGAGGGAGCTGAAGGATACGCAGGCAGTTGGAATTTGATTTTCCCCGCGTACTTTTGCTTTACCACGCGGGAGTAGCTCAGTTGGTAGAGCATCAGCTTCCCAAGCTGAGGGTCGCGAGTTCGAGCCTCGTTTCCCGCTCATTCAGAATCAGCCACTTGTCTTTCAAGGCAAGTGGCTTTTTTGTTGACGGTTTAAACGTTGGTTTAAACAGGTCGATAGCTACCTACGTCCTGCTTAGCTTTACAACTGACAAGCTCGGGCTTTAACACAGCGCCGGACTAAAATTCCTTTAAGCTTAACTTCGAATGCTTGGCCTCATAACTCGCACTATCCTTACTATCCTGTTCTCATTAGGCCTTTACCTATCCACGTTGGCTCAGGGCTCAATTACTAAGCTAGATGAAAAGAACGGTTTCAAAGACGCAAAGCTCGAAAGCGATGTCAGTTCATTCAGCCACTTAATTGACGAAGACTGCGGGAGTTCTGAAGCAGGTGTTAAATGCTATACCCGTACTACTGATGTATTAAAAGTCGGAACTGCTTCACTAGACAAGATTCAGTATACTTTCTACAAAAACGCTTTAGCAGTCATTATTGTAACTGTCAAGGGGCGCGAGAATATCATCAGCTTCTCAGAGACCCTACAAGCTGCCTATGGGGCTGGAAAGCGTCCCTATGAAGGAGTAAATGAAGTTGAGTGGAATGGAGAGCGGGTGAAAATGAGTGGAGAAGTTAAAAAGGAAGAAGGTTCTAAAGAGCTAGTGCTAACACTGACTATTATAAGCAAGCCACAAATTGCTCGTTCTAAAACGGATAGGGTTGAGAACCGAAAAGCGGCAATGCAGAAGGCAATTAGTGAGCTGTAATAATCCCGACTTTTTTTGGGTAGAGCATAGCAGAAACAAAAATTATCCTGAACCTAATAATCAAAAAGCGCCGCTTACTTTTAGTAAGCGGCGCTTTTTGATTATTATTCTACCTAAACATATTGGTATTCACTTTTATCCCTTTTCCACGAAGCAGGACTAAAGGTTTTCCAATTATTATCAACAAGCACTTGAGTAAAAGCATCTTTATCTATTTTCTTCCAAAATACTTCAGGAGTAATAGATGTGCTATTTTGGGCAAAATAATGATCAAAAAGTTGTTTTGCCCACTTCTCTAAATTACTCTTTGAAACATCTCCACTATGCAGAAACCGACCAACGACGTCTACTAGCAATGACATAATCGCATCGTCTTCATCGTTGACTCCTAAATTTAATTTATTATATACACTCAGTACAAAGTCATGTACAGGTGACCCTGACAAGATCAATATATTTCCAAAAAACTCGACAAAAGTTTCATCATGTTTTCCATCAATCTCAACATCACCTATTTGCAAGTAGTAATTACGTTTATCCAAATCATCATAATTCCTACGCTTTTTGGCTTTAGAATTTATAAGAATCCAATTGTCCTCCCCTTTAAAAGACCAGCACACATCTACTCTTCTTTCAACAGGAAATATCTTAACATGACTAATAGTTCTACCTTTCAAAGCATGCTCCGAAATGGAATCTATTCTCCTAAAGCTACACAACAAATTATCGATATGTTTTATTTTTTCATCCTTTCCATTATATAAAGTTTTAACCAATGATGTCAAAGGTGGAGCAGATTTAATTTCTTTGATAAGCGATTCAGCTGATCTAAATAAATCGCAATCGATAATCCAAATATGATCAAGAGCCTTGACATCATTTATAGAAGCAATCTTCCGCTCAAAGCTCTGTTCTATCAACAAAATTTTAGCCTTTTCTAACTCATCAAACAATACTGATTTGTCGGCAGGTCTAGTGTTGTCTGAATCATTTGCTCTCACAATGGGTGCAAGAAGGATAGGTGCTTCATTAAGCGCCCATGTTAAAGAGAAATCCGTTCCTTTTTGAATATTTATTATTTCATTTTCAACATGATTTAAATACAGCTGATAAATATTACGCAAAAACTCGTTCCTTTCTGAATTAGCTTCAATATTAGACCGAGCCACATTGGTTTTAGGCGCATGTTTTCCTGATGCATTTACTACGGATACCAAATTTTTTCCAATGTAACCAGGGCTATCAAATTCTACTCTGACACCTTCAATACATGTACCAACCGGACTACTTAATTTTGAGTTTTGACGAGTCTGAGTCAAAAAGCTCCATTCATTAAACTTGTCTGAATATGACAGACCAAAAGCTATATCAATGTCGTTGATTGTATCCTGTGCAACTTTGATATTTTTTCCATCAACTTCATAACCTAAATCCGTTAAATAACTTTCGATGGCATGAGCTGGCGATTGATAGCCAATAGTTATAGATTCTTCATTATCAATGGATAGATTCATTTCACAAGGAGGAAACAATATCCATTTTTTTATATTTTTTTCAAGATCGTCCATTTTCACATCTTGACGCACCTCTAGCTGTATAAATGTACCATGACTATTTACCCATTGCTGTGATTCTTCTTGAGATATATGTTGCAACAGATACTTACCTCCAACATTTTTAATTGTCAATTTTTTTGCAGACACTTCATCACTATTACTAGAATTTGTAACAATCACTATATTATCTGCTATCATAAAGCACGTAAGGATACCAATACCAAAACGACTTATAGGAGTGAAGCCGGGAAAATCTTTAGCGAATTCCTCAGACTGATAACGAGATGACCCTACTTTCAGTAAGTGATTCTCTATTATCTCCTGAGTCATACCGGTACCGTTATCTAAAAATGACAATAATCTACTTTTGTTATTCCATTTAATTTCAACTTTACCTTTATAGCTTTGATCATTTGCTTTATCTTGGATATATCCTTGCAATCTAATCGCATCGATTGAATTCTGTATCAATTCCCTAAGAACTACGGTTGAGTCATTATACAGTGTATGTCCAACGAGTAATTGCAGAATCTTGGATTGATCTAACTTAAACTCAAAAAGCTTTCTTTCGAATCCTTCTGTCTCTATTCCAGAATCATCAATATCATTCCACGGAAATATATAATCGTGAGTACCTTGTTGTTTCGATGCTTTTTTCACCCAATCATATGATTTTTTCAACTCATGATTGGCATATCCGATATAAGATATGAGTCCAAAGAAGCCTTTTGCTCCATCTTCTCCCTGAAAATAAGCTGTAACTTCAATAGTATGACTTGGTAGCGAGGGATCAATATCACCTTCCTTGTTAACTTGCAGTTTGGGAGCTACTGCACTAACAGCCCTTTGTTTACTCCACTCCACCTGACTTTTGGGATCGCTTGGGTTGATTAACCTTAACTCCGTTGAAGGAGTTCTATCAGAGGTTATATGTAAAAGGTCTGCTGTTCTTAATATTATAGCACAGTAATGTAAATTAACTTTTTCCTGAGGGTTGTTTCCATATCTATATGAGGTTTTATATTTAGAAAAATCATTGAGATCATCCAAATGATGACTTTCACATATTATACCTAAATCTTTTTTAAATTTTTGATCAAGGTTGCTCAACATAGACCCTATCTCTTCAATAGCACCGCTTGAACATCCCAAAAGATTACTTGGGTTACCTGCTATCCATGCTTTCACTCTCTCAGCATGTTTATGCCTTACAAACTCTTGATACAAAAACTTTTCTTTTTCATCTTTCTCCATTTTATTAATCTTACTAACCAGCTCAAGATTAGAACTCGTTAGCAGAGCTTCTTTAAATGAAGGAAAATTAGATTTATTTCTATTGTCGTATTCTTCTTTAGTCACAATCATACCTAAGTCATGAAAGTATATCGACAATACTATCATTAACCATTCTCCATCAGTCATTTTATCAGCAGTCTCCTTGGGTATTATCCAATCAAGACTTTCCAAAACACTGTTTATATGACTAATATCGTGTTTAGTATACTCATTGAATATACTCTCTCTTCCTATAAGAGACAATATTTGAGTAACCTTACTTTTAATATGATTCAAATCAATCCCCTGAAAAGCAGGAAGATTAATAGCCTCTTTAGCCTTTAACTCGGCTTTTGTCATTATTGAAATCATGTTCACTTTTTGTTGATTAAGTGTTGTAAAATCAAAAAAATTTATGAGAAACTTATGGGTTAACAAGCCAATCAGATTTAGCTAATTCTATAAATACAGTTAAATATACACCTAAACTATAATGCATTCACTAAATAAATATTCAATTAAAAACCTGACGAATATATTTTTTTACTAAATAAAACCTATGTCATTTATAAAATTTTGATCGCGATCACAATATTACAAGCATTTTCTTACTGACACACAGAAAATTTTCTCATTATAATACTAACAAGAAACAAGGTTATATATGGTCAATACCTGCCATAATTTAATCATTTTAAACTAATAAAACCAAAATAAAATCATTAACAACCAACTACATTTTATAAATTTTGAGATTTATTTCATAAATATAAATTAAATATTTAATTATTGCAATTAAAACTTCTTATTAATATAATCTGTTTAACTTATGAATAATACTCTATAAATCAGCATGTTATGAATTATTTTTTCGAGATGTATGCTATCATAATCTCGTATGATGATCGTACGAATTCAGCCTGTTTAAACCCTTTTTACACTTATAGAATAAGGTTAAGCGAGTGACTCATAAACGGTCGTATCAACCATTATTCAGGACAGTAATAAACTTGCGAAAGAAGGGGTCAGTCGCTGGATTATAGGAGTTTATGCCACCCCAGTAATTTCGTCCCATAACCTTTAACACGTTTTCATAATGCCAGCGTAGCTTCTTCGCACGCTGAACACTTGTAGACCCTAACTCGCGCTCTATCCTAGCCTTCCAAGGATGATTGCTCCCCATAACGTTTTCATTACGCTGAATCAGCTTGGATATGTAATGCTCACCTACCAGCTTGTCACTCTTGCTTGTGTTACAGTAGCTGTGGGACAATACTAGATTCCAGATTTCATCGTGTAGTAGCACTTGACGGGGCAAAACATGGTCAATATGGACGTCTCCGTCGGGTATAGGTTCGCCACAATAAAAGCAGGTGTTTCCCTGGTAACCCTCTAAAAAAGGAATATTGGACGTCAGATTTGTACGCTGATAGCCATTGACCAAGTAAATGTCCCGCGTATCATTTGATAGTAAAGAATGGTCGCGCGTCATTTGGAATGCTCCTTCTAACAAATTCCACCTGCTGTCCAATTGATTGCGAAATGCCGTCACTTGGGTGGACTGTACAAGTGTTAGCAAGCTGTCGGTTAAAGTCAGGGACTTGCCGTGCCGGAAGTGGTAAAATTTATTCCGCGCCAGTTCCTTGTTATTGACAATTGTTTGAAAGCGTGGTATGACGTCGGAGAAAGACGTAGCTGCTACTTCAACGATGGCTTGGCTATACTCCAAACTGCCCTGCTGATACCGACGCACAATCCGCTCCATAATGGTTAAGCGTGTCGGATTACCTTGCTGAGGCAATACTGTAGGACCTGTTAGCCGTGAGGTGTAGTTGTCGAAGTAGGCCCTTGCCAACACTTCCCACGGCACCACTTCACCCCCCTGCTCTCCTAAGTCCAGCAACGTTTTACCTAACGCCATTTTGTAGGTAGCGCTATTTAGGCCATACAGCACAATAGCGGACCAATAGTCTTCGTCTGTGAACGTGGTCAATAGCTTGATGGAATATAGTTAATAGAGACTGCAACTTACACTTCCGATTCATCCAAATTACTAGTTTACTAATCTAGCTTCTCTTGGTGCAAAAGCGCTGGAAGTAGTAAGATAGAAGTAGCCCATGTCTAAACTAGGATGCATTACCTTCTTAACTATTGGGAAGATGTGGTTTACGTATCAGTGTATCCTTACTTTGCCTGCTGCGCCAAGCAAACCCATAGCGGCCGTACCAATTTTTTGTTGATGGAGACGACACAACAACAAGTGAGCATTGTACAGCATCGGCAAACTGGCACAGCTTAACTAAGGACCCTTGACCGCGAATGAGGCTTACGATACGCACGAGGAATACCATTCTCCCTGTTCGGGGTACAGCATTAATCCACACTTTGGGGGTAATAAACGTACAGCCGTCCTCTGACCACGGCCCTAGTGCACCTAATAGCTTTTCTGATGGAGTTGGTTGTTCAGGCACTGCTTGTGTGATGCTCTTCACGGTCTGGTAATTTAAAACTAAATAATTTTAAACCCGCTTTAACTTACTAGGCTACTCTACTCCACAAAGGACCGTCCATGTTGATGCGCCAGAGTTCTTCCAAACTGGTTGTATAAGCCGGGGAGCGCATTTGCTTTTTGCCCTCCCATTCTCCCCCCTTGCGGCCCTTGTAGCCTTGGGCCACTGCAAAACCAACCATACCTGAACCGTAGCGCTCATTCAGCTTGTCTAAGTCGGCCATCAACTTTGCCCTTTGTGCTGACTGGATTGTAGGCTCAAACAAGCTCAATTGTTGCTGCCCTGCGCTTTCCAAGCCGTCGAATATAACTCCGGCCTTCTTGTACTGTGTGTTGGGCTTCCAGATACGCTTCAACACCGTGCGGGCATAGCGAAGTAACTCTGCCGTGTCACTGGTGGCTACGGGCAGGTGCAAGGTAGCGGAGAAAGAATGCGGGGGCGGCTCCGTTCCAAACCGGTTCTTGTTCAGGAACACAGTCAGGACGTTTACAGCGGAATGCTGCCGTCGAAGCTTCTCTGCGGCTCTGGTCGTGTAGGCCGTAACGGCTCCCAATACGTCCGGATAGGCCGATAGTGTTTGCCCAAAGGTTCGGGTGCAGGCTATGCTTTGCCGGTGCAGGGTCCCGTCCTCACTCGGAGCCATTTCCAGACAGGGGTAACCTTGCAGCTCTCGTACCAGCCTTGCTCCTACTACCCCGCCCAAGTGCTTTCTGGCCCATGCCTCCGATACGCGGGCTAGTGCTGTCGCCGTGGTTAACCCATGAGCATGAAGCTTGGTAGCATACTGGTGGCCTATTCCCCACACGTCCTCCACACCCACTTGCTCCAAGGCCCACCAGCGCTTTTCCTCCGAATCCAGATACAGCACGCCATCTAGCTCCGGCAGCTTCTTGGCTAGTCGGTTTGCCAGCTTTGCGAGTGTTTTGGTCGGGGCAATACCAATGCAGGTGGGAATATGAGTCCACTGCCGGAGTTCACGCCGGATGCGTCGCCCGTATGCTTCCAAGCCGCCCAACCACTTTTCCATGCCCGATAGGTTAAGAAAAGCTTCGTCAATGGAATAGACTTCCACTTCGGGCGCTACGTCGGCTAGATACCCCATGACCCGGCGCGACATGTCTCCATACAAGGCATAGTTGGAAGAAAACACGCGGGCACCCTGCTTTTCCAGCGTAGCCTTGATTTTGAAGTATGGCTCCCCCATTGGTATACCCAATGCCTTTGCCTCGGCGGAGCGGGAAATAATGCATCCGTCGTTATTGGAAAGCACTACCACGGGTATTCCTTCCAATTGTGGCTGAAAGGCCCGCTCACAACTCACGTAGAAGTTGTTGCAGTCAACTAACGCGAACATAGCGGGAGAGCTTACCGGGGCGGGTTTCCGTCAGAACGTGCGTCACTACTCCCCAACAGTCGAATAGGTCAGGTTCTCCGGCTAGGGGTATGGAAGGATATGCCGGGTTATCGGGTACCAGCCACCACGAATCAGGTCCTCGTTGTATCAGTCGCTTAACCGTGTGCTGCCCTTCTACCACGGCAATGATTATATCGTCGTGCCGGGGGGTTAAGCGGCAATCAACAGCTAGTAAAGCGCCGTCTCGAATGCCGGATTCCCCGCCTGTCATACTGTGCCCTTCTACCTGTACCAAGTAGGTAGCTTGTGGATGGGAAAGCAGCAAGGCATTTAAATCCAGCTTTACTCCCTGATGGTCCTCTGCCGGGGAAGGGAAGCCTGCCGGAACGCGGGATTGGAAGAAAGGAAGCAGTAAAGGCTTGCGTAAAACATTTAAAACAAAGACTCGACTCATGGCAGCAGCACAATAGGTTTGCTGCAATGTTACGCAATGCCAATTAAATTAGTTAAATCAGCTAATTTAATTGGCTATCGAGTTGCTTGTTCCAGTAAATTCCCATCTTCGTTATCCAATACTTGGTTTACCATGCGCCTATTCAATTACAGTTCGTCGTTTCTTGTTGCAGGTTTACTTCTCACCGCTTGTTCCGGTGAAGAGACTACCCCCTCTCCCACTTCCACGCCGCCCGCTGATGGGCATTTGGTTATGGGCAATCCTAGTGGTGCAGTAGCGGATATCAATTCTCCGACAAACTACTTGCTTACCAAGTAACAGTATATCCTCTCCTACCACCGGGACAAAGGCATTCCAAACTGGGTGAGTTGGCATCTAGCTTCCTCATGGCTCGGCTCGGCTCCCCGCTAAGACGATTTTCGGGCAGATGCCTCTCTTCCGGCCGGGTGGTATCAGGTGCAGGCATCTAGTTACAGCGGTTCAGGATTCGACCGGGGCCACAATTGCCCTTCGGCTGATCGTACTTCCACCGTTGCGGACAATTCGGCCACGTTCTTAATGACCAACATGATACCGCAAGCTCCCCGCAATAATCAGCAGACATGGGCCAACTTGGAGGACTACTGCCGAGCCCTCGTTGGAGCCGGGAATGAGCTGTACGTTATCATGGGTCAGTACGGCATTGGTGGTACTGGTTCAAATGGAGCCATGACGACAATTGACAATGGCCGTGTGACCGTACCGAAGCGGATATGGAAGGTCATTGTCGTGCTTCCCGAAGGCACAAACGACACTAGCCGGGTCAACGCTTCTACCCGCATTATTGCTGTAGATACCCCCAATGACAACTCCCTTAATACGGCTTGGGGAGGCTACCGCACCACAGTTGACGCTATTGAATCTGCCACCGGATATGACTTGCTCTCCGCTGTATCTACGTCGGTGCAAAGTGTAGTAGAAACGCGGGTGGATACAGGCCCCACGCAGTAGGCATATTGAATTTTACCACGTTTGCAACCCTATCATGCCCTCTTTGGCATTAGGCAAGCAATCAACTAGTCTGTAGTAGAACTGTTATTTGATAGTATGAATAATGAGGGTCAGTTTCCGCCGCCTCTTCATAATATTTTGCCACTTCGCTTCCATTCATGGGTCGCCTGCTATGACAGCATTCCTGAAAATCAGCGTCAAGAGTCGCACTTCAGATTCTATCAAGGAGTAACTCAAAAGCAATTTGCACGGCTATATGGTTACCCGCAGCCACCACATTTAGTTGGGAGGGTCGAGCACATAATCGAGAGAGAATGGTTGTTGGCTCGAATTGGAGAGGAACTGCTGCCAGCAAGATTGACCGTATCAGAATGGCAGCAGATACAAAAGGCTCTCCGAAGTACCCACGCTCTTACCACGTCAGAACTACTTCGCATCGGCAATGAAGCCTTTTCACGCTTGTTAAAGGTATTGATACAGAGCTAGCGGCGTGGAAAGCCCTTTTTGCTACGATTTTAACCCCATAGCAAGCCTTTTGGTGAGCACGTGAGGGAATACCGCGTTATACCTCTGCCTCGCTATAACGGCCTGATTTCAATAAATGTCTCCTAGACCATAGCAGCTAAATAGCGCCTAGCAACATTCTCTGCTTCGGCCCGCGCTTGCTCCCCACTGGTCCACTCCCCTTCGTAGTCGTTAGAGCTAGCTATTTGCGGCTCATTTTCGGCCTGCATGTCATAGACGCACCACCACCAGTATTCTTCTTCCATCCACTCGGCCCGTAACAGCAATCCGCACCACCGGGCTAAACAATCGTCGGAAAGGTCACCTGTCCATACAATAGGTTCTTGTTGGGCAGTTACACTCCTGCTTTTATCAATCATGAGGTTAAGGTAGAACGCAAGAAAAGCGGAAAATAAGCAAGTTTTAGCCCCGTCACGCTCACTTCTGCAACTAGGTAGGGAGAAAGGCATGAACAAAAAAGACGCCTCACAGGGCGTCTTTTTACTAAGCATCTAAACTGTATTTATCAATCAGGACCTGAGCAGCTGCTTCCCTCTTTTTCATTCTAGCATCCATTCCTTCCAATACTGCGGTGTATGGCTTTTGCTCTTCCGCTGGTTTTGTTAGAGCCATGTATTCGCGGTAGAGTTCGACGGCCTTGTTTGTTGCTTCCCAATCAATAGCACTTTGTGGTGCGTGTTTTTGAATGACAGTGACTAGCTCTTTCATCATTGCTGGTGTTACGGGTCTAGTTGACTCTAAATGCTGTACCCAACGCGAGACCCTGGGGAAGACAATGTCAAACCACGGCCCGAACATATGCCAATCAGTGACGTCTCCTAAAGAAGCCAAATCAATTGCGTATGCTGGCTCTTGTTGACTGACTGGCACTAAAGCCTGATTCTTAACGGGGTCAACGCGTATCATGCGACGAAGTTTGAAAGGAGTGAATGGGTTGAGTGGGTATGTGTACAGCTACTGTTGAGCAACTCGCTTGAAGGTGTTTGTCTTTCCACCGAGAAGACCGGTTGACACCATTTTTACAGTATTGTCGTCAATGACTTGAAATTCAATATTGGTAACGGACATAATCATGGACTGCAAGCCACCAACATTTGAGCGGTTTTCCAGAAAAATGTGGTTTCCTTCGTGTTTATAGTCAAATGTTAAAGGCGGAGTTTTAACTTTATCTTTACCAACGTCAGTCATGATTACTTTACTGGCAGTAATTTCTACCTGCTGATTATCCGCACTATGATAGATACCTTCAATAGTATCTGAGAATAGCTTGTGTTTAAATTCTTCGCAGCTTACTAAGGTTAATGACGCGAGAAGTAGTAGAGGCAATTTTCTTTTCATGAGCACAGTAATTAATTCTGTGCAATTATAGAAAATAAATGCCATTGTAATCGTATACGATAACAACATTTTTTTCAAGCTGTCTGAGCTTGCCGTTGTGAAGAACCCGGCAAGCATTAGCGCGTTTGGGCAGCATCTACGGAGGCTGCGTGAAGACCGTGGCCTAAGCCTTCAAATGCTTGCAGATGAATCGAATGTGGCTAAACCAACGCTCTTCAGAGTAGAAACAGCCAAAGCTACCCCCACACTGGACCTACTTGTGTCCTTAGCCAGAGGGCTAAATGTCACCGTGCGAGACTTGGTGGACATTCCCGACTTCGAAAACTTAGACGAAGCATAACAACATATTATAAAATAGAAAGCCAGAGTTTCCCGACCCTGGCTTTTTTATTTTAAACTAAATTATTTAATCAAATCTACTTCACGCTTCCATATACATTACGTAGCTCGACATTAAATTCATTTGGTTTAAACAGTGTGTAAAATCGTCGACCGCTAGCATTTTGATATTCGATTCTAAATTCTTCATAAGGGCAATAATCAAACTGCGCTATCCCTGCTTCTTCGGAGTTATCAAAGGCTCCTATAATAGTAAAGGCATATGTCACGCTCTTATGCCCCTCTAACGGGGCTGTATAATCCATTATCTGCTCTAAGTGGGTTGATTCGGGTTCAACTAACCGGAGCTTGTAAGCCGTGTGCAGTGTGTTATTAGTAAGGGTCATTTCATACTGCCAGCGGATTTCATCTTCTACCCGATGTCCTCGACTAAAACCTTGGTCCCTTGGTATGTCTCCGGCAGGCAGATGATTACCAAGAACCAGGGGCATTCGACAGGCTATCTTGGGTTGATTAAATCGTTTTATTACTTCTTTGCCAATAGAGCCTAAAGGCCCTAATAAATTTTTGACAGCGTTCCAGAAAGTTAGCAGTTCAGGCATTGTCTGATGAATAGGCCTAGTAGTTAAGGATTAAACTATTTAATGGTTTCTAAAGGAAGTTAAGGCTCGTAGTTAAAGTAAGTCGCCCTATAGACTTCAAATATGAACCCATTTTAGGCCCGGCATGCGCCTTTTCACCTAGGAATAGGTATATCATTTGGCAATAAGCCTCGCTTGGCGGGGCTATTTCTGGAAAGCCAGCCCATTAACTGCTTTCTCCTCTGGACAGGTCTTCGTGAAGTCAAGTCTTTGAAGACTTCGCCAGAGGCACTATATCAGGTCCAGTTACCTACTTTTTCTTCATTCTTTCCTCCCCTACTAGCACGGAGCCTTCATTAAATAACTTTATCAGAGCGTCGATATAAATCGGATACTTCTGCATTAAGCAGCAGATTGAACCGAATAGCAATAGGCAACAAATATTGGGTGAAGGTAGTAGGCAGCTTAATCGTATGTTGCAACTTCTTCATCCGATAATGGACATACCGTATTGTCGGGAAGAACCTTGATGCCACTGAGGTAAGTTTTATACAAAATGAGCCAAACGCGTCTTGTCAGTTGGAAATAGACATGGTGTGTTCCGTCAAGGAAAGTATAATGCCACCACCCCCCTTTGACTAGCCTACCTGCAATGGTTAGTTCAAAGCCTCCATAGTTTGGCATAGTTCGAAGGTTACTTGCCTCTTTCCGGAGAAGTTGGACTGCTTGAAAGTCTACAGCTTCTTGATAATCTTGATCAACTTGTCTCATAGGGTGTCATACCTGCTGTAGGCTCCCAAAATAAAGCCATTATAGCCTCGTTACGGCACCTTCGGCAAGTTGCGATTTCTCTCTTTACTTTCTAGTCTACAAAGTGTTTAGATAGCTCTTTTAAGCAACTGTGCTTCAAATCGGTTTATTAAGCTACTTAACAACCCGCTAATTCAGGTTCTCTTGCTGGATGGTTGGGTTGATGCCAAATTTCGCAAACTCTAACTGCATTAAATACTTTACGTATTCGGCGTTTTCCCTTGTCGTTACAACGCTATCGTGGATAGTGAGTGCAAAGAAGTCCTGAGGATAATATCCCTTGGCTATTTCGCCTATGACTCCATCTATCATGATTTCAGCTTCCATCCTCTGCATATCTATCGGAAGTTGTGTATAGTCATGCTTTTTGCGGTCATAAATAAATCCGGCTACTGAGGGGTATAGCTCGGCAAACAGCCGCCAATCCTTCTTATTCGGGGCAGTTGAGTTCTTCCCATAGAAGACATTGCCAAACACGCGTTTCTTAAATGCTTTTCGGGCCTTCTCTGTCCGTTCTGCAATTGGCAAGTCGAAATGGTCCATTAAAGCTTCATAGAGTTGGCCTTTCTCACACTGCTCTATATAGGCTAACATATCTACAGGCATCTGCTTATCAAAATGCTTCTTCAGCAGTACACAGAGAATCAGCGGCTGCGAATTACGAATGTCTAGGTTGACCAACTGTTCACCTGTCTCCAGATATAAGAACTGACGCATATCTGCTCGAAGGTTAGTTAGGTTATTATGAATGCGGTTACCTGTGGTATCCCTCTTAATCCAAAATCGTCTTTCCTCAACTGTCTTAATTACTAAGTGTTGCTCACTAAAAATCACATTGGCATCTTCAACTGCATCAGCTAGTAATGCTTCGCAGTTCAGATAATGAATAGCCCTCTCTGCCTCAATCCTTAACTCATGTAGATTAAAGGATAAGAATGCATGGGGAGTATAAGAGGTATCAAAAGTAGACTGCCGACGTGCTTCCAAAGTGCGTAACCGCTTTTCAAAGCGTTCGTCTATTACACCAACGTCAATAAACTTACGATTTCGATACTCGGAGGTAAACCGATACCCCTTGGATTTTTTACCAACGATATACTGAGCGTTCTCCTCTATTACCCCTTGCTCTATCCAGAAAGACACAATATCCGCAGCTAATCGGCGGCCTACGTATTGTCTAAATGTAGCAGCATGCAAGGGAATAAAATCGTTTTTCCTATATTTTACGTGCGTTGCCCTGATAAAATACAGATAACTAAGAAGGTAATTAAACTTATCCAAATGATTTAACCATTTTTGATTTTTAGAAGATAACAATACCCGCGTATTCAATCCGCTCGGAATATATACACGTTGACCTCTACTAACTTTTGCAAGAATTAGAGTAGAATCTTTTTCAAGGCTAAGCATGGCTGTTTTAAGTTATAGTAAAACCAAACAGTCATACAACTCCTCATGCCATTCATGCTTGATGGATTAAACTATTTAACTGCTATTGCGCATAGCACTCATTGAGCCCCTGTTCCATAAGAACCAGTCAAATAAGCAATGAGTGTTTGGTATTGATATTGCAAAAGTAAAATGGACATCAGCAAATCATATCAACTTTTTTACGTTATTTGGATAAGCCTAGTGTACCATCATATGGAGGTAGAAATAGCAATAATTCTCCTACTCTTCTCTCCATATGATGGTACACTACTTGTATCAATACTCAAACCTTCCTCATGTAATGTTCTACTAAGTTCATTATCTACACGGTCTTTATTAGTCTCAGTATATTACTTTGAACATATTATTCATAGCAAGCATAATACAGCAGGACATTGTTCGCAAAACGCCCTGATTTATGCCACATAACTTGATTAATATTGTAATTTTCTTATATATGTACAACAAAATGTGATTTGCCTTTTCTTAGATAATCATACTACTGATTACCTGTATATTCAATCCACATATTTAAGTTTTTGACTGACGGGCCATGCCTGTTCAACTTGAATACATAGGCAGGTGACACCCCATCCTATCTGCATTTTAGCCCTATCACAGCACGTCAAAGTATTGCATTACGAAAGGCAGTACAATTAATAAATCGCCCTCATATAGCTTGTTTATGACGTTATAGACTTGGCCATGTCATACACTCATGCAACTTATACTATTCGTAATAATTTAATAACACTAGCAATTATTCAATATGCAACATCCGTGCTACCGCGTCATAAACTACATGGATCGATGAAATAAAAAAATATTTATTTTTTGCCATAACCTTCTTCAATTTGCTGGGTCGTCAGCAAACTTTGCAATAGAAATAAAGGGAGCAACGTCGCTTTCGTTTAAAAATTCTATCAAAGGCATGCTAAACACGGCACAAAATGAACAAGCAAAAGAATTAGGTCACATCGCCTTATTCACAGAAGCACTACCCAGTGATTTGGTTAGATCAATCGAAGAATCTGATTTACCTGATGAGGATTTAAGCTCAGCAGTTATATTCTGCAAAATCATTTTACGTTTTAATATTTACAAAATAGCAGTTGACAAATATTCTCGTCGATTTCTCAAAGATATGCTTGAGGAACATTATGTAGAATACAAAGACGAAAGTTATCACGAAATTGAAAAAGGCACATTTAAGCAATATAATCCTGACTGGGAAAGAGTTATATTCAACCTAATCAAGCTGGATATTATACAAATCCTACAGTGCAAAAACAACAGTCGCACCAAGAAAGGCAAACACTTTGTAAAGTACAGAATCAACCCTAAGCTACTAAATAACGAATTCGCTACTATTGATTTCTTATCAACTAATCAAATAGTAAATGCAGGTACTTATTGGGGTGGAATAGAGAAGCAAATTCGTACGGACTTTGGCAAAATAGTCTTTGATGCCATTGGAGCAAGAGCATCCATGAAGAAATCCTTGGCGACTTTGGACCCTTCAGTATGGTTGGTTACACAAGATTCTGTTGAGTACAAGTACAATTTAGTGCTTACAGGGATGCTTTTCACAAATGGCAAGCAAGTTGCACCAATACGTACTCGTGACCTACTCGACAATATTTTACTGGAAGACCAGCATCATGGAAAGCGCTTATTCTTAATCAATAAAGAATATGTTGTTGAAAAGCCGGACGTGTTTATCCAGCAGGTACGTGAACAGTTGCAAGCATCTCACGAAAGAACAATTGCTTCTTTAGAAAGGGGAGACTTCTGGATAAAAGAAGATCAATCTACAGGCTATATTCATACTAGCCTTTCCCTTATCCCTGACCCCCTATTACCCTTCTTAACCGTTGATGGTGAGTCAGTAACTAAAATCATGCTGCGAGAGAACCAGCTACCCTCTTTAATTTACCTCATCGGTAGTGCCTTACAGTACTATAAGCGGAAGGAGTATACCAGACCTACTTTTCGATACCTCGAAGTTGCCTTGCCTGTACTGGCCCCTTCCAAGCAGGTAACTACTTTTCTCAGACATGCTCGCCAAGGAGTACTTATACAAAAAGTAGCAAAAGCGCTACAACTGGACGTATATGTTGTTGAGAAGAATATCGTACAGTGGCTTTTGAACGAACCTGAAGGACCGTGCAAACAAGCTCTTACTAACCTGTATGGACCTGTACTAGGATGGATTGAAGAAGCAAAGAACTTGTTAAAGAATGGCACCCCTGATACTACGTTCGGAAGTGTATTGCATAAAGTTGGAGCAAAGGTTATTAGGGACCTTTACACTCGGTCTGCAATAGTCCGCTCTGACCGTACTCTGTTTCCAAATGGTGAATCGCTAATTGTAAAAGCATCTAGTGCATTGAGTGTTGGAACAGACGTTGATACTTATTGTGAGAAGCATTTTGTGCCACACGCTTATCAATTTCACATACCGGAAGGAATGATGAAGATTCGTGTAATGGACTCCAATGCACTTCCATGCCTATTCTATCTATAACGACAAAAGCCTCTCCTGTGGAGAGGCTTTTGTCGTTGCGGCTTATAATAGGAGCCATTCCAAGGAAAAAACGACTCACTGAGAGCATAGCTGCTTTCCGAATTAGAATCTAGCATTTACAAAGCGTATCTAATGTCGCTACCTACTCTTAAAGCAAGTGTTCGAAAGCCGAGTCAACTGTATTTGATGCAAAGGAATCCAAGTACACGGCGGTAACTGCCTCAGACTTATGTCCCATTGCCTCACTGATTACAGCAGTAGCTACCCCAAACTGCTTCAAGTTGGTCGCAAATGAATGACGGGCTACATAGGTAGTAATAGGAGTAATTATTCCTACAGATTCACCTAACACCTTTAAGTCCTTGTTCACTTGACCTAGTACTTTGTGCAGTCTATTCTTTATCTGCGTCGGCGTTTGATGCAGATTAGATTTAAGAACAGGAAATATGTAGTTATCCTGAGTAGTGCGGGTTAACCCTTCGTACGCCGCAACTATGCTGAGGGCAGGAGCCAACAGCCGAAGGGAAAACTTACCCCCTGTCTTCTGCCGAGTGTACTGTAAGCGCTGTGGTAAACCATTTTCGCTACCGTGTAAGTCACGCCAGCGAAGTTGGGCTAGGTCCACAAAGTTGATTCCGCCACAGTAAAAGGAGAATAAGAACACATTTTTGGCGAGACGCATTCTATCCGTATCGGGTAGCGAATCCTCTAAGAGCCTAATGTCTTCTCTGGTAATGGCTCTTTTGCTAGTGGTAACGTCAAATTTACCTACGCTAAACTTATGTCTTTCTGCCACATTACGAGCGAAAGGATAAGTACTAGCTTTAGCTACTCCGTTAGCAATAGCTTTATTTAAAACTGCCCGAAGTGTACGAAAGCGAAGTGAGAGGGTAATTTCAGCTGCACCAGTAGCCCGAAGTGCCATTTCCCACTCGTTACAAAAGGCGACGTCTGCTCTATCGAAAGGAATGTCGTAGAGCTTCACCCATTCGAGCCAGTCTTTTTCTTTACCCTTTCCAGTTGGCGGTTCCGAAGCGCCACATTCAGACGCAATAAATTTCGCTAACTGGTTCGCAAGGTCACGATATACGCCAGCGTTACCAATTTGACCGGCTGCTGACATACTTTGCGCTAACTCTTCTGTGTAGGCTAGTATTCCGACTCGACGTAGCTTCTTTCGTAACTCGTTTGCTTTTACAGCTACTATTTCGGGGTCATGAACTCTATCGTCCTCGGCTAACGCCTCTGCTGCTGCTTCAAATTTGGCTTCCTGAGCTTTCAGCTTTTTCCACAACGCTTTGGTGTCGCCTGGGTAGCTCTTCCGAATTTCTCCTTTCTTCTCATTCCAGTACTTAGGATGAAGTGAAAGGCCAGTGGCAATGTATTTCAGTTTACGGTCCTTGGTAATCCGAACCATAAAAGGGTGCGAACCATCAGCTAAGGTCTTGCTAGTGTAGTAGACGGCCCTAACCGTAGCTTTTCCTTCTTTGAAATCAGTCGTTCTTGCCATACAGTTTAAACCAGCGCCGGTTTAAACGTTGGTTTAAACAAAAGTAGTTAAACAGGCCATTTTAGCAACATAAATCAGTTTAAAACGCTATGTAAAGCCATTTTTATTAGACAACCCAAAGCTTCCCAAGCTGAGGGTCGCGAGTTCGAGCCTCGTTTCCCGCTCATAAAAAAGCCCCTTGCTTCTACTAGCAAGGGGCTTTTTTTATGACTTGACTTGTAAATGAATGGCTATTTAAGAAGCCTGGATTACTCTGGCCGTGCTAGCGGTAGTGTGAAGCTGAAGGTGCTGCCGCTGCCCAGCTCACTTTCTACCCACAGCTGCCCGCCCTGGCTCCCAATAAACTCGCGGGCGATGCTCAGACCCAGGCCCGAACCACCTTTGTAACCGTTTTTGTCGGGAATCTGGACGAAGCGTTGGAAGATTTTCTCCTGATACTGGGGGGCAATGCCGGGGCCGTGGTCCTGCACGCTGATGCGGATCTGGGGCTGGGCCTCGGTGGTGAGAGCCGCCCGAATATGAATTTGCGCCTGTTCCGGGGAGTAGCGGATAGCGTTGGCCAGCAGGTTGAGCAGCACCCAGGTCGTTTTCTCGATGTCGGCGCGCACGGCAGGTAGCGTGTCGGCAATCTGGATGTCGAGGGTGAGCTGCTTGGGCTGGAGCTGGAGCTGAATGGTGGCGGCGGCAAACTGCACTACCTCGGCCACGCGGGCCGCCTGGAAGTTGAGTTGGATATTGCCCGACTCTAGCCGCGACACGTCAATCAGCTCCCCTACCAGCCGCAGCAGGCGCTGGTTTTCCTGCTTGATGGTAGCCAGAATGTTCTGCTGCTCCTCATTCACGGGGCCGACCTTGCCGTTTTGCAGCAGCTTCAAACTGAAGTTGATGCTCGACAAGGGCGTTTTCAACTCGTGCGACACCGTAGCCAGGAAGTTCGACTTGGCTTGGTCCAGCTTCTTGTACTCCGACACATTGCGCAGCGTCAAAATAGAGCCCACGAACTCCATCTTATCCAGGACTTCATTAAAGCTCACCACATCGTTCACGCTGACGCGGTAGTAGGCTTCCTCATCGTGCTGGGCCAGGGTGAGCACGGGAGCGGCTTCGGTGGGGCGCTGGGCGGCGGGCGTATCGAGGTGACGCAGCAGTTCCCGGAACAGGTCGTTTTGCTGGGCTATTTCCTCGGCGGGGCGGTTCAGGAGCTGCTCGGGGGGTAGGGACAGGAGCTGCTGGGCCACGGGGTTGGCCAGAATCAGGCGGCGGTTTTCATCCACCAGCAACAGGCCTTCATCGAGGTTGTTCACGAGGCTGACCATGCGGTTGCGCTCGGCCAGCAGTTGGGCCAGCGTGGAGGTGCGGTAGTCTTGCAGCTGCACCAGCAGGCGGTTGAAGGCCCGCGCCACGGCGCCAAATTCGTCGTGGCCTTCCACCGGAATGGAGTTGGAGTAATCCTGGTGGGTAGCGTTTTCGATGCTGGCCGAGAGCTTGCGCAATCCACTCACGGCGGCTTCGGGCACGCTCAGCACAAACAACAGGCAGGTCAGGACCGCAAATGTGAGTAGGGCCAGCACGTAGCCAGTTTGCTCCGTCGCTAGGCGGTTGGCGGCTTCGTTTTTACGCGTCAGAGCCTGGGTATTCAGGCCTACCATGCGGTACGTGAGTTGCCGCAACTGGCCCATGTGCGCGGTCCATAATTGCAGCGCCGTGGTGTCGGAAGCCAGATACCGTTCCGTATCGGCCAACTCACTGAACAAGGAATCAACTACCTGCTGCTCACCGGGTTCGGTTACGTTGCCAGCCTCGCGGGCCAGTAGTTGCTCAAACCGTTGCTTGGCTTGTGTATCCAGCGGGGCCTCCTGAGCCTGCAAACGGTCAAGGGCCCGCAACATGTGCTGGCCTAGCTCCACGGAATACAAATTGTCCCGCAACACGTTGCGGGCGCTGCGGTCCAGGCGGTTAAGCGAGTACAGGGTAAACGCGCTGACGCCCAGCAGCAGGAGCAACATGGTCAGAAACGCCAGCGTGATTTTGGTTTTGAGATTCATGAATGAGAGAGGGTAGTAAGCTGGCGGCAACGTGAGGCCGATCAGTAGGTCACCAGAAACAGGTCCAGGTCGGTATCCGTGTGGGCCACGGCCCGGATCAGGGCCGACGTAGTACCCGGACGACGGGTTAGCCGCTGCCACCAACCTTTTTCCCGCGTGACGCCGCAAATAAGTAGGGTAGCGCGCTTTTCCTGGGCCACGCGCAGTATCTCCGCTACCACCGCATCCGACTTCACCCGCAGAATCTGACCGCCCAGCTCGGTGGCTAATTGCAGATTGCGCAGCAGGTGGCGCTGGGTAGCCAGTCCTACCCGGTCCGCTGATTCGCGGGCGGTTTGCACATAGAGCACGTACCAAGTGGCCGTGCCCAGGCGGTCGGCGAGGCGGGAGGTTTTGCGGATGATTTCGCGGGCGGCCGGGGCGTTGGAATTGATACAGGCCAGCAGCCGGTCGTGGTTGCGACGCGGGGCGGGCACCGGGGCCGCGCCCGTATCAATCTGGCGGCTAAGCTGCCCGGCCACTTCCCGCAACGCTAGCTCACGCAGTTGCAGCAAGTTTTCGGGCTGAAAGAAGTTGCGCAGGGCCGTGGGCACCTTCTGCGGGTCGTAGATTTTGCCTTCTTCCAGCCGGGCCCGCAGCTCGGGCACGGTCAGGTCCACATTTACTACCTCATCGGCCAGCTTGAGGAGCTGGTCGGGCACCCGCTCGGCTACGTCCTGGCCCGTGATGCGTAGCACCTGGTCGTGGAGGCTTTCCAGGTGCTGGACGTTCACGGCGGTAATCACCGAAATGCCCGCCCGCACCAGCTGCTCCACGTCCTGCCAGCGTTTCTCGTTTTCCGAGCCGGGCACGTTGGTGTGAGCCAGTTCATCGACGACGACCACCGCCGGCCGGCGCTGCAGAATAGCCGCCACGTCCATTTCTTCCAGCATGCGGCCTTTGTAGAAGATGCTTTTGCGCTTGATCAGGGGCAAGTTCTGCAGCTGGGCCACGGTGCCGGCCCGCCCGTGGGTTTCCACGTAGCCCAATACCACATCTACGCCGTGCTGGCGCAGCTCCTGGGCCTCCTGCAACATGCGGTAGGTTTTGCCTACCCCCGCGGCCAGCCCAATGTACACCTTCAGCCGCCCGCGCCGCGGCTCCTGCACCAGCCGCAGAAACCGCTCCGCCGATAAGTCGCGCAGCTGGTCGTCATCGTTGGAAGGAGGCATGGAATAGACTTGTGGAAATTACTGTGCTGTTGGGTACAGACCCCGGGGTCGTTCTGGCATCGGCGCCTCACCCCCCGGCCCCCTCTCCGGGGGAGAGGGGGAGCCGAACGACTATTGGTTAGCCAGCAGGAGAGATGCTTCGGCTGCGCTCAGCATGGCAGACGATTTTATTTAGACTTGTAGCCCAACCTGCTTACTTCCTTCCTAGAAAGAAATAGCAATGCTGCTGGTCAGGTTGCCGTAGGAGTTGGAAGGCTGGCCGTTGCGGTCGGTGAGAAAATCCTGGCCGGAGTGGAATACGCGGCCTTCTACTCGGAAAGTCACGTTGCTAGTGGGCAGGTAGTCGAGGTTGAGGGAGGCGGCTTTTACCTTGAAGTCGGCATCCGTGGGGGCCGGTGAAATTGAGGAGATGATGACGCCGTGGTCGGCGTTGTAGTACTCGGCGCGGGCCGTGGCCGACCACTTATCGGCCAGCTTGTAGCGCACGAATGCCGCGCCGGTGTGCCAGGTATCGGCTTTGCTGCCGCGGGCGGCCTGCTCCTGCTTGCCCACGTCGAATACGCCGGCCACGCTCAGGCGCTCGGTGACGGCGTAGCTCACGTAAAAATCGTGGAAGTAGCGGCGGCGCTTCTGTAGGGCCTGGGGTTGCTCGTTGCCATAGAACGTGCTGCTGTTGATGAGCAGCTTGTCGGTTGGCTTCCACTGAATTTGGGTGCCCACCGCTTTTTTCTGGTTGTTTTCCCGGATGTTCTGCCAGCCGTTGAGCACCAGCGCCGTTAGGGTCAGCTTGGAGTCCACTTCGTAGGTGAAGCGGGCGCCGGCCTCGTAGTACGGCGAGTTTTCGGCCATCATAGACCTGGTAAGCGTCCAGTTATCTTTGCTGATAGCCGACTCGAAACCAATGTGGGAGCCGAAAATACCTACGTCGAGCCAGGCTTTCTGGAACGGCCGGAAACCCGCGTATGCCTCGTAGATGTGGCGCAGCACCGGGTCCTCGGCGGCGTAGTTGGCTGAAACGTAGGTGCCGGCGTGCAGGCCCAGGGCTCCGCGCACCTGCCCGTTGTCGTAGCGCAGGCCCAGAATGGCGTTGTTCACCGTAAACTCGTTCTGGCGGTCGTGGGAATACAGGAAACCGGGCCGGTCGTTGGTAGCCGCGTGCTTGATGTCGTAGCCATAGTAGCCATCCACAAACCCGTAGGTAGTGAGGGGGTTGGCAGGCGGGGTAGCTGGCGCCTCGGCAGGCGTCACCACTGAATCGGCAGCAACGGGAATGGTTTGAGCGGTAGCAGCTGCGCTGCACAGCAGGCCGAGGGCAAGTAGGGAAATAGATTTCATGGGAGAGAAGTGCCCGTAGCGTGCGGCGGGTAGAGGGAATAAGGACGAAAGAATACGATCAAACGAAGGTAGGCGAGCTGGGCTGTAGAGACGCGATACTTCGCGTCTTGTTGTTGGCTGATGTTGTGTGTACCCGCGTTCTGCTGGGCCGTTCAACGACAAGACGCGAAGTGTCGCGTCTCTACAGCTCATCCAGCGCTACATTTAGGCGCAGCACGTTCACCCGATCGGGGCCCAGCAGGCTGTGCTGGGTGTGGCGGGCTACCAGGGCCTGCACTTTCGCGACGTCGAGCTGGCGGGCGCGGGCCACGCGGGCTACCTGCACGGCGGCTCCGGCGGGCGAGAGGTGCGGATCGAGGCCGGAGCCAGAGGCGGTTAGTAGCTCGGCCGGTATCTGGGCTTTGCTTACGCTGGGGTTCTGGAGCAAGAAGGTACCGAGGCGGGCCTGCACCGTGGCCAGGTACTCGGAGTTGCTGGGGCCTTTGTTGGAGCCCGCCGAGCCGGCCGAGTTGTAATCTACCGCCGAGGGGCGCGACCAGAAGTACTCCGGCCGGGTAAATTTCTGGCCCACATTGTCGTAGCCCACCACGCGGCCCCGGTAGCGGATGGTTTCGCCCTGGCCGCTGTCCGGGGCCAGTTGCGCCCCGGCCCATACCAGCGCCGGGTAAATCAGGCAGCACACTACCAGGAGCACAAGGGTCAGGCGGAAAGCGGGAAGCAGGTATTGTTTCATGTGTTTCTTTTGATTTTCTGTCATCCTGAGCGGAGCGAAGGACCTTATCACGCATGACAAGTCATTCGATGATCGTGCGAACCTAATAAGGTCCTTCGCTCCGCTCAGGATGACAGATGTTTTGTTATGTCAGCTTTCTATAAAAACAGCCCTACCAGCAGGTCTATCAGCTTAATGCCGATGAAAGGGACGATGACGCCGCCCAGGCCATACACCAGCAGGTTGCGGCGCAGCAACGCCGAGGCGCCGATGGGCTTGTAGGCTACCCCGCGCAGCGCCAGCGGCACCAGCAGCGGAATGATGATGGCGTTGAAGATGACCGCCGAAAGAATAGCCGACTGTGGCGACTTCAGGCCCATAATATTTAGCGCACCCAAGCTCGGAATAGCCACCATGAACAAGGCCGGCACGATGGCGAAGTACTTGGCTACGTCGTTGGCGATGCTGAACGTGGTGAGCGTGCCGCGGGTCATGAGCAGCTGCTTCCCGATTTCCACTACCTCGATGAGCTTGGTGGGGTCGTTGTCGAGGTCCACCATGTTGCCGGCTTCCTTGGCGGCCTGGGTGCCCGAGTTCATGGCTACGCCCACGTCGGCCTGGGCCAGGGCGGGCGCGTCGTTGGTGCCGTCGCCCATCATGGCTACCAGCTTGCCCTCCTGCTGCTCGCGGCGGATGTAAGTCATTTTGTCCTCGGGCTTGGCTTCGGCAATGAAGTCATCCACGCCGGCTTTTTCGGCAATGAAGCGGGCCGTGAGCGGGTTGTCGCCGGTTACCATCACGGTTTTGATGCCCATTTTGCGCAGGCGCTCAAACCGCTCCTGAATGCCGGGCTTGATGATGTCCTGCAGCTCCACCACGCCCAGCACCCGGTCGTTTTCGCTCACTACCAGGGGCGTGCCGCCGTTGCTGGCAATGGCTTCCACGCGCTGGGTGGTTTCCTGGGGGAAGGGCTGGTTGGCACGGTTAGCGAGCTGGCGGATGGCATCGGAAGCTCCTTTGCGCAGGCGTGTTCCATCCGGCAGCGTCACGCCGGAGCTGCGGGTTTCAGCCGTGAACTTGATGAGCTCAGCGCCTTGGAGGCGGACTTGCAGCTGCTCGGGGCTTACTTGCTTTTCGCGGGCCAGCTCCACAATGCTTTTGCCCTCGGGAGTCTCGTCGGTGAGCGAGGACAAGGTAGCCAGCTCAATAAACTGCTGCTCCCCTACCCCCGGCGCGGGCCAGAAGTGCGTGGCTTTGCGGTTGCCGATGGTGATGGTGCCGGTTTTGTCCAGGAGCAGTACGTCAATGTCGCCGGCAGTTTCCACGGCTTTGCCGCTTTTGGTGATGACGTTGGCGCGCAGGGCGCGGTCCATGCCCGCAATGCCAATCGCCGAGAGCAACCCACCAATGGTGGTCGGAATCAGGCACACGAACAAGGCAATAAAGGAGGCAATGGCAATGGGCGTGTTGGCGTAGGCGGCGAAGGGCTGCAAGGTCACGCACACAATGATGAACACCAGCGTAAAGCCCGCCAGCAAGATGGTAAGGGCAATTTCGTTGGGCGTTTTCTGCCGCGAAGCGCCTTCTACCAGGGCAATCATCTTATCCAGAAACGACTCGCCGGGCGCCGTCGTCACCACTACCTTAATACGGTCCGACAATACCTTGGTGCCACCCGTCACCGACGACTTGTCGCCGCCGGCCTCCCGAATTACGGGCGCCGATTCGCCCGTAATGGCCGATTCGTCGATGGTCGCCAGCCCCTCGATAATTTCCCCGTCGGTAGGAATGATTTCGCCGGCCTCCACCAGAAATACCTGGCCTTTCTGGAGTTGGGAAGAAGACACCGAGGAGATGTTGCCTTTTTCGTCAATGACGCGGGCTGGGGTTTCCTCGCGGGTTTTGCGCAGACTTTCGGCCTGGGCCTTGCCGCGGGCCTCGGCAATGGCCTCGGCAAAATTGGCGAATAGCAAGGTCAGAAACAGCACCACAAACACGGTGAAGTTGTAGGCAAAGGAGCCCTGGGCCGCATCGGGCTTCACGAGCAGCCCCAGCGTCACGAGCAGCATGACCACCGTCCCGATTTCCACGGTAAACATCACCGGGTTGCGGAACATCACGCGCGGGTCGAGCTTCACGAAGGCTTGCTTAATAGCCTCCTGCACCAGCGCGGGTTGAAACAAGGATTGTTCTTTGGTTGACATATTGTGGACCCCACCCCCCGGCCCCCTCCCCGGTGGGGAGGGGGAGCCTAACGCCTATGGGAAGTTGTCTAGAGGTGACTATTTAGTGGAGGTAGCTGTGTGGCTACTCTATAAGTGAACGATGTCGTGAGAGGCTGACCTGAGCCCCTCCCTACCGGGGAGGGGTTGGGGTGGGGCTAATACAGGGAGAAATGTTCGGCAATGGGCCCGAGCGCCAGGGCCGGGAAGAAGGCTAGCGCAGCAATGATGACGATGACAGCCATAACCATCACGCCAAAAGTGGCCGTGTCGGCGGGCAAGGTGCCGGCGCTTTCGGGCACATACTTCTTGCGGGCCAGCAAGCCGGCAATGGCCACCGGACCGATGATGGGCAGGAAGCGGGACAGCAGCAGTACTACCCCCGTGCTGATGTTCCACCAGGGTGTGTTGTCGCCGAGGCCCTCGAAGCCGGAGCCGTTATTGGCAGAGGCGGAGGTAAACTCATAGAGCATTTCCGAGAAGCCATGGTAGCCGGGATTGGCCAGCCAGCCGGCGTACTCGGTGGGGTTGCCGGCGTAGAGGTGGGCCGTGAGGGCCGTGCCCGCCAGAATCAGCAGCGGGTGCAGCAGGGTCACGAGGATGGCAATTTTCATCTCGCGGGCCTCAATCTTCTTACCCAGCAGCTCCGGGGTCCGGCCTACCATCAGGCCGGCAATGAACACGGCAATGATGAGGTAGGCGAAGAAGTTGAGCAGCCCTACCCCGCACCCGCCGTAAAAGGCGTTGGTCATCATGCCCAGCATCTGGGTCAGGCCGGAAAGCGGCATAAACGAATCGTGCATGGAGTTCACCGAGCCGCAGCTGATAACCGTGTTGGTGATGCTCCAGTAGGCCGAAGCCGCCGCACCAAACCGCATTTCCTTGCCCTCCAGCGCCCCCAGCCCCTGGTTTACGCCCAGGCGACTAATAGCAGGGTTGCCCTGCAGCTCATAGTACACTGTAGGGGCCAGCAGCACCACGAAGCCTACCGTCATGACCCCGAAAATCATCAGGGCCAGCTTGCGGCGGTTGAGGTAGAAGCCGAGGGCAAATACCATGGCCATGGGGATGATGACCAGAGCAATATTCTCGACGGCGTTGGTGAAGTAGTTCGGGTTTTCGAGCGGGTGGGCCGAGTTGGCTCCGTAGAAACCGCCCCCGTTGGTGCCCAGCTCCTTAATAGCCACCATAGCCGCCACCGGCCCCCGCGACACAGCTACCGAGTCGCCCTGCAGGGTCACTAGCTCCTGCTTGCCCTGCAAGGTCATGGGGGTGCCGTTGAAGGCCAGCAGCAAGGCTATGAGTAGGGAGCCCGGCAGCAGCAGGCGCGTGAGGCTCTTGACGAAGTAGTTGTAAAAGTTGCCCAGCTTATCGGTGGCGCGGGTTTGCAGGGCGTTGAACACCACCATGGCCGCCGCAATGCCCGTAGCAGCACTCACAAACTGCAGGAAGGTAACCACCACAATCTGCGAGAGGTAGCTCAGGCCCGACTCGCCAGAGTAGTGCTGCAGGTTGCAGTTCACCAGAAAGGAAATGGCCGTGTTAAAGGCCAAGTCCGGCGACATGCTGGGGTTCTGGTCAGGGTTGAGGGGTAGGCTGCCTTGAGTAGAAAGGACCAGCATAGCCAGCAGGAACCACACAAGGTTAATGGTAAGCAAGGCCACCAAGTGCTGCTGCCAGCTCATTTCGCGGCGGGCATCCAGGCCAGAAAGGCGGAAAATGCCGGCCTCCACGGGCCGCATAAAATCAAACAGGTTCTTTTCGCCTTTAAACACCCGGGCCAGGTAGTGGCCCAGCGGCAGGGCCAGCAGCAGCGTCAGGAAGTAAATGGCGCCGATGCCGAGTAGTTCGTTGTTCATGGAAGTAGGTTAGAATTTCTCCGGGCGCAGCAGCACGTAGCAGAGGTAGCCGAACGTGGCGAGGGAGAGGACAAACAGGGTGACCATCATGGCACGAGGTGGCGTTAGATGTGGTCGAAAAAATCGACGGATTTATAGAAGAGCCCGAACCCGGCAAGGCCGGCAGCAGTGAGCAGCAGAATCATAAGTAAGGGTGCCATGCAAGTGTGAATGAGCTAGCTGCGCTAGGGCAGCATGTTGGTGTGCGGATACTGGTATAGCTGGTACAGGCGGGTGGGCATCAGCTGGCGGGCAAGCTGGTTGCCGTAGGTGCTGCCATCGAGGTGCAGGCAATGCAGGTACACGTTCTCCATGGCGCGAGTCAGGTAGGCGTCGCCCTGGCGCACGAGGCGGTCGGCTACCTCAAAGCAGTGCTTGAGCAGGGCCAAACGGCCTTTCTCGGCAGCAGAGCGGGTGAACAGAGCGAAGCAGTCGAGTTGCCGGTACATGCTCTGGCGCACCGCGGGCACTTGTAACGCTGGGCTTAGCTCCGGAAAATTTTCGAGTAGCACGATGGCCGTTTCGGCAGAGGAAATCATCTGGGGTAGATGGGTAGGGTGAAATATTCCGTGCAGCGCTAGCAGCTGTGGCTCGGTTACCGAAACCGTCTGATAGCACGCTACCCCTCTTGCCAATTCAGGCCCGTTTATAGTCAGCCTGCTCTCCCCTGCCTTGCATCTACTTGGTAATCAGATACAAAATTTCGCTGCCTATAAAACTCCACTTTCTACGACGCAAAAAAACCGAGTTATTCTGACCCGGTGTGTCGGTCAGAATAACTCGGTTGTAAGGTTTGTTAACCAGAAAGCTGGCTCCTCCGCCAGCGTTATTACTTGATGTATTTCGCCAGGGTAGCTTTTAAATCAGCGCCTTTGAGGTTGGCGGCTACAATTTTGCCTGTGGGGTCAATGAGGTAGTTTTGCGGAATACCGCGTACCTGATAACTGCGCGCAGCCGCGTTTTCCCAGCCGCGGAGGTCAGAAACCTGCGTCCAGGTTAATTTATCGTCCTGGATGGCTTGCACCCATTTGTCGCGCTGCTTTTCGTTATCCAGCGACACGCCCAGTACCTCGAAGTTGCGGCCTTTATACTCGCTGTAGGCCTTGGCAACCGTGGGGTTTTCCTGCCGGCAAGGGCCGCACCAGGAGGCCCAGAAATCAACCAGTACGTACTTGCCGCGGTAGTCGCGCAACGATACGGTTTTGCCATCGGGTGTTTGCTGGGTGAAATCGGGGGCCGTCGCCCCGATGGCTACGACTTTCAGCCCCCGCACCATCTCGCCGTACTGAAGCCCTTGCGGGCTGTTCTTGAGCGCTGGGCTAAACGCCTCGTAGAGCGGGGCGACGGTAGCATACTGGGGCAGGTCCATCATTTGGAGCCCCAGCAGGGCGTCCAGGCTAGCCCAGGAACTAGGGTTGGCCTTGATGAAGGTGTAGTTGGTGTTGACAAGCTCCTTGGTTAAAGCTTCAGACCGGGATTTTATTCGCTCCTCAAAAGCCGGATCCTGTCGCTGCTGCTCGGTAGCCTTTTGCACTTCGGCGCCCAAAGCGTGCATGCTGGCAATAGTCGGCTTCATTGCTTTATCCAGCCGCAGATAATCGTTCATGGCCGGGCCACCCTTGATGGTGGCGTGCGCCAGTGAATCGGGGCTGGTGATGAGGACCGTACCGGGCTCTAGAAACACGCGCGTACGGTCTCCCATCGGCCCGAACAAGCTCCCCAAACGGCCGTTGCGCCGGAATATCAGGTCGGCCGTAGTGGGCACCTCCGTGGTACCTTTCAGCTCAAATACCCCGTTTTTCAGCGTGGCCGAATCCGCCACCGCCCCGCGCCGCACCAGGTATACCTTAGCCGGAGCATCGAGCTTGCCCAGCGTGCCTTTAATGGTGAAGGGAGTGGTCGTTTGTGCGTTGGCCAGCCACGGTGCTGCTAACAGCAAGCCCAATACATGCTTTTTCATAAAGATGAGTAAGTAGATAAAACACAGATGTTTGCCTGCCTTCTGCCCTCAGAAGCCGGCGTACTCAAGTAACGGAAATTCTATGACTATCAGTATACCCTTCCCGCTATATACCAGACTCATCTGCGACTTTACTGGACCTTTGCTACAGCCCGTACTCCTGAATCTTGCGGTAGAGGGTTTTGGTGCCAATGCCGAGCTGGCGAGCGGCTTCCATTTTGTTGCCGCTGGTTTCCTGGAGTACCTGCCGGATCTGGCGCTTTTCCAGGGTGCGCAGGGTGCGGTCGGCGGCTTCGTCGGTGGTGAGGGGGGTAGGCAGGTAGTGGAATTCGGCGGGTAGGTCGTCCGTGGTGAGCAGGTCGCCGTCGGCCAAGATGGCGGCGCGCTCCAGCACGTTTTTCAGCTCGCGCACACTGCCGCGCCAGTCGTAGCGCTGGAGCTGCTGGAGCACTTCGGGTTCCAGGCCGCGCAGGCGTTTGCGCAGGCGGGCAGCGAAGTATTGCAGGAAGTAATCGGCCAGCGGGGCAATGTCCTCGCGCCGCTCGTTCAAGCTAGGTACCAGCACCGTGAACACGGAGAGGCGGTAGTAGAGGTCGGGGCGGAAGTGGCCTTCGGCGGCTTCCTGCTTGAGGTTGCGGTTGGTGGCGGCCACTAGGCGCACGTTCACGCTGGTAGGTTTGGTGTCGCCGAGTTTGGTGAACTGCTGAGTTTCCAGCACCCGCAGAAATTTGGCCTGCACGTTCAGCTCCAGCTCCCCAATTTCATCTAGAAACAAGGTGCCGCCGTTGGCCTCTTCCAGCAGGCCCTTCTTATCCGATAACGCCCCCGTAAACGCGCCCTTCTTATAGCCAAACAGCTCCGATTCCAACAAATCTTTCGGGAAAGCTGAGCAGTTCACGGCCACAAACGGCTTGGTATGGCGCGAACTGGCCTGGTGAATGGCCTGGGCAAACAGCTCCTTGCCCGCGCCGGTAGGGCCTTCCAGCAGCACGGTGCTATCCGTGGGCGCGACGCGCTGGGCCAGTTTCTTCGCCTGCTCCAAGGCCCCGGAGCGGCCAATCATGCTCTCGAAGCTGTACTGGGCGCCTACCTTCTTTTCCAGATCGGCGACGCGCTGTTGCAGGCGGGCTTTTTCGGCGGCGCGCTCCACCACTACCACCAACTGGTCATCGGAGTCGCCCTTGGTGAGGTAGTCGAAGGCGCCTTCCTTCATGGCCCGCACCCCGTCGGGAATGGTACCGTAGGCCGTCATCAGAACCACCTCCGCCAGCGGAGCGGCTTGTTTGTAGCGGGGTAGCAAATCGAGGCCGTAGCCATCAGGCAGCTTTACATCCGAAAGGATTACCAGTATTTCCTCAGCGTGTAAGCGCAGTTGTTCCAGGCCGCGGCGGGAATCGGGCGCTTGCAGCACGGTGTAGCCTTCTAATTCCAGCACCCGGGCCAGGAGCTGGCGCAGGCTGGTTTCGTCGTCGATGAGCAGTACGGTTCCGGCGGGCATTTTGGGCGGGCAATAAGGCGGTAGGGGCTGCAAGGGTACACAGAAACGACGAAAACGACCGTAAGCCTACCAGCAGTTGTTCCTGCAGTTTCAATAGCCTGCCCTGCTCAAGCCGGCCGTAGAGTGCTGAGCCGTAACGGAGTGGGCCGGCCCGCACAAGGCAGCTAGCGCCGTTGAGCTGCATACTTTGCCGCTCCTTATTCAGACAAGTTGGCTACAAAATCGTTAGGTACTCTGCCTTAAGAACCTATGTGTGGGTTCCGCTTCCTCCCGATCAGCTCATGTTTACCTTTCGCTTCATGAATTCTATTGCTCGCCGGATTGCCCTTGGCCTGACGCTCAGTGCGGCATCTATCGGGCCGGGCCTGGCCCAGGTGCTGCCGCCCGCTACCCCCGCCGATACCACCCATAAGTTCGAGAATCCGGCCGGGGTGCCGGCCGTTGTAAAGCAGCCCTGGTACAAGGGCAAGCTGGTCAAGGCGACCATTGTGCCGGCCTTGCTGATTGGCTACGGAGCTTACACCTCTAACGGGGGCGGTTTCTATACCAACCAGGAAGCTAACCGCGACATACACAAGCTGTTTCCTACCTTCCGCACCAGCCTCGACGACATCCTGATATTTGTCCCCTACGCTGAGCTGGGCCTGGTGGCCTTGTCGGGAGTAGAGTCTAAAAACGACCAGCTAAACGTGGGGCTGGTGGTGCTAAAAAGTGAGTTAATCATGCTCACGACGGTATTTGCGGTGAAAAATCTGAGCCGAAAAACCCGGCCCGATGGCTCCGATCAGTTGTCGTTTCCCTCGGGGCACACGGCGCAAGCCTTTCTGGCCGCCAGCATTGTGCACAACGAGTTTCGGGACAAAAGCCAGTGGTACGGCATTGGGGCCTATACCATTGCCACCAGCGTGGCAGCCCTGCGCATGATTAACACCAAGCACTGGCAAAGCGACGTGGTGGCGGGCGCAGGCTTCGGCATTTTATCGGCCCACCTCGGCTACCTGACCCACCGCAACCGTTGGGGCCGCAAGCCCCGCTTGCCCGAGGGCATGGGCTTTTCGCCGACTTGGTTGCCCAGCTACGGCCTGGGCGCCGGCGGGGGGCTGAGTGGTACGCCAGGCTTTAGCTTTACCTGGCGGCCGAAGTAGAACGAGGTAGCAAGCCACAGCAAGTCCGGGCTCGGAGCGCCAAACAGTTGGCGGCCGCGTCCGGGCTTCGTACCCTAAGTAGTACCTTTTCTTCTAGCGACTTATGTGGTGGACGTATGCGCTTCTATCGGCTCTGTTTGCGGCCCTAACCGCCATTCTAGCCAAAATTGGCATCAAAGGAGTCGACTCGAACCTGGCTACGGCGGTGCGGACGGTTGTTATTCTGGTGCTGGCCTGGGGCATCGTGTTCTTCCGGGGCGGTTTGGCCGAGGTGCACACTCTTTCGCGCACCAACCTGCTTTTTCTGGGGCTTTCGGGGCTGGCCACGGGGCTGTCGTGGATCTTTTACTTTAAGGCCCTGCAAGTCGGCCAGGTTTCGCAGGTAGCACCCCTAGACAAGCTGAGCGTGGCGCTGGCCATTGTTCTTTCGGTCGTGTTTCTGGAAGAAAAGCTGACCTTACAGACAGGAGTAGGTGCCGGCCTGATTGTCATCGGCACGCTGGTCCTGATTCGGTAGCGCCACTGAGCCAGTGCCCTGCTGGTGAGGCAGAACTACTCGTTGCCAGCAGCATCTAGCTCCCGCTGAAAAGCGGCCAAGAACAGGCCTACGTGGTAGCCATCGGCTAGGCCGTGGTGCACATTGACGGCTACGGGTAGCAGCAGCGCCTCACCTTGCCGCCGGGTTTTTCCCACCGATATTTTCGGAATGCTGTCGGGGTGCCCAAAGGAGCGGGCGTGGGTCAGGCTGGTAAAGGAAATCCAGGGCAGAGCCGAAAAGTGAACTACATCGGGCCGGCCCGTGGTCGGAGTCAGGCGCAGGCCAGTGGTTTGGCGCACCGCCTCCATTTCGGCCGCCAGCCCTACCCCAAATTCTGTGAGCGAAGAGGCGTAGGGCACAAAGGAAAACCCGAAAGTATGGTCTGGACGGGTAAGCGTGGCCGAAACGTGCACCTGGTCGTAGCAGTATACTTGCCCTTCCTCTATGCGGTAGCGCAGGGCCTCTACCTCGTTTACGGCCGTAAGGGCGCAGTGCAGGTAGAGCTGAAAAAACGATACCCCCAGGTCTTTCGCTCGGGCGTAAGCGCGGGTGGCATCCACCTCCGCCACCACCCCAAAAAACGGCTCCTCAAAGGCGGAAAAGAAGGCAAAATGCTCTCGTCGGTTCCAGGTGCTCAGGTCTACTAGCTGCTTCATAGGGCCGCAAGTTCGGTAACTTTGCCGAAGCCTTTGCCCCTCTCCACCCTTCGCTTTATGCCCGCACCTCGCCTGATTGCCTTTGATGCCGACGATACCCTTTGGCCTAACCAGCCCCACTTCGACTACGCCGAGGCCCAGCTGTATGAGTTGCTGACCCACCACGGCGAGCCGGGCGTTATCGGGAGCCGTTTCAACGAAGTGCAGCGCCAGAACATGCACTTGTTTGGGTACGGGGCCAAGTCGTTTATGCTTTCGATGATTGAAACCGTCATTCAGCTGACCGGTGGCGCGGTAACTGGCACCGAAATCCAGCACATCCTCGACCATGGCAAACGCCTGCTCAGCTTTCCTATTGAGTTGCTACCCGATGTGCCCGAAGTACTGATGGCTCTGAAGCGGCAGGGCTACCCCCTCATGCTGCTCACCAAAGGCGACCTGTTCGACCAGGAAAGCAAGCTGGCCCGCTCCGGCCTCGGCGACTTATTTGACTACGTCGAGATTGTGAGCGAAAAGAACGAGGCTACCTACCAGCGCATCCTCGCCCGCCACCAGGTAAGCCCCGCGCAGTTCCTGATGATCGGCAACTCCCTGAAGTCGGACGTGCTACCGGTGGCCCGCTTGGGGGCTCAGGCCGTGCACGTGCCCTACCACACCACCTGGATTATGGAAGAAGTACCAGCCGAGCAGCTAGTAGGGGTAGCCTTCCACACGCTTACTTCCCTGGCCGAAGTGCCGGCCTACATCGAGCTGCTGGGCTCCTCGCCGGTTATTTAGGCCCTAGTACCACCAGCAATTGGCAGGGAGTCGCGCGGCCCAGGATACGGGTAACGAACCGCGCCTGCACTTGCTGGTGCAAAGTTTCATCACACACCACCACCGTATCGGTTGGGACCAGCGAGGCCAGCTGCCGGACGCTGGTAATGCGCAGGTCCAGGTTCCGCTCGGCCTTGTAGGCCAGCTTGTAAAACGTAAACACAGGGTTGTATTCGCGGCCGGGGTCCCAGGCGGTAGACACCACGTTCGTTTTAACGATATCGGGCACCACCACGGCCACGGAAGCTAGGTGGGTACTAGCAGGCAGCGCTGACAGGTAATTTCGGTAGAAGTAATACGGGGTGCGGTGCTGAAGCTGAATCAGCATATCTAGGAGCATACCGCGGTAGGGCAAGCCAAAGAACAGGAGCGTAAATCCCGCCATGCTAACCACTTGCGGTACGTAACGCCCCAGGTAGGCCGCGTGCAGCAGCTCCCAAATTCGGGCTATGCCTAGCCCCGTTAGTAGGGCCAGCGGTGGATAGATGGGGGCGGCGTACCAGGCCAGCTTGGTGGCTGCACAGCTGATGAGCAGCAACCAGCAGGCACTGAAAATAAGCAGTAACCCCACTGCCCGCCGCTGCACCGGATTAGACTGCCACCACGCCAGGACAACGGCAGGAGCTAGCCAGTACAGCCAGGGCACAAAGTCCCGAATTTTGAGGTAGACGAGGTAGTAGTTCCACGGGCCGCTCAGGTCATTTAGCGCCGTAGAGAAGCGGCCGCCCAACTCGTTTTCTCGCACGGCTTGCCAGTAGCCTGGGGTGCTGACTTCGTGGCCCAGGTAGTAACCGCCCACCAGCCCAAGCAGCACCGCTACCGCAGCGTAGAACTGCCGGTTTCGTAGTATAAAGCCCAGCCTACCCTGCCAGAGCGTGTACAGCAGCAACCCTGGCAACCCGAGTAACCCCGCCACGCCTTTGGTCAGAATGGCCCCCAGCAAGGCACCAGTAAACAGCCACCAGTCTCGGGAGCGGGCTTTTTCTAGGTACCGGAAATAGAAAATCAGCAGGAGTAGCTGCCAGCATACCAGTAGCCCATCGTAGTCGCCAGACCAAGCCACGTGTACCCGGAAGTAGCCGGCGGTAGTCAGCAGAACGAGCCCCGCAAACAGGCCCGCGGCTACATTGCGCAAGACTTTCGCACTAAACCAGTATAAGGCGCTAACAGTTGCCACCACCGCCCCCACGGTAGGCAACCGGATGGCTACTTCATTAAACCCGAACAGCTTAATGCTCAGCACTTGCAACCACAGCAGCAAAGGCGGCTTAGTGTTCCATAAATCGGGCTGACCTTCGAAGTGCGCCACCAACCAATTGTTGTTTAACGCCATTTCCGCCGCATTTACGGCTACTCTAGACTCATCCCAGAGGTATATAGGTTCGGGCAATACAAGCAGCAGCGGCCCAACCGTCGGTAGTAGCAATATCAGGAATAATACCTGGGCCCGATGCTGCCGTACCCAGGTCGTTAGCGTATGTACCATGCCCAGAAGGAACCCACTTGCCAGTGCGTAAGCTAGTGCCACTTGGGGTAGCGCTGAAGACTGGTCAGCCAAAAGTACCAGATTCGGGCGGAGCGGCTGCCTACTTGGGCTGACGTTTCAACGCTACTGCTGTTACAGCGTTAATTCCTACAGCCTATTCTGTCCAGTGCACCCTAGTTTTCTAGGGACATATCGAACAACGTATCGAACACGGCTAGTACAGCTCTAAAATGCCCAACTCTGCAGTGTCTGCTAAAGATTGAATATCGACTAGATGACGGACTAGTGTTTCCGCAACATGGTGGGTAGATTGGTTGCCCATTCGCAGCAGCACTACTTTGGGTGGGAATCCATACACTCCTGCTAATCGATAAAAGTCCTCATCGTTCGTAATAATCAGGTAGTCATTTTGTCGCGCCCACTCCCAAATTAGGCGGTCATCAGCCGCAGGAGTTAAACCAGTACGACTGACGTGTAACACCTGAACATGTGACTCAAGCTGCCGTACCAGCCGGTACGATAAATTAGCATCTAGTAACCACCTCATTTAAGCGGCTACTTGCCGGGTGCGCTGCTCAATAGCGGCAGCAAAAGCCAAAGCCGCCCGTATATGCTCTAAAGTTAGCTCTGGAAAGTCTTCGACGATTTCCTCAAAGCTCATCCCTGAGGCTAGCCAGCCCAACACATCCTGAACCGCGATGCGGGTTCCTACCAAGCAAGGTTTGCCAAACCGCACCCCTGGCTGCGTACTAATAAGTGGATGAGCAGTTTTCATGTAAAAAGATAAGAAAGTTTGCTGGCAGGAATGCTTGAACTGATAGAGAAACGTGGGTAGGCCGCAACAAATTACTGTCGTTTCAAGCGAGGGACCTGCGGTAGCATCTGAAGTACAGTCTTAGGTTCCCGCTTCGTAATAAGTACTTATTGGGCCCTTACTAGTCGCGCTTGGTCTTGAGCACCTGTTTGAGGCCGGCCAGCTCGTCGCGGAGTTTGGCAGCAGTTAGGAAGTCGAGGTCCTTGGCGGCAGCCTCCATCTGCTTTTCGGTTTGCTTAATAAGCTTTTCCAGGTCCACTTTGCTCATCATGGAAACTACCGGCTCGGCGGCAATGGCCAGGGCGGCGTCCTCAGTAGGGCCGGCGTAGCTTGGCGCTTCCGCAATGCGGTAGTCCGACAGCGAGGTTTGTTCCATAATGGCCTCGCGCGACTTACGCACCGTGCGGGGCGTGATGCCGTGTTCCTCATTGTAGGCCATCTGGGTAGCCCGGCGGCGGTTGGTTTCGTCGATGGCGCGCTGCATGGAGCCCGTAATGCGGTCAGCGTACATGATTACCTTGCCCCGGTCATTACGGGCAGCGCGGCCCATGGTCTGAATCAGGCTGCGTTGGTCGCGCAGGAAGCCTTCCTTATCGGCGTCGAGAATGGCCACCAGGCTCACTTCCGGCAAGTCGAGGCCTTCCCGTAGCAGGTTTACCCCAATCAGCACGTCGATTTCGCCGAGGCGCAACTGGCGTAGAATCTCTACCCGGTCCAGGGTTTTCACGTCGGAGTGTACGTAGCTCGACTTGATGCCCAGGCGCTCCATGTACTTCTGCAGCTCCTCGGCCATACGCTTGGTAAGAGTCGTTACCAGCACCCGGTCACCCATTTTCACGCGGTTGTCCACTTCGTCCAGCAGATCGTCAATCTGGTTGCCGCTGGGACGCAGGTCAATTTCGGGGTCGAGCAGGCCGGTAGGGCGAATGATTTGCTCTACCACTACCCCGTTGGCCTGGGTTAGCTCGTAGTCGGCGGGGGTAGCCGACACGAATACGGCCTGGCGCACCATGCCCTCAAACTCGTTGAAGGTAAGCGGGCGGTTGTCCATGGCCGAGGGCAGGCGGAAGCCGTACTCCACCAGAGCTGTTTTGCGGCTCCGGTCGCCGCCCCACATGGCCCGGATTTGGGGCATGGTGGCGTGGCTCTCGTCGACTACCAGCAGGTAGTCTTCGGGGAAATAGTCGAGCAGGCAGAAGGGCCGGGAGCCGGGCTGGCGGCCGTCGAAATAGCGCGAGTAGTTCTCGATGCCGGAGCAGTAGCCCAGCTCCCGAATCATTTCCAGGTCGAACTCGGTGCGCTCCATGATGCGCTTGGCTTCGGCATCACGGCCTTCTTTCTCGAAGTAGGCGTGCTGCTGGGTCATGTCGAACTGGATTTCCTTGATGGCCTGGTTGAGCGTGTCCTTGCCGGTTACGAATAGCTGGGCGGGGTAAAGCGTAACAGACTTCTCGTCGGCAAGCTTCTTGCCGCTTACGGGGTCAATCTTGTGAATGGCCTCTATTTCGTCGCCGAAAAAGAAAATGCGGTAAGCGTAGTCGGCGTAGGCCGGAAACAGGTCTACGGTGTCGCCCTTCACCCGAAATGTACCGCGGGTAAACTCCGCCTCGGTACGCGAGTACAGAATCTGGACGAAGGAATAGAGCAGGTTGTTGCGCGAGTAGCGCAGGCCGGGGGCCAGGAAAATGACGTTTTTGCCAAACTCCTCGGGGTTACCGATGCCGTAAATGCACGACACGGAGGCTACCACAATCACGTCGCGGCGCCCGCTGAGCAGCGTGGAAGTAGTGTGCAGGCGCAGCTTCTCGATTTCCTGGTTAATGGCCAGGTCTTTTTCAATAAAGACGTCGGTAGAAGCAATGTAAGCCTCGGGCTGGTAGTAGTCGTAGTAGCTGATATAGTACTCGACGGCGTTGTTGGGGAAGAACTGCTTGAACTCGCCGTAGAGCTGGGCCGCAAGGGTTTTATTGTGACACAACACCAGGGCTGGCTTGCCGGTCTCGGCAATAACGTTGGCCATGGTGAAGGTTTTACCCGTGCCTGTGGCCCCCAGCAGTACCTGCGCTGGCTCGCCATTATTAATTCCTTCCACCAGTTGCCGAATGGCCTGGGGCTGGTCGCCGGTGGGTTTGAATTCCGAGGTCAGTTGGTAGTGCATGCGGGGAAATATAGGCCAGAAAGGTAGCCTATGATAACTCTAAAACTCAACTTATGGTTCGGAGGGAAAGTGAAGCGGTGAATGAGTAGCTAAGTGCATGAGTGAAGTATGTCATGGCGAGGTAGCGAAGCCATCCTTCCTCTCGTGTATCCTAAAGCCTACTAACGTGACAAGCCCCTGACGCTAGCACGGGCATCAAGGGCTTGTTTTGCTTTAAGGGGTAGCATATTGGCTAGGATAAATAGCGGCGTCGTGCCTCCTCGCCATGACAGTACATTCACTCACCACTTCCACTCAATCACTCATTCACTACCTTACCGCTACCGCGGGTCGCGCCAAAGGAGGGTGGCGTTGGTGGCCGTGGCGGCAAAATCCGGGCACCGTCCGTCGCCGGTTTTGTTGGGGCCACCGGCGGCGGCACAAATCACATTGCCGCAGGTGTCAAACAGGTAGCTGTAGTTGGCAGCATCGCCGCCCGTTACTAGGTACACGGTGCGGCCTTGGTAGGTGTACTGGATTACTTCGGCCGCGGGCGTTTGCTTGGGTTTCTGCTGTAACTGCTCAATCAGGGTAGCGGAAAAGTTGGTTACGCAGGTACCGTCTACTGCTTCATCAAGGGAATTGGAGCAGGATGCAGCGCCCGTTAGCAGCAATCCTAGTGAGAATGAAAGAAAAAGGCGACTCATGGAAAGCAAGGCAATACGGCGCAGGAATTATTGAGCAGCAATGGGCTGAGGCTTCGCCGTTCCAAATTCCATGCTAGCTTCCAGTCCGATACTGTAGGGGCGGCTTTGGCGCGCACCGCGCTGGTTGGGGTGGGCGTTAAGGGTCGTTAGGCCGGCTTCGGCAGTTGGCCCTATTACTACGTTCCAGGCGGCCGTAGCCGGCTGATACCGAACGCCCGTGCCCCCGCGTAACGAGGTCAGCACCTGCCGGTACGGCGACTCCGCCGATTTTAGAGTGTAGGTGCGAGTAGCTTCCGGGGAGCCTTCGAGCTCCGAGCGGCTACCCAGCAGCACGTTTACGGCCGCCCCTACCTTGGCGTACAGAGAAAGGCCGGGCTTGGTGGAGCCATAGCGCACGCCCACCGGAATACCCGCCGTGCGGTAGCGGTAGGAAGTGGCGCGAGGCTGGGCCGGAGCTGGGCTGTAGGCCGCGGGCCGGTTGAATACATCGGCAGCCTCATGGCCCACCTGCTTGCCATCGATAAAGCCGTAAGTAGTGGCGGAGGTAGCGCGTTGCTGGGCCACCTCGGCCCCGGAGGTGAGGGTCCACCGGTCGTTGAGGGCGTAGGAAGCCACCAGGGCGGCCCGCTGACTTACGCCGGCCCGCAAGTTGCGGCGGTACTCGTCTTCGGCCTCATCTTGGTAGTAGCTACGCACGGCGTTGGTCAGCATGTTCGTTCGCAGCCGGCCATCGGTGTGGGAGAAGTTGATGTTGGGGTTGTAGGAACCTACCGCGTAGCTGGCGCCCAACCGCAGCCGGCGCCATAGCTTTGGGGTTTCCTTCTGCTCGGGCTCAGGCGCAACGGCTACTTGCGGGGCCGAAGCCGGCAACTGCGGAGCCATCAGCAAAGAAGGCTTCAGGGTATCGGGGCGGCTTAGGCCCAAGCCGCTGCGCAGAGCCGCAGAGCGGGGCTGCATTCCCGTCAGGCTAGCGAAAAAAGAGGTGCTGCTGGCTCCAGCTCCATTCCCCGACGACGTTACTTGGCGATACACATCCAGTAGGCTACCTCCCTGCGCCGGAGCAGAAGAATACAACCCCGTAGCTGAGCGCCCAGTCCCATTCTGCGCAGCATACACAGAGGTAGAGTTACCACGCAGCAGCGCGGCTAGCGCCGGCCCGGTAGCACCAGAAGTAGCTTCCAAGCCACTTGGTACGGCGCTGGCTGAGCTGGAAGCCGTGGCTGGAAAAGCGGCAGAAACCGAAGCAGTAGCGGCATTTTCTGTCCCGAACCCGGAGGTAGCCGCAGCAGTTGAACCTACAGCACCAGATGAAGTAGCAGACCCGGCCGGCAGTTGCACGGCCAGCTCGGGCCCCACGGCGGCGCCATTCTGCCACAGGAAAGCCCAGCTGCCAAAGCCCAGGGCCAGCAGTAAGCAGGCGGCGGCAACCCAACGATGTACTACCAGGCGGCGGCGGTAGGTCACGTTTTGCTGCACCACCTGCTCGTTCTGCTGCACTACCAGCTCGTGGTCGAGCTGGTCCCAGAAGCTGGCGCGCGGAGCCACCTCAGCCTCGGCAAACTTTTGCCGGAACAGGTGCTCTAGGTCGCCGGTTGAGCGGGGGTCGGGAGTATTTGTGTTAGGAGCGGATGCTGCCATGCGTGCGATGAGCGTCGAGACGCTCGATTTTACTTTTCAAAATGGCCCGGGCCCGGGAGTACTGCGACTTGCTGGTGCCCTCGGAAATACCGAGCATGTCGCCAATTTCTTTGTGCCCGTAGCCTTCAATGGCGAACAGGTTGAACACCATGCGGTAGCGCGGGGCGAGGTCCTGAATCATGTTCAGCATCTCCTCGAAATTGTAATTGGAAAGCGTAAACTCCTCGCCGGCCAAATCCTCTGGGTACTCGCCCCCGTCGCTGACGGCCACCAGGGGCGCGTTGCGGCGGTGCTGGCGCAGGGCGGCGTTGACCATGATACGGCGAATCCAAAATTCCAGCGGACACTCCCGGCGGAAGCTGGCCAAATTTTTAAATACGGTCAAGAAGCCTTCCTGCAGTACGTCCTCGGCCTCGAAGGTAGTTTGGGCGTAGCGCAGGCACACGGCCATCATGCGGCCGGCAAATCGTTCGTATAAATACTTCTGCATCAATCGGCTACCAGCTAGGCAACCATCAATCAGCTCCGAATCTGAGAGCTGGGAAGGCGGGGTCAGGGGGCGCACGGGAGCAGCTAACGACGAGGAGTGGGACTCCGGGCGCGCCGCAGCGGCGCTACCCGGCAACAGGCTACGCAGCCCGCTCCCTCCCAGCGAGGCCGACAGGGCGCTCATTGGAAGTTCCGGCCCCGGCGGGGTCCGGCGTTACGACGCTCACCAGCGGCCAGCCCCATCAGGAGCTCGGTTCCGCGCAAGTAAGAATGCTGCATACGTTGCGAAGTCGGATAGAAATAAAGCAGGATACCTTCATTGTGGAAAGGAAGGCTGTGGTGGTAAGATGCTGCCGCTGTAGGGTAAGGTTGCATTCAGACTGGCCTTTTTTTATAGCCCCGCCTGCCAAGGGAAACCGCAGAAATATTCCGCTTAAGATAAGCAGATCGGCAACCTATTCCAGCGTTACCATGTAGGTACATATCTTATAAGCGAATACACCGTCTATTGGGCGGGGAAAACGCTCACATAGCGGGCGGTAGCCGCGCAGCCAACCGCTTAGTGCCTACTGCTGCTTTACTACTTGTCTTTCGTTTTTCACCTAAAAAACCAACTGCTTATGAAGACGCTCGTGCTGTTTTATTCCACGTATGGTCACGTATACAAGCTGGCGGAAGCCGTGGCGGAAGGCGCCCGGCAGGTTGCCAGCAACGAGGTAGCCATCAAGCGGGTGCCCGAAACCCTCCCCCCCGCCCTGCTCGACAAGATTGGCGCTACCCAGGCCCAGAAAGCCTTTGAGCACATTCCGGTGGCCACGCCCGAGGAGCTGGAACAGTACGACGCCATTATCATTGGGACGCCCACGCGCTACGGCAACGTGTGCGGCCAAATCCAGTCGTTTCTGGATGCTACGGGCGGCCTCTGGGCCCAGGGCAAGCTGATTGGCAAAGTTGGCGGTGCTTTTGTGAGCACGGCTACTCAGCACGGCGGCCAGGAAACCACCATCCGATCCTTGCACACGGAGCTGTTGCACCACGGCATGGTCATCGTGGGCTTGCCCTACGCCTGGCAGGGCCAGATGGGCCACGAGGAAGTAACCGGCGGCACTCCTTACGGAGCTAGCACCGTGGCCGGCGGCCAGGGCGAGCGGCAGCCCAGCGCCAACGAACTGGAAGGCGCCCGTCACCAAGGCCAGCACACTGCCCAGATTGCCAGCAAACTGGCGAAATAGTGAATTGGTGAATGAGTGACTGAGTGAAATGTCGTGGCGACGACACCGAGGCCATATTTCCTCTCACTTGCTCGAAGCTTAATAAACCGACAAGCCCTTACTTCCAGCGCGGAGGTAAGGGCTTGTCACATTTGGAGGGGTAGCACGTTGGGCAGGCGGATGGCTTCGCGCCGCTTTCCAGGACACGTTTCAAGGTGAGGAGTTTCAGCGTAGCTCGGCCTTCTTAACTTGACACCTAACTCAACCACCTACAACAAGTTGTACGCCTTGATGAGGTTGGTGAAAGAATCCCGGTAGGTGTCGCCGATGGGAAGTAGGCGGCCGGCTACCTGCACTTTGCCCCGCTCCACGTGCTCAATGCGGCTGAGGGCAACGAGGTAGGATTTGTGAATGCGCGCAAATCGGTCGGGCGGCAGCACCTCTTCTACCCTCCTGAACGACTGGAGCGTGAGCACCTTACCGGTGGTGGTATAAATCATCAGGTACTCCTTCATGCCCTCGATGTAGAGAATATCATCGAAAGCCACGCGCTGCAGGCGGTGCTCGTTCTTGACGAACATGGCATCTGGCGCCACGGGGTGAGCCTCCGCGCTGGCGGCGGGAGGGGCCGCTGCCGGGGCCGGCGCGGGAGCAGCCAAGTGCTGGCGCACCTTCTGCACGGCCTGCACAAACCGCTCAAAGGCAATGGGTTTCAGTAGGTAGTCAACAGCGTTCAGCTCGTAGCTGCGCACGGCGTACTGGTCGTAAGCGGTAGTAAACACAATGCGCGGACCGGGCTGGGGTAACAGTTGGGCCAGCTGCACGCCCGTGAGGCGGGGCATGTGAATATCCAGAAACACTACATCCACGGGGTTATCCTGCAGGAAAGCCAGGCCGGCTAGGGCATCGTCGAACTGTCCTTTTAGCTCCAGGCCCGGCACCTGGGCGCAGTAATCAGCTAGCAGGTCCAGGGCCAGGGGTTCGTCGTCGAGAATAGCGCAGGTCATGGCTTGGGTAGCTTTGTTAGGGTATGAGGGTAGGAGGGTGTGCGGGTATAGGAGTATGGGGGTGCGAGGGATTTAGAGCAGGAAGGTAAGATATGCAGTTCAACTCCTACCCTCCTACCCCATACCTTCTTACCCGCACACCCTCCTACCACTACAAACAGCTTACTGCAGCAGCACCAGCGTAACGAGGTGCTGGCCGGGCGGGGTTTGCACATCCAGAACGTAGCGGCCGGGGTAGAGCAATTCCAGGCGCCGTCGCAGGTTCACGAGGCCCACGCCGCCGGGCTGCTTGGGTAGCTCCCGCTCCGCATCGGCGGGCGCTACGTGGTTGAGCACTGAAAACCGCACCAGCCCATCCGAAGCCAGCACCAAGGAGATATGTACGGCCACGGGCCGGGCAGTCAGGTCGCCGTGCTTAAAGGCGTTTTCCACCAGGGGCATGAGCAGCAGCGGCGCAATCGGGTGGGCGCAATCGGGGGAGGTGCCAGTTACTTCCAGCTGAATAGCATCCTGAGCGGAGGCCGGCAGGCGCAGGCGCTGCAGGTCCAGAAAGCTGCGCAGGTGGGCCAGCTCCCGGCTCAGGGGCACGGTATCAGTGCTGCTTTCATAGAGCAGGTAGCGCATAATTTCGGCCAGGCGCAGTACGGCCTCGGGGGCTTTGTCAGACTTACGGCTGGTGAGCGAGTAGATGTTGTTGAGGGTGTTGAACAGGAAGTGCGGATTGATTTGGGTTTTGAGCATGGCCAGCTCCGTGAGCAGCTGCTGACGCTCCATTTCGCGGCGGTTGCGCTGCCCCCGAATGTAGTCGCCAGTGATGCGCAGGGCCGAGCTGCTACCCACGATAAACACCCCAATAATGCCCGCGCTGATGATGCGCATCCAGGTTTCCGGCATCTGAGGGCCCGACTTCTTGCTTTTCACAATGGTCGTGACGGGCTTTTTTTGGCCCTGGGCGGGGCTGGTAACTCGGTAGGCGGAAATCTGCACGCCTTTGCGCGAGGTTTGCATGGTGACCCAGCCCACCAGCGCCGCGTAGGGCAGCACCAGCAGGGCAGCTAGCAGCACGTAGTGGACAACCCGGGCCCGGCCTAGGGTGCGCGGAATCAGCCAGCGCCAGGTCAGGTAGAACAATAGTGCCCCGCACATATCTTCCAGCAGCAGACGCCCAACCAGGGGTAGTAGCGGCTGCCACTCGGCCGCCGTGGCTGGAAAGCGGGGCAGCATGGCCACGGTGCCGCTGAGCTTTAGGGCATCGATGCCGGCCAGCCACAGCCACAGGAGCACGTGAATCCAGCGCGGAATAGGCGTGTCTTCGGAAGCGGCCGACCAGTTGGCCGACCGTAACACTGGCCGCAGGCGCGCCCGCCAGCCAACCCGGGGAAGCACTGATTTTTCGGACAACGGAGCAGCAACGGGCGCGGACGATACTTCCATGCTTAAAAATACGCCTTCTGTCCTCCGAAAGCAGCCCTTTTCAATCAACCCGGCACTTACGCCTACCAACACCGGCTGGCACCTGGCCAACCTACTGCCGCACCGCACGGGCCCGCTTTCGGCTACCAACTCATGTGCAGCCTGCTTTTCCTTATGGCCTCATCTGGGGTAGGGTTTCCTGCAAAACTGGCCGTAAGGCAGCATAAGGAGGCGGCGCAAAAAATATTTTGCGGGGGTTGTAACGAATAAAGCAGCCGCCGGTATTCGGAGCAGATTCGGTTCTTTCGTCCCGCCGCTTGTTCTGTTCTGCCCGTGCCTGTTTCTACCTCTCTCAGCGACGAAGACCTCATGCTCCGGGTGCAGGCCGACGACCTGGACCAGCTCACGCCGCTGTTTGAGCGTTACCACGGCCCGCTGTTCGGCTTCCTGACTCGCCTTAACCACGGCGACCAGGAAATTGGGCAGGACCTGACCCAGAACGTATTTCTGCGGGTGCTGAAGTACCGGGCCAGTTTCCGGGCGGGCCTGCGCTTTCGGACGTGGTTGTACCAGCTGGCCCGCCACGTTCACGCCGACCACTGGCAACAGCGCCGCCCCGCACCCACCGACCTCCACGACCTGGAGCACACCACGGCCCACGGCCGCGCCGCCCAAGCTCACCTCACGGCCACCGATTGCGCCCAGTCGGTGCAGGAGGCCCTGGCCCTGCTTCCCCCGGCCCAACGCGAAATTCTGGACTTACACCGCTTCCAGGGGTTCGACTACGCCGAGATTGGGCAGATGCTGGGCTGCTCCGAGGGAGCCGCCCGCGTGAAAGCGCACCGCGCCCTAGAGGCCCTGCGCACCTTATACTTTCGCTGATTTTTTGGGCCCTGGCCGCCCGCTTGTGCATGACTTCTTCCGCTGACAACTTGCTACCCGCTGACTGCGCCCACTGGGAGCCGCTGCTACCCGCCCACGCCGAGCACGCCCTGCCGCCCACCGACGCTGAGGCCCTGAACGCGCACCTGCGGGAGTGCCCCACCTGCCGGCAGCAGCTCCAGCAGTTACGCACCCTGCTCCACCACCTCGATGAGTTGCCGGCGCCCGCCCCGCCCCCAGCCCTGCGCGCGAATTTTCTGCAGGCTTTAAACCAGGAAAAGGCTGCTTTGAAGGGAAATGAGCCCGAAGTAGCGCCGCTCGTGGTAGCTCACTCGGAGAAGGCCGCCGCGGGTGGCACGGTCATTCCGCTGTGGGAAGCGTCGGCGGCGGGGCGCTGGCTGCGGGTAGCCGCGGCCGTAGCTCTGCTGGCAGTGGGCACGGTGCTGGGGTTGCTGCTGCAGCCGGCGGCCTTGCCGGAGGTAGCAATCCGGCCGGCCCCGGCGCCGGGGCTAGCCGCTCAGCTTACTACCCTGGCGGGCCAGCCCGCCTCGGCCAACCGCCGCCTGCAGCTGGTTAGTGAAGCCCCCACAACGGTGCAGCCCGGCGACGCTGCCGTGCAGGTACTCATCACCACTCTCAACGCCGACCCCAACCCGAATGTGCGCTTGGCGGCAGCGGAGGCCCTGTACCACCTGCGCGCCGACCCGCGCGTGGGGCCCGCTCTGGTGCAGGCCCTACCCAACCAAACCGACCCCAACGTGCAGATTACCCTAATTGAGCTACTGGTGGCCCTGCGCGACAAACGGGCCCTAGCGCCGCTGGAGCAACTCTCCCGCCAGCCCAACGTGCTGCCCGTAGTGCGCCAGCAGGCCCAGCAAGGCCTAGGTCTACTTATCTGATTTTGATCTGACCCGTTGCATTGCCGCCCCCTTCCCTGCGTGGGCCCGCGCACCCCGGCGGCAACTTCTTTTTCGCTCATTTTCCCGCTGTTATGAAACGCTCCTTCTTTTTTAGCCTGCTCCTGCTGACCGGGACGGCCTCTGCCCTACGGGCCCAAGAATATAAAACCCGCTTTCCTACCCGCGACAACCGCCGCATTGTGCTGGAAATGCACGGTAGCAACGTGGTAGTGGAAGGCTACGACGGGGATGAAGTGATTATCCGCGGCAACGGCTACCAGGAGCCGCCCAAGCAAGCCGAAGGGCTGCGGCCCATCTACAATTCAGCCGAAGACAACACCCGCTTGGGCCTGTCGGTGGCAACGCAAGGCAATGTGCTGCGCGTGGTGCAGGCCTCACGCAAGGCCGTCACTTACACCCTGCGGGTCCCCCGGCGCACGGCCCTAGTATTCACCGAAACCAACTGGAATGGTAGCGACCTGCGCGTGAGCGGCCTGGCGGGTAGCCTGGAGCTCAAGATGAAAAACGGGGATGCTACCCTGACCAACGTGACGGGGCCCGTGGTGGGCAACAGCACCAGCGGCGACATCACCGTGCAGTTCGCCTCCCTGCCAGCCGAGCCCACCGCTTTGTCCTTGGTGAGTGGCAAGCTCGACGTGACCATGCCCGCTGCTTCCAAGGCCAACCTCACGGTGCGGTCTATGTCGGGCGAGGTGTACACCGACTTCGACCTGAACCCGCGCCCCACGCCCGATGGCCTCACCCGCGTGAGCGGCCAAACCGTGTCGGTACCCCTGAACGGCGGCGGCTCGAAACTGGCCCTGCACAACATCAGCGGCGACATCTACGTGCGCAAGGCCAAGTAAGTCAGGCCCTACCCTTTGGTCGGCGGCCCAGGTCGGTTACTTCATCAGCCGGCTTCTATTCAGTAGCGCAGGGCAGGCAATAGGACGAACCGGCCCTGCCATTTCCCTGGCAAGTAGCCGCCTACTTCCCTCCTACTCACTGCTTACTGCCAATTCCTCATCCTTACCCAACCCTTATCATGCGCCGTTTACTTCTTTGCTTTTTGACTGTGGGGCTGCTGAGCGGCTCAAGCCGGGCCGTGGCCCAAACCGTGCTGGAAAAAACCGCCCCCGTGAGCAGCGGTTCGCTGGTAACGCTGGACCTGAAACACGCTACTACTATCCGGGTGCGCCCGGCCTCCGACGGGCAGCTGCGGGTGCGGGCCACGGTCAGCATCAACCAGAACAAGCTCAACGATGCCTTCACCATGAGCCTGCAAACTACCGGCAACAATCTGCGGGTAGTCTCTGACCTGGACGCCAAGCGCCTGGCCCAGGCCCAACCCGGCGACTGCCCCAATGGCAGTACGCTTTACTACGGCAACTGGGACAACACCAAGGGCGGCGTGCGCGAGGGCCGCGCCGGGGTGTGCGCCGACATTGCCTATGAAATTACAGTGCCGGCCGCTACCAACTTGCGCATCAGCACTATTAGCGGCAACGTAGACGTGCAGGGCCTTACCGGCGAGCTGAACGCCAATTCCATCAGCGGCTTCGTGGACGTGAGCTGGCCGGCGGCCCGCCCCGCCAGCGTGGCCCTGAAAACCATTACCGGCGAAGTGTACACCGACCAGGAAGTAGCCTTCAGCAACCGCCAGCAGAACCCCATTGTCGGGTATGAGGTGAAGGGTGCTTTGGGCGCGGGCACGGGGCCAACGCTGCGGCTAGAGTCTGTGAGCGGAAACGTTTTTTTCCGGCGGGCCCGGTAGTAGCGCCCGGTTGCGGGCTGGTTTCTCCATCAACCCCTCATTTTGCCCTACCAACGCCGTTACATGCGTGGCTAACTGGTTGAGGGGCCGCGCCGTTCGGCCCCAACGGGGTTTGGTTAGAAAAAGCAGCTGTTTCGGGGGCTAGTCGTCGTGTTGGTTGAATAGCGGCTGCGGGCTATAGCAGGGCCGCTACGTTTGCTGCCGTCTTCACAGTCATCTGAATTCGGCGCTATGCAACCTGCCTCCCTTCCCCTACTCGAAACCCGCGGCCTGCACTTTCACTTCGGCAAGCGGCCCATTCTGCACGATGTCAACCTGCGCGTAGAGCCCGGCAGCATCTACGGTTTCCTGGGGCCGAACGGGGCCGGAAAAAGTACTACCATGCGCCTGCTGCTGGGACTGCTGCGGCCGGCCGCTGGCTCCGTGCACTTGTTCGGGCACGACCTGGCCCGGCACCGGGTAGCCCTGCTGAACCGGGTGGGCGCCCTCATCGAAAATCCGTCCCTGTACGACCACCTCACGGGCCGCGAGAACGTGGAGGCTACCCGCCGCCTGCGCGGGGTAGCGGCCCACCGCACCGCCGAAGTGCTGGCGCTGGTTGGCCTCACTGATAACGCCCACCGGCCCGCCCGGGAGTACTCTCTGGGCATGCGGCAGCGCCTGGGCCTGGCCATTGCCCTGCTCTCCGACCCCGACTTGCTGCTGCTGGATGAGCCCACGAATGGCCTTGACCCCAACGGCATTATTGAAATGCGCGAGCTGCTGCGCCACTTGCGCCAGGAGCACGGCAAAACCATCGTGGTCAGCAGCCACCTCATCAACGAAATCGAGAAAGTAGCTACCCACGTGGGTGTCATTCAGGAAGGGCGGCTGGTGTTTCAGGGCAGCCTGCCGGACTTGCAGCGTCTGCAAGCCGGCCGGGCCCGGCTGGTGCTGGAAACGGAAAATGCCGACACCTGCCGCAACCTGCTGCCCCGCCTGCTGGCCGGCGCCACGGTAGCCACACCCGGCACGCTCTGGCTGCCCTGGCTTTCGCGGGAGCACACCGCTGAGCTGGCCGCGGCCCTTACGGCGGCGGGCCAGCCGCTCTACGGCCTGCGCCTGGAGCAGCCTAGCCTGGAGGACACCTTCCTGCACCTCACCGAGGCCAAAGCCGACCTCGTGCAGTAAGCCAGAGCCGCGCATTTCATCCTGCTTATTTCTTAATCCGCCTGACGATGGACGCTACCCTACCCGATTTCGCCGCGCTGCCAGCAGCCCCAGCTCCCTTTACGCAGCTGGGGCGCACCCTGGCCACCGATGTGCTCAAGCTGCGGCGCACGGCAGCCCTGCGCCTGACTTTGTTCAGCGGAGCCCTGCCAGTGCTGCTTACCTTCTGCATCTTCTTTTTTAAGGGCCACCTGATTATGAAGGCGGGCGGCGACCCATGGCCCCGCTTTATCAGCATGGCCTGGCAAACGGCGGGCACCCTGCTGCTGCCCCTGTTCGTGGTGCTGCTAACTAGCTTGGTAGTAACTATTGAAACCAAGGCTACCGCCTGGAAGCACCTGTACGCCCAGCCCGTAGGGCGCGGGGCCGTGTTTGGCTCCAAGCTGCTGCTGGTGCTGGCCCTGAATGCCGCCGCGCTGCTGCTCTTTGTGGGTTTGCTGCTAGGCGCCGGCACGCTACTGGGGTTGCTAAAACCCGGGCAAGGCTTCCAGACGCATGTTATTCCCTTCGAGACGGTGGGCTGGATGCTGCTGCGCACCTACCTGGCCACGCTGGGGCTACTGGCGGTGCAGTACGTCGTGAGCCTGTTCTGGCGCTCTTTCGTGGTGCCGGTGGGGGTAGGCATGGGGGCGGTAGTGGCCACGTTTGCCCTGCTGCAATGGGAGCATGTCAGCAAGATTCCGTACGCAGCGCCTTTCCTGACGGCCATGTCTTTACGCGTTTCCAAGGCAGGGATGCTGGAAGCAGCCCACGAAGTAGCCCAGCACGAATGGTACGCCCTGGCTTGGTTTGGCGGGGTGCTGGTGGCCGGCTACGTGCTGCTCTACCGCCGCAACGTGACCAGCTAAGCACTCCGCTTAGTGCCAGCCCGTGGGCGTTGCCGGACGAAAACATAGAGTTGGTTGAATAAACAGTCGGCTCCGGCAACGCCATCGGAGTTTTGCAGTCCTTACCGCTGAATTTCAGTTTCAGTTGCTTCTGCCTGATACGCTGCCGGTTACGTTTCATCCCCTGTTTTCTACACTTCAGCTCCGGCCGTTTTGGTTTTTCCCGGTGGCCGCCCTCCTTGCAACTATCTTCTGCTATATCTCATGAAAAACGCTACCCTTCCCCTGCTGCTTACCAGCCTGCTTACGGCTCCCGTCTTCGCCCAAACAGGCCCACCCGCCGGGGCTCCGGCCGCGGGTCAGCGGCCGGCTGGAGCCCCGGCGGGTGCTGCCGCCAAGCCTATCTTGCCCTCGGCTCCCAAAGGAACGGGCCGCCTGGAAGGCACGGTGCTAGATGCTACCACCAAAAAGCCAGTGGAGTTTGCTACCGTTACGCTGCTGCCCTTGAGCGGCAACACGCCCGTTGATGGCGGCGTGTGCGACGAGCGGGGCCGCTTTGCTCTGCGGGGGCTGGCGGCCGGGGAGTTCCGACTGCAAATCAGCTTTGTGGGCTACGCTACCCAAACGCGCAACGTAACGGTTAACTCGGGCCTGACGACGGTAGGAACCGTGCAGCTGGCTTCCTCAGCCCAAAACCTGGGCGAAGTGAAGGTAACCGGGGAGCGGGACGTCATTGAGACCAAGCCCGACCGGATTGTGTATAACGCCGAAAAGGACCTGACCAACTCGGGCGGTACGGCCGCCGACGTACTGCGCAAAGTGCCCCTGGTGAACGTGGACCCCGATGGCAACGTGGAGCTGCGCGGCACCAGCAACGTGCGCGTGCTCATCAACAACAAGCCCTCGGGCATTGTGGCCTCCTCGGTGGCCGATGCCATGAAGCAGATTCCGGCCGACCAGATCAAGAGCGTAGAAGTTATTACGACGCCTTCAGCCAAGTACGACGCCGAAGGCACGGGCGGCATCATCAACATTATCCTCAAGAAAAACAGCCTGGAAGGCGTAAACGGCTCCGTGGGGCTGGCCGCGGGTACACGCAGCTCCAACGGCAACGGCACGCTCAACTACCGCAAAGGCAAGGTAGGCCTGAGCAGCTCCGTCAGCGGCTTTGGCTTTTACAGTCCCAACCGCAACGATTTGGTACGCTACCTGAAAACCCCGGGTGGCGAAAGAGAATCATTGCGGCAGGAAGGCGACGGCAACACGCTGGGCGGCGGTGGCTTCGGCCGTTTCGGGCTCGATTATGACCCGGCCCAGTACCATAACCTCACGCTGGGCTTGCAGGGTAGCATGTTCCGCAACAGCGGCAACTACGACCAGTACAACAACGTGCTGCTGCCCGCTGCCACCTCATTCACCCGCGACACCGACCGGCGCTTCCGCACCCAGAGCTACGACTTAAGTGGGGCCTACACCCGCACTTTTGAGCAGAAGCGCCGCGAGTGGAGCGTGCTGGCCCAGCACACCCGCAACCGCAACGTGCAGGCCTACTACCTCGACCAGTTCGCGGGTCGCTCGGAGGAAAACCAGGCCAAGACGTACCGGGAGGAAAGCGACAACCTGGCCCGCAACCTCGAAACTACCCTGCAAACCGACTACGCCCACCCGTTCTCGGAAACCGCCCTGCTCGAAACCGGCGCCAAGGCCATCCTGCGCCGCGTGAGCAGCGACTACGACGTCTTCACCAGCCCCTTTGGATCCTCCAACATCGACCCGGTGTACGATGCCAGCCGCTCCAACCTGTTCGATTACAACCAGGATGTGCTGTCGGGTTATGGAACGTACGGCTTTTCGGCGTCGAAGAAAGTTAGCTTTAAGCTGGGCGCGCGGGTAGAGAATACGCGCATTTCGGGCAGTTTTCAGCAGCAGGAGCAAGACAACTCCAGCGTGTCGCAGAACTACACCAACCTGCTGCCCAACCTGAGCATGAGCTTCCAGCCGAACAACCCCAAGAAGCCCGGTCAGACCCTACGCCTGGCCTACTCCCGCCGAATCCAGCGCCCCCAGATCTTCTTCCTGAACCCCTTCGTCAATGCCTCCGACAGCTTGAATATCAGCTACGGCGAGCCAGAGTTACGCCCTGAACTGACGGACAGCTACGAGCTGAACTACACCACCTTTATTAAGGGCTCGGTGCTGAACATGTCGGCCTACGCCCGCCGCACCGGCAACGCTATTGAATCGGTGCGCTTCATTGACCGCAATGGCGTGAATAACCAAACCTTCCGCAACATCGGCCGCAACGCTACCTTTGGGGTGAGCCTGTTTACCTCGGTGAAGCCCGTGCCGAAGTGGGATGTGAGCGGCAACGTGAACGTGTACTACGTGTCGCTGGAAAGCCCAGCCCTGACGTTTGAGGAAGGTAGCATTACCACTTCGGCCTACTCCAACAGCGGGGTGATGTACAACCTGAACCTGAACTCCAGCTACAAGTTCGAGAAGGGCCTGAGCGTGCAGTTCTTCGGCGGCCTGAACTCGCCGCGCATCCAGCTGCAGGGCAGCCAGCGCGCCTGGACGTTCTACTCCCTGGGCTTGCGCAAAACCATGCTCAAGGAAAAGGCCGACCTGACCTTAAACGCCGATAACTTCCTGCAAGCCACCCGCAACCTCAGCTCCACCCTCGACACCGACCAATTTCGGCAGGTAAGCAACAACTACATCTACCTGCGCGGGGTGCGCCTAGCCTTCAACTACCGCTTCGGCAAAACCACCACCCAGCCCCAGAAGCGCCGCCGCAGCATCCAAAACGACGACACCAAGCAAGGCGAAGGCAACGGCCAAGGTCAGCAGTAGTGAGTTAGTGATTCGGTGAGTTAGTGATTGAGTGAGTTGGCTGTTCTGTCATGGCGAGGAGGCACGACGACGCCATCCTTCCTCCTTTTTGCTCGAAGCCTGATAAATGACAAGCCCTTACTTCCCGCACGGAGGTAAGGGCTTGTTACTTTTCTAGGCTTGTCACAGAAGAGAGGACGGATGGCGTCGCTCTGCTCGCCATGACACCACTGTTTACTCAGCTACTCACTCCGTTACTCAATCACTAACTCACTGAATCACCACTTCACCAGTTTTGAAAACAGGTTTATACAAACTAGAATATAGTTGCTGGTTAATTTTTAGCTAGGAGAAGAAAATACTGTCTAGGTTTGAAGCGTTCTGCCACCAATTACACCGGAGCGGACTCCTGTATCAGCACGCACCGGACCTCAGAATATTACGCGCGTTATCCTTTTCCCACTATCCCAATGAAGCATACTGCTACGCTGCTGTTGCTGGCCGCCTTGGCCGCGCCTACGGCTCAGGCGCAAACTCTCTCTTCTCCTACTACCCCCTCCACAGCGGCCAAAGGCCCCGCGCGCATCACGGGCCGCATAGTGGATGCCACCACCCAAAAGCCCGTGGAGTACGCCACCGTGGCCCTACTGTCCGCCACGGGTACTACCCCACTCACGGGCGGCACCTGCGACGCGGAAGGTCGGTTTGAGTTGAAGGATTTGCCAACCGGCTCTTTTCGGCTGCAAATCAGCTTTGTGGGCTACGCGAGTCAGCTGAAGGACGTGGCGCTTACGACGGAGCCCTTAAACCTAGGGACGCTCACACTTGTGGCCTCCGCCCAAAATCTGGCGGGCGTAACCGTCACGGGGGAGCGGCCCGTCATCGAAACCAAGCCCGACCGGCTAGTGTACAACGCCGACCAAGACGCCACCAATGCTGGGGGCACGGCCGCCGACATTATGCGCAAAACGCCCATGGTGAACCTGGATGGGGACGGCAACGTGCAACTGCGCGGCACTAGCAACGTGCGCATTCTCATCAACAACAAGCCTTCGTCGCTGCTATCCGGCAACCTGGCCGAGGCACTCAAGCAGATTCCCGCCGACCAGATCAAGGCTATTGAAGTAGTCACTTCGCCCTCGGCCAAGTACGATGCAGAAGGCTCGGGCGGGGTTATCAATATTGTTCTGAAAAAGAACAGCTTGCAGGGCGTGAATGGTAGCGTAGGCGCCAATACCGGCAACCGAAACCAAGGTCTGAACGGCAGCCTTAACGTGAAGCGGGGCAAGTTTGGGGTGAACACCAAGCTCAGCGCCTTCCACAACGTGTACCCGTTCAAGAGTAGCAACCAGCGCACCGATTTTCTGCCCAATGAAACCACTGGTCAGCTTACGGAGCGCACTACTTCCCGCAACGTGGGCAATGGCGGCTACGGACAGTTGGAGCTTACCTACGACCCGTCGCCCCTGCACAGCTTCACGCTCAGCGGCAACGGCAACCTCTACCGCAGCAACTCGCCTCAGGAGTTGTTCAGCCAGTACGCCGGCCTACCCCAGCGCGACACGCTGTATTCCCGCGACATCAACCGCGACGGGGAAAGCCGCAACTACGACCTGAACGCCGGCTACACACGCACTTTCGGGGAAAAGCAGCCGCGCCGGGAGTGGGCCGTGCTGGCCCAGCACACTCGCAGTCGCTCCGACGAAAGCTACCGCCTCGATCAATATAAATCGGCGGATGTGAAACAAGGGCTGCTGGAGTACCGGGAACGAAGCGCCAACCTGGCCAGGAACCTGGAAACCACTCTTCAATCTGATTACACGCACCCGTTCGGCAAGAAAAACACCCTGGAAACCGGAGCCAAGCTCATCCGTCGCCAAGTGAGCAGCGACTATACCCTGGACACCTTACAGCTCAGCCGGCAGGCGGATTTTGCCCGGAGTCCGCGCCGCTCCAATGCCTTCGACTACAGCCAGAACGTGCTGGCGGCTTACGGCACTTACAATTTCGCCGCGGGCAAAAAATACACGTTCAGCCTGGGCACCCGCCTGGAGCGCACCGACATTCAGGGCGAGTTTCAGGGCGAAAACGGCCGTTTCTCGAACGACTACCTGAACGTGCTGCCCAACCTGAGCGCCACCCGCACGCTCAAGAAAGAAGGCCAAACCCTGCGCTTCAGCTTCTCGCGCCGCATTCAGCGCCCACACATCTACTACCTCAACCCCTACGTCGATCAGGTAACGCCCAACAGCATCCGCTACGGCAACCCCACGCTCCGGCCCGAAGTGACGGACAGCTACGAGCTGAGCTACGGCACCTTCGCCGAGAAAAGCTCCCTAAACATTTCGGCATTTGCGCGGCGCACGGGCAACTCCATTGAGCAGTTCTACCGCTACAACGAGGCGCTGGCTCGCTCCGAAACTACCTACGGCAACCTGGCCACCAACTCCTCCTACGGCCTGAACCTCTATGGCTCGCTTAAGCCTACCAAAGACTGGAACCTAAGCAGCAACATCAGCGGCGACTACACCCGCTTGCGCAGTAAGGCCCTGAACCGCACCAGCAGCTTGGCCTCTATGTACATGAACCTGAATTCGTCGCTGAAATTCAAAACCCACTACACCCTGCAAGGCTACGGCGGCTTCTGGACGGGCGGCGTGCAGCTCCAAACGCGCTACTCCGGCGGCGTGTACTACGGCCTGGGTCTCAAGCGCATGCTGTTTAAGGAGAAGGCCGACCTCACGCTCAGTGCCAACAACTTTCTTTCGCCCGGCCGCGAGTTCCGCAACACCACCATCACCGACCAGTTCCGCAGCGTTGGCAGCTTCTACCAGTACCAACGCTCCGTACGCTTGGCCTTCAACTACCGCTTCGGTAAGGTGGATGGCAGCGGCCAGCGCCAGCGCCGCACCATCCGCAACGACGACTCCAAGCAAGGCAGCAGCAACACCGGTGGGTAAGTGGTGAAACGGGGAGATGGTGAATGAGTGAGTTGGCTGTTTTGTTATGGCGAGCGGAGCGCGGCCATCCGTCCTCTCTTCTGTGGCCAGCTTGGAAACGAGACAAGCCCTTGACGTCCGCGCTGGCGTCAAGGGCTTGTCGCATTAGAAGAGGTAGTACTTCGTGAAGGAAAAATAGCCGCGCTTCGCTCGCCATGACAGAACAGCCAACTCACCATTTCACCATCTCCCCGTTTCACCGATTCCAGATTTGCCAGGCGGCCTCGGCTTGGAGGCAGAGCATTTCAAAGCCGTTTTTGGTTTGGGCGCCGGCGGCAGCGCCGCGCTTCATGAATTCAGTTTCGGTGGGGTTATAAATAAGGTCGTAGAGGTAGTGCTGAGACGTGAGGTAGGGGTAAGGAATGGGCGGGCACTCTTCTATATTGGGCGTGGTACCCAAAGGAGTAGTGTTAACAATCAGCGGATGATCCTGCAGCAGGCGCGGCGTCAGTTCCTCGTAGGTAAGTCCTGCGCCTAACGCGTTGCGCGACACAACCCAATAACCGATGTTTAGCTCCCGAAGGGCAACTTCCACGGCTTTGGAGGCGCCGCCGCTACCCAGAATGAGGGCGCGCATCTCCGGCAGTTTGGCCTTGGGCAAAAAGCCCCGTAACGACTCCCGAAAGCCCACATAGTCGGTGTTGTGCCCAATCAGCTGCCCGTCCTCCCGGAACTCAATGACATTCACGGCCCCCACGCGCGCGGCGGAAGGCGCTACCTCGTTGAGGAAGGGCCATACTTGCTCTTTGTACGGAATTGTAACGTTGAGGCCGCGCAGGTTGGGGTGCTGGTGCAACAGGCCCGGCAGCTCATCCATCGTAGCTAGCTCGAACAGCTCGTAGTGATGATCAGCCAACTCCAGATTGTGAAATTTCTGGGAAAAGTAGGTCTGAGAGAAGGAGTGGCGCAAGGAGCGACCCAAAAGTCCGAATTCAGGCATAAAACACGGGTAATTGCGTTGTAAACAACAACAAAAAACCGTTCAGCCCCAACTCAGGCCGAACGGTTTTTATCAGTTAATTACTACATCTGCCTACGCTACCGGACGGCTGCCACTGGGGCGACGTGCTTTTACGAACTCAAACACAGCCGGTAGCACCGACAGCACAATGATGGCCAACACCACCAGGGAGAAGTTTTTCTGCACAATCGGAATCTGCCCGAAAAAGTAGCCGGCGCCCGTGAGCAACACCACCCACAGCACGGCCCCTACCAGGTTGTACGACAGAAACTTGGTGTAGCTCATGGTGCCTACCCCGGCCACGAACGGCGCAAACGTGCGAATGATAGGAATAAAGCGGGCCAGAATAATGGTTTTGGCCCCGTGCTTCTGGTAGAAAGCCTGGGTCTTTTCGAGGTGGGCCCGCTTCAGAAACCGGGAATTTTCCCGAAACACCCGCGGCCCGAGGTAGTCGCCGATGTGGTAGTTGAGCGTGTCGCCCAGCACGGCGGCCAGAATCAGCAGGCCCATCATGGCCCACACGTTGAGCGGGGAGCCGGGCAGAGCTGCCAACGAGCCGGCCGCGAATAGCAGGGAGTCGCCGGGCAGGAAGGGCAGCACCACTACCCCGGTTTCCACGAAGATGATGAGGAAAAGAATAGCGTAAGTCCAGGCCCCGTAATCCTGAATTATCTCGGCCAGGTGCTTGTCAAGGTGCAGAATAAAGTCGAGCAGATGCTTCAGAATTTCCATAGGGCGGGGGTTGAGCCTGCAAAGAAAGGGGTTTCTGCGTTGCAACTTCTAGTGATGGGCCAGGCTTTTAGCCGGATGCGGCCCCTACCCCCGCAGGATCAGCAGACGGTTATACTCCACTTCCAGGTCTTTCACCTCGAAACCCTGCTGGGTTAGGTACGCGGGAGCCGGCTGTCCGGCAATCAAAAGCGGAGCCTGCACTAGGGTGTTGAGCAGCACGGCGCCGCCGGGTTGCAGCACCCGCCGCAACTGCTGCCAGAAACCAGCCTCGCTGAGTTGGTGGGGCAAGGTTAGATCAATGAATAGATCAATGATGACCAAGCCGTAAGCGGCCGCGGGGGCAGTAGGCAGCCACGCAAACGCATCGGCGCAGACAATGTGCAGCTGGGCGTCAGGGCGAATGTCAAATTCGGTGGCAGCTAGTTCCACAATGGCTGGGTCCAGCTCTAGGGCCGTGATGGGGCCGGTGTGTTTCCGTTCCCGCCGCAACGTATCGATGACGGAGCCGCCGCCCATGCCCAGCACCAGCACTGGCACCGTGGGGTTGGGAGCCATGATAAACAGCCCGTAGCGCAGAATTTGCTGGAGCGGGCCGTAGCTGTAATTAGCGTATTGGGCGTTCAGCACCTTGCGGCCACGGTGCAACTCTACCGTCAGCGGCCCGCTGTACCGCGAGTTTATTCGGCGGGAAAGAGGTAGGGCGTAGCTTACCCAGTAGCGTAACGTAGTTAGGAGCTTGTTCATCTGGGCAAACATACGGCCCTTGGGTAAGCCTGGCAGCACGCTTTCTAGGAAGCAACGCTTAGCAGCCCGCCGGCAGGGGCAGCCTCAGCGGGTTACGGGTTGTACTTGGTAGCCCTGCTGGCGCAGCAGGGCCAAGAGTCCTTTGGGGCCGCCTAGGTGGGCCGCTCCCACGGCAAAGAATGTGGGCTGGCCGGCAGCCTGCTGGGCAATGGTAGCTAGCCAGCGCTGGTTCCGGTTGTCGAGCAGCATTTCAGCGTAGCCAGGGAAGGAAAAGGCGCTGGCGCTGGTTACGGCCCGCAGCTCCTCAATTTTCTGGGCCTTGTAAAGCGTAACCAACTGCTGAAACTCCTGCTGGGCCTCCGCTTCGCGAGTAACCAGATCGGCCAGGAGCTGGCTTTGTACGGTGTAGGGTATCTTGTCGAAAAAGCCTAGCTGCTCCTGCACCGTTTCCAGCCCTTGTATTTCCTTGTGCTGCTCCTGGGCCAGCTTCACGAAACTGGTTTCGTAACTAGCCGGGGCACAACCCAGCAGGTTGGAGTAAAGCAGAGAGCTGACAATAAAGGGCTTGAGCATGCTGACCTGGGCAATAGGAATGCCGGCCTTGTCTTTGAGGTAGCTACTAACGCGGGCGTAATCGGCGGCCGACAGCAGCTTGTGCAGGGTTTGGCCGTCGTTCATCTTCATGCCGGCTTTCATGTCCTCAAGCAGCGTAGGGCTATCCATGTCCAGCTCCAGTATGAGTTGCCGAGTGCTGGCGAAGGCCCGCTTGACCGGCTCACTTATGCGCAAGTCCTGGGGACAAATCAGATGAATGGTGCCGTAGAGGTAGGAGGGTTTGGCGAGGCCTTTGCCCGAAACTTTCCACAGCAGCGCATTGGCAGGCGTAGCGGGCGGGGCCGCAACTTTGGCAACGGAGCGGCGCGGGCTACTGGCAGGCTGGGCTTGCCCTTCACCAAGGAAAGTCAGCCACAACGTGCTGAGTAAAGCAATTTTATAGAGCCAGTGCATAATCAGCGCGAAACAGGAAGTACATCTGCTGTTATTCGGCTACAGCGGCGGAGCGTTGCGCTTGCACGCATCTTTTTATCGAAAGGGCCATTTCTACTGACCACCAATGCAAAGCCCGCGCTTCCAGAAGGAAACGCGGGCTTGGTATCATGTTCAGGAGCAACTTACTGGGCGGCCACGCGCCAGAGCGTATCGGCCGCATCGTCGGCTACTAGCAGGGCCCCATCTGGCAGCACCGTTACGCCTACCGGGCGGCCATACACTTCCTTCTCCTCAGCATTGGCCACGAAGCCAGTCAGGAAATCTTGCATGGGGCCACTGGGTTTGCCGTTAGCAAATGGCACGAACACCACTTTATACCCCGAAAACTCCGAGCGGTTCCAGGAGCCGTGCTGCCCAATAAAGGCCCCGCTGCGGTATTGGGCCGGAAAGGCATTGCCCTTATAAAAGGCCAGTCCTAGGGAAGCTGTGTGCGGGCCCAGGGGCACTTCGGGCACTACAGTTTTCTGCACTAAATCGGGCCGTTCTCCTTTGCGGCGGGGGTCTTCGTGCTGACCGAAGTAAGCGTAGGGCCACCCGTAAAAGGCACCCGGCTTCACGCTGGTTAGGTAGTCGGGCACCAGTTCGTCACCCAGCTCGTCCCGCTCATTCACGGCCGACCATAGGGTTTGGGTGCCCGGGGCCCAATCCATGCCCACGGGGTTGCGCAGGCCCGCGGCGTACACTTTCTCGCCGCTACCGTCGGGGTTAATTTCCAAAATGTTGGCCCGACGCTCTTCTTCCTTGATGCCATGCTCCGCCACGTTGGACGCGGAGCCCACCGACACGTAGATTTTCTCGCCACCGGGGCCCGCCAGCAAGTTGCGCGTCCAGTGGTTGTTATAGCCCCCGGCTGGTAGGTTCATAATTTTCTGGCCCTGGCCGGTAATTCTGGTTTGGCCAGTTTGGTAGGGGTAGCGCCACACCCCGTTGGTATTCGCCACGTAGAAGTAGTTGTCGAGCACCAGCATACCGAAAGGCTGGCTCAGACCTGCCAAAAACGTTTCCCGGGTTTCGGGCTTCCCGTCCTTGTTAGCGTCGCGCAGCAGGGTAATGCGGTTGGCGCTGGTGGCCCGCAAGGATCGGGAAGGGTCCAGATCCAGGGCAGCCACCACCTTCTTTTTTGGGTCTTGCGGAATGGTGTTCGACTCCGCTACCAGCACGTCGCCGTTGGGCAGCACGTAGGTATTGCGCGGACTCTCGAAGCCATCGGCGTATTTGGTTACCACGAAGCCAGCCGGCGCGGTGGGCATTTTGCCCTGGGGCCAGCCGATAACTTTGCTACGCTTGGTGGTAGACTTACTGGCGTAGGGCTGAGGCAGATTAACGGCCGTAGCGGCCGTAGCTACGGTGTCGGCGGGGGTAGTAGCGGCGGCTTCCGCTTTTTCTTGTTTGGAAGGTCCGCTGCAGGCGCCCAACAGCGTCAGCAAGCTCAGGGCGGAGCCGGAAAAATGTTTATTCATGGTAATGGCTAGATCAGTAGAAAGCAAAAGCCCAGCCTCACGCAGCCGGGCTTTTCTCTTACTGAATTGCCGTGGATGAGGTTGGCTTCTGTGGCGCCGTACATCCCAAACAGCTTGCTACTGGGTAGCGTGGGGCAGCACGGCGCTGCTACTAGCTTGGTTGGCAGAAAGGTTTCGGATTGGAAAAACGGGCTGTAAAAACAAAAAAGGCTGCGCCCACATATGGCGCAGCCTTTTTTAAGCGGATTCTTCAGGGCCTAGCCGCGGGGCATAGAGGTGCCGGGCTTGCCGGCTACCTTGGGCTCGGGCTTGAACATTTCGTCCACGTTGTCCATGTCCAGGAAGTCGGTGAAGGTGTCGCCGCGTAGGCCCAGGCGGATGGTTTCCAGGCTAATGATTTCGTTGGGGGCGATGTTGCCCAGGTTTACGTTGGCGCCGAGTAGCTTGATAAACCACACCTGCTGGGCTTTCTGCGGAGCTTCCCAGATGATTTTCTCGAAGGGAATCTGGGTCAGGATTTCCTCCACCAGACCGGAGCGTACCTCGCCAGTGCTGCGGAACAGGCCCACGTTGCCGGCCTCCCGCGCTTCCCCGATAACCTTCACGGCACCGGCTTCCAGCTCGGTTTTCATCTGCGAAATCCACTTGTAAGGCGGAATGATTTTCTCCGCATCCTTGGAGCCTACCTCCGACAGCACGTTTACATCCTGGGCCAGCGTGCGGATAAAATCCAGCTTCTTATCGTGGTTTAGGTCAATGGAGCCATCGGAAACTTCGGCGTACTCCATGCCAAAGTTTTCTAGCAGCCGGCGGTAATCATCGAACTGGTTCCGGATAATAAAGGCCTCAAACAAGGTTCCGCCGAAGTACACCGGGATGCCGGCTTCCTTGTACACTGCTAGCTTGCGCTTCAGGTTGGGGTTGACGTAGGACGTGGCCCACCCCAGCTTCACAATGTCGGTGTAGGCGGCCCCTACTTCCAGAAAGTCCTCCGCTTCGCGTACGCTAAGGCCTTTGTCCATGACCATGGTAAAGCCCTGCTCGCGGGGTTTTTGGGTGCGCTCGGGGAGTTGGTTGAGGGTGTAATTCATGTTGTAAGACCTAGAGTCAGATGAACGTGAAAGCAGCGCCAGGCTTCGAAACCATGCCAAAGCCAGGTAGCGCCGCGCCCAAAAGTACGCCCGAATTCTGTAACCGCTTAGAAAAGGCGAGGCCTCCGCAGGCACTGGCTACGTAGCCGGTACCCGCAGAGGCCCCCGTTCAACCGAAAGCAACGCCTATTTCCGATACTGATCAATCAGGCGGGCCAGGGCCTTCTGCGACTCCAGCTCCGGGAAGTAATCGAACAGCAAACGGTGCTTGTCGAAGTCGAGTACTAAGGCGTTTTCCAGGCACTCGTAGGCTTCGCGGTACCGGCCGCCGGCTAGCAGGTAGGCGCACAGGCGGTAATGCAACTCAGCCTCCATGGGCTGAATTTCTACGGCATTGCGCATCAGGTCAATGGCCCCATCGAAGTTGCCCTGCTCATACAGGATGATGCTCCAGTTCAGCCACGCATCCTTGTTATCGGGGGCTACTTCCACGGCCTTCTCATAGGCCTCGATAGACGATACGATATTGCCAATCTGGTACTCGGCGGCGGCCAGGGCCAGCCAGTACTCCACGCTTTCCTCATAAAGACTCACGGCCTTGCGGAAGAAATGAATGGCCTCGAAGTACTTTTCCTGCACGTTCATCACAATGCCGATACCAAACCAGGCTTCATCCATCTCGGGGTCCAGGTCGATGGCACGCTGGTAGAACCGGCGGGCCAAGTCCCATTCGGCCAGCTTCTCGTGGCACTCGCCAATGTTGCACAGAGCCTCCGGGCTGGGCTCTCCCTCGGGGTGGCTCAGTTCAAACTCACTAATGGCGGCGCGGTAGCGCTCCTGCGTGACGTACACGCTGGCTAGAAACCCGTGCGCCTCATAGAACTTGCCGTCAATCAGGATAGCATAGTCAAAGGCACTAATGGCTTCATCGAGCTTGCCCGCCCGGTAGTAGGCCTGGCCCAGGTTGTACCAGGCCACCGCTGAGTAGGGGTCGTCATCAGTGAAGCGGCGAAAGAAATCCAGGTTTTTCTCCAGCCGCTCGCTCACTTCCAGGCAATACAGCAGCTCTTGCACTGCTACATCGTTGTCGGGGTTCAGGCGCAGACTTTGCTTGTAGTACTTGGCAGCACTCTTGAACTTCTGCCAGCTCTGGTAGGCTAGCCCCAGGTTGAAGAAGATGTCGTCGCGGTCCTGGGCGCGTTCCGCGGCCTGGTGGAAAAAGGCAATGGCCTCGGCAAACTCGCCTTTTTGGGTGGCAATGATGCCGCGGGTCACCGCCACATCGGGGTTGTCAGGGTCGAGCAGTGCTACGTCCTCAATCTGGCTGCTAGCTGCGGCATACTCGCCCTTCATGGCCAGCACCTGGGAGCGGTCAATCAGGAGTTCGGTACTGAAAGGATATTGCGCAATACCTGCTTCGCAGGCTTGCAGGGCTTTTTCGTACTGAGTAGTGGTGGTATAATGGTCGATGATGTTCTCAAAATCGGCCAAATCAAAAAACACGGGTTCGTTGAGGGCTACCATCTGCTCAAAACGGCGCACGGTAGCTTCTACTTCTTCCCGATCCTCAAAATTCTCGTTCATTCTCATTCTGCTACAATCGACACGCCGCCGCCAAAACGGCAGACTTCGTGGGTCAGTGGGGGCATTTTCAGCGGAAAGCACCTCCCGCCCTGAATATACAATAACCGCACCGGAGGCCGATGGGTTCTGGAGGAGTAACGGAGTAAATAAGGAGCAGCATTAGCGAGCGGGTAAGGGTTGACAACCCTACTGATGCTGTTATCTATTTACTCCGCTACTCTGCACAAGTCCGGCACAGCACCAACTAATAGTGTCCGCCAAGGGCCGGAAGCGAAACGCCAAGGCCTGCTCAATTTTAGTGGCGCGGTATTCGGTGACCCGACGGCCGGCGCGGGCCGTGTCCTTGGTAATGAGCGGACGGGCCCCGGTAAGCAAGGACCGCACGTGCTCCAGGCGCCAAATGGTTTCGGCGGCCCAGTCGGGTACGGCTACGGTGGGTGGACGCTTGTTAAAGCAGGCCGCAGCCTGGGTCATGAACTCGCGCAGGGGTAGGGCGCCGGCATTTACGACGTAGCGCTGACCACTGTAGTTCGTGTCAAGGGTGAGGCGCAACAAGATGTCTACCACGTCCCGCACATCTACCAGGTTAATGCTGCCGGGCGTATAGAATCGGTGCTCATTGTAGGCGTAGCGAAACAAGCGGGTGCTGCTTCGGTCCCAGTCGACCGGCCCGAGGATAACCGAAGGGTTAATCATTACAGCCTGCAACCCTTCTGACACGCCACGCCACACTTCCAGCTCACCTAAGTATTTAGAGGTAGCATAAGCGTTGTGCTCAGCGCCCAAATCCCACTTGGCATTTTCATCGAGCACCAGCGGTCCGGCCGCCGTCGGCTGCTCCGGCCCCGGCACGGTGCCGCCCAACGCTGCTACCGACGAAACGAAGCCTAACCGAATACCAGGGCGCTCCAGGCACGCGTCCACGAGGTTAGCGGCTCCCTCCACGTTTATCTGCTGCAGCAAGTCCTCATCCTGGGGCGCGTAGGACACCAGCCCTGCGCAATGAAACACGTGCGTAACGCCTTCCAAAGCCGCCCGCAACCCCAGCCCATCCCGGATGTCGCCCTCTACCCATTCTACCTGCTCGGCAAACTCCAGAGCAGGCGGTTGCTGCCGGTAAAGCGCCCGTACGGATAGTCCGCGCTGCCGCAACGCCGAGATTACAAAGCTCCCTACTAAGCCGCTGCCGCCAGTGACGAAAATCATGAAGTGGGGGTAACTTATGAAGAAGGAAAAAAGCGGCGACGTTTACAGCGTAGAATTCAGCAAGGGCAGAGCCAGCAACTTGGGCAGGTACTCGCTTAGCAGCACTTTGCTCCGAATGCTGTCCACGTGCTTGAGGTTATGAGCATCGGTGCCTACCATGTCTACTAGCCCCGCGTCGATGAGCTTTTCGGCCACACGCTTGGCTCCGGCTGAGTAGTAACCGGTTAAGGAGTTCAGATTCACTTGCATCAGCACGCCCTCCTCCCGAATTCGAACCAGCTCTTCGAACCGGCCATACAGGTAGGTATACCGCTCTGGGTGCGCCATAACGGGCCGGTAGCCGGCGGCTTTCAGCTTGAACATTATCTCCTGGAGGTTGAAGGGCTCATTGATGTAAGACGTCTCGAACAGCACGTAGCGCTGCTCGCCCCCAAAGCTCAACAGCTCTTCGTCATCCTCCAGCTTGCGGGCCAGGCTCTCATCCATGTAGTATTCAGCCGCGCACTCCAGCTCTACCCCAGAAATGTTTGCCTGAACAGCAGCAGTACGCAACACGTCCAGTGCCCCCCGGATGCCGGCTGGCGTATTCCGGTAGAAGTCCCCCATAATGTGAGGAGTCATCACCAGCTTTCGATAGCCCAGGTCCTGCAGCTGCTGTAGCAGCACCAGCGACTGTTCCAGGGTTTCGGCTCCGTCGTCGAGGCCGGGCAGGAGGTGGGAGTGCATGTCGGCGCCCAGTACGGCCAGCGTAACGGGTAGCGTATTGTCGTCCGGGGTAGGGCGCCCGAATAATTTCTGAAAGAAAGACATAGCTGACGTTGGGCCGGGTTAGGAATTCCGCTTCCGCAACCGACTCAGCAGGCCACCTTTGGGGGCCGTATCCTCGTAGTAGCCCTGGCCATACCCATAGCCGTAGCCGTACCCATACCCGTAGCCGTAGCCGCCACTGCCCTGAGCATCGTTCAGAATGGTGCAGAGCTTAGTGAAGCCATTCACCCGCATCAGCTTATTGATATTCTTCAGGAAGGCCTTTTTAGAGTAGTTGGCGCGCACAATGTAAATCGGCACATCAGCCTTGCGCATAATCAGGATACCATCCGTTACCAAGCCAACGGGCGGGGTATCAATCATCACCACGTCATAAGACTCGTGCAGGCTTTGAATCAACTCGTCGAAACGGTTGCTTAGAATCAGCTCCGAAGGGTTAGGTGGGGTAGGACCAGCTGAAATAAAATCCAGGGTTGGAATGCTGGTATGCTGCACGCACTCCTGCCACGTGTGCTTCTCAATCAGGATAGTACTTACCCCTTTCACGTTTTCTGCATCAAAAGCCAGGTTTACCTTGGGCTTACGCATATCCAGGTCCAGGATGATTACGCGCTGGTCAGAAGCAGCAATAATGCCGGCTAGGTTTACCGTCACGAAGGTTTTGCCCTCACCGCTAATGGTCGACGTAATGGAAATCAAGCGCTTCTTTTTAGAAGAAGCCATGAACTCCAGGTTGGTTCGGATGGAACGTATGGACTCGGAAATGGCCGATTTCGGATTTTTATCCACTACCAGCTTCGATACGGCCATCTTCTCCTTATCGTACGTTGGGATAATACCTAGTACGGAGGAAGAAGTAGCTCGCTCCAACTCCCGAATGTTGGTTACGGTGTTGTGCATGAGGTACCGGACGGCAATCAGACCCAGGCCTAGAATAATACCCGCCGCTAGGCCAATGGCGTACACCATCAGCTTCACTGGCGAAATTGGCGCTGAAGGCATGGTAGCCGGTGACAGAATCTGGAAATCGGCGGTAGTACCAGCCATGGAAATGCCAAACTCAATCTTCTTATCCATCATGTTCAAATTGTACTTCTCGTACAATTCAAGGGGACGCTGAAGCCGGGCTTGCTCCGTTTGCTTCTCAGGTAGGGCCCGTAGTCGGCTCTCCAACTCGGCCCGTTTGGCATCCATTTTCAGCAGCTGTTGCCGCACCAGTTGCTGATTACGCCGCAGCAGCTCCCGAATTATCTTCTTGGTGTTATCTATCCGCTGTTCTCTTAACTGCAGAGCGGTAGTAGCGCCAGGCTGATAGGATAGCTCGGCTCGCTCTAAATCTAATTGCAAGTCGCTGAGCTCTACAATCCGCTGCGAAAGTTGTTCATCCTTCAGCTCGCCCAAGGCCGGTATGCTCTGAAAAACGTCACCGTCCTCCCGGTTGGTTAAGCGTCGCTGGGCCAACAGACGCTCTAGTTCCAGAAGCACATCAGACTCTTCTTGTAACTTTTCTCGCTCTTTCTCCTGCTCTTCGAGAGCCGTGGTAATCATAGCTACATCGGCCTTGATGTCATAGGTGCCGTTGCGCTTCACAAAGGACTGCATGTTCTCCTCTGCCTGCTGCAAATCCTTGCGATTTTCGCCCAGCTGCTCATTGATGTAGCGCGTGGCACGAGCAGCTTGTTCCTGCTTGCGGGCCAGCTTCTCTACCAGGTAAACCGAATCAATCTTATTGACAATGTCGTGAGCTTTGCGCGGGTTGTGGTCCGTGAAGGAAATACCGATGATGTTGGCATCGGCATTGCCGATTTCTACCGTCAAATTTTTGCTTAGATAAGCATTCAGACTAGCTTCGTCGTTGATGACAAAGTGGTAATTGGGCTCCAGAGCAGCCGCGTTATACTGATTGGTAGGAAATATTTGTAAGGTAAAGCCCAGCGCGCGAATAGTTTGTCCAAAAGCGTATTCTCCGCCGCCTTCCTGGCCGTTGTGCTCATATTGCAGCCGCACCCGGTTGCCCGGTAGCAGCTTTAGCCCAAATTTCACGTTATACACTGCCTCGGGGGTGGCAATGTACTCGACGCGGAACGGAGAGGTACGGTACAGCTCATTCTCCAGGACGGTGCCCTGAACGTAGTAGTTCACGGCTAAGTCCAGGGAGTCTTTTAGTCGCTGATAGATAATATCCGACTTAATAAGCTCTACCTCACCGGAGAGCTTATTGATGCTTTGCTGCTTTTCAGCTTGCGCACCAATGCCTTCCAGCCCTAGCAAGCCGGCTTCCGTTTTCTCATCAATTTTGATGGAGGAAGACGACAAGTATAGGGGCGGCGTGTAGCGCAGGAACAACCAGGAGGCAGTCAGGCCCAGCAGAATGAGCAAGAGCATCCAGGGCAGGCTCTTGCGCACTACCATTAATAAAGTGGTCAGGTCCAGCCCGCCGCCTTCGTCCTCTTCCTCGGCTTCGCCGCCTGCATTCCGAATTAGTTCTTCCAGATCAGCCTCTTCTTTCGCCGCCATGTAGTAATGAGTAGTGAAAACAGCTCCTTGGAATTGCCAAAGAGAAACGCTGCGTGCTTGTACTTATTTTGAAATGGCAATGAGGAGCGTTGCTAGCCCCGACAGCCCGCCTAAAAAGGCAAATAGTGGACTGGCATCGGCCAGGGCCTCATAGAAGGGCCGACGAATGGGTTCTACGTACACGATGTCGTTGGGCTCTACCTGCAAATTGGCGCGCCGCATTCCATCGATGGTAGTCAAATCGATAATCTGAACCTGCGGGTTTTTCAAATTGCCCCGAATCAAGCGGATGTTATCAGCCCGCCCGGCCTGGCCATTGCCGCCGGTAGGCCCTACAAAGCCACCCGAAATGCCACCCGCCTGGGCTAGCACTTCCAGCAGGTTCATGTTGTCGTTGAACATCTGAATTACGCGGGCCCCACCTGTGGTAGCCCCCAATACGATGATGCGGTTATTGGTGACGCGAGTGGTTACGAAAACATCTTTGTAGAACTCAGTATACCGAATCTGCAAGAGACTATCAGCCTGGAGCAGGGTCAGACCGGCTAGTTTGACATAGTCAACCATAGGTAGCTTCACGATACCATCGTGTTGAACCAGGAACTCATTAAGACCCTGCTGCCCATTTTGCTGCTGTCCTTGCTGTTGCCCCTGCAAACCTTGCTGACCACCAGCCCGTTGGCGAGAAAAGCCGCCACCACCCGTGTTGTTTCCGGCCGGCGAGCCGAAAAACAACTCGCCATTCGGGTCGAGGATACGCTCACCTTTGTTGGTGTACACCCGCACCTCGAGGTAGTCGTTAGGCTGGATGATGTAGTTGCGTTCGGCTCGGTTTACTACGTCGCGCAGCCGTGCAGTATCCAGGCGCCCGGCTCCATCAGTACGAAACAGGATGTTTTGCTGCCGCACTCGGGAGGTAGTGCAGGAGAAAGTAAGCAGTACTATCGGCAAACACAGCATCCAGAGACGCAACAGGTGGTAGCAAGTGGGTCGGTTCATGCAAGCCGGGACAACCGGATTCGGTGGTAAAAAATTTAGGAAACAAATCTGCGCGGGCAGTATTTCCCTAAAAAACCATCAAAGAAACCGAATTAGTGCCCCCTTTCAAAATTCACTACCCTTGGCCTTGGTCTGGCACTGGCTTGTACGCCAGTAAAATCCTACTTTCGCGGACCCAAATTTTGCTCGGATGGGTTATACCTGTCCATTCTTACCTCCCACCCTACCCCTACTACTATGGAACTGGTCGCTACTGAAAACCAGACGATGATTGCCCAGATGGTGCGCGACTTCGGAGCTCAACATATCAAGCCCCACATGATGCGCTGGGACGAAACCCAGGAGTTCCCGGCGGAAGTATTTCACAAGCTGGGCGAGCTGGGCCTAATGGGCGTACTGGTGCCCCAGGAGTATGGTGGTGCCGGCTTCGGATACGTGGAGTACGTAACGGCTATTGCGGAGCTGGCCAAGATTGACGGCAGCATTGGCCTGAGCATGGCCGCCCACAACTCCTTATGCACCGGCCACATTCTGCAACATGCTTCCGAGGAGCAGAAGCACAAGTACCTACCCAAGCTGGCCTCTGGCGAGTGGATTGGGGCCTGGGGCCTGACCGAGCCGAACACGGGTTCGGACGCGGGTAACATGCGTACCGTGGCCGTGGCCGATGGAGATGATTACATCCTGAATGGCGCCAAAAACTTTATTACCCACGGTAAAACTGGCAACGTGGCCGTGGTTATTGCCCGCACCGGCGAGGTAGGCGACTCCCGCGGCATGACGGCCTTTATCATTGAGCGCGGCACGCCCGGCTTCGAGGCCGGCCGCAAGGAAGACAAGCTGGGTATGCGGGCTTCCGAAACCACCGAACTGATTTTTACCGACTGCCGTGTGCCGAAGGAAAATGTAATCGGGCAGGTAGGCGACGGGTTTGTGCAGGCGCTGAAAGTGCTGGATGGCGGCCGCATCAGCATTGCAGCTCTGAGCCTGGGTATCGCCCAGGGCGCTTACGAGGCGGCGTTGCAATACTCTAAAGAGCGTCAGCAGTTCAACCAGCCCATCAGCAATTTCCAGGGCATCAGCTTTAAGCTGGCTGACATGGCCACAGAAATCGAGGCGGCTTCCTTGCTCACCTACCGCGCCGCTGATATGAAGGACCGCGGCCTGAATGTGAACCTGGAATCAGCTATGGCTAAGCTCTATGCTTCGGAAGTTTCGGTTCGAGTAGCCAATGAAGGCGTGCAGATTTTCGGGGGCTACGGCTACACCAAAGACTACCCTGCCGAGAAGTACTACCGCGACGCCAAGCTGTGCACCATTGGCGAAGGAACTTCTGAAATTCAGAAGCTCGTAATTGCTCGGGCCCTGCTGAAATAGCGTTTTGTCGTTGGCAGTTTTGCGGCTGATTTTGCGTTGTGTAGCCTTTCGGCGGGCTATTTCCTACAAAATCAGCGTAATCATTTTCAAATCTGCTGAATCTGTGGTTATCTTTGCGGCCCCTTCAATCCGGGTTTCTAAGTCACTGAACATATGATCATCGTCCAAATCAAAGAAAACGAGTCGGTTGACCGTGCGCTGAAGCGCTTCAAGAAGAAATTTGAGCGCACCGGCGTTCTGAAAGAGTTGCGTCGTCGCACTTTCTTCCAGAAGCCGTCCATCACCAACCGCAAGCAGAAGCAGAAGGCCATCTACAAGCTGGCTACCTACGGCCCCGACGCCGCCGAGTAATCGTCTGCCCCTGCTCTTGTCAGGACGAAAAAACCGGCTGATTCACTCGCTTAGCGTGAATCAGCCGGTTTTTTCGCGTCCGGGCTATTTCGTTTTTTTCTCCCCTGAATTCCATACATTGGTTGTCCGGCCCTGGCGGCTGGCCCCTGCTATATGGAATTGTTTTTTGACTATTTACGGTTTGAGCGGCGTTACAGCCCACACACGGTGCTTTCGTACCAGACCGATTTACGGCAGTTTGCCGAGTTTTTGTCCGGCACTTACGAACTGACCGACCCTACCCAGGCCGACCACACGCTGATTCGCTCCTGGGTAGTGGAGCTGATGCAAAAGCAGCAAGATCCGCGCACGGTGAACCGCAAAATTGCCTGCCTGCGCTCCTACTTCAAGTACTTACTTCGTACGGGAGTTATTCAGAAGAACCCGATGCTGCGCATCACCTCGCCTAAAGTGGCGAAAAAGCTACCCGATTTCGTGCCGGAGGAATCCCTGAATGGGCTGCTCAACTCTTTTGAGTTTCCCGACACGTTTGCCGGCGTGCGCGACCAACTGGTGTTGGAACTGCTGTACGGCACTGGCATTCGGCTCTCGGAACTGATTGGTATTGGGGCCGATGACCTCAACCTGGCTGGCCGAACGGTGCGGGTAACGGGCAAGGGTAATAAGCAGCGCGTGGTGCCGCTAAACCCCACGCTGCTGCTCGTGTTGAGCCGCTATATAGAATTTAAGCAACGTGAATTTGCCCCGGAGAGCAACGCCCGGGGGGCCCTCCTCGTTACGGACAAGGGAGAGCCGCTCTACGAAAAGTTTGTGTACCGGACCGTGAAGCACTATCTGAGCCAGATAACCACTGCTTCCGGCCAGCAGCATCCGCACGTGCTTCGTCATTCCTTTGCTACCCATCTGCTGGGCAAAGGAGCTGATTTGAACGCCATTAAGGAGCTGCTCGGGCACGCTAGTCTGGCGGCTACCCAGGTGTATACCCACCTGAGTATTGACAAGCTAAAATCCGTATTTGACAAGGCCCACCCCAAGGCCTGATTTTTCCTTTTACCCTTAACCCCACTCCCGATGAAAGTACAGATGCAATCGGTGCACTTCGATGCCGACCAAAAACTGCTTGACTTCATCCAGAAGCGCCTCGATAAACTCGAAACCTTCTATGACCGCGTGATTGAAGGAGAAGTAATTCTTCGCCTGAATAACAAAGACGGGATAAACAATAAAACAGTAGAAATTAAGCTGCACGTGCCCGGCACTACCCTGTTCTCGCAGGAAGATGCCGGTACCTTCGAAGCGGCTACTGATGCTGCCGCCGAAAACCTGAAGCGGCAGATTACTAAGTATAAGGAGAAGTTAGTTAGCCACTGATTTTTGCGAGCTGTTAGCAGTTGACTGACGGCTAACAGCTTTCGTGTTAAGAAAAAAGCCCCACCTGAATTCATCAGGTAGGGCTTTTTTGTACATGGTCAGCAATAAATAGCCAGTATGAATAACTAAGATTTACAGACCAAATTCTGCCTTGATCTTATCAACATAGTCGAGCTTTTCCCAGGTGAAGGTTTCCACGGTTTTGGTTGAGCCATCAGCCTGCTGGATATGCTTGGTGCCCGGTTGCCGGCCCATGTGGCCGTAAGCAGCCGATTCGGCGAAGATGGGATTCTGCAAGCCCAGGCGCTGTACAATGGCGTAGGGGCGCAAATCGAAGATGCGCTGCACCTTCTGGGCAATTTCGCCGTCGGTGAGTTGGTGGCCGAAAGAGCCGGTGGCTTTCGTGGTACCGTAGGTCGTTACGAATACGCCTACGGGCTCGGCTACGCCGATGGCGTAGGCTACCTGCACCAACACTTGGTCGGCCACGCCGGCGGCTACCAGGTTTTTAGCAATGTGCCGGGCCGCGTACGCCGCGGAGCGGTCTACCTTCGAGGAATCCTTACCCGAAAAGGCACCGCCACCGTGGGCTCCTTTGCCGCCGTAAGTGTCCACAATAATTTTACGACCCGTGAGGCCAGAGTCGCCGTGAGGACCACCAATGACGAACTTACCGGTGGGGTTGATGTGATACTTGATGTCCGACGTGAACAGAGCCTGCACTTCTTCGCCGAGCTGAGCCTTCACGCGGGGCACCAGAATGGTCTTGATATCTTGCTCAATCTGGCTGAGCATGGCCTGCTCGTCCTGGTCGAACTCATCGTGCTGAGTGCTCACCACGATGGTTTCAATGGCTTCGGGCGTATTGTCGTCGTTGTAGCGGATGGTTACCTGGCTTTTGGCATCGGGGCGCAGGTAGGTCATTTCCTGGCCAGCCTTACGGATGGCCGACAGCTCGCGCAGCAGGCGGTGCGACAGGTCGAGGGCCAGGGGCATGTAGTTCTCGGTTTCGCGGGTAGCGTAGCCGAACATCATGCCTTGGTCGCCGGCGCCCTGCTCCTCGGGCTTGGCGCGCTCCACTCCTTGGTTGATATCGGCCGACTGCTCGTGCAGGCGGTTCATTACCTCGCAGGTGTCGGCGTTAAACAGGTACTCGGGCTTGTTGTAGCCAATGCGGCGAATCACCTCCCGAATAATAGGCTCCGCTTCTACGTGGGCCGTCGACTTAATTTCACCGGCCACCAGAGCGAAGTCGGTGGTAACCAGGGTTTCGCAGGCCACTTTGGCGGTCGGGTCCTGCCGCAGATATTCGTCGAGGATGGCGTCAGAAATCTGGTCGGCTACTTTATCAGGGTGGCCTTCCGAAACAGATTCGGAGGTGAACAGGTAGGGCATCAGCTTGTAAGGTAGGAGTACGCAAGGGGCCGGCAGCCCCTGCCCAAGCCGGGCTGTACTGCCGGACAAGGGCTGCAAAGCTACAAGTTTTCTACGTGGCTGAGCGGGTGAACTTCCAAATAGAGCGGGGACTAACAAGCCGCCCGGCCTTTTACGCTTGAGGTTAACTCAACCGGTGACGTTGCGTTTAGGGACATATTCTCTCCACCTCTGACTTGTTTCTTATGCACCACCTTTGGCTTCTTACGCTAATACTTTTTACGTTTCTGACTTCGAGCGCCCATGCTCAGCGGGCGTCCTCGCCCTACCACACCCGCTTCGGGGTAGATGCTCCCGTGACTGTGGGCCTGCTCGGGGTGAATGCGTTGGGCCTGAGTCTGGCCAAAAGCAAGGACGGGCTGACCGACGCCGAAGCCCTGGCCCTGGACCGCCGCGACGTGAACCGCTTCGACCGCTTTGCCGCCGGCAACTCCAGCGCCACGGCCAAGCGCATCAGCGACTATCCGTTTTACGCCTCCTTTGCCGCCGCGCCCTTGCTCATGGTAGCCGATGGGGATGTGCGCCAAAAGTTTGGGCAGATTGGGGGCTTATATATCCAGACCATGGCTACCACCGGCGCCTTGTTCACGATGGCGACGGGACTGGTGGAGCGCAGCCGGCCCTTGGCCTATAACGCGGGGCTCGACCTTTCGGACCGCACCAGCCGTAACTCCACCAACTCGTTTTTCGCCGGTCACACGGCCGCTACGGCCTCCGCTACCTTCTTCGCTGCCAAAGTATTCCATGACTTTCACCCCGACTCTCCGGCTCGGCCGTTTGTGTGGGCGGGCGCAGCGGCCGTACCGGCAGCCGTTGGCTACCTGCGGCTAAAAGCCGGCAAGCACTTCCTCTCCGACAACCTCCTGGGCTACGCTGTGGGAGCGGGAGCGGGCATTCTGGTGCCCCAGCTGCACAAAAGCAGCGGCGGCCGGATGAGCGTGGTTCCCATTCAGGGGCTCAACAGCAACGGCCACGCCTACGGCGGTTTGTTGCTGACGCGGCAACTGTAACAGCTACTATGTAGCGGGCAAGCAGCTCCTTAATCCTGCCGACCTGCGCTTGCTATTCTACGCGGGGTTCTCGTCTTCCTATACATCCACCGCACCCGTTGGTGTTTAACAGGGCGCGGTGGATGTATAAACTAGTAGTACTACTCCTCAGGAAAACGGACCGTAGGACACGACTTGCCACACGTGCCAGCCCAGCGCCACGCCCATGAGTACCCAGACTGACCACCGTGGTGGCTGGGGCGGTAGCAGAATTACCCACAAGCACAGGAGCAACGGCACCAGAATAAATGTGAGCCGTGGCTGGTAGTAGCCCAGCACTGCAAAGAAGCTGGTAAACAGCGCCAGCAACCCAACCACCGCAAACAACGCTTGCCGCCTAATTGGCCACTTATAGTATCGCCACAAGCCTAGCAACCCCAGCACTAGCCCGGCAAAGAACCCTACGGCAGGCAATGTCTCCAGGAACCGGTACCCGTTCTCGGCTACCTGAGACACAAATTCAGGCCAAGGCAGGCGGAAGGCATCCAGCAGCCAGACCAGTTGGTGATAGGCCTCGGCCTCGTGGTTGTAATACGTTACGCCAAGCAACTGCAGCAGCCCGATCCAGAGTAAGGTAGGCAACAGGAATAATAGCGCTATTCCCAGCCAATTACCCAACAAACGAGCTGGACGCAGGGGGCGGTTTTGCTGCCAAAAGCCGCAGAGCAGACACGGCAGCACCAGCACAAAGCTACCGTACACCAACGCCAGCAGGCCCGTTAGAAAGGCCCAGGCCGCTACTCGGCGGGAACGTTCCAGGTTGGGCCGGGTTGATTGCAAGAGTAGCCACGCGCAGAACAGCGGCACCAGAAACGTGAACATCTGTTGGTGCACCGTCCAGAAAAAGGCCTTGGTAACCTGATTGGAGGCGAAGAACACCAGCAAGGCTCCCAGCAGCAGCCGGCTACCCTGCCCATTCGTTAGGCGGTAGTACAGGTGGGCAAACAGCAACATGCTCGCTAGCAAGACTGCATAGTTGAGCAGCACGTAGCCGATGTAGAACCCCAGCAAAGGTTGGTACTTGGGCGGTAGGCGCTGTATTACTTGCTTCGGCAGTAACCCGCTAGCAGTCAAGGCCTCCACCAGCCACGTACACGGGTAGCCCACGGCAGCACCCACCAGAATGAACAACGGCCGGGACTGCCGAACTTCCCGGGGCTCCAGCAAGTGCGCCGGGTGTCGGGCGTCTTCCATGTACACAAACCCGTCGCAGTTGGCCGTGAAGCCGGCAAAGGAGGTCAGGTGCAGGTAAGTGCCGCAGTACTCGGCCTCGGTTCGGGGCGCCGGCGAGAACAGAAACGATACGGTAGCCAGCAGAATCAGCCCTGTACAGTAGGCGGCCCGCCGGAGCAGCCGCCGCAATGACGTTGTCATTGCCGCTACTGCCCGCTGGTGGTTTTGGGGACCGAGTTACTTGGGTTCAGATTGGTTTCGAACAGCTTGAGAATGCGCTTGTATTCGTCGGTCCAGGAGCTGGGCTCCACGAAGCCGTGGTCCTCGACGGGGTACACGGCCAGCTCCCAATTGTCCTTTTTCAGTTCGATCAGGCGCTGCGACAAGCGGACAATATCCTGGAAGTGCACGTTGGTATCGACCATGCCGTGGCACATGAGCAGGTGTCCTTTCAGGCCGGCGGCGTAGTTGATGGGCGAAGACCGGGCGTAGGCCAGGGAGTCGTTGTAAGGCTCGTTGAGGATGTTGTCGGTGTAGCCGTGGTTGTAGTGGGCCCAGTCCGTGACGGAGCGCAGGGCCGCGCCGGCCTGGAATACGTCGGGCTGGGTGAACATGGCCATCAGGGTGATGAAGCCGCCGTAGGAGCCGCCGTAAATGCCAATGCGCTGGGGGCTGACGCCGTACTTGTCGGTAAGCAGCTTGGCGCCGTCTACTTGGTCGGTGAGGTCTTTGCCACCCATGTAGCGGTAGATGCCCGTGCGCACGTCGCGGCCGTAGCCGGCGGAGCCGCGGTAGTCGATGTCGAGCACCGTGTAGCCCCTGTCGGCCAGCAGGTTATGAAACATGTATTCGCGGAAGTAGGTGCTCCACCACTTGTGGGCGTTCTGGAGGTAGCCGGCCCCGTGCACAAATATCACGGCCGGACCCTGGGCCACGGCATTGGCCGGGCGGTAAAGGCGGGCGTACACATCGGCCCCGTCGCGGGCTTTGTAGCTGATAACTTCGGGGGCGCGCCAGGGGTAGCTCTCAAACTCAGGGGTGGTGCTGTGGGTAAGCTGGCGCATCTTAGCACCGGGCTTGTTGTCCATCAGAAATAGCTCCCAGGGCTTGTTGGAAGCGCTGTAGCGCACAGCCAGCGTCTTCTCGTCGGGCGACAACGTAACTTCATTGGCCCCCGAGCGGGTAGTAATTTGCGTCAGCGCGCCGCCTTCCAGGGGCATGCGGAAAAAGTGCTGTTCGCCGGGGTGGGTTTTGTTGGCCGTCAGGTACCAGGTTTTCCGGTCGCGGCTGAGCTGGGCCTTCTGCACTTCCCAACGGCCACTGGTCAGGGCTTTCTTCTGGCTCGAAGTAATGTCGGCGGTGTACAAGTGGCTGAAGCCGGATTCCTCGCTCTGGAACCAGATGCGGCGGTTACCGGGCAGCCAGCCCACATTGCCCTCGTCGTAACCGATGCCGGGGCCGTTAATCCAAGCGTCATCGTGCTGACGGTCCAGGAGGCGGATTTTTTGCGTGGCCGGGTCCAGGGCCACAATCCACCGGTCTTTGTTATCGGTGCTGCGGATGACGAGGAAGGCGTGCTGCCCGTTATCGGACCAGAAAGGCCCGAACGGGATAACGCGGCGCACTTCGGTGGCGGGCTTGTCCTTTTTCGCGGTAGCCTTGGCTGTGTCGGCGGGGGTAGGCGCTTTGGCTTGCAGCTGGTACTCTTTGCGGTAGGCGGGCTGTTCGTCCAGGCCCTGTAATTCCTTATAGCCGAGCACAAACGTAGTATCCCGCCCGATATCGTACAGGCCCAGCTGGTAGGCGGTTTGGGCCGCGCCTACTTTGGTGCGGGTGCTGATGTCTTCGGTGAAGCCCGAGGCCGTGACGAAGTTGGGCACCAGGGCCACTTTTTCAGCAGCTGGCTCTTGTACCAGAGTATAGGTAACGTAGCGGCCATCGGGGGCCAGGCGCAGGTTTTGCACCGTTTGCTGGCCTAGCCAAATGGCCTTGGGCCGCAGCTTGGCCAGGGCCTTTTGCTGGCGCTGCCGGGCCTTGGCGTCCTGATCTTTGCCGCGCAGTACCTCAAACAACGCCAACTGCTGGGCCCGTAGGAACTTCTCCGACTTATCAGTCGGCTCGCCCGGGGTAGGCCGGTTGCCGCGGCGGAAGTCCGTGCGCTGGGTGGTTTCGCCGGTGGCCGGGTCCCAGGTAAACAGGTTGCCAGCCCGGGTGTAGCTGATGACGCGACCCAGCAGGGCAAACTGCGGGTCGGTTTCCCGCTCCGCCGTGTTGGTTACGCGCCGTACCCGCTGCGTTTTCAGGTCGAGCAAGTATATGTCGCCCTCCCGTTCGTACACTTTGCGGGTGTAGCGCTGGTCGTACTCTCCGTTGGTGGTAGGCAGGGCCTGCTGCTCCCGCAAACTCACCTTGCGCGGGGCACCACCCGCCAGCGGCAGCCGGTAGAGCGAGTCGCGGCGGGCTTTTTCGGGGTTCCAATTAAAGTAGATGGTTTTGCCATCCTCGGCCCAGGAGATATTACTTGGCGAGTTGCCCAGCCACTGGGCCGGGTCGCGCATGATTTTCTCGACGGTCAGTGGGGCGAGCCCGGCGGTAGACGGAGCGGGAGTCTGGGCCAAGGCCGGGGCCGCAACAACCAGCAGCAGCCCCAATAGGCGTAGTTTGTGCATCAACAAAGCTACAATTCAAAGTGAGAGATTGGCTTACAGACACGATTAGCCACCAAGTGTTGCTAGCTGCTCCAATCAACTCTACTTTTAACTGCTCATCTACTTCGATAAGGCCGACTTTTCATGCCGCCGTCTCGCTAAATTCTAGTGGGAGAGGTCCGCGTTTTTACTTTTTCAATGAAGAAGCTCCTTCTACTCTGTCCCGCGCTGCTGCTTAGCAGCTGGCCACTGCTAACCCAGGCCCAAGGTGTGCGTTTGGGGCTAAAAGCGGGCGTCAACTATAGTAGCGTCACCTCGCCCGGCTACGAAGGCCCAACGCGCCGGTTCGGACCGGTAGCGGGCGTGTTTGCCCAACTGCCGCTGTCCTCCGACGGTTTTTTGCTGGTACAACCAGAACTCCTATATTCAGCCAAGGGCTCACAAAGTACCTATATCAATGGCACCTTTGCCTCCCGTTTGCACTACCTAGATGTGCCGGTGCTGGTAAAAATTAACGTCGATGGTCTGTTCTTTGAGCTTGGCCCGCAAGTCAGCTTTCTAGCTGCCGCTCGCTACGAAACTTCCACTGGCACCTCCACTAGTGTGCGCGGCTCCAACCGGGTAGCGGCAGGTGGTGCGGCTGGCGTTGGGTACCAACTACCCATGGGCCTAGGGCTCACGCTACGTTACACCCATGACCTCACGCGCCTCTACTCCCTAGGCCCACGCAATACCGTGTTTCAAGCGCAGGCGAGCTACCTGTTGGGTGATAAATAGCAGTAGTACAGGCTTATAGTGTTCGTAGCTCATGCGCCAAATTCCGCCGGGCCTGGGCGTCGAGCCGTTCCCGGAAGGCGGGCGTGTGGTAGAGGGTAGCAGCTGAGAGCAGCTTTTCCAGCACCTTGCGGCGGCCGCGGCGGTACATGAAGTCGGGAACGAGGCGGTACTCCTGGCGCACTTGGCGGGCGTACTGCCAGTAGTCGGCCTCGGGGGCGCCGAGGATTTGCAGGTCGGCATCCAGGAAAAGCAGCAGGTCGGAGTCGGCGGCGGGTTGGGGCTGGGTGTGGTCTTTGGTGCGCTCAATCAGAAAAGCCACGCGCTGACGGCGCTCCGCTGATAGGGTAGTGCGCTGCAGGAACTCCAGGGCCAAGTCGGCGCTCCGAGCCTCGTTATCGGCGCGCAGGGGGTTGTATACTGCGTCGTGAAACCAGATGGCTAGCTGCACCACCGGCATATCCTGCACTACACCAGCGTGCTGATCCACGGCATCGAGCAGGGCGCGCACATGGGGTAATGCGTGGTAATGCCTGTCGGAGGCGGTGTAGGCGCTTTCCAGCTGCTGAAATGCAGCCATGCGCCGGGCTTCGTCAGGCAGCAAAGGGGTAGTGAGGCGGTGCCAGCGGGCAGCTAGGGTAGTATTCATACGTGGCAACTAACGCGGATTGAAGAGAGAAATTCGGCGCTACCAGGTAGAAAATAAAGCCGACCGATACCTAGCTAGTAACGACCCATTGGCGGTGCGTAAACGAAACAGCAGGAATCCTTCTTCTGATGGCGGGCGGCGCTGGTTTAGTTAGCCGTGGGGGCACCGTAGGGGTTTGGGCGGCGCACTTCCATGTAGCGCTCCGGGTTTGCCAGGGGCTGAAAACCGAACTGCTCGTACAAGCCGTGGGCATCCAGGGTTGCTAGCATCTGCCGGCGCACGTTGCACAGGTCGGGGTGGCTCCATACCTGCTGCATCAGCTGCTTGCCAATGCCCTGACCCTGCTGCTCGGGCAGCACGAATACGTCGCAGAGCCAGGCGAAGGTAGCCCGGTCGGTGATGACGCGAGCAAAGGCTACCTGGGCCCCATCCGGAGCGTACGCGCCGAAGCAGAGCGAATTAGCAATGGCCCGCTCCACCGTTTCGCGCGGAATGTTGGTGGCCCAGTAGGAACTTTCGGCTAAGTAACGGTGAATCAGTGGTATGTCTAGAAGGGCCGGATCGGTGCTGATGGTGTACATGGGGCCAAAAGTTGAGGGTAAGCGGCAGTAGTGAGAAGTTAACCCGGTGGGGATGCTTGCCAAGAACGGTGGTTCCCACAAAACTACCAGTGTCCCTCATCCAAAAGCTGCTCCATTTCGTTAGCTTATTGGATTTAATTAACCCTTTAACTCACTGGCTATGAAACACCTGAACTCGCTTATCTTGGGTAGCCTTTTGCTTGGCACGGGAGCTAGGGCCCAAACGGCTCCTGCCCTGACTACGTTTCCGGTGGGCGCTACCACGGTTACGGTTTCGGCCCTGACGACGGGCCTGCAGGTGCCCTGGGAGCTGGTGTGGGGGACCGATAATTTTATCTGGATGACGGAGCGCGGCGGCCGCATCAGCCGCGTCGACCCAAACTCGGGTCAGGTAACGCCGCTTATTACGTTGCCCGATGTGGCGACTTCCTCGGAAGGCGGTCTGTTGGGTATGGTCCTGCACCCCGATTTTACCACGTCGCCTTACGTGTACGTGGTCTATAACTACAACGATACTGGCTACAAAGAGAAGCTAGTGCGCCTTACGTACGCCAACGGTACGCTAGGTAGCCCCGTGGTGCTGCTCGGCGACATTCCGGCCGTGAGTACGCACAGCGGCTCCCGCCTGCTTATCTTACCCGACCGGACCCTGCTCATGACCACCGGCGACGCCCAGGACCGCCCTTCGGCCCAGAACCGCAGCTCCCCCAACGGTAAAATCCTGCGCCTAAACCTGGACGGCACCATTCCGACCGACAACCCAGTGGCCGGCAACCGCAGTTACTCGTTCGGGCACCGCAACCCGCAAGGGTTGGTGCGGGCCTCCAATGGCCGTATTTACAGCTCTGAGCACGGCGAAAATGCCGAAGATGAAGTCAACATCATTGAAGCGAATGCCAACTACGGCTGGCCCACGGTGGAAGGGCTCTGCAACCTGGCGGCGGAGCAGGCTTTCTGCACGGCCAACAATGTGCGACAGCCTATCTTCACCTGGGCTCCTACCGTGGGCGTGGCCGGCCTTACCTACTACGACCACCCCGCCATTCCGGGCTGGCGCAATAGCCTGCTGGCCGCCACGCTACGCGGCAACAAGCTCACCCAGATTCCACTGGATGCGGCCGGCACGACAGCCGGTACCGGCGCGTTCACCCTGACTTCCTTCGGGCGGCTGCGGGCCATTTGCGTCTCGCCCGCGGGGCGGGTGTACGTGGGCACTAGTAACCGCGACGGCCGAGCCACGCCGGGCACCTCCGACGACCAGATTCTGGTGCTGGAAAACCGGGCGTTTGTACCCACGGCTACCACTGCCAGCCGCAGCAGCCAGCTTCGCCTCTGGCCCAACCCCGCCAGCCGCACCGTTACGCTCCAACTCCCGAACCCTGCTACTACTGCCGCCACGGTCCACATCCACGATGCGCTTGGCCGAGCAGTACGCACCGCTCAGTTTGCCGCCGGCCAGTCCAGCCTCTCCCTATCCCTGCACGGTTTACAGCCAGGCTTATACTCCGTAAAAACGGCAGCAGGTACGCAGCGGTTAGTAATAGAGTAGTGAGGTGGTGAGACGGTGAAATGGTGAGTAATGATTGTCGACTAAACGAGTTAAACCCGTCTGTCATCCTAAGCGCAGCGCAGGATGACAAATAGAGTGGATGGACGATGTTTGTGAAGGGCTACATCTAAATCCAACACAAAAAGAGTGTCATGCTGAGCGAAGGCGTAGCTGCAGTCGAAGCGTCTCTACCTCTGGCTAAGTTATGACGTCAGCAACGAAGCGGTAGAGATGCTTCGCTGCTCTCAGCATGACGTGCTATTATATTGATATGTGCACAGTCTACTGTGTGTTGTACTCGCTACGCACTTGCAGTTGTACACTATGGGTTGTTCTGTAGCAGCCTTATCCATTCTGCTCCTGAGGCTCTTCTATGAGCTGGTGCCGCTCGTTTTTCACTACGTTGGCCAGGGTCCAGGGTATTTCCTGGGTGAAGGGATGCTGCCGCACGGGGCAGTCGGGCATGTGGCAGTGGGAGCAAGCGGCGAAGGTGCAGGGGTCGGCGTGCACAAACATTTCCACCTGCACTTCAAACTCCTGATCCACCAGCACCTCAATGTTGTGCACTTCGGCGTGGGTTTGCTCCAGGCTAAAGTAGTAAGGCATGGTCACGTGGCAGTCGATGTGCAGGTTAGCCCCGTAGCGCACCACGCGCAGGTTATGCACGTCAATCCAGGCCGGCTGGCGGTGCTCCTGCAACTCCGCTACCACGTGCTGCACGGTAGCGCTATCCGTTTCATCCATCAGCCCCGATACCGACCGGCGCACCATGCGGTAGCCATTTACTACAATGAATACGCCCAGCACCAAGGCCGCGGCGGAGTCGAACAGTACGTTGCCGGTAAACACCACCAGCAGCAGCGCGGCGCACGAAACAAACGTGCTGACGGCATCCAGATACAGATGTTGCCCGTCGCCGACGAGGGTAGGCGAGTGGTGCTTGCGGCCCGCCTGAATCAGCAAATAGCCGGTACCCAGGTTCACCAGGGCCGTAAACGCCAGCAGGGCCATGCCCCAGTCGGGCCGGGCCAGGGCGTGCGGATGCAGCAGGGCTTGCAGTGCGGTGTAGAAAATATACACCCCCGCCATCCAGATCAATCCGCCCTCAAAACCTACCGATAGATACTCGATTTTGCCGTGGCCGTAGGGGTGATTTTCGTCCTTGGGCAAGCCAGCCAGATAGATGCTGTAGAGCGCAAACCCACTGGCAACCACGTTGATAATTGACTCCAGCGCATCCGTCAGCACGGCCTGGGAGCGGGTTAGCAGCCAAGCGTAAAACTTAATGGCCACCAGCACCACACTCACCACCAACGAAAGCAGGGCAAAGCGCGTTTTAAGAGGAAGCGAGAACAGGGAGCGAGCAGGAAGTCGGCGGGCCATGAGGGTGCGGTGAGGAAGCAGAGCTATCGGCGGGGCCGACCAATCAGGTTCCGGTACAGGCAAGCAAAGACAAGAAAAGGGGGCGCAAAATTCCGGGAAAATCCTGGCTTCTCGCAGTAACGACAACTTTTTGAAACAAACGCAGTAAGTAGACTGTCTTAAAAAGAAATTTAGGCTACTCTAAATTTAGCTTTCTTTGTGACTACCAGTCCTTCAGGCGCTTCGCCGGACGTATCGCCCCACTCTATGCCCTCAGTCTTACCTTCTACTCCCGATACGCAAACTCCGCCCCTCACGCCGCCGGAAGCCGGGTGGCGCAAGGCCCGCACGGCGCCCTCTTTGCAGGAGGTGTACGCCTCCATTCGGGTACCCGCGCAGAGTGCTTCCTTTTGGCGTAAGCTGCTGGCTTTCTGGGGCCCGGGGCTCATGGTGGCCGTGGGCTACATGGACCCCGGCAACTGGGCGACGGATATTGCGGGCGGCTCCCGGTTTGGCTATACGTTGCTTTCCGTCATTCTGATTTCTAACCTGTTTGCCATGCTACTTCAGCACTTGGCCGCCAAGTTGGGCATCGTGACGGGCCGCGACTTGGCCCAGGCCTGCCGCGACCATTTCTCAAAGCCGACGGCCATGGTGCTGTGGTTTCTCTGCGAAATAGCCATTGCAGCCTGCGACTTGGCGGAAGTTATCGGCTCGGCCATTGCCCTGAACCTGCTGTTCAAAATTCCCCTCACGTGGGGGGTAGTGCTGACTATCCTAGATGTAATGGTGGTGCTGCTGTTTCAGAACAAGGGCTTCCGGGTACTGGAAAGCATCGTGGCTGGCCTGATTGTGCTGATTTTTGGCTGCTTCCTCTACGAAATCATCGTGTCGAACCCCGATTGGTTTGGCATTCTGGGCGGGCTGGTGCCGCGGCCGGAGGTGGTTACCACGCCGGGCATGCTGTACGTGGCCATCGGTATTCTGGGCGCCACCGTGATGCCCCACAACCTGTACCTGCACTCTAGCATCGTGCAAACCCGCCAGATTGAGCAGACCGAAGGCGGCAAGCGCATGGCCATCAAGTTTGCTACCATCGACAGCACGGTGGCCCTGTTCCTGGCTTTCTTCGTGAATGCGGCCATTCTAGTGACGGCCGCCGCGGCCTTCCACAAAAATGGCCACCACGAGGTAGCCGATATCAACCAGGCCCATGCCCTGCTGGCCCCGGTGCTGGGAGCCGGTGCCGCCTCCATTGTGTTTGCGGTGGCGCTGCTGGCCTCGGGCCAAAACTCGACGCTCACAGGCACCCTAGCCGGGCAAATTGTGATGGAGGGCTTCCTGAACATACGGCTCAAACCCTGGCTGCGTCGCCTAATTACCCGCGGCATTGCCGTGGTACCAGCCTTCATCGTGACCTTGCTGTACGGAGAGAAAGGCACCGGTGAGCTGCTGGTGCTCAGCCAAGTAATCCTCTCATTGCAGCTAAGCTTCGCGGTAGTGCCGCTAGTCATGTTCACGAGCAGCAAAGCCAAAATGGGCGTATTCGTGAACAAGATCTGGGTGCAAGTGCTGGCCTGGGTGGTGTCGGCCATTATCATCGCCTTGAACGTGTACTTACTGTACGAAACGTTTTTTGGGTAGGAATAGCGTGGGGTGTAGTTGCCTCACCCCTAGCCCCTCTTCGAAGGAGAGGGGGACTAGCTCTAGAAACCGTTCTATTATCTGCTCTACCGCTTTCTAGCTTTTAGAAAGCTAAAAACTAGTCCCTCTCCCCTGGAGAGGGGCTAGGGGTGAGGCAACTAGAAACTACCTGCAGCCCGTCCTTTTTCAAACAGGAAAACGAGTCTAAACTCTGACAGCGCGCACTGCCGCGCTTTTTTCAGCCCACCAGATTTAGGCTTATCTAAATAATTTGTAAAGCCGCTGCTAAATGAAGCATATCCTACTTTGCTTATTCGTGTTTGTCAGCAACTTGGCTGTTCAGGCTCAATCCACGGGTTCGGTACGGGGCGTGGTGCGGTCAGAGGGCAAGGAAGTGCCGTTTGCCAGTATCGGGCTGAAGGGCACTACCCTGGGTACTACCGCCGATGAGCACGGCAACTACGTGCTAACAAAGGTGCCCGCGGGTAGCCACAAGCTGGTAAGCAGCGCGGTAGGGTTGCTACCTACGGAACGCAACGTGAGCGTAGCGGCGGGCCAAACCACTACCCTTAACCCGAGTTTGAACCCCAGTGCCAACGCCCTCGGTGATGTGGTAGTGAGTGGAACGCTGAACGAGGTGATACGAAGCGAGTCGCCAGTGGCGGTGGAGCTGTACTCGCCCAAGCTGTTTCGGAAGAATCCGGCGGTGTGCTTGTTCGAGAATCTGGCTATGATTAACGGGGTGCGGCCCCAGCTTAACTGCAACGTCTGCGGTACTGGCGACATCCACATCAACGGCCTGGAAGGGCCTTATACCATGGTGCTGATTGACGGCATGCCGCTGGTCAGCTCCCTGAGCACGGTGTACGGGCTGAGCGGCATTCCGAGCAGCCTGATTGAGCGGGTGGAGGTAGTGAAAGGCCCGGCTTCCACGCTCTACGGCTCCGAAGCGGTAGGCGGCCTAATCAACGTCATCACCAAAAATCCGGCAAAGGCCCCGCGCTTTTCCGCCGACCTGTTTGGCACTTCTCACCGCGACGTGAATCTAGACCTGGGCGTCGCGCGCAAAATTGGGGCGGCCTCTACCCTGCTCAGTACCAACCTCTACCACTACAACCAGCGCCGCGACGTGAACGACGACGGCTTTACCGACGTGCCTACCCAGCAGCGCGTGTCGGTATTCAACAAGTGGACCTGGGCCCGGCCCGAGCAGCGGGTAGCCAACCTGGCCGGCCGCTATTACTACGAAGACCGGTTTGGGGGCCAATTGAACTGGAGCCCGGAGCACCGCGGCCAGGACAGCATCTACGGGGAAAGCGTGTACACGAGCCGTTACGAGTTGCTGGGCCAGTACCAACTGCCGGTGCGCGGGCAGCGGCTCATGCTCAGCGGCACCTTCAACCAGCACCGCCAGAACTCGGCCTACGGCACTACCCTGTACCGGGCCCTGCAGCGGGTGGGCTTCGGGCAGCTGACCTGGGCCAAGGAGTTAAGCATCCGCCACAACCTACTCACGGGCGCTACCTACCGCACCACCTGGTACGACGACAACACGCCCGCCACCGCTACCACTGGCCCCAACGACACCCCGCGCAACGCCCCCGACCTAGTACAGCTGCCCGGCCTGTTTGCGCAGGACGAGTGGCGCCTCACGCCCGATGCTACCCTGCTCATGGGCCTCCGTTACGATTACAACTCCCGCCACGGCAGCATCCTGAGTCCGCGCCTGAACTACAAGTGGGGCCGGCCCGATGGCAGCCAGGTGTGGCGCGTGGGCTTGGGCAACGGCTACCGAGTAGTCAACCTGTTCACCGAAGACCACGCCGCCCTCACCGGAGCCCGGCAGGTAGTAGTGCCCGAGGCCCTCAAGCCCGAGCGAAGCTGGAACGTGAACGTGAACTACAACCGCTTCCTACAGCTCAACAGCGGCGCTACCGTCACCCTCGATGCCAGTGTATTTTACACCTACTTCACCAACAAAATCAGCCCCGACTACGACACCGACCCCAACCAAATCATTTACCGCAACCTCAACGGCTATGCCGTCAGCCGAGGCTTCACGCTGAACACCGACGTAGCCCTGGCCCGGCCCCTGAAGGTAATGGTGGGCGTAACCCTGCTGGACGTGTTTCGGCGGGAGCAGCCGGCGGAGGGCGGTCCGCAGCGCCGCTTGGCGCAGTTTCACTCGCCGCCTTTTTCCGGCACCTGGGCCGTGAGCTACGCGCTGGAAAAGCTGAACCTCTCCCTCGACTACACCGGCCAGGTAAGCAGCCCGATGGCGCTGCCTATTTTCCCGAACGATTTCCGGCCCGGCCGCTCGCCCTGGTTTGCCCTCCAGAACGTGCAGGCGACGCGCAAGCTCCGGGAAGGACTGGAGCTGTACGGGGGCCTCAAGAACATCTTCAACTTCCTGCCCCGTTACGCCCTGCTGCGGCCTTTTGACCCCTTCGATAAGAACGTGGGCGTCGATAATCCCCAGGGGTACACCTTTGACACCAGCTACAACTACGCTCCTATTCAGGGCCGGCGGCTATTTCTGGGGGTGCGCTACGCCTTGTAGTTGGGCAGTTGCTGGGGCTGCATGATCGGGCGCGTAGTTTTTGCGTACGGAGCGGCATACGCTACTTCTCCCCTCATGAAATTTCTTCCCGTTCTATTCCTGGCGGGCGCGCTGGCGGGTGCCGCTGGTACGGCCGCGGCCCAAGCCCCCGACTCGGCAGCGAAGCCGCGCTACACGCTGTTTCAACCTACCCCCCGCGCCCAGCTGCGCAAGCTCCACCCCGACCGCCCCGGCATCACGGAAAGTGCTTTTACCATTGACCCCGGCCATTTTCAGGTAGAAGCCAACCTATTCCGGGTACGCAACGGCCGGGAACAGGGCGTTCGTCGGCGGGAGTTGCTGTTCAACCAGGCGGTACTCAAGCTCGGCATTTCAGAGCAGACTGATCTGCAGTTAGTGGTAGAATCGTATACCATTGAGAAAGAGTGGCCCCAGGAAAACGCAGCGCCGGAGCGCAACCGGGGTTTCGGCGACCTGACGCTGCGCGCAAAGCGCAACATCTTCGGCGACGACGGAGAGTCGCGGGGGGCGCTGGCAGTGGCTACGTTTGTGCGCGTGCCCACTGGCGGCAACGTTGGGAATGGGGGCTGGGAAGCGGGCGTGTCGGTTCCGTTCACGTACAAGCTGGCCGAAACGTCGGAGTTGTCGGTGCAGATGCGCGGCAACTGGGAGCATGACCGGGACGCGGGGCAGCACTTTATATCCTTCATGCCCGCGGCCACCGTCAACCACGACCTGAACAAAGTGCTGGGTGTATACGCCGAGCTAATGAGCAATTGGGACACTCGCCAAGCGCTGTGGCGCACTACCCTCAACGTGGGCCCGGAGTTCACACTCAGCGAGAATTGCCAGCTTGATTTAGGCGCGGGCCTCCCCCTCACCCGCGAAACCTACTGGGAGTTTTTCCTGGGCCTAACGCTACGGCGCTAGATAAAGCGCGCTTTACTAGATATAATATATAGAAGCCAAACAGCCCACTACTTCAGCTTGAAGCAGCGGGCTGTTTGGCGAGTGGACGCTGGCAGGTTGGTTAGCCTCGGTCCGTCATCATGCTGCGGGTCTGGCCTTTCCAGTCGGTGATAAACCACGTAACAACCGAAACCACTCCCAGCATCCACGATAGGTTTCGCTCGGCGCTGCCGCTTTCAAAGTGGAACAGGAAAGGAGCTGCCAGCAAGGCCAGGCCGGTCAGCAAATCAAGCCAGCCGTGCACCGGGAAGGGAATTACTCGGAGTATACCGAGCTTAAAGTCGGTGAGTAGGGTGATGAGCAGGTAGCCCCCGGCCAGTACAAAGCACGCAGTATCAACGGCCGGTTCCAGATCAAACATAATGGGCGCCATGGCCAGCACCGTAATGAAGGCGACATCAATGAAGCCATGAGCAGTAGGCGACAGAATCTTCATGGGAAAGACAACAGGTTGGTGAGTGAACAGTAAATCGGAGCCTAAACACGCAGACAGGCCGGGTTAGCCTGCGAGGCATTCGGGCAGTTCTTGACAAAAAAGCCCGACAGCACTACACTGTCGGGCTCTCAGGTGTAGTACCGCAGCAGCTTAGTGCTGGGGCATAACGTTTTTATGCGTTTGCGTGTGGGTATCGGCGCGCCAGTCAGTAAGCATCCAGGAACCCAGGAATACTACCCCCATGACCATGAAGAAGTTACGGGCAAGGATGTTGTCGTCGTGAAAGCCGAAGATGAACGGAGCCGCCAGTAAAGCTAGGCCACTTACCAACTCTAGCCCGCCGTGCATCGGAAACGGAATCATGCGCATGACGCCCAGCGGGAAGTCAGTCATCAGCGTGATGAGCAGGTAGCCGGCGGCTAGTACGTAGCAAGCCGTGGCGTAGGGGCCATCAAAGTCAAAAAGCGTGGGAGCCAGGGCAAACAAAGCAATGGTACCGTAGTCGAGCATGCCGTGCATGCGAGGCGATATTACTTTCATGTAATGAGGCAGTTAATGTGAATAACTGCTGATTCTTACGCGCCTGTTTTTTAAAAGGATATTGTTGAGCAATAAAAAATATATAATATCACCTCAAAACAATACAATATTGTTGAGCTTTACTGGTTTTCACTACTTGCCCTGCGGTGTCGACAGCCCTAGCATTACCCCTCCCCAGGCAAACCCCTAAAAGTCCACTTGAAGCAGGCGTTCTTGGTCTAAACGGCGCTTACAACCTAAAAACTCCGTACGGGCATCATTATCAAGTACGGTAAGCAGCACCGAAAACTAGCGGGCGGGCCTCACAGCCGGGCGCCTACCACTACCGTTTTGCGGAACTCCCGCTTGGTGCCGCTGGGGGTAAACAGTTCCACGAGCAACACATAGTAGCCCACGGTTGCCTTCTGGCCCCGATCCGTCAGGCCGTCCCACTGCCAGAAGCCGCGCGTTGGCAGCGTTTCATTGCGCACCAGTTGGCGGGCCAGCCGGCCCTGGGCATCATAAATGGTCACGGAGCCGGCGTAGCCCGGTTCTTCCAGTTGGTAGGTAAGGGTAGTGAAGTCTTGCTGACCGTCTTCGTCGGGAGTGAACAGCTCGGGGGCCACCGTGAGCAGCCCCGCCCCTTCCGGCTCGGTTTGCTGCTGGGAGTTGGCACGGCCCGGAGTGGCATAGCCCACGCTGCTAGCCGCGGAATGAAAGTTGCGCGCCTCGCTCGGCCCGGCAGCCCGAATCCGCTCTAATGATACGCCATCTGTTTGGTCCAGGAGCTTTAGGTGCTGCTTTTCGGAGTAGGCGTACTGGTCCAGCACCTGCGTCTGGGCGTCCAGCACTACCACGGTGCCGGCATCATCAGGGAAAGTCGGCAGGGCTGGTACCGCCACCAGATTTGTCGCATTAGCGCTGGCGGGATACTGATTCTGGACAATATCGGGGCGGGTTGTAAAGGCCAGCAAGCCACCGGGAGGTAGCAGCAGCGGCCCGCTGCTGATCGGCTCGGACCGGATGGTGCCACCAGTTACTTCCACACTACCGAGCTGCCAGCCCTGCACGTTCAGGTACTTACTGGAGCGGTTGAGCACTTCCACGAAATCAACCCCACCCACCCGCGGGTTAAACAGAATTTCGTTGATGACTACGTCGCCGGGCGAGGGAGCAGCGGGCAGGGCAAAGGTGGCCGAGGTAGCTGGGCCGCTGGCGTTGCCCACGCAATCCAAGGCTTGCTGCACAGTTACGGTCAGGGGCTGATTCGGCGTCAGCGGGGTAGCCAGCGTTAGGTCTACCGTTCGAAAATCGGGGGTAGCGGGGGCGGCGCGGGTAATGGGAGCCGTGGGGGTAAGCGTGTAGTGCGTCGGTACGGCCGCGGCGGTGCTGTCCAGCTTTTCGGCGAAGTAGAGCCGCACCGTAGTGGGGCTCAGGGCCACGGCGCGGAGCAGGACCGGCGGGGTGCGGTCGGGGTTGGTAGCGCGGATGGAGTTAGTCCGGCCGGGCGTACCGCCGGTGGCATCGGTGCTGGCTCGCCAGTTTGGCGCCCCCGCGCAGGGGTTGCCGGGGTCCAGCATTTCCAAGGTCCAGCCGCCCTCCTTCTTGCGGGCATCTTGGTACCAGGCGTCGGTGTAGCTCACCTCGAACAGCGTGCGCCCATCCTTACCACGTAGTACCAGCTGGTCGGCGGCGTTGGATAGGCTGGGAAAGTTCGTTAGCCCGAATACCTTGCCGTAGCTGGCAAACTGGGCGGCGCGGGTGCTGCCACACACTACGGCGTACTCGCCCGGCAGCAGGGTAGCGCCGGCCGGAAACACGGCCGCGCTGGTACTTCCCGGTTTCAGCAGGCGCACTCCGGCCAAATCCAGCACCGCCGTAACCGAGGCGTTATGCACTTCCACAAACTCCGAGGCCGGCAACCCGACTACCGGCGTTTCATCGGCCATGATTTCCGTGATGAGCACCTGGTTCACGGTAGGCGCCACGGCAAAACCGTTGTTCTGGAACGTAGCCGTTAGCGGGCCAGCGGCTACGTTACCGAAGGCATCTGCCACGCCCCGCACCTCCACCGTATGGGCGCCCAGCGGTACATCGGCGGCCAGCGTCAGGTGCACGAGCGTTGGGTCGGCAGCATCCCGGGTAGCAGCCGTTACGACCGGGGTCCCGCTCCCCAGTAACCGGTAGCTGGCCGCTACCTGCGAGGCAGCTACGGCTTCATTAAAGGTAATATCAAGTTGGCGGGCAGCCGTAACGGTGGCCCGCGTGAGCAGGGGCGCCGTGGCATCCGTTACCCGGAAGTCATCGAAGGTGAAGGCTCTGCTGTTGGCCTGCGAATACGTAGCATACACTCCGAAATAGGCACTGCGCTGGTGGATGGCATCGGTGGCCGTGCCCTCGCGCACGTAGGCCGTGCCGCCGGCTAGGTCCCGCTCCAGGGTCCAGACATGCTGGGTAGTGCGCGTGACGCGCACCCGCACGAGGTTGTTGGTGGTGGAGCTGAGGGTGCCATCTTGGCCGTTCACCACGTACACCGGACTACCCGTGGCATCCTGGCGGAAGAGCGACACTTCATCGGCGGTACCGCCCAGGCGGACGAAGTAGCCCTTGGTGCCGCTGGCTTTCAGATCGGCTTGGTCGGCCATGAGCCACACATCGGCGTAGTTGCCGCCGCTGGTAGCCAGCTTGAGGTTGGCCCAGAACTCCCAGGTAGTGCCGGTGGTAGCGGCGCAAGGCGTCACCAACTGAATTTCGGTGCCGGTAACGGCCGGGCCATTGGTTTGCAGCTGCTGGGCGGAGTTGATTTGGAAAGCGGCCGCGTCGCCGGTCCAGACGGGGTTTTGGGTGAAGTTGGCGTCGGCGAAGGTGTCCGTGAGTTGAGCGCGGGCCGAAACAGCGCTCAGGAACAGCGCTAGGAATAGTACTTTTTTCACGAAGAATAAGCAGCAATACGTAAGGTAGCCGCCGCCAGTGGGGCGGGAATAATAGGGGGTGAAATATAACCACATTTCGTGATGTACCTTTGCCGGCGACAAACACATAGAATCCATGAAAGTAGCCGTAGTAGGTGCCACCGGCCTGGTCGGGGGCGAAATGCTGAAAGTACTGGCCGAGCGCAACTTCCCGGTCACTGAACTTCTGCCCGTAGCCTCCGAGAAATCGGTGGGCCAGGAAATTGAATTTCGGGGTCAGAAATACAAAGTGGTGAGCATGGACGACGCCATTGCCGCTCGCCCGGCCGTTGCCATCTTCTCGGCCGGCGGCTCTATCTCCAAGGAGCAGGCGCCGCGCTTCGCTGAGGTTGGCACCGTGGTTATCGACAACTCCTCGGCCTGGCGCATGGACCCCACCAAGAAACTGGTGGTACCGGAAATCAACGCCAAAGAAATTACCGCCGACGATAAAATTATTGCTAACCCCAACTGCTCCACCATTCAGATGGTAGTGGCCCTGAACAAGTTGCACGAAACCTACAAAGTGCAGCGCATTGTGGTCAGTACCTACCAGAGCGTAACCGGTACCGGCAAAAAGGCCGTGGACCAGCTCATGCAGGAGCGCGCCGGCCAAGCCGCCAGCAACCCCGCCTACCCCTACCCCATCGACCTGAACGTGCTGCCCCACATCGACGTGTTCGAGGACAACGGCTACACCAAGGAGGAAATGAAGATGGTGAAGGAAACCAAGAAAATCATGGGCGACGAGAACATCCGGGTCACGGCTACCACCGTGCGCATTCCGGTAGTTGGCGGCCACTCCGAGGCCGTAAACGTGGAATTTGAGCGGGAATTTGAGCTGGAGGATGTGCGGCGCATCCTGCGCGAAACCGAAGGTGTGGAAGTAGTGGACGACGTGAAAAACAACCGCTACCCCATGCCCAAAGACGTCCACGGCAAAGACGCCGTGCTAGTCGGCCGCCTCCGCCGCGACGAAACCCAGCCCCGTACCCTCAACATGTGGGTGGTAGCCGACAACCTCCGTAAAGGCGCCGCCACCAACGCCGTGCAAATTGCCGAGAAGATGCTGCAGATGGGCTTGCTGCAAGCGTAGGTAACATACTTCTTTCAATAAAAACAACCCAGCGCCGATGCTGCTCTAGCACCGGCGCTGGGTTGTTTTTATTGAAAGGATTTAGTGCGGCACCTGCTTGCCAAACACCAGCTCCGCGAAGCCTTCGATGGCCTTGCGCGTGTCAGTGGGCCGCTCCAGAAAGCCTACGTGCCCGACATTTGCCAGCCATAGAACCGTGCTGTGGTCGGGGAGCAGGCTTTCTTCGTGGGTCTTTTCCAGGGGAACCGCTTTATCGTCTTTGCCGGCAATGAAAAGAACTGGGTAGGTAGCCTTTTCCAGCACCGGGCGCCGGTCGGGGCGGCGGGCCATGGCCTCCATGCTTCCCAGGGCCGTTTCTAGGGGCACGGCCGCGCCAATGCGCTGCAGCATTTCCACGTGGTGCTCCATAGACTCGCGGTGAGCAGCAGAGAACTGAGGCTTCAGAAACTCCTCCGTGAAGGCCGCTACCCCGTGCTCTTCCAAAAACTTGCGGTTGCGCTGGCGCCGCTCCTGATCTTCTTCCAAATCTGGCAGAGCAGAGGAATGGAACAGGCAGAGGCCAGCCACCTGGGCCGGATACTTCTCGGCAAACGCCAAGGCCACGTAGCCGCCCATGCTGTGGCCGACCAACAAAACCTGATGAACACCTTCCGCTTTCAGCTGGGTCTGCACGTAGTCGGCGGCGGCTTCAAAGGAGTAATCAGAGCTGACTTGGGGGTCCGGGCCGTAGCCGGGCAGGTTGGGTTGCAGGGTGCGGTAACGGGTAGGAAAGTCGCGCAGAAAGTCGTCCCAGATTTCGTTGCTTTCCAGAAAGCCGTGCAGAAACACCAGGGTAGGCAGGGAATTACTCATAGCGTATAGGTAAAAAAAGAGCCACCCCGTTGTGGAGCGACCCTGCTTTTTGTACGTATCAACTCCGAGCCTCGTTAAAGTCGAGCTATTTCCCTTCGGCATGAAACACTACCCCGGCGAAGTCCACCACGGCGCGGCGCGTCAGCTCTGGCTCCTCGAAGTAGCCTAGGTGGCCCACGTTGCTGAGCAGCAGGGCGTGGCTCTGGGCCGGCAGGGCCAGTTGGGGCAGCAGGCTTTCGGTGGGCACGGCTACATCCTCCTTTCCCGCAATAAACAGCACCGGGAAACGAGCTTCCTGCAGCACTTTGGTACGGTCGGGGCGGTTTTTCATGGCTTCCAGAGCGCCGAGTACGGTAGCCTCCGGAATGGCACGGCCAATATCTTCCAGAAACTCGCGCTGCTCCAGCATCTGCTCCCGGTTGGCCGGCGCAAATAAGGGCCGGATAAAGGACTCCATGAACTTCTCAACTCCGTGGCGGCGCACAAAGTCCTTGTTCTTATCCCGGTTGGCCTTTTTCTCTTCCGAGTCGGGTAGAGCCGTGGAGTGGAACAGCACCAGCCCGGCCACCATGTCGGGGTAGCGCTCAGCGAAGGCCAGGGCCACGTAGCCGCCCATGCTGTGGCACACGAGTAGGGCCCGCTCCACGTTTTTCTGCCGCAACTGCTCGGCTACGTAGCGAGCCTGGGCCTCCATGCTGTAGTCGCGGATGTCGTGCACGTTGGTGCCGTGCCCGAGCAGGTTGAGGGTTAGCAGGCGGTAACCTTCCGGAAATTCGCGGGTGAATTCAGTCCAGACCTCCCGACTTTCAGCGAAGCCGTGCAGGAACAGGATAGTAGGTTGGGAGGATGACATAAGAAAAGCACCGCTACACAAGCGGCTATGCAGATTGAACGGGCACAATTACGCACTTTTGCCCGGTTCGTTCAGCTCCTCCCCTACCCACTATGGCCATTATCCAACGTCAGTATCTGCACTATGTCATTGCCGCCGCCGCCGACCTGCTCGTTGCCCTACTAGGCCGGTTTGTATTTGCCAGCAACTTGTTCCATAATGCCGGCGGACTGCTGATGCTCTGCTTTCTGCTGCTAATCCCGATGGCGCTGGGCGCCGCTACAGCTCACTTCACCCCAGCCACAGCTACCAAAACCTGGCGTCTGGTAGTGGGTCCGATTGTAACTGTAATGCTATTTCTGACTACGGCGCTGCTGTTTCAGTTGGAAGGCATGATTTGCGGGCTGCTTATCTCGCCACTCTTCCTGCTGACCTCGTGGCTGGGAGCCTTCCTTTATACCACTCTGACCAAAGGCCGCTCCAACGACCAAAATACCTACGTGGTGGCCGGTTTTGCCTTGCTGCCGTTTCTGCTAGCCCCAGCGGAGAGCTTGTTCACTACCCCCGACGACTACCGCCGCGTGACCAATACCATTGTTATTCAAGCTTCTACGGCCGTAGTCTGGCAGCATATTATTCGAGTGCCGCCCATTCAGGCCCAGGATTTAGGTACCAGCCTAGTGGATAATATTGGATTTCCGCGGCCCGTGGAGGCTACCCTCAGCCACGAGGGCATAGGCGGGGTGCGGCGGGCTACCTTCGAGCGAGGCGTTGAGTTCATCGAAACTGTGGATGTATGGGAGCCTCAGCGGCAGCTCTCGTTCAGCATTGTGCCCAACACGGCCACCATTCCGCCCACTACCTTTGATGAGCACGTAACCGTAGGCGGGCGCTTCTTCGATGTGCTGCGCGGCACCTACGAGCTAGAACCCGCCGGCCCCGGCCGTACTCGCCTCATCCTCTACAGCCAGCAGCGCCTGAGTACCCGCCTCAACCCCTACGCCGGCCTCTGGACTGACTTTGTGATGAGCGAGATTCAGCGCCGCATCCTTACGGTTATCCGGCAGCGTTGCGAAACGCAGGCCGTCACTCCGCTTTCATAGCAAAAGAGCCAGCTGCCCATATGGGCGGCTGGCTCTTTTCTTTATTGCAGTAGGTGGCGCTAAACGCTGCTTAGGCTACTACTTCCTGGGCTTGCTTTACCAGCTGCACGCTGGCCGAGAGCTTCACATCGTCGCCGAGGACGATGGAGCCGGCTTCAGTTACAGCGTGGAAAGTCAGGCCAAATTCCTTGCGGTTGATTTTGCCGCTGATTTCAAAACCGGCCTTTTCGTTGCCGTAAAAGTCGGTAGCCACGCCCCCAAATTCCACGTCGAGGGTTACGGGCTTGGTTACGTCCTTGATGGTCATATTACCCGTCAGCTTGTACTCGTCGTCGCCGGTTTTGGTCAGCGAAGTTGAGGTAAAGGTGATTTGAGGATAAGTAGCGGCGTCAAAGAAGTCGTTATTGCGCAGGTGCTCATCGCGCTGCTCCTGGTTGGTGTCGATGCTGTTCACGTCCAGGGCGAAGCTGATCTGTGCATTCTCGAAGCTGTCGTTTTCGGTTACGGCTTGGCCTTCGAACTTCTTGAACGAGCCGGTGACCGTGGAAATAACGAGGTGCTTGATTTTGAACTGTACTTCGGAGTGAGTCGGGTCAATTGCCCAAGTGGTAGTAGCCATGGTAATAAGCGTTGCAGTTAGTTACACTAAAAGACTCGTGAGCGTGTGTGCCGCTGAATCCGGGACAAATGTAGAGACATTTATTTAATTGATGTACATACACGAATAAATATTTTTGTTTTCATATTCAGGCTGGACATACTCAAGCTGCCCATCGACTAGACACAAAGCAGAAAGCCATGCGGAGGCACAGTATAAGCCTCTCACTCGAATCATTGAGGTAGCAGAACAACCTCACGCGCGGTGCTTTGGCTGCGCCTCTGCATGACGTTTTGTATAGGAACTCTTAGTGTTCACAATTTGGAGCACAAAAAGCCCCGCCGGACGAATCCAGCGGGACTTTTCTGTTCTGTTAATATCGGTTTACAGCAGCACCGTTTCTACCGAAGCTTGAGTGGCTACTTTGCCGGCCATTTCGCGCATGGCGGTGGCAATACCGTCGGCGTCGAAGCCACACTCTTTATAGAGTTCGTCCTGGGTGCCGTGCTCCACGATGCGGTCTGGGATGCCGAGGCGGCGTACGGGGAGGGCGTAACCGTGGTCGGCGAGGAACTCCAGCACGGCGGCGCCGAAGCCGCCTTGCAGGCAGCCATCTTCTACGGTTACAATGGCCTGATACTGGCGGGCAATGCGGTGGAGCATTTCCTCATCCAGAGGCTTGCAGAAGCGCATGTCGTAGTGACCGGGGTTGAGGCCTTCGGCGGCGAGCTGCTGGGTAGCCTTCACGGCGTAGTTGCCGATGTGGCCGATGCTGAGCACCGCCACGCCTTCCCCCTCGCGCACCACCCGGCCGGTACCAATGGCGAGCTTCTTCAGGGGCTTGCGCCACTCCGGCATTACGCCTTCGCCGCGGGGGTAGCGGATGCTGAACGGACCCGCGTTTTCGGGCAGGGTGGCAGTGTACATGAGGTTGCGCAGCTCCTCCTCGTTCATGGGCGCGGAAACCACCATGTTGGGGATGCAGCGCATGTAGGCCAGGTCGTAGCAGCCGTGGTGAGTAGGACCATCGGCGCCGGCAAAACCGGCGCGGTCGAGGCAAAAGACTACGTGCAGGTTCTGCAAGGCCACGTCGTGCAGCACCTGGTCGTAGGCGCGCTGCATGAAGGAGGAGTAGATGTTGCAGAACGGTACCAGGCCCTGGGTGGCTAGGCCAGCCGAGAAGGTCACGGCGTGCTGCTCAGCAATGCCCACGTCGAAGGCGCGGTCGGGCATCTGCTTCATCATGATGTTCAGCGAGCAGCCCGAGGGCATGGCCGGCGTCACGCCCATAATCTTGTCGTTTTGCTCGGCTAGCTCCACGATGGTTTCACCAAACACGTCCTGGTACTTGGGCGGCTGGGGCTTCTCGTAGGTTTTCTTGTGAATTTCACCTGTCACCTTATCGAACAGGCCGGGCGCGTGCCACAGGGTCTGGTCCTTTTCGGCCAGGGCATAGCCTTTGCCCTTCACCGTTACGCAGTGCAGGATTTTCGGACCGGGAATGCTCTTCAGGTCGTTGAGGATGGTGGCAAGGTGCTGCACATCGTGGCCATCCACGGGGCCGAAATAACGGAAGTTCAGGGCCTCGAACAGGTTGCTTTGCTTGAGTAAAGTCGCCTTCATGGCCGACTCCACCTTGCGGGCAATCTGCTGGGGGTTGGGGCCGAACTTGCTGAGTTTGCCCAGCACATTCCACAGCTCGTCGCGCACTTTGTTGTAGGTGCGGGAGGTCGTAATATCGGTGAGGTATTCCTTGAGCGCGCCTACGTTAGGGTCGATGCTCATGCAGTTGTCGTTGAGGATAACTAGCAGGTTGGACTTCTCCACGCCGGCGTGGTTCAGAGCCTCGAAGGCCATGCCGGCCGTCATGGCCCCGTCGCCAATCACGGCAATGTGCTGACGATCAAACTCCTTCTTATAGTCAGAAGCCACGGCCATGCCCAGGGCCGCCCCGATGCTAGTGGAGCTGTGCCCTACCCCGAAGGCGTCGTACTCACTTTCGCTGCGCTTCGGAAAGCCCGACATGCCCTTGTAGCGGCGGTTGGTTGGGAACCGGTCGCGGCGGCCGGTGAGGATTTTGTGGCCGTAGGCCTGGTGTCCCACGTCCCACACCAGCTGGTCGTGGGGCGTATTGAAGACGTAGTGCAGGGCCACCGTCAGCTCTACTACCCCAGCGAAGCCCCGAAGTGTCCGCCGTAAATGGAAACCGAATCGATGATGAACTGCCGCAGTTCCTGGCTAACCTGAACCAGTTGGTCCGGGCTGAGCTTCTTGAGGTCGTCGGGCGAATTTATTTCCGCGAGCAGTTCACCGGGTTCAACTAGCATGAGAGCAGGGGCAAAAGAGAAGATAGATAGCTAGGCAACAGGAGTGGAATACGGAAGGTTAAAACACCCTGGGCCGCTCGCTGCGTACAACAGGCGAAGGTACGATTTTTCCCGCCTGTCGGTTGGCAGCCGGACCGTAACAACGTTATAGCAATTCCGATTGTTTGGGGTTGACGGCCAGATTAAACGGGCTTTAACGCCTCGGCCGCGGGCAACTCCTACCTTTGTTTACCCATCCCACCCTAGCCTCATGCCCCAACTCACCGAACCGCAGAACGAGGAACAGCAGCTGCTGGATAAGCTCCGCCCCTCGCGCATTATTCTGCCGGTGCTGATTGGGTTAAGCGTGGTAGGCTTTATGTTCTGGCGCAGCTACCAACCCGGCGACCTGGCCCCGCTGGCCAACGCCAAGCCCGCCTGGCTACTGCTCATGCTGGTAATACTAGTGGCCCGCGACGCCGGCTACGTGTACCGCATCCGCTACCTCACCGAGAAAGTGCTGAGTTGGCGTGCGGCCCTGGATGTCATCATGATCTGGGAGTTTTCCTCGTGTGTGCTGCCCTCGGCAGTGGGCGGCACGGCGGTAGCGCCGGTGTTGCTGCACAAGGAGGGCATTCCGCTGGGCAAATCAGTGGCCTATATTATGGCTACAGCCATGCTCGACAACTTATACTATGTGCTGGCCGTGCCTTTGGTGGTCCTGATTGGGGGCGATGCGCTGTACCCGCATGAGGCTTTGCAGGGTGGTTTGGTGGCTACGCTTCGCATCGGCTTTATTGCCAGCTACGTGTTCGTGACGGTGTACGCCCTGCTGATGCTATACGCCATTTTCATCAATCCGCAGTCGGTGAAGCGGCTGCTGGTGCGGCTGTTTTCACTGCGCGGACTGCGCCGGTTTCGCAATAAGGCCTACAAAATGGGCAACGAACTGGTACTGGCTTCGGCCCAGTTGCGGGGCAACGGCTGGGGCTACTGGCTGCGGGCGGCCCTCAGCACGGCCTTCGTCTGGACGGCCCGCTACCTGGTTATCGGTTGCCTGATTGCGGCTTTCATTGACATTACCTGGCCGGAGTTCTGGCTGATTTTTGGGCGCAACCTTACCTACAAAGTTATCCTGCTGATTGCCATTACGCCCGGCGGCGCGGGCATTGCCGAGGGTGCCTTCCCTACCTTCTTCGGCAAGTTTATTGGCACGCCCACCATGACGAATTTCATGGTGCTGCTGTACCGCATCCTTACCTACTACCTCTACCTAGTGCTGGGCGCTATTTTCCTACCCCGCTGGATTACCCGCATCTTCGGCAAACGCAAGGCGGCCGAGGTTATGGCTTCGTAGGCAGCAACGCGGGCGCGGAGCCGGCCGGAGCTGGGCGCTGGTAGGTTTGCCAGAAGGCCGGGTGGTATTCTGCCCGTTCCAGCTGGTCGATTTCTTTGTCGGCAAGCGCCGGGTCATTCGCCACATCGGGCGCCGCGCCAGGAGCTACTGCGGTGAAGTACACCTCACAAGATTTTTGCGAGTAAAACGGCTTTTTGCCCAGCACCCGACCACTCGTGAGGCTTTGCGCCACGCTACTAGCTACGTAATAGCGGCCGTTCGCAGCCTGCTGGTAGGTGGCTACGTGTGAGGTCCGCTCATCGGCATATACTCGGTTGTAGAGGTGGGCAATTTGGTTGTTGCGGCCGTAGTATTTGTGGGCAACAGCGTTCTGCTTTACCGTATCACCCTGCCAGATGGCCTCGTAGCGCACTACGGCGTAGTCCTGCTGCCGCACGTAAATTTTGCCAGAGTACCCCGCCTGCAGGTAGGTGCCGGTGGTGCGGTGGGTAGCCCGCTTGGCGGCAAAGCGAATGACATACACGGTTTCAGTGCCGCGCTGCTCCACAGTATCCAGCTGCAGAATAAACTTGCCTACCGTGCTGCTTTTAAACAGGGGTGAAATGCGCACCGGATCAGTGGTAGAAGAAAAAAACCCTTGGCCCCCATCAGACCACCCAAAATGTCCTAGTGGCTGCTTTGAGCTAGCCAGCTGGTGCGCCTCCTGAATGCGTTGCTGCTGCCGCACTTCCAGCATCAGGAAGCCGCCGGCATAGTGGCGGTGGCCGGCCGGCTCGAAAATCTGGCTCACGTATTCTACCTCATGGCTCAGGGTATCGAAATTGCTGACGCGGCGGTGGGTGTAGGTCTGGGCGTGGTAGTCGGCTTGCTCGTAGTTAGTTGGAATGGCCGCCAACACTTTCTTCATAATCTTGCGCGGATTCAAAGACTCTCCGCTGACCCGTACCGCGCCTAGCGCGTAGGCGGAGGGCACCAACCGCACGGTGACAGTAGCCGTTTCCGCCGCTACCGTCACCGACTCGTAGCCGACGCTGCTTACCTGCACCGTTTCGTGCCGCCGGGCAGGGAGGGTAAAACGCCCCTGGTCATCGGCGATGGTGCCGGTGCCGCGGCCCGGCAAAGCCACTGTCGCGAAGGGCACGGCCGCTCCTGTTTTGCGGTCTAGCACGGTGCCGCGCATCGTCAGGGCCGCGCCCACTTTCGCCGCGGGGCGGGCGGCGGGATTCAGGCGTTGGGGCTGCGCTGAGGCCATTTCGGCAACGGGAACCGGCGCTTCCGCTGGGGTAGCCTCGAGAGCGACGGGTGCAACTCCGTGCGGCGGAGTTACTGTTTTCAGGTACAGAAAGCCATCCACTACTTCGCTCCACCGCCCAGCTACGGGCTGATACTCAAAAGCGTAGGTAGTGAATTCGCGGCCGGGAGCATCATGCTTTAGACTTACAAAGCTGTATTCCTGGCCCTGGGCCAGCAGCTCTGCTTCCAGACTTCCGGGAGCCGGAGTAGGTACTGGCGTGTGCTTTCCCCAGGGTCCAAACCCATACACGCCGCCCCCGCTTACCGTCCCGAGCACATACATGGCATCGGGGCCCAGAGCCGCTTTTACCATTCGGCCCATGGGGCGGTAGCCTTTCAACTCGACATTATCCAGAACCTCGACTTTGTTGGCCAAATGGGGTAGTGCGCCCCAGCAGATAACCTTTTCCTGCGGGTGCTGGCGCAAATACCACAGCAAGTTATCGGCCATCTGGGCGTCGCGGGGGTTGCTGTCGGCGGCGCTGAATTCGGCTTCGGTTTTGGCTCCCGGGTCGTGGGTAGCATAGGTATGCGCCATAGCTTGGATGCTGCGCAGGTTCTGCAGCCAGAACATGGCCCGCTCGCGGCGCTGAGCGCTTGGGCCAGCGGCTACCTTTTCCAGCAGGCGGCGGGCCTTCCCCACATGCAGATCGAAAATGGCTATCTGATGGCTGGGCGGGAAGGTAAAGATTTCGCCCATGGTACTGAGGCACTCCTCGAGGTAGTCGTAGGCAATGCCATCGGCGCCTTTTTCGGGCTTGAGCAGCGTTTCCAGCTCCTCTAGCATTTCTTCCTGATACTCTCCGCTAAATTGCCCATCGAAGCCCGCCACCCGCAGACGGCCCCGGCCCACTAAGGGCAGCAGCGCCTGAAATTCCTGGGTCCCCATCCAGACGGGAAATATGCTGTTTTCCAGGGCCTCCCGCGCTGAGGTGCCGGCCGCTAGCTGGCGCTGGGCCTTGTCCAACTCGTAAAAGCCGCTTTCAAAAGCTACCGTAGTGAAGCCCAGGCGCTGCTGCAGGAAGCGAATCAGTCGAATTTTAGCTTCCGTTACGTTGCCCTCACCGTGAGTGGGCTCCCCGAGCATTACTACCCGCGCCCCGCCAATTTCCTGCCGCAGAAACTCCAGGTCCTGAAAAGCAGTGTCGGTGGAGCTAACGGTGCGAACGGGGTAGGCGCGTAATCCGGAAGGTAGTACCGCCGGACCTGACTGCGCCCAAGCTTGCGTTATCAGCGAAACATACAACCCCAGGGCCGCTAACCAGCGGAAAGAAATAAGCATAGAACGACGTATAACGCTTGAGAATACTGGTCAAACTTACACATAACGCTCAGCTATATCTGGTATTTTCTATAGAGCTCCCGCCGGCTGCTTACTCCTTGTAAAATTTGCTGCTTTCGGTACCCGCAGCTGTGTCGAGCAGCAGGTAGTACACGCCTGGCAGCAGCAGCTGTACCGGCACACTGTTCACCCCGGCTACCGTCTGGCCCTGGGTTAAAGTTTGCCCCAGCAAGTTCACAATGCGGTAGCGCAGGCTAGAAGCGGGAGCCTGAAAATTTACATGCCCTGAAACCGGGTTAGGATATGTGGTAAGCACCCCGCCGGCACCAGGAGTCACGACGACTACCGGAGAAATATTACTAGTGCCATCAGTATCTACCTGCCGCAGGCGGTAGTACAACGGACCGGCGGGCGGGGCGGCATCAAGCCAGGTGTAGGTGTGCAAAGCGGCGCTGCTGCCCTGCCCTGGCAAGCTGGCTACCGTAACAAACTCCCGCCCAGCAAGGCTGCGCTGAATTTCAAAGCGGGCATTGTTCAGCTCGGTGGCAGTAGTCCAGGCCAGGCGCACACTTTCCCGCCGATGCTCGGCCCGGAAGTGCAGCAGGGTTACGGGCAACGGGTTAGAGGTAGCATCCGCGTTGGTACTGGCTAGCGTGAACAAGCTGAAGGAAGTGAATGGCCCTGAAGTCAGAGTGCCGGTTACCGCTGTGCCGTTGCTGGGGCCGCCCGTATTGCCGCTCCGCCCAATGTTTACCCAGCCATTACCGTCGTTCTTGGCTACGACCAGCGTGCTGGCGGTAGGGTCCGTTACTTGGTCATCGGGCCCAAAGCTCAGGGTAATGGTACCCGCGAAGTTATCGGCGCTGGTGAGGGCGGGCGCGGGGGTTACCGCGAAGTAGCGGGTAGCATTCAGGCGGCGCAGGTCGCCGGTTAGGTCTTTCGTGGCAAAGCCGCCCTCGGTTTGGGTGGCCGTAAACGTAGTGGCCCGACTCAGACTGTTGATGTTTAAGGTTAAAGGCCGGTAGGCGGCACCCTGGGCAGCAATGCGCCCCAGCGGGAAGGTTAGGGTAACGGCACCACTAGCCGGACGAGCCACGGGGCCATTTACAAAGCTGTTATCAGAGCCGCTGGTGGGATTATTAAGTAGCGTCAGCAGGTTTACCGCATCCGTTTGCAGCCGGCCGGCCGTGAGTTGCAGCACGTTGTTTACCGTAACGGGGGTAGCCAGCGTCACGCCCTCGGAGCTGGTGTTGTTGAGTTGCAGGGGTACATCGGCGGCCAGATACGTGCCCGTTGGCGTGCCGCTGGGCACTGCGCCCCAGGCTACCCCGCTAATGCGTTGCGGCCGACTCCCGTTTAGCACCATCCGGACGGTACTGGTCCCGGTGGTTTGGGGAGCAAAGCGAAAAGCACCCTGCACTACTATGTCGCCGGCCACGCGCACTTCGCTCGTGGTAGAGGCAGTCAACACCGCGCCCGGACCGATGATTAGGTTGCCGCGTACGGTCAGGGGGTTAGCTCCACTGCCAGTGAAGTTGGTAAAAGCCTGCCCAATTCGGTTCCGGAAAACGAGGTTGGGGTAGGTCCGGCCCGCAATGGAAGCTGTGTTACTGGGCTGAGTTTTGGGCCGAAACTCCCAGGTTCCGGCTTCCGTGCCCGCCACGGCGGCCAGGTTTTCCAGCAGGCCTACATGCGGCCGGTCGGTGTAGTGGCGGTAGGTGCCGCCATTGTAGAGGTAGAAATTCGGATTATCGCCCGGAATATCAATTCCGCCTCTGTCACTGGTATTCGTTACAACGCCCTTGTTGTAAATGGCCAAGGCAGTTTCAGCAGCGCTGTTACGAGTCAGGCGTAGGGGCACGGTGCTAGTATTCAGGGCTGATATTTCCAGCAGAATAGAGTCGCCGGTGGCCGGGTTTATAGTCAGGGAGCGAACTTCAGCGGTAGGCGTGGTAGCCGGGGCTACGGCCCCGCCGGCATCAAGCACCACGGTGTAGCGGCCCGCAACCTTGTTGTGGTCCAGTAGCACTTCATCGTTGGTGGTGGGCACCGCATCAGCATCCCAGTTAGCCCGGTCAAACCAACTATTTGTGCCGGCGCCCCCATCCCAGCGGACTACGGGCGTAACGACAAAATTGCTGCTCGCGGAGGTGCCGCCGCCCGGACCCGGACTAATCACCGTTACGGGGTAAGTGCCGGCTACCTCCACGTCGGAGGCGGGAATAGCGGCCGTCAGTTGGGTGGCGCTGTGCAAGGTAGTAGGCCGCTCAACGCCATTAAAGCGGATGGTGCTTCCGTTAATAAAGCCGCTACCGGTAACAACCAGGGTGAAGCCATTGCTGCCCGCCGCAATGCTAGCGGGACTGAGGCTCGTCAGAACTGGCGTGGGGTTCAGGGCGGAGGTAGCTTGCACCTGGAAGTTGTCGAGGCGAAAGGTGCCGCTGCCGGAGGTGGCCCCGCTTACCAGCAGCCGCAGCACCAGCGTGTGTTTGTAGTCCAGGTCGCTTACCCCAGACAAATCGAGTGTCCGTTCCGCAAAAGCCAGTTCCGGCACGGCCAGCGTGGTAGGAAAGTTCGTGAAGTTAGTGCCGCCGTCGGTGCTGTAGGCCACCGTAATGGTAGTAGCGCCGGTGCTGGAACGGTAGGGCTGTAGGTACAGCTTGTAACCGTAATAGCTGCTTAAGTTACTACCGCCCAGCGCAAACTGGAAGTACCTGTTATTGGAGCCCGTGGAATTTGCCATCGACAACGCCGGGCCGCTCGGAGCGGCCGTAAAGGCGCCGGCACCCGTAGCCGTACCCGGGCTAGTAGCAAACGCCTCCGTTGAAGAGGCCGCTGCCGTAACGCCCGCCGCCGTAACGGGCGTAAGCGCGTCATACCGAGTACCCGAGTTAAAGTCGAAGCTGACAAGGGTACTGGTTGTCTGACCCTGAGTCAGCAAAGGCAACATCAGCAGAACAGCGCAGATAAGAAACAGATGAACACGCTTCGCGACGGCCATAAACACCATAATTGTATCTGTTGACTGATTAATATTTCTGTTACTTTTTTAAAGTTTAACCAAAGATATATAAGAATATAAGTTACAAGGCACCCGATAGTAATTCATCCGAGAGCTGCCCATAAGAGCACACCGAAAAAGCGGCCAGCCTCAGCATACTGCCAGTACCGAATGGTCATAAAAAAGCCTCTCCGTTGGATACAGAGAGGCTTTTTTGTTGCGAAGCGAAAAGCTACCAGCGCTTATTCTTTTTCAAGGCGCAGCTCAGCGCCCTCGGGGCTACGGAGCGTGAGCTTGTCGTCGGTGAGCGTTACTACATCGAAGGTATTGCTCTGGGCAGCTCCATCAGGCGTCATAGTGATTTTCTTACCGGCCTGGTCAAACTCATACTTGCCATTTACGGCACCAGCAGGAGAGGTCATGTTATACTGCTTGTTGGCAAAGAAGGTGATGCGCTCATCCTCCTGAGCATCCGTCTGCTTTACTTTGTCGCCGCTGGCGCTCAGTTCTTTATCGGTTTTCCAAACTTTGCTTTCGGTGCCATACAGCATGTTCACGCCTTCTACTTTGCCTTCTTTGCTGCCGCAGGAAGCAGTGAAAAGTACCAGTAACATGAGCAGGCTAGCCAGGTAGCGCAAGGGAGCGGAATTAGTTTTCATGGGGCAGGGAGATAAGTTAAAATGAGGGAGAAACACCACCAAGCAGGACACTTGGTATTGCGCCTCTTACGGGGCAATTCCGCAAGATGTTCAGCCTAGAATTATGCGCATGCGCCGGATACAACTTATTGTTGGCCTTGGCGTAAGAGCCAAAACCGACGCCCTTTTCCTGCCCTGCAAGTCGGTCGTTTCTTCCACATTTACTTGCATTTACCACTATGGGACTGTTTGATTTCCTTTCCAACGACGGCGAAAAAAAACCCGTTGCTCCTGCTCCTAAACCTGCCGCTGGCGGCGCCACCGATTTCTTCGGCAACGCTAACCAGCCCGCTGCCCAGCCGGCAGCTGCCCAGGCCGACAAATACACGGTAGTAAGCGGCGATTCGCTTTCTAAAATTGCCAAGAACCACTACGGTGACGCCTCCAAGTGGCATCAGATATACGATGCCAATAAGGCAACCATCGGCGCCAATCCCGACCACATTGAGGTAGGCCAGGTGTTGACTTTACCTAAGATTTAAGCCTAGGCTATATCTAGGAATTATCCTAAAAAGCCACTCGTAAACGAGTGGCTTTTTTTGTGGCCTACCCATGCTTTTTCGTACGAGTATGTTTGCGGTAACGGACAGTCGTATGCCAGATTTTTCCGGCAACGTAGGGAGCTATAGTTCTTGCAACTAGCTCTATGAGATAGAGCAACGGATACATTGCGTTTGAAAATCAGCGGCTTGAATCATCGTATTGGCTTTAGCACCTTCTAAGGGCTGTAGTCAGCCACCGCGGTAAAAAATTTTGCTACCCTATTGCATATATCAAAACCGCTGCTATACCTTTGCAATACCAACTCGGTACTCCCCCGCTCGCGGCGGGGTAGTTTTCATAAGATTTATACAGAAGCGGCGAGAGAACAGGCTCCCTGACCCGCTGGCAACCTTCGACCGCGCGAAAGGTGCCAATTCCTGCCCGATCAGCTTAGCTGGCGGGGCATATAACTCAGGAGTACCATGGAAAACATCCTCGCTTTCGCCCCTTCCTACCCCGCTGCCTTGGTCGCTTTGTTGCGCCCTACTAGGTCGTGGGGTTTCTGTGTTTCGGTAGCTGCTCCAGCTTCCCGGCGAATGCGAATGCGCTGCTGTAGCACGTGTTGTTGCTGTTGCTAGCCCTACTCCCGGCTAGCTAACCCCTTCCTCTTTCTTGGCCTGATTCTGCGGTGACCCACAGTGGCACCCGAGGCCCGCCTGCATCCCATTCAGCTTCAGAAGCATTTTCTGGCTGGTTCCGGTGCGGCCCCCGCTGCGCCTCGTCGTGGCTTTCTCTTCGCGTTTTCGCTCCCTCATTTCCTGTCCAAACGGTCTTTAACCCAGCCTTGCCATGTCCACGCAGAACCTCCACTTCGAGACCCTCCAACTCCACGCCGGCCAGCAGCCCGACCCCGTAACTGGTTCCCGCGCCGTACCGCTCTACCAGACCACCAGCTACGTGTTCAAGAATGCCGAGCACGGCGCCAACCTCTTTGCGCTGAAGGAGTTCGGCAACATCTACACCCGCCTGATGAACCCCACCACCGACGTGTTTGAGCAGCGTGTGGCGGCCCTGGAAGGCGGAGTGGCAGCCCTGGCGGTTTCCTCGGGGCAGGCGGCGCAGTTCATTGCCCTCAACAACATTCTGCAGGCCGGCGACAACTTCGTGAGCACCACGCACTTGTACGGCGGCACTTACAACCAGTTTAAGGTAGCGTTTAAGCGCTTGGGCATTGAGGTGCGCTTCGCCGACGGCGACCAGCCGGAGAAGTTTGAGGCCCTGATAAACGAGAATACCAAGGCCATCTACCTGGAAACCATTGGCAATCCGAGCTTTAGCATCCCGGACTTTGAGCGCATTGCCGCCATTGCCGACAAGCACGATCTGCCCCTCATCGTGGACAATACGTTTGGTGCGGGCGGCTACCTGTTTCGGCCCCTGGAGCACGGCGCCCACATTGTGGTAGAATCGGCGACGAAGTGGATTGGCGGCCACGGTACCAGCATTGGCGGCGTGATTGTGGACGGCGGTACATATGACTTCGGCAACGGCAAGTTTCCGCAGTTCACGGAGCCTTCCGAGGGCTACCACGGGCTGGTGTTCAATGATGTATTCGGAAAAGGCGGGCCGTTTGGCAACATTGCCTTTATCATTCGGGCCCGGGTGGAAGGCCTGCGCGACTTCGGTCCTTCCCAAAGCCCATTCAATGCCTGGCAGCTGATTCAGGGCCTGGAAACGCTGAGCTTGCGCGTAGACCGCACCGTGGAAAACGCCCTGCGCGTGGCTACCTGGCTGGAGCAACACCCGCAGGTAGAAGCCGTGAACTACCCCGGCCTCAAGAGCAGCCCCTACCACGCCCTGGCCCAGAAATACCTGAAGCGCGGCTACGGCGGGGTGCTCACCTTCGCCATCAAAGGCTCTAAGGAAACGGCTACGCAGTTTATTGATAACCTAAAGCTGGTCAGCCACCTAGCCAACGTGGGCGACGCCAAAACGCTCATCATTCAGCCCTCGGCTACTACCCACCAGCAGCTTTCCGAAGAGGAGCAGCGCGCCGCCGGCGTGACGCCTACCCTCCTGCGTCTCTCGGTGGGCATTGAGCATTTTGATGATATCCGGGCCGACCTGGCCCAGGCCTTTGACGCGGTGCGCAATGTAGCCGCTCAGCCCGCTGATGTGGCCGGTAGCACGCTGCTGCCGGAGCCAGAACTCGAACACGCCGCTACGCTGGAAGTCTAGCACTTGAGAGGGGTTGATGTCCGGCGGCAGGTGAGAGAGCCGCCGGGCAGCAGCTTCCAGCCATGCGGTAAGCGGGCCGGCGCCGACGTTTTTTGTGAGAGAGGAACCATCGGAACATACGCCGCCCGCACCTGGCCGGGGCGGAGCCGGGCAAAATCGGCTCCGCCTGCGGGCTAGGATATACTAGCATGAACCCGAATGCCGCGCGAAGTTTCCTTTCGCGCATGGTTAAACGCTCCTCGTTGCCCTGGCGCGCCCCTAGCAACTACCCGCGAAGCAGCTTCCGACTTCGCTTTCCTCCGACCCGCGCTCCTTATTCCATGTCTTCCGAAGAGCCACACCTGTTCCGCCTGCCCCGGCCCCTGCGGCTGGAAAGCGGCGCTACCCTACCCCGGGTGGAGGTTACCTACCATACCTACGGCCGCCTCAACGCGGCCCGCGACAATGTGGTGTGGGTGTGTCACGCCCTCACGGCCAATGCCGATGTGCTAAGCTGGTGGCCCGGTTTGTTTGGCGCGGGTTGTCACTTCGATCCGGCCGACTGGTTTATTGTGTGTGCCAACGTGCTGGGCTCCTGCTACGGCACTACCGGCCCACTTACCCCGGACCCGCTAACGGAGCAACCAGCCTACCAGCACTTCCCGCTCCTGACTATTCGGGATATGGTGGCTGCGCACGAGGCCTTGCGGGAACATTTGGCCCTGACGTCGGTGCACACCCTAATTGGCGGTTCGCTAGGGGGGCAGCAGGCGGTGGAGTGGGCCGTACAGCGGCCCGAGCTATTCGAGAACCTGGTGCTGTTGGCTACCAGCGCCCGACATTCGGCTTGGGGCATTGCCTTCAATGAAGCCCAGCGCCTGGCCATTTTCGCCGACCCTACTTACGAAACGGCTACCCCCGCGGGTGGCGCGGCGGGCCTACGCGCGGCCCGCGCCGTGGCCCTGCTCAGCTACCGCAGCCCCGATGCCTACGACCGTACCCAAACGGACTCCGACGAGAGCAAGCTCGACGACTACTTGGCCAGCTCCTACCAGCGCTACCAAGGCGACAAGCTGGTGGCCCGCTTTAATGCCTACAGCTACGTGACCCTGTCGCGGGCTATGGACAGCCACAACGTGGGGCGCCGACGCGGCGGCGTAGCGGCGGCACTGGGCCGCATCCGGGCCCGCACGCTGGTGGTAGGCATTTCCTCCGACGTGCTGTTTCCGCCCCAGGAGCAGCAGTTGCTGGCCCGCCACATCCGGGGCGCTATGTACGCCGAAATGGATTCGCACTTCGGTCACGACGGCTTCCTGATCGAAACCGCCCAGATTACCCAATTCCTCGAACGATTCTACGTCCAGAGCTATGTCCACTAACGCTGCCTTCTCCGCCTCTGCTGCTTCCCTTGCTTCTACCACCCAGCCTTGGCGAGTAGGCCTCATTGGGTTTGGATGCGTGGGCCAGGGCCTTTTCGATATACTGAATCAGCAGCCTGAGGCCGGTTTTAGCATTGCCCGCATTGTGGTGAAAACGCCCGGCAAGGTGCGGCCCCTACCCTCCGATCGGTTTGAGTACGACGTGCAAGCGGTGCTAACAGACGATACCCTGGACGTGCTGGTGGAGGTAATTGACGATGCCGACGCAGCTTTTGAGCTGGTAGCCGAGGCCTTGCGCCGGGGCCGCCGGGTAGTCACGGCCAACAAAGCTATGCTGGCCCGCCACCTGCCTGAGCTCATCCGGTTGCAGCGCGAAGGCCAGGGCACCTTATTATATGAGGCCGCCGTGTGCGGCAGCATTCCGGTTATCCGGACCCTGGATGCGTACTTCAGCACCGAGCCGCTGCGCCGCCTCACGGGCATTCTCAACGGCTCCTCCAACTACGTGCTTACGCGCATGGGCGAGGACGGCTCCGACTACTCCCCGGCCCTGGCCGAAGCGCAGGCCCTGGGCTTTGCCGAAACCGACCCTACCCTCGACATGGGCGCGTTCGATCCGCGCTCCAAGGCCGTGCTGCTGGCCGCCCACGCCTATGGGGCTTTTCTGCAGCCAGAGCAGGTGCTCAACCTCGGCATCGAAGGAATCAGCGCGGTGGATGTTGCGTTTGCCGCCAGTCAGAGCCAGAAAATTAAGGTAGTGGCCGGCCTGCAGCGCCTACCCGACGGGCGCGTAACGGTGCTCGTAACGCCCCAACTCATCGGCCCCGAGTCGCCACTCTACACCGTGGATCAGGAGTTTAACGGCGTGGTCATTGAGGCCGATTTTGCTGGTGAGCAGTTCCTGCGCGGACGCGGCGCGGGCGGGCACCCCACCGGCTCGGCCGTCCTCGCCGATTTGGCTGCCTTGCGCCAGGGCTTTGCCTACCAGTACGCCAAAGCCGCCGCGGCCCCTACCTACGCCTCCGACCTGGAAGTGGAAATCTACCTGCGCACCGACGAGGACCGCATCATCGACTTGCTCGATTTCAGCGAAATTTCGGAAGAAGCTGACGAGGACGAATACGTAGTGGGCTACGTGGCCCTAGAAAACCTGATTCGCCACCGCGACACCCTGCGCAAGTACGGCGCCTTCATCGTCCGCACCGGCCGCCTCCGTCCCATCAGCGTCGGCACAGAACTGGCCGAGGAAGTTTCAGCCTAAGCCGCAGCCTCTCGCTGACGTAGCGCGCTGAAGAGACGCGACACCTAGCGTCTCGTCGTTTTGATGTTGTTTATGCGGGGCTTTTCATCGCCAACCGGTCTAGCACCAAGACGCAAAATATTGCGTCTCTACAATCTTATGCTTGTCATTCCGAGAGCAGCGAGGAATCTGGGGTAAGCCGTTGCATGGTGAACTCAGGTTCCTCGCTCCCGCTCGAAATGACAAGTGGTTATTAAGCTTCGATCGGGGCCTGCTTCTCCTACTTATTTACCGCTCTGACTTCGGGGTGCTGCCTTGTGGTGGCGCGGGAGGCGTGGGGGTAGGTGCGGCATCAGCGGCGGGCAACGGCAGGGCTGGCTCGGCAGGACGCTGGGTTGAGTCGGGCGTGGATTTCAGCAAATCGGGCCGCCAGGTTATTTCATCGGGGGTCGGCAGGCCTTGTAGTCCGATGCGCCGCGGCAGCAGCAGGGCCGTAACCTGCGCCGCCCGGCGCGGATTCAGGGCGGCTGCCAGCAACGGCCCGGGCGCTCCTACCCCCAGCAAGGGCCGCAGAAAGTCGCGCATGGCAAAAAAGGCCGAATCGATATACGTCGGCTCGAACGAGTACGGCACGTGGCCCGCCCCGCGCAGCCGACGCAGCACGTTGGGCACCCCCACCGCGTTGGCCCGCAGGCGTAACGCCCCGCTGCCGTACACCAGTTGGGGCGGCAGCGCCGAGCCGACCGTGCCGCGCCCATACGGTACCAGCCCGTCGCGGGTGCCGTGGACGCTGCACAGGGGTACATCCCCCGCTTCGAGCCAGGTAGCGCGGGCCAGGGCACCGCACAGGTTAATTACCCCGCGGGGCCGACTGCTGTAACCGGCGTGGCCGCCGCTGCCTTCCAGTCCGCCCAAGGCTTTCAAATCGAGGTAGGCCGGTACTTCGGCGGCTTTGTTGAGGTAGCCCGCTTGCAGAGCCATAAAGCCGCCGGCCGAGGAACCACCCACAAACACGTAGCCCGGATGCACCCGAAACTTCTTCGCAGTAGCCGCATCGTGCCGAAAAAACCGTACCGCCGCGCGCATATCCTGAGTAGCCCGAATGGCGGCCCGCCCGATGCCCACGGTGTCAAACGGAAAGAAATACAGCCGGTAATCAATGGTAGCGGCCACGTAGCCCAACCGGGCCAGCCGGTTGCACAAGGCCGTCATCACGGCGTCGTCGCGGGTGCCGGTCAGGAAGCCACCCTCGTGGGCCAGCACCACCAGGGGCCGGCGGCGCACGGTGTCGCCGGTGGGCTCATACACGTCCATGTATAAGGTTTGCGACATGCCCAGCAGGGTAGTGACTTGGGCAAACTCCACGTTGCGGCGTACCGTCACCTGCCGAAACACGGGCCGGTGGTAGCGGCCGTGGGTGGTATCGGGAGCTATTTGGGCGCGCAGGGCTGCGGGCCAGCCGATACTCAGCAGGAGAATTAGAAGAAAGTAAAAGCGCATACACAGGGGCCGCGTCCGGCGCAAGCCACTGCAAAGATACCTCGCCCACCCTGGGTGCCTCACGTTGAGGTTGCGTTTTTATAGCCGTTTGGCAGGTAGGTGGACCCCTCCCCCATCCCCTCCCAATAGGGAGGGGTGCGTTCTAATGAAGCTGTTAGTTGTTAGCCACTAGCTCTTCGTCTGGGCCCCCTCCCTACTGGGGAGGGGCCGGGGGAGGGGTCCGGCCGCGCTACCCATGCACTAACTTGAAAACCGCTGTAGGTGGCCTAAACCGCACGGCAGAGCGCAGCTCCCGTTTCGCGCTACGGCCCGTTTGCTTAGGTTTGCGGCTACTGACCTTCCGACTTCTATGCCTACTACCGCTCCCGCTCCACTTCGCCCCGGCGACCAGGTTGCTATTGTTTGTCCTGCCCGCAAAGCGTCCCATGAGGAGCTGGCGGCGGCGGTTGCTACCCTCGAAAGCTGGGGGCTGCGGGTAGTGTTGGGGGCTAGCACCAACGTGAGCCACCACCAATTTGGGGGCGAGGATGAAGTACGCCGCCAGGATTTTCAGCAGCAACTCGACGACCCCAGCATCCGGGCTATTCTGTGCGCCCGGGGCGGCTACGGCACCCCGCGCATCATTGATGGTCTCGATTTTTCCCGCTTCGCCCATGACCCGAAATGGGTGGCCGGCTTCTCTGACATTACGACGCTTAATTGCCACCTACTAAAGCTCGGGCACCAGAGCATTCATGGGGTAATGCCCATTTTTTTCCATCAGGAAGGCGGGCAGGAATCGGTGGAAAGTTTGCGCCGGGCGCTGTTTGGGGAGGAAACGCGCTATACCATCCCGGCCCACCCGCTCAATCAGCTCGGCACGGCCACCGGCGAGCTGGTAGGCGGCAACCTGAGCATGTTGCAAACCCTGACCGGCACCGCCTCCGACTGCCCCACTGCGGGCCGCATTCTGTTCCTGGAGGATATTGACGAGTACTTGTATTCCATCGACCGAATGCTGGTGCACCTGGACCGCACGGGCAAGCTCCAGAACCTGGCCGGCCTGCTGGTGGGCCACTTCACCAACCCCCAGGATAACGCCGTGCCCTACGGCCAGACGCCCAACGAAATCATTCAGCACTACGCCGGCAAGTACGGCTTTCCTATTGCGCACGGCTTTCCAGTCGGCCACGAGCCCCAGAACATGGCTCTCATCTGCGGCCGCACCGCCCGCCTGACCGTGGAGGCCGCCGGCGCCCGACTGGAATACGTGTAACCCACCATTACCCATCATGCCTATCAACATCCGACCTCTAGAAGTTGCTGAGTTTCCCTCCTACCTCAACGGCTTAGTTGCGCTGCTCCAGGATGCCGTTGATTCGGGCGCTTCCGTGGGGTTCCTGCCACCCTTAGCAGCTGAGGAAGCCCGCGAGTATTGGCAGGAAATCGGGGTTGCGCTGTCGTCGGGCAGGGTTCTGCTGCTGGCTGCGGAAGAGGAGAATGGCGAGCTGGTTGGTACGGTGCAGCTGCACCTGGCCACCAAGGCCAATGCCACGCACCGCGCCGAGGTAGCCAAGCTGCTGGTTCCTACCTGGGCCCAGCGGCGGGGCATCGGCCGCCAGCTCATGCAGGCCGTGGAAGAACTGGCCCGCCAGCAGCACCGCACCACACTGGTACTGGACACGCTGCAAGGCGCGGGGTCGGAACTACTGTATCATGGGCTGGGCTACGTAGCGGCCGGCGCCATTCCGGCCTTCGCCCGCGGCGCCGATGGGGAGCTGCACGCTACCGTGGTATACTACAAGCTGCTTACTAGAACAGGTTTAGTTTAGAACGTAATCGACCTTCATAAAAAAGCCCTGACGAACTATGTTGCCAGGGCTTTCCAGGAAATTCAGACGGGCTTCTTACTCGGCGTAAATGGTCGTCAGCAGGGTTTGGCCCACGGCCTTGAGCGTCCGCTTGTCAATGATGCTCATGTTGTCCTGGGTGGTGTGGTGGTAGGGCTGAAACTCCCCGTTGGGCAGGAAATCGATGATGTCGATGGTGCGCACGCCGGCCTGATTGGTGAATACATGGTCGTCGGTGATGCCCGGACTGTCGCTGAATAAGAAGTAGTCGGAGTAGCCGAGCTGGGCGGCTGTATTCCAAACTTTATCCACCACGTCGCGGGCCTGTTGGCGGCTGAGGTCCTCGCGGCTGAAGCGGCCGTTTTTGGCACCCACCATGTCCAGCAGTATGCCGTAGTTGGGCTTGTAGTTGGTGGGCACCATGTTCTTGGCCCAGTGCTGGGAGCCCAGGCACCAGCTTTCCTGGCCCGGAGGTAGCAGGTTCTTTTTCTCGCCCTGGGTGCTACCATCGTAGCCGTAGTCCTCGGAGTCAAACAAGATAAAATCGACCCCGACGCCGGGCGCGGCGGCATCCTTTTGCTGGGACAATACGCGGGCCATTTCTAGGGCAATACCTACCCCACTGGCCCCGTCGGAAGCCCCATCGAGAGGCGCATTTTTCTGCTCCTTGTCTTTGTCGGCGAAGGGGCGGGTATCCCAGTGGGTGAAAATGGCAATGCGGCGCGGGGCCTGGGGCATGTACTGAGCAATGATGTTGCGCGACTTCAGCATCTTCCCATCAAAGGCCATGGCCTCAAACGGCTGCTCTTTTACTGATAGGCCCGCCGCCTTGAACTGCCCAATTATCCAGTCCCCGGTTTGCACGTGGGCTTTGGTATTAGGCACGCGCGGCCCGAAGGCTACCTGCTTGGCCGTGTAAGCGTAGGCCGAGTCGGGGTTGAAAGCCGGGGCCTGGGGTAGCGCGGGCTGGCTGGCCGCGTTGTTTTCGGTTTCGGCAGTGTCCTTTTTGGCCGGACAGGCGGTGAGCAGCAGCAGGGCCACCAGCGAAGCCGGCGCAAGACGAGAGAGAAGGTTCATATACAACAAGTACAAAGTAGAAAGAACGTCAGGCAGAGGCGCCGCCGAAGCATCTCGCGTGCCGATGTTGTGATGGTAGCCGCCATTCCGGGCCCCGCGAGGAATCCTGCTCGACTGACGTTGGCGTTACTACCTAACGATTCGAGCGAGATGCTTCGGCGGCGCTTCTGCCTGACGTTCAACCGGGTCGGTTTACTCTTCGCTATACGCCCAATCGACGCCGGCTTTCGTATCCTTTACCACAATGCCCTGGTCTTTGAGGGCCGTGCGGATCCGGTCAATTTCGCCGTAGTGCTTGGTGGCTTCGTCGGCGTTGCCTTCCTCGCGGGCTTTGGCGGCGCTTTGCTTGGCGTTGGCGTAGAAATTTAGGGTCAGGCCCAGCAGGTCCTCTACGTTGGCGCGGGGCTCGTCCCGCAGGCCCAGCACATCTTGCACCAGCGTCCGGAAGGTAGTAACGGCGGCAGTTAGCGCTTCATTGCCCACCTGCGCCAGGGTAGGCAGGTTGGCGGCGTACCCGTTGAGCTTGCGTAGCAGGTTGAACAGGCTGGCAATGGTGCGGGCCGTGTTTAGGTCGTCGTTGAGGCCGGCGAAGCAGTCCTGAGTGAGCTTGCCTAGCTCGGCGTCGGCCGCAGCGGTGTCGGTGGCTGGTGCGGTGCCTGCGGGCAGCACCAGCTTTTCCAGCAGGCGCAGGCCGTTCATGAGCTTGCGGTAGCCCTTGCGGGCCGCCTGCAACCCCTCGTCGGTAATATCAACGGTGCTGCGGTAGTGGGCCTGGAGCAGGAAGAAGCGCACCGTCATGGGCGAGTAGGCCTGAGTAAGCGTATTGTTGGTGCCTTCAAACAGCTGGCTGATGGTAATGAAGTTGCCCAGCGACTTGCTCATTTTGGCCCCGTTCACCGTAATCATGTTGTTGTGCATCCACACCTGGGCCTCGTTGGTAGGGTGGTTGCAGGCCTGGCTCTGGGCAATTTCGCACTCGTGGTGGGGGAACATCAAGTCCAGCCCGCCGCCGTGAATATCGAACTCGGCGCCGAGGTACTTGCGGCTCATGGCCGAGCACTCCAGATGCCAGCCCGGGAAACCCTCGCCGGGCGCCTCCCCGAAGGGCGAGGGCCAGCGCATGAGGTGGCGCTCATCGGCCCGCTTCCACAGGGCAAAATCTAGGGGGCTGCGCTTTTCGTCCTGGCCGGCGAGGTTGTCGCGGGAGCCAGCCAGCAGCTCCTCTACCACCCGGTTCGAGAGCTTGCCGTAGCCGCGGCCGGCGGCGTTATAAGCCGGCACATCAAAGTACACCGAGCCGTTGACCTCGTAGCCAAAACCATTGTTGATGATCTGCTGAATCATCTCAATTTGCTCGATGATGTGGCCACTGGCCCGGGGCGTGATGTCGGGCGGCAAGCAGCCCAAGGCCTCCATGTGGCCCTGGTAAAGGTTGGTGTACTGCTCGGCCACTTGCATGGGCTCCAGCTGCTGGGCGCGGGCCCGCTTGCTGATTTTGTCCTCGCCCTCGTCGGCGTCGCCTTCCAGGTGGCCTACATCGGTGATGTTGCGCACGTAGCGCACGGTGTAGCCCAGGTAGCGCAGGTAGCGCGTCAGCACATCGAACACCACCGGGCCGCGGGCGTTGCCTACGTGGGCCTCACTATAAACGGTTGGTCCGCAGAGATACACACCCACAAAAGGTGCGTGCAAGGGCTGAAACGGGGCTTTGCGGCGGGTAAGCGTGTTGTAGAGCGAGAGGGGTGGCTGCATGAGTGCAAAAGTAACCGCAGATTTTGCAGAGTAAGAGGATTGCGCAGATTTTGTAACCCGTATGCTTAGGCTCCGTCTGATGGTGGCCCATACTAACAGCTAACCGCATTAAATAGCTGCTTTCAGCCCCAATATTTCCGCAACTAAGCACAAACAGCCGCTCAAACAGTACAAAGTGCCGGCTCGGTAGTTTATAAAGTTCCCTGGGTAGTTTATACTGACCTGTTTCTGGTATAAAACTCTTGACTATGGTTGCTTCCCGGCGAGGCGGTAGGTAGCGGTACTAGGGAAATGGTCGGAATACGGAATTTCGTAGTGCACCCAGTAGTCGTCCACAATCCACTGCGGGCTGGCAAACTGATTGTCGATGCGCACGAAGGGTAGGCGACCGTTGTAGGTGCTGCCGACGCCGTTGCCCAAGCTGGCCCAGGCGTTCTGGAAATGGTCAGCCAGCTGGTCGTAGCTGTAGCTATAGGGCACGTCGTTGAGGTCGGCGCAGAGCAGCATGGGGTAGCGGCACCGCTCGAAGCGGCGCACCAGCGTGTCTACTTGCCAGTGCCGGGCCACGGCCCCGCGCTTAAAGCGCCGCAGCAGCCCCAGTCCTTTTTGCTTGAGGCCGGCCTTGCTGGAGTAGCTGTCTACAATGTCTTTTTCTTCCATGCTCATGCTCTGCAGATGGAAGCTGTACACCCGAATCGTGTCGTGAGAAGGCAACCGGACGTCGGCCCACATGGCGTGGTTCTGGGTCAGTTTGCCGAAGCTGATGGTGCCTTTATTAACAATAGGGAAGCGGCTAAAAATGGCCATGCCGAACTCGGCGCCGGCGCTATTGGTCAAGGTTTTGGAGAGAAACACCTGCCGCCCGGCTTGTCGCCCGATTATATCGACGGTGCGGAACACGTTACCGTCGCGGGAGCGGGTACCCACGGGCTCATTGTAGAATTCCTGCAGGCACAGAATATCGGCGGGGTTTTCGGCCACCCAGCGCACCATTTCCCGGGAGGACTTTAGGCCGGCGTCGCGTAGCTGGGGGTACACGTTGAAAATGCGCACGTTGGCCGACAGCACCTTCACTACCTGGCCGGTTTGGGCGGCGGCCGCCGGAGCTACCCGGAACGGATGCACTGCCAGCCCGCGCTGAAAATGAGGCCAGGTAAGCACCGCCAGCCCCAACGGCAGCAGGGCCACCGGCCAACGCCGCAGCAGCCAGTACAGGCCCGCCAGCAGATTAAACGCCAGGGCTACGGGTAGCGTGAGGGCCCCAAAGATGGCCGGCCAGAAGGTGTAGGCCGGAACCTGGGCGCAGGCAATGGCTGCCAGCACCCACAACATCAGCAACACGGTACACGCAAAGGCAAACGAACGACGCACGGGCAACCTTTTTCCAAACAACAGGATCAGGGGCAAAGGTAGGAGTTCCGCCCAAGCTGGCGCTACTCGGCGCGGCATGGTTTTGGCGCGGCTTTGCGTACCTTTCCTTCCCTGATTACTTCCTGCCAATGACCAAATTTACTACCCTCATTATCTTCTTATTAGCTTTCCTTCACGCTGTTCAGGCGGCCGTTCCTCCCGGCCCGCAGGCCCGGTTTGCTTCGCCGGTGCCGGAGCCCAGTCTGGAGTTTGTGGAAAACCGCGGGCAGTGGGATGCTCGGGCCCGCTACATGGCCGAGCTGCCGGCCGGCCGGCTATTCCTAACCGCCACGGGCTTTACCTACACCCTTGCCGACGCGGCCGCCCTCCGGGCTGCCCATGAGCATACCCCCGAGGCTACCGCAACCCGGCTGCGCAGCCATGCCTACTCCGTTACATTTGAGGGCGGTAACAGCCACGCTACTATTCAGGGTGGCCAGCCGACCGGCGAGGTGCGCAACTACTACCTCGGCAACGACCCGAGCCACTGGGCCAGCCAGGTGCCTGGGTTTCGGGAAGCAACTTACACCAACGTGTATCCTGGCATTGGAGTCCGACTCTACGAGAATGCCAATCAGCACCTGGAATACGACTTTATGGTGGCGCCCGGAGCCAAGCCGAGCCGTATTCGCCTGCGCTACCAGGGCCCGGAGCGAGTTGAGCTGACCGAAGGCGTGCTGCGCATTCATACCTCCGTGGGCGAGGTAGTAGAACAGGCGCCGCAGGCCTGGCAGGAAGGCCCCGACGGCCAGCGCCACCTGATAAGCTGCCACTACGAGCTACAGAACGGCGTGGTGGGCTTCCGCCTGGGTGCTTATGACGCGCGCAAGCCGCTGGTCATTGACCCAACGGTGGTTTTCTCGTCTTACACCGGCTCCAAAGCCGATAACTGGGGCTTCACGGCTACTTACGATGCGCAAGGCAACATGTACTCCGGCGGCGTGGCATTTGGGCCTGGCTTCCCTACCTCCCTGGGCGCCTTCGACCAGTCGTTTTCGGCCGCCATGGACATGGCCATCATCAAGTACAACACTACGGTAAAGGGTAGCGCGGCCCGCTTATACGCCACTTATTTAGGCGGAGAAGCGGCCGATGCGCCGCACAGCCTAGTAGTGAATGGCAGCGACCAACTAGTGATTCTGGGCAGCACCAGTTCCCTCACCTACCCCGTTTCGCAGACCGCCTACGACCGTAGCTTCAATGGGGGCGTTGCCGTTGATCCGTTGAGCAGCGGCGTTAATGGCGTCACGCGCTATGCCAATGGCTCTGATTTGGTTATCTCTATTCTGAATTCCCAGGGCAATGCGCTGGTAGCCTCTACCTACCTCGGCGGCAGTGGCAACGATGGGTTAACGCTTAACCCAGGCATCGTTAACAATTACGGCGACGCCTTCCGGGGCGACATCATCACGGACGGGGCCAACAACGTGTACCTGGCTTCTACCACGCAAAGCGCCGACTTTCCGGCAACCAGCGGTGGCCAGAGTACCCGTCAAGGCGCCGCAGATGCCGTCGTTGCCAAGCTCAGCGCCAACTTAAGCACCGTTCTCTGGAGCACACTGCTGGGCGGCTCAGCCGTTGAAACTGCCTGCTCCATCCAGCTCAGCACCGATCAGCGGGTATACGTGGCCGGCAGCAGTACCAGCACCGATTTTCCGACCACCACCGGCGCCTTTCTGACCGCCAATCCGGGCGGCACCAACGGTTTCGTGGCCCGTTTTCCGACTACCGCCAATACCTTGCAGGCAGCTACCCTGCTGGGCACCAGCGCCAACGACCTGGCCTATTTCGTGCAGCTAGACGGTAGTAATAACGTGTACGTGCTAGGGCAAACCCAGGGCCAGTACCCACTCACCAGTGGCCTGTACGGCGTGGCCGGGGGGCAACAGTTTATTCAGAAACTCACCCCCGACCTAAGAACCGGCCTCTACTCCACGGCCTTTGGCAGCGGCCGCCCGCTGGCGCACGATCTGTCGCCTACGGCGTTCCTGGTTGATGACTGTGAGCGAGTGTACGTGTGCGGCTGGGGCGGTAACACCAACCGCAGCTTCGGCATTTCTTACATGGCTCAGCTGCCCGTAACGGCCAATGCCATCCAACGCACCTCCGATGGCTCCGACTTCTATCTGGTGCAGTTCGGGGCAGGTTTGCGCACGATTGAGTACGCCACGTTTTACGGCGAAACCGGGGGCTCCGGCGAGCATGTGGATGGCGGTACTTCCCGCTTCGACAAGCGCGGCATGGTGTACCAGGCCGTGTGTGCCAGCTGCCGGAGCACCCAAGGCTTTCCGGTACCGCCCAGCGCCAGTTATTTTTCCACTGTAAACGGTAGCACCAACTGCAACAACGCAGCTTTCAAAATAGACTTCGGCATTACCGTAGCTGACCCCGGCCCTACCCAGTACGTCTGCGTGAACAATGGCCCGGTAACACTGGGCGGGCAGCCAGCCGGCGGCACCTGGACCGGCCCCGGCGTGACGCGGTTACCGAACGGCTCCTACCAGTTTCAGCCCACGGCAGCTCTGGTGGGGCGCAACGTACTACAGTATACCGTCACAACCACGGGCGTCTGCCAAAGCACCCGCCCCCTGCGCATGATTGTAACGCCGAACCAGACTGTTGCCATTGCGCCGGTACCTGCGCTGTGCGCCGATGGGGCCGCCGTTACCCTGCAGGCTACCCCTGCCGGGGGCACCTGGAGTTCCACCAGAGGCTTGGCCGGCAACGTATTTAACCCGCAGCAGGCGGGCGCTGGCACCCACACTCTCACTTATTCCTACTCTGACTCCCTGGGTTGCGGCACGGCCAGCCGGGTAATAACGGTAAACCCGCTGCCAACTCCTACGGCCGGCCCCAACCTCACCCTGTGTGCCTACGAAACCCAGACGCTGACCCTGACGGGCGCTACCCCCGCGGGCGGCACTTGGAGCGGCCCCGGCGTCACGCCCGACGGCCGCTTTACCCCGCCCGATACCAAGCTGCGCGGTGGCATCTTCACGTTGCGCTACACCGTAACGGAGAATGGCTGCGCGGCCTCAGCTACCCGGCAGGTAGTGCTGGCTCCCTCGCCTACCGTCAACTTCCCGCTGAGCGTACCGGAGTGCACCAACTTTCCGCAGTACACCGGTCTGGCGCCCTTTACGTGTACTTTCGAGCCGGTGCTAACCGGCGGCAGCTACGAGTGGGATTTTGGCGACGGTAGCCCCATCAGCCGGGAGGAGAAACCCAGCCATCTGTACACGGCGGCTGGCACTTACACCGTCAAGCTCACGGCCCGCTACGCCAACTGCACCGTGGAAACCAGCTTCGTTCCGGTCATCGTCGGCGACGTATTCGTCCCTAACATCATCACCCCCAACCACGACACTAAGAACGAGACGTTTATCCCGCGCTTTAGCTGCCGCCCGGCCACCTTGCGGGTATTCAGCCGCTGGGGCACCAAGCTCTACGAAACCGACAACTACCGCAACGATTGGCGCGCCGATAACCTACCCGACGGCACTTATTACTACCACCTGAAAGACGCCGACGGCCGGAGCGTAAAAGGCTGGGTTACGGTTCAGCGCTAAGGAGCAGATAGGCCTTGTTTTCAGCTTGAAATTGTATTATCTTTGCACCTGCAAACTACAACACGACAGAGGGGACGGACAGTCCCCTCTTTCTTTTATCACCCGGTGCCTCGCCTATGAAACTTGACCGTGCCCGCCTGTCGGAGATGCTGCAGGACAGCCTGCCCACCGACGGGAGCCTGTTCGTGGTGGACCTGACCGTCTCGGATGCCATTCGCCCCAAAGTGACCGTCACCCTCGACGGGGAGCAGGGCGTGGGCATTGATGAGTGCGCCCAGATCAGCCGCCGCCTTGCCCGCCGCGTAGATGAGGAGTACGGCGAAGACGCCAGCTACACCCTGGAAGTAACCTCGCCCGGCGCCGACCAGCCCCTGCGCGACGCCCGCCAGTACACCCGCCACGTGGGCCGCAGCCTCAGCCTCAAGCTCACCGACGGCACCGAGAAAACCGGCACCCTCGAAGCCGTGGAAGCCGAAGGCATTCAGCTGGCGGAGGTAGTGAAAGAGAAAAGCAAAAAGAAAACCCTCCCCGCCGCCTTGGTGCCGTTCGCCAGCATTCAGGAAGCGAAAGTGGTTATCTCCTTTAAATAGTAACAAACTGTTAGCTGATGGCTACTCGCCGTTAGCTTTCAGGCTGAATATTCACCTTTTAGCTGTTGTCGTCTGTTGAGCTCACGCTAACAGCTAACAGCTAGTAGCTAAAAGCAAATAAAAATGAACAGCAACGTCCTGATTGAATCGTTTGCCGAATTCGCCCGGTCGAAGAACATCGACCGTCCCACGATGATGAGCATCCTGGAGGAAGTGTTCCGCACGATGATTCGCAAGAAGTACGACGATGACTCGAACTTCGACGTCATCCTGAACGTGGACAAGGGCGACCTGGAGATTTATCGGAACCGCGAAATCGTGGACGATAACTCCGAGGATATCTGGGACCTGGACAAAATTCCGCTGGCCGAGGCCCAGAAGATCGAGCCCGACTATGAGGTAGGCGAATCGGTAGCCGAGGAAATCAAGCTGGAAGACTTCGGCCGCCGCGCCGTGCTCATGGCCCGCCAGACGCTGATTCAGCGCGTAAAGGACTTGGAGCGCGACAACCTGTACCAGGCCTACAAAGATCAGGTGGGCGAGGTAGTGGTAGGCGAGGTGTACCAGGTGTGGGGCCGCGAAGCCCTCATCCTGGACAAGGACGAAAACGAGCTGGTGCTGCCCAAGGGCGAGCAAATCCCGAAGGACCGCTACCGCAAGGGCGACACCATCCGGGCCGTGGTACACCGCGTGGACGTGCTGAACGGCACGCCCAAAATCATCCTCTCGCGGGCCGCGCCGGCTTTCCTGGAGCGCCTGATGGAGCAGGAAGTGCCCGAAATCTTCGATGGCCTGATCACCATCAAGAACATTGTGCGCGAGCCGGGCGAGCGGGCCAAAGTAGCCGTAGAAAGCTACGACGACCGGATTGACCCCGTGGGCGCTTGCGTGGGCATGAAGGGTTCCCGCATCCACGCCGTCGTGCGGGAGCTGGAAAACGAAAACATCGACATCATCAACTACACCGACAACCTGGAGCTATACATTGCCCGGGCCCTGTCGCCGGCGAAGTTAACGTCGATGAAAATTAACGAACAAACTGGGCGGGTTTCGGTGTTCTTAAAGCCAGACCAGGTATCTCTGGCCATTGGCCGCGGCGGCGCCAACATCAAGCTGGCCTCCCGGCTGGTGGGCATGGAAATCGACGTGTTCCGCGATGCCGGTGATTTTGAAGAAGACATCGCCCTGGACGAGTTCCAGGATGAGATTGAAGGCTGGATTCTCGATGAGCTGAAGAAAATCGGCCTCGATACCGGCCGCGCCGTACTGGCCGTCAGCAAGGAAGACATCGTTCGTCGGACGGAGCTGGAAGAGGAAACCGTGGAGGAACTCTTCCGCGTCATCCGCAACGAGTTCGAGGACAACGAAAGCGACAGCCAGGAGGAAGAAGCACAAAATTCCGGCGGCGCGCAATGAGTGCGCGGCGGCCGGTACGGCAAGGGGGTTAAATAATCAAGCCGGGTGGTTTGATTTTGACCCCGCCCGGCAAGATTTAATATAGTACCTTTGCAACTGAATAAGAGTATCGTTCGCGAGCATAGAATGGCGGAAGCAGCAACCAAACGGCTGAATCAGGCGGCCAAAGACCTGAACGTTGGACTTTCTACGATTGTAGATTTTCTGGCGGGAAAAGGGCACATCATCGAAAACAAACCTACGACCAAGCTATCGTCGGAGCAGGTATCCCTGCTCGAAAAGGCATTTGAGTCGTCGGCGCAGGATAAGATGGAGGCCGCAAAGCTCAGCCAGGCCAAGCGCCAGACGGAGCTAGACGCCGCGGCAGCTTCGGCGGCCCAGGCGCGTGCGGCGGAAGCTGCCGCCCCCAAACCAGCCCCTGCCCCCGCTGCGCCGGCTCCCAAGCCGGCCGCCCCAGCGCCCCAGCCCGCTCCGGCAGCCGAGGTTCCCAAACCCGCTACCCCCACTCCGCCGCCAGCAGCTGCCTCCGCTCCGGAGGCAAGCCGAGTCCCGGGCCTAAAAGTGCTGGGTAAAATTGAGCTTGATGCCAAGGGCCGGCCCGTGCCGCCCCGGCCAGCCGCCCCAGTTGCCCCAGCGGCGCAGCCTACTCCGGCCCCAGGCCCGGAGCCGGCTCCCGCAGCGGCCGTTCCGGCCCCTAAAGCGCCCGAGGCTCCTCAACCTGCTGAGGCACCGGTAACTGCGCCTCAGCCGGAGGTAAAGCCAGCGCCGGCTGCTCCGGTAGCAGAGGCACCCAAGCCCACTCCGCAGCCAGCCGCACCCATAGCCCAACCGGCTGCTCCTGTAGCGGCTGCTCCAGCTCCTAAAGCTCCCGAGGCCCCTCAACCCGCTCCGGCAACAACTCCCGCTACTCCGGCCGCGGCCGCAGCTCAACCAGCTGCTCCAGACGCCGCAGCTACAGAGGAAGGTACTATCGTTGCTAAAGCGGATCAGCTGAAAGGCCTGACCGTTCTCGGTAAAATTGAGTTACCCCTAGATTCTTCCCGGCGCGGTGGCGGTGGTCGTGGAGCCCGTCCTGTGGCGTCCTCGGACGTGCGCAAGAGCGGTATCAGTCCCGACAAGAAGAAACGTCAGCGCATCCCGATGGGAGGCCCTGGTGCTCCTGGTCAGCAAACTACCCCAAGTGGCCCCGGTCAGCAGGGTGGTAACCGCCCTGGTGGAGGCCCCGGCCAACAAGGTGGCGGCAACCGCCCCGGTGGTCAGGGTGGCAACGCCCGTCCTGGTCAGCAAGGTGGCGGTAATCGTCCCGGCGGTCAGGGTAGCAACACCCGTCAGCCGGCGCCGGCGCTTACGCCCGAGCAAAACGACAAGCAGATTCAGGAACAGATCAAGGCCACGCTGGCCAAGCTCAGCGGCGGCCGTGGTGGTCAGCAGCAGAACCGCGCCAAGTACCGCCGCGATAAGCGGAACATGGCGGCGGAGGACCGTGAGGCCCTGCGCGCTCAAAACGAACTGGACGCCAAGACGCTGAAAGTAACCGAGTTTATTTCGGCTAACGACCTAGCGTCATTCATGGACGTGTCGGTGAATGAAGTAATTAAGGTGTGCCTGAACATGGGCATGTTCGTTTCCATTAACCAGCGCCTCGACGCCGAAGCCATTACCGTTATTGCGGATGAATTTGGCTACGACGTAGAATTCCTGAGCGCCGAGGAAGAAGAAACGACTATTGACATTGAAGACGCACCGGAAGACTTGCAGCCGCGGGCCCCTATTGTGACCATCATGGGTCACGTTGACCACGGTAAGACCTCCTTGCTTGACTACATCCGGAACGCCAGCGTAGCCAAAGGCGAAGCGGGCGGTATCACCCAGCACATCGGTGCCTACGACGTAATGACCAAGTCGGGCAAGCGGGTGACCTTCCTGGATACGCCGGGTCACGAAGCGTTTACCGCCATGCGTGCCCGGGGTGCCAAGGTGACGGACATTGCCATTATTGTGGTAGCGGCCGACGACTCGGTGATGCCCCAGACCAAGGAAGCCATCAACCACGCACAAGCAGCCGGCGTACCGATTGTTATTGCGCTGAACAAGATTGACAAGCCCGGTGCTAACCCCGACAAAGTGCGGGAAGAACTGTCGGCCATCAACGTGCTGGTAGAAGAATGGGGTGGCAAATACCAGTCCCAGGAAGTATCGGCTAAAACAGGCCTTGGCATTGATGATCTGCTGGAAAAGGTGCTGCTGGAAGCCGAAATTCTGGAGTTGACCGCCAACCCGGACCGCAACGCTATTGGCACCGTTATCGAAGCCTCTCTTGACAAAGGACGTGGTTACGTAACGACCATTCTGGTACAAACCGGTACCATGAACGTAGGCGACATTGTGCTGGCTGGCCCGCACTACGGCCGCGTAAAGGCCATGACGGACCACCGCGGCAAGAAGATGAAGCAGGCGGGCCCGGCTACCCCGGTTCAGGTGCTTGGCCTAACGGGTGCTCCACAGGCTGGTGACAAGATTCAGGTGATGGAAACCGAGCGTGAAGCCCGGGAACTGGCTACCCAGCGTCAGCAGCTGACCCGCGAGCAGACCATGCGCACCAAGAAGCACATTACCCTGGATGAAATCGGTCGTCGTCTGGCAATTGGCTCGTTCAAGGAACTCAACGTGCTGGTGAAAGGCGACGTGGACGGCTCGGTGGAAGCACTGGCCGACTCCCTGCTCAAGCTGAGTACGCCGGAAGTAGCGGTGAACATCCTTAGCAAGGGCGTGGGTGCCATTTCCGAGTCCGACGTACTGCTGGCTTCGGCCTCCGACGCCATCATCATTGGCTTCCAGGTGCGTCCTTCGCAGAGCGCGCGTAAGCTGGCTGAGCAGGAGCAGATTGACATCCGCCTCTACTCTATTATCTACAATGCCATCAATGAGGTGAAGGATGCCATGGAAGGCATGCTGGCCCCAACGGTGCAGGAGGTGGTAGTAGCCAACGCCGAAGTTCGTCAGGTGTTCAACATTACCAAGGTGGGCACTATTGCCGGCTGTATGGTAACGGACGGCACCTTTACCCGCAAAACCAAAGTGCGGCTGGTCCGCGACGGTATCGTGGTGTACTCGGGCGAAATCCAAGACCTCAAGCGCTACAAAGACGATGTGTCGGAAGTACGCCAGGGGTACGAGTGCGGTATCTCGCTGAAAGGCTACAATGACCTCCGCGAAGGAGACAACATTGAAGGATTCGAAGAAAAAGAAGTGAAGCGTACCCTGTAAAGAAGACGTTTTACGTATACAGAAAAAGCCCCAGCCTGCGTAGGTTGGGGCTTTTTCTGTATAAGGAGCACTGCTGTTCTGCCTCTTCTTAGTTTCACAAAATTTATTTGATTTTAAAAATCAGAACTCACTTCCTACCTTCGATTAGACTTATACACAAAACCAACAGAAACACAGGCTATTAAGCCTTTATTCTTGGTAGACGGTGATGAGTAGCAGAGCAGGTAGAAAGTGGCGTTGAGAGGTGAGAAAGTGGTTTGGATTAGGAGTGAGAGACCAGTTAATAGGGAAAATAAAGTAGGAATCGACCGTTAGAGGTAGGAATTCCAGGGCTAGGCTTTTCAGCCTGGCAACCACCCGGTTAGCTTTTGCGTCTTTGTTGGGAAGGCTTCGTTTAGCGTTATAATCCGTTCGTATGAAGCGTATTTTACTTTTTGCTACAGTAGTTGCGGGGCTAACCTGCTGCGGACAGCTGCTGATAGCTCGTCAATTGGTACCGTATGCCCCTGGTAGGGTAGCGCCCTCGCCGTTTTCTGAGTCGCCCGCCGGCCGTAATTCAGCTATGCTGCCGAAGCCTACTGACTCTACGTTGGTACGACCAGCTACCGTACCCGTATACTCTGCTTTCTACTCCATCCGGTGGCCGGCACTGGCCCGGGCACGCCACTAGTTTTGCTACTATACTCTAAACAAGAAAAAGCCGTGCTGTAGCTACAGCACGGCTTTTTCTTGTCTTATACTTCTTGAATGTTAAAAGAAGAGAAAGCGCTTCTTTTTCTTGTGCGTCAGTGGTTTGCCTTTGGGGTCAACGAAGCCCGCAGCCCGAGTTTGTCCTCGCTTCTGACGGGCTGTGCCTACTCGGTTATCCTTGAACTTGCGCACAGTAAAGCTACCAGCACCTTTCTCAAACTGCCGGGCAGGACCCGAAGCACGCCCGAAGCTGGTATTAGCAGTGCTCATGCCCGAACGGGCCTCCAGAATCTCCAGCTGCTGGTCGCGCTTGGCTTCATCGGGGTTCATGCTCATGCGCTGCTGCATGCGGGCAATATCGGTAGCTGAGGTCTTGCGCTTTTTGCGCAACCCCTGCTCGCTACCCCGCTGGGTCTGGCCTGAGTAAGTGGCGCTGGCAGTACTCTGGGCCCTGGCAGCCGGCGTTGCTACTACCCCAACGGTGGCTACAATAAAGGCGAAAAACAGCTTTTTCATGGACAAGTGAGGTGGAAGGAACCGGTGTAATAACTGCTTGCGCTATGGCAGTAGTACAGCCTGGTGTTGCGCCCAACGGGTGCGTGGTAAAGTTAGTTCAAAGCAAGCTGAAACTTACAAATCAGCCGTTTAGCTAGGTCTGCTTCGCCCCCGAAGCAAACACATTTCTTCGACCGTGGCCGCGGAGTCTAAAGCAAGTCTTGAGCCAAATGGGAAAGTCTGGGTTACGCTTTCGGCTGCAACCCGCACAACCAAGGCAAACCTAGTTAGTATAGTCCACTTCCCATGCCGCAACTCGGTGGCACTATGCTACCTACCGACCAACGCTGCCTACACCTTGGTCGGGGGCACCTGCTTCTGGGCGGCTGCGCAGGGCGTCTCGGATGTCCATGAGAAGTTGCTGCTCCTTGGTTGGTCCTGGGTCGGCTACTACTACCTGCTGGGGTCGTTTGAAACGATTGGCAATTTTTACCAACCAGAAAATGGCAAAGGCCATCAGCAGAAACACGATAATAGCATTTAGGAACAACCCGTAGTTAACGGTTGCGGCCCCCACTTTCTTGGCTTCCTCCAGCGTTTTGTAGCTCGTGCCGTCAAGGGCCAGAAACCAGTCCTTGAAATCGAGCCCGCCCGTTAGAATGGATAGTAAAGGCATGAGCACGTCGTCTGTGAGCGACTTTACAATATTGCCAAAGGTCCCGCCGATGATAACTCCAACTGCCAAGTCAAGGACATTGCCCTTGGAAATGAATTCTTTGAATTCGGATACAAAGCTCATACAATGGAAGTATTTGGAAGTGAAGGAGAAGCAACATTTGGGGTAAATATATGTTTTTAATTATATAACTCTTTGACGTGGTTATTTTTGGTAAACATGCCCTGCAGCGGCTCCTGGTAGCTGCGGTTTTCACGGCCCGAAACCAGGTATCGAGCACTAACGAGAGGTAGCCAGCAGGGCAATGCGGCAGTCCAGCCGCGCCGTAATTCATCCTATCTTTACCCGTCCATTGTGCCCACTCGCCTCTTTTACTATGACTTTCACCAACCTACTCTACCACCTCGAAGCCGAAACCGGCATCCTGATCATTACCATTAACCGCCCCGACAAGCTTAATGCCCTGAATGCTGCTACCATCGAAGAAATTCGGGCGGCAGCTCAGCAGGCCCTCGACGATGCCGCCGTGCGCGGCATCATTCTGACGGGTAGCGGAGAGAAGTCATTTGTGGCGGGTGCCGATATTGCGGAGCTTACCCAACTTGATGAGGTTTCAGGGCGCCGGGCCGCCATGCAGGGCCAGGAGGCTTTCCGCCTGCTGGAGGAAAGCCCCAAGCCGGTTATTGCGGCTGTAAACGGGTTTGCCTTGGGCGGGGGCTGTGAGTTGGCTATGGCCTGCCACATGCGCGTTGCCTCAGAAAACGCTCGTTTCGGTCAGCCCGAAGTGAACTTGGGCTTGGTGCCCGGCTATGGTGGTACCCAGCGCCTAACCCAACTTATTGGCAAGGGCAAAGCCATTGAGCTGCTCCTGACGGCCGACATGATTAAGGCCGACGAGGCGCTGCACCTGGGGTTGGTTAACCACGTAGTGCCCCAGGCGGAGCTGCTGAGCTTCACCAAGCAACTGCTCGGCCGCATCCTGACCAAGGCGCCACTGGCCGTAGGGCTGTGCCTGGACTGCGTGAATGCCTATTACGATAAGGACCGCCAGGGCTACCAGAGTGAGGCCGACGCCTTTGCCCGTTGCTTTGATTCGGCTGATTTTCGGGAGGGCACTTCGGCATTCCTGGAAAAGCGGCCAGCCAGTTTTACCGGCAAGTAGTAGCACGCTACCATCCGTAGCGGCCTAGCAATTTTTTATGCTGATTTTACGGGACCGGGGTAGTCATTGACCGTGCAGGCAGTGGCCGCCCCGGCCTTTTCCTGCCCGCTCCGCTTCCCGTTTCCCTTGAATTTACCTTTCTATTAGATGAGTATAGCCAAGCGACTGGCTTCGCAAACGGCCGTGTACGGCTTGAGTAGCATTGTGGGGCGCGTGCTGACGTTTTTGCTAGTGCGGGTGTACACCGGGCGGTTTGCGGCGGCGGAGTACGGTATTGTAACGGGGCTGTACGCCTACGTTTCGTTTCTGAACGTGCTGTTTACCTACGGCATGGAAACTACCTACTTCCGCTTTGCCAACCGGCCCGGCACCGACCGGCAGGAACTCTACGACCGGGTCATGACCTTGCTGGTGCTGACTAGTGTACTACTAAGTGGAGTAGTGGCCCTGCTGGCCCGGCCCCTGATGAGCTTGCTGAGCCTGCCGGCCGGCCACGAGCAGTACGCCGTCTGGATTGCCATTATTCTCGGGCTCGATGCCGTGGCGGCCATTCCGTTTGCCCGGCTACGGCTGGAAAACAAGGCCCGCAAGTTTGCCGGCATTCGACTGGCCAGCATCCTACTCAACATCGGGCTGAACCTGTTTTTCATCGTGCTCTGCCCCGATGTGCTGGCCGGCAAGTACCTAACGAGCTTGCGCCCCCTGGTCGAAAGCGTGTACAACCCCACCCTGGGGGTAGGCTACGTTTTCCTGGCCAACCTGGCCGCTTCGGCCTTTACGCTGCTGCTACTGAGCCGGGAGCTGCTGGATTTCCGCTTCCGCCTGAACCTGGAGCCCCTGCGGCCCCTACTGCAGTACGCCTACCCCATCATGCTCATGGGGGTAGCGGGTATGGTAAATGAGATGCTGGACCGGGTTATTCTGCCCAGGTGGCTACCGGAAAACTTCTACCCCGGCCAAAGCAACCTGGCAGCCGTGGGCATCTACGGGGCCTGCTACAAAATCAGCGTCCTGATGAGCCTGGTTATTCAGGCGTTTAAGTACGCAGCAGAGCCGTTTTTCTTTGCCCAGAGCAACGAAAAGAACTCGCCTTACACGTTTGCCCTGGTGCTGAAGTGGTTTACGCTCTGCTGCACCATGCTGTTTGTGGGCGTGAGCGTGAACGTAGACATCGTAGCCCAAATATTCTTGCGTCGGCCCGAATACTTGCAAGGCTTGGCGGTAGTGCCAGTACTGCTGCTGGCTTACTTGTTTCTGGGCGTGTACTGGAACCTCTCCGTGTGGTTTAAGCTCACCGACAAAACCTACTACGGCACCTACATTGGCTTTGCGGGGGCAGTGGTAACGGTAGTCCTCAACTTCCTGCTGATTCCGCTGCTGGGCTACATGGGCTCGGCCCTGGCTACCCTGGCCTGTTACTTCCTGATGGCGGCCCTGTGCTGGTGGCTGGGCGAGCGGCACTTCCCCGTCCCCTACCCCATTGCCCGTCTGCTGGTGTGGCTGGCGCTGGCCGTGGGCGTTGTGGCCCTGAGTTGGTGGCTGCCCGTGGCGGCCGGCTGGCCTCGCTACGCCTTCCATGCCCTACTGACGTTGGGTTTTGTGGGCCTGATTGCCCTGGTGGAGGGCCGCCGCTTGCGCGCCCTCTGAATTTAGCAGCTTCCGCCTTGAAACCCGTGAAATAACGCTAGCTTGAACCGTTTCACTGGGAAATTTCGCATCGGAATCATCCATAAATTCCTTGTAATCCGCCAAGCTCGTGCGGTAACCTCTGTTCCTCCTTCTACCTTTGGCGCGGGCAAGTGCCTGTGCTCCTTTGCTTCATGCTGATTTCTGTTATCAATACATCCAAGCATCCGCTGCCGGAGTACCAAACGGCCCACGCCGCCGGCATGGATGTGCGGGCCAACCTCACCGAGCCCGTTACGTTGAAGCCCCTGCAACGCGCCCTTGTTCCTACTGGCCTTTTCTTGGAAATTCCGGTGGGCTACGAAATGCAGGTGCGGCCCCGCAGCGGGCTGGCGTACAAACACGGTATTGGCCTGGTGAACAGCCCAGGCACCATCGACGCAGACTACCGCGGCGAGCTGAAGGTGCTGCTCGTAAACCTCTCCGACCAGGAGTTCGTGGTGCAGGACGGGGAGCGTATTGCTCAGCTGGTGGTAGCCCGCCACGAAACCGTAGCGTGGCAGCCCGTTGAGGTGCTCAGCGATACAGCACGCGGCGCGGGCGGCTACGGCAGCACCGGCGTGCAGTAATGGCGCACCAGTAGCCCATCCTTACGTACACAGTACCTGCTTTAGGCTAGTATCACTCTTTACTCAACTTTTACCTTTCTAATACCACACCCGTATGAAAATCATCGTCCCGATGGCTGGTATGGGGAAGCGCATGCGCCCCCACACGCTTACTGTTCCTAAGCCCCTGATTCCGATTGCCGGCAAGCCCATTGTGCAGCGCCTGGTGGAAGACATTGCCAAAGTATGCGGCGAGCAGGTTGAGGAAGTAGCCTTTATTATCGGGCGCTTTGGCGCGGAGGTGGAGAAAAGCCTCGTGCAGATTGCTGAATCAGTAGGCGCCAAGGGCACTATTCATTACCAAGACGAGCCCCTGGGTACGGCCCACGCCATTCTCTGCGCCCAGTCGGCCCTTGATGGCCCGGTGGTGGTAGCCTTCGCCGATACGCTGTTTAAAGCCGACTTTATTCTGGACTCCTCTGCCGAGGGCACCATTTGGGTGCAGCGCGTAGACGACCCCAAGCCGTTCGGGGTAGTAAAGCTCAACGAGCAGGGCCAGATTACCGACTTCGTGGAAAAACCCCAGGAGTTTGTTTCCGACCTGGCCATTATTGGCATCTACTACTTCAAGGACGGCGAGTACCTGAAGAACGAGTTGCAGTACTTGCTCGACAACGACATCAAGGACAAAGGCGAGTACCAGCTCACCAACGCCCTGGAAAACATGAAGAACAAGGGTACCTCCTTCGTGCCTGGCCGCGTAACCGAGTGGCTGGACTGCGGCAATAAGGACGCTACCGTATTTACTAACCAGCGTTACCTGGAGTACCTGCAGGAGCGCGGCGAGAACCTAGTGTCGGAATCCGCCCAAGTGACCAATTCCGTCCTGATTCCGCCCGTGTACATCGGCGAAGGGGTTATCATTACTGATTCGGTGGTAGGTCCGCACGTTTCCTTAGGCAACCATACCAACGTACGCGCGTCCATCGTTTCTAACTCCATCGTGCAGCAGTCGGCCACGGTGCTGCACGCCAACCTGACCAATTCCATGGTGGGCAGCCACGCTACCGTCGCCAGCACGCCCAATGATTTGAGCCTAGGAGACTACAACACGCTGCGCGTGTGATATTTTTGCGTCTCCTGACGTTTCAGTAGCGCGGACCTTTGCCGAGGTCTGTCGTGTTGGGGTTAGGTTTCCTCGTTTCCAAACCGCGGCCGCAGGGTCCGCGCTACTGTTTTCATGAGTCGATTCGGTGCTTTTTCTGTGCTTCTGCTGGGCCTGCTGGTGGCCAGCCCCGGGTACGCCCAGCAGGCTAAGCCAGCGGCTCCCGCTACCTCTACGGCCCCCGAAAAGAAGCCCCGCAAGCTGACGCGCAAAGAGCGCAAGGAGCTGGCCCGCCGGGCGGCTCTGGATGCCGCCGCCCAGCAAAAACGCCCCTTATCGGAAAAGGATCGGGAAATCAGCGAGGCGTATTTCGTGGATGGGGTGCGGTTTGTGCTGCTGGAAGATTACAACAAGGCCCTCGAGCGGCTGCTAAAAGCCTACGCCCTCAACCCCACCAATGCGGCCGTCAATTACAAAATTGCCGAAACCAACCTGCTGAGCGGCAACCTCCAGGATGCCACGAACTTTGCGCAAGCAGCCGTAAAACTCGATCCGCAGAACGCCTACTACTACCTGCTGCTGGCCCAGATTTACGCCTCGCAAAAGCAGTTCGATCAGGCCATTGGCGTATACAATACCCTGATCAAGCAGGTGCCCAACTCGGGCTATTACCTCTTTAACCTAGCCGACCTGTACATTGCCCAAGGCAAGCTGAACGAGGCACTGGCGACCTTTGATCAGGCGGAAAAACAATTCGGCCTCTTGGATGAGGTATCCTTCAAAAAGCAGCAGATCTATCTCAAGCAAAATAACCTCGATAAGGCCCTGCAGGAAGGCGAAACGCTGATTACGGCCAACCCGAATGAGGTACGCTACGTGCTGGCCCAGGCCCAGATGTACGCGGCCAACAACCGCTTCCCCGATGCCATTCGGGTGGCCCAGCAGGCCCTCAAGCAGGACCCAGACAACCCGCGGGCCCGCATGATCCTGGCCGACGTGTACCGCCAGCAGAACAACGCGCCGGAATCGGAAAAGCAAATCAAGCTGGCCTTCGAAAGCCCGGCCTTGGACATCGACGACAAGGTTCGGATTCTGGTTGACTACATCAAGCAGCTGCCCAACCCGGCCCTCAACCAAACGGCCCAGGACTTGGCCGCCATTACTACCCGGGTGCATCCGCGCGAAGCCAAAGCCTTTTCCATTGCCGGCGACATTCAGACGGTAACCGGCAACCGGCCTGCGGCCCGCGCTAACTATCTGAAGGCCATTGAACTGGACAACTCCCGTTACCAGATTTGGCAGCAGGTGGTGCTCATTGATGCCGAGCTCAATCAGGTTGATTCCTTGCTTACCCACACGGAGCAGGCTTTAGAGTTGTTCCCAAACCAGGCGCCCCTGTGGTTTTACAACGGCGTGGGCCATCAGCTGAAAAAGCAGCCAACCAAGGCCATCAAATCCTTGGAATACGGCCGCAAGCTGGCCACCGACAACCCCGAGCTGCTGGCTCAGTTCGACACCCAGCTCGGCGACACCTACCACGAGTTAAAGGAATACGCCAAGTCGGATGCGGCTTACGAAGCAGCTCTGACGTTTGACGCTAATAATGCTCAGGCCCTGAACAACTACAGCTACTACCTTTCCTTGCGGGGCGAGAAGCTGGACAAAGCCAAGGAAATGGCGGGCAAACTGGTCAAGCAGAACCCCGACAACGACACCTACCTCGATACCTACGGCTGGGTGCTGTACCGGCTGAAAGACTACAGCGGGGCCCGGCAACAGTTTGAAAAAGCGCTGAAAACTACCACGGATGCTACCGTAATTGAGCACTACGGCGACGTGCTGTTCAAGCTGGGCGAGGCCGATAAGGCCCTGGCCGAGTGGCAGAAAGCCAAAAAAACAGGCGGTGCTTCCCCGCTCATCGACCGGAAGATTAAAGACAAAAAACTATATGAGTAACCGCCTCCTGCTGGTGCTGCTCGGCGCCACACTGATGCTGGGCAGCTGCAACCGCAAACTGCTTTCTATTGGCTCTAAGGCCAATAAAACGACGGTACCCATGCCGGAGTCAGTGCGCGCAGCCAACGTCGATTTTCGTTTTCTGGCGGCCAAGGGCAAGGCGCAGTTTGACCAGCAGAGTGGCAACATCAACGTGCGCATTCGCAAGGACAGCGTCATCTGGATTTCGGCCTCACTAATTGGGGTAGAAGGCGGCCGCATCTACATCACCCGCGACTCGGTGCAAGTGCTCGACAAGCTCCACCGCGAATACTACGCCGGCGACTTCGCCTACCTCAGCAAGCGCCTGAACGTGCCTGTCAACTTCGACATGCTGCAAGCCTTGCTGCTAGGTAACTACCTGGCGCCACTCAGCGCCGCTACCCAGCCTACGGTTACTACAGATGGCCCTGTGCAGCGGGTGAACTATGAGCAGGCGGGCCTGCTGGTGCAGCAACTGGTGAACCTGGAACGGGGGCGCATTCAGCAACTGCAGGTGCAGGTGCCGGCCAGTGAAAACAAACTCACCGTCGACTACTCCGACTTCCGGCCTTTGGAGCGCACTGCTCAGCCGTTTGCGCACAGCAGCCTTGTGCAGGTGCAGCAAGGGCAGGCAGCGCCCTCCACGCTTACCATTACTTACCGCTCGGTAGATGTGGATAAGGAGCGGCTGCAGTTCCCCTTCTCGGTACCCAAGGGCTATGCGCGCAAAAAGTAAAAGCTGGCTGCTGGTAGTAAGTTGCGTGCTGTTGCTGGGGGTAGCCGATGCCTCCTGGGCGCAGCGCATGGGTTCCACGGGGCGTAAAACCAAAGCCCAACTCGAGCGGGAACGGCGCCTGACCCTGAAGCGCATCAATGAAACCAGCCGCATTCTGGAGCAAACCCAGCAGCAGAAGCAAGCTTCCGTGGGGCAATTAAATGCCCTGAAGGAAAAGCTCACCGTGCAGCAGGGCGTCATTAAGAACATCAGCAGTGAGCTGCGCTACATCGAAACCGATGTTAAGCAAACGGAAAACCAGGTGCAGCAAACCCGCCAGAGCCTGGAGCAGCTTAAAGCAGAATACGCCCGCCTGATTTATGCCGGTTCGAAAACGGCCAACGGCTACAACCGGGTCATGTTTCTGTTTGCTTCGGAGTCGTTTAACCAATTTATGCTCCGGTTGCGCTACATCCGTCAGTACACGGAAGTGCGCAAAGCCCAGGCCGCCCAAATCAGCCACACCCAGCAGCGCCTGAGCACCCAGCTCACCGGTCTCAAGGAAAAGCAGGAGGAAAAAGGCTCCCTGCTCACTACCCAGATTTCGGAAAAGAAGAACCTGCTCACGCTCAAAACCCAGCAGGATCAGGTAGTCACGAAGCTTACCCAGCAGGAGCAGAACCTGCGCCAGGAACTGGCAACCCGCCAGCAGGCCGTAACCCGCCTCGACAACCTGATTGCCCAGCGGGTACGGGAGGAAATTGCCCGGGCGGCTCGCTTGGCAGCCCGGCGCGCGGCCGCCAAAGCCGCCGCGGCCCGCACCAGCACTGCCGCTACTGCCCCTTCTCGTAGTCCGGGAGCAACTGCCCGCACCAGCAGTACCGAGGCTACGGAAGCCGCCGCCGAAGCGGCCGCTGAGCGCGTGGACCGCGTCACGATGACTCCGGAGGGTGCCGAACTGGCTTCGTCGTTTCACGATAACCGGGGCCGGCTGCCGTGGCCCGTGGGCCGGGGTTTTATCAGTCAGCACTTCGGCCGGCACAACCACCCCGTGCTGAAAAATGTGGTAGTGGAGAACCGGGGTGTTGATATTCAAACCAATGCCGGGGAACCGGTGCGGGCCGTATTTAGCGGAAAGGTACTGACCGTGGCCAGCGTGCCCGGCATGAATACCATTGTAATGGTGCAGCACGGCGACTACTTCACGGTATACGCCAAGCTGCGTAGCGTCAGCGTTAGCGAGGGGCAAACTATTAGCGCCCGCCAAACCATTGGTACCGTTTCTACGGACGCGGAAGGAACTTCCGAAGTGCAGTTTCAGGTGTGGCACAACAGCTCCAATCTGAACCCGGAAAACTGGCTGGGCCGCAAGTAGGTAGCAAAAAAAACACCGCACAACATGCGGTGTCTTTCTGAGCTATGAAAACAAACTTAGCTATCAGAATCCCTCCCCTTACTTAGCAACTGCGGTAAGGCGGCTAGCCTAGCAAGGGTAATCCCCGATAACATGACGAAAGATACATGCGGCGATACTGCCCGCTCCCGCAATTTCGCCGAATGTGTTTTTTCCCTCGGTGAATACTAGCATTCTGAATGCTTTTCCTACCTGTTGAGCTTAAATAAGATTTAAGCGGCTCAGCAGCGCGGCTTTATAGGAGCTACCAATGGGCACGGGCAACACGCTGGTAGCCTGCTCAGCACTGCGGCCGGCTTCTACGGTAACTGCGTCGTTCTCGATGGCAATTATGCGGTCCAGCCGCACAATGTACTTGCGGTGTACGCGGGCAAAGTCGCGGAGCGGCAGCTTGGCTTCTAGCTCCTTCATGGTGCTGTACACCGTGTACCGCTCACGACCAGAGTAGATGTTCACGTAGTCGCCAAGCGCCTCCACATACCGGATATCAGATGTATTCACCCGCAGCAGTTTATGATCCTGTTTTATAAAAATTTCGTTCTGCCCTCCATGTAGGTAGAATGATTCCGCCGTGTCGTTGGCCATGCGTAGTAATCCCTCCAGCTTGAGTTTCTCTTCTTCCAGCTGCAGGCGGGCCCGCCGCAGTTCCAGGTGCGACACTACTTCCCGGGCCAGAATGCGGAGTGCATCCCGTTGCTCCTCCGTCAGGCGGCGGGGCACAGTATCAATGGTGCAGATGGTGCCGAGGGCCTGCCCTTCCGGGGTTATAAGCGGGGCACCGGCGTAAAAGCGAATGTTAGGGTCGCCGGTAACTAGGGCGTTTTGCTTGAAGATGGGGTCCTGAGTCGCATCCTCCACTTCGTACACTTTGTCTGAGAGAATGGCGTGCTGGCAAAAAGCCAAGTGGCGGGGTGTGCTCTTAACTCCCAAACCTATTTCGGCCTTAAACCACTGCCGCTCGGCATCCAGCAGCGAAACCAAGGAAATAGGGGTACCGCAGATGTAGGCCGCCAGCCGCACCAAGTCGTCGAAAACCGTTTCGGGGGGCGTGTCCAGAATGCGGTAGTTACGCAGGACCTCCAAGCGAGCAGCTTCGTCGAAGCGGCGGGTAAGTGGCTTTACAGCACTTTCCGCGGTGGAAAAAGTAGGTGACATCAGGAAAGGAGCAGGTAGTACAGCGGAAGAAAGGTAGGGTAGTCTATAACTAATTCTCTAAATAGCAGCAATGGTGGCAATTTGTTGTACGCACCCCGCCGAGCAGCTGCATTTGCCGGCTTAACATCATCATTCACTGGCTGAAGCTGTTGCCACTCAGTCCGTTCCTGCGCGTTGTAGCCGGCGGGCTCCTAGCAGAAGCCTGGAGCCACGCGGGAACTGATTTTGAAATTATGCGGTACCTTTACCAATCCCAATGCGTACAAGGCTGCGTATACGTAGCTTTGCCACATAATAACCCGACCTGTTGGTCTTCCTCCTTATGAATTTTGCCACCCTTTTGCTTGGTATTGGCGGCCTTGGCGGCACCGAACTCCTGCTCATCGGCCTCGCTATCATCCTTTTATTCGGAGCCAAGCGCATTCCGGAGCTGTTCCGGGGTATGGGCCAAGGCATCCGCGAATTTAAGGATGCTTCTAAGGAAGAGAAGCCGGAGTTCCGCGATGGCCCAATCAACCCGAATGACCCCACGGCTCCCCGCCGCTAATTGCTCGTAGCCATGAACACTCCTTTCTTCCTCTTCTTAGGTGATTTGGGCGGTGGTGAGATAATGCTCATCATGGTCGTTATCCTCATTTTCTTCGGGGCCAATAAGATTCCGGAACTAGCCCGCGGTTTAGGTAAAGGCATCCGTGAGTTCAAGGACGCTTCCCGCGAGATTCGGAGCGAAATTGAAAACTCCGGCCAGCCTCAGCAGCCCTACCAGCAGCAATTCAACCAGCAACCCTACCAGGCCCCCGTGGCCCCAGTAGCCGAAGCCCCGGCCGTTACGCCGGTGGCCCCGCCCATGGATGGTGGCCTAACCCCTCCGGTTACGCGCCCCGCCGAAGAGCGGCCCCGCCTCGACCAAATGAACTAAACCCTTTTCGTCTTGAGACGCTTTAACTCCCTCACGGAAGTTCGCCACGAGCTGACGGCAGGCACCACGTCCTGTCGTCAGCTCGTGGCTTATTATCTGGATAATATCCGCCGCAAAGAACACCTGAATGCCTTTTTGGAGGTGTGGCCCGAAGAAGCCCTGGCCCAAGCCGAGGCCGTTGATGCCAAGCTGGCCGCCGGTACGGCCGGCAAGCTAGCGGGTATGGTCATCGGGCTGAAAGATGTGCTGGCCTACGAAGGCCATAGCTTGCAGAGTAGCAGCCACATCCTGGACGGCTTCAAATCCTTGTTTACGGGCACGGCCGTGCAGCGCCTGCTCGACGAAGACGCCATTCTGATTGGGCGCCAGAACTGCGACGAGTTTGCCATGGGCGCCTCCAACGAGACATCCTATTTCGGCCCCGCCCGCAACGAAATTGACCCTGAGCGAGTACCCGGTGGCTCCTCAGGAGGCTCGGCGGTGGCGGTGCAAGCCGACATGTGCCTGGCTTCTATTGGCTCCGATACGGGGGGCTCAGTGCGTCAGCCAGCCGCTTTTTGCGGAATTGTGGGCTTCAAACCTACTTATTCACGCATTTCGCGCTACGGGCTGGTTGCTTACGCTTCCTCCTTCGATCAGATTGGCACGCTGACCCGCTCGGTGGAAGATGCCGCTTTGCTGCTGGAAGTAATGGCCGGCCCTGATTCGTTCGACAGCACCGCCAGCAAGCGGGAAGTGCCTGCCTATAGCCAACAGCTGACGCCAGCCCCGCACTACCGCATCGGCTTTATCAAGGATTGTCTGGAGCGGCCGGGTTTGAATCCGGAAATCAAGGCGGCCACGGAGCAGGCGCTGGAGCAGTTCCGGGGCCAAGGCCACGTGGTAGAAGCCGTTGATTTTCCCTACCTCGACTTTATTGTTCCCACCTACTACATCCTGACCACGGCCGAAGCTAGCTCCAACCTAAGCCGGTACGACGGGGTGAAGTTTGGCTACCGCGCGCCGGATGCTACGGACTTGGAGTCACTCTACAAGAAAACGCGCGCCCAGGGCTTCGGTCCGGAGGTGCAGCGCCGCATTTTGCTGGGCACTTTCGTGTTGAGCGCCAGCTACTACGACGCTTACTACACCAAGGCCCAGCGCGTACGCCGCCTCATCAAGGAAAAAACCGACGAGTTGTTGCGCGAGTACGACTTCTTGGTGCTGCCCACTACCCCTACCACGGCCTTCCGCATCGGCGACGTGAATAAGGATACGCTGGCCATGTACCTGGCCGACATCTTCACGGTGCAGGCCTCTTTGGCGGGCGTGCCCGCTATTTCGGTGCCCGCGGGGAAAGATGCGCAGGGCTTGCCCATCGGCTTGCAGATTTTGGCGGGTGCCTTCCGCGAGGAGCACCTACTAGCGTTTGCCAGCACCGTGACGGAAACAGCAGCTCCCGTAGAGGCCTAACCAGCCCATAAAAAACAGCCCCGGAGTTTCGCTCTGGCTTCTTCGCTACTGACTGCCGCGGGCAGCCTGAAGCAGGAGCTTACGCGGAGCTTCGGGGTTCTTATTCGCTGCCGGGCTGGCATTTATGTCAATCCGTGCTATTTTTGAAGATGCGCTGGGCTGAGGCACAGCAAGTTGAGGTTTTCGGCTTACCTGCCAGTTTCCATGTAAGATGAAGAAGTCGTTGCTGCGTGCTGCTGTTCCGTTGCTATTTGCCGCCTCCGTGGTTCGCCCCGCGGTAGCCCAGGTGCGGCCCGAACTACCTCCTACCTCGCCTGCTCAGGCGCCACCAGTAGCGGATGACTCGCTGCGGGTTAACCTGGAGTTGCTGCCCGATTCGTTGGTAGCAGCGCCAGTCCCGGTCGACTCAGTGAAGCTGGTGTGGCTCCGCACGCCGCCCGAGCTGCGTGACTTGGTGGGGGACCGAATTAGCTGCTTTGAAACCGATGTTCCGCACGTCTTTAATTCACATGTGCTGGCGTTTGTGCGTCTCTTCACGGAACGGCAGCGCGGCTATACCCAGCGCGTGCTGGAACGTGAGAACCTGTATTTTCCGCTCTTCGAAAAGTATCTGGCCAAGTATAATCTGCCCACGGATCTGAAATACCTGGCCGTAGTAGAATCCGCCCTGATTCCGACGGCTAAGTCCCGAGTAGGTGCTACCGGCTTGTGGCAGTTTATGGGCCCCACGGCCAACGACCTACGCCTGCGCCGCGACGAGTGGGTGGATGAACGCATGAACCCGGAAAAGGCTACTGAAGCGGCCTGCAAGCACTTACGCTACCTCTACGGCGTGTTTCACGATTGGGAAATGGTGCTGGCAGCCTATAACTGGGGCGCTGGCAACATGCAGAAAGTCGTGCGCCGCACGGGCAAGAAAACGTACTGGGAAGTGCACCCGCACTTGCCGGCCGAGACACGCAACTACGTGCCCACCTTCACGGCCATTATGTACACCATGAAGTACGCCCAGCAGCACCAGTTGCACTCCCCTACCCTCAAGTATCAGTACGCCGAGGCCATGGATACGCTGCAGCTGGGCGGCCGGGCCTTCGATTTGACCCGCTTGGCCCGGGCCTGCGGCTACCCCGATTCTATGACGCTGGCCCGTCTGAACCCGGAGCTGCGCAAGCCCTGGCTACCCCAAGGTTACCGCCCCTATGCTGTGCAGTTGCCGGCGGCAGCTCGCCCGGCCCTGGCCGTCGTCGATAGGGAGACGTTGTTTGACTACTGCCGACCCCTAGCCGAGCTGCCGCAGCCGGTACTTCTGCGCCCCGTGCTGCTGGCTGGCATTGAGCCATTTCCTGCCCGCAGCCTAGCCGCGGCCGGAGCTTCGGCCGGCGGACACGTTACGCCACCCCGGTATCGTCGGGTGCGTCACACCGTGAAGCGCGGCGAAACGGTAGCTTCGGTAGCGGAGCGTTACGAGGTAAGTGCAGCCCAGGTGCGCCGCTGGAACAATTTGGGCAAGCGCTCAGCCCTGACACCGCGCAGTCAGCTCGTGGTTTTTGTGCCGTCACCCGCCACCCAACTGCCGGCCGGGCCTGTTGCTACCTCCGAAACCCATGTTCTTGCAGCTACGAATAACCGGCCGACACTCGCAGTGCCGGTGCGAGTAAGTACCAGCAGAACCAAGCCCTTGACTTCGGAGACCGAAGACATTACGGCACCAACGCCCGCTCGTCCGGCAGCTGCTAAGCAAGTTCTGGCCGCAACCCGGCCGGCTCGTCCTGCCTCCGAAGTGGCGACACCAACGGCTCTCTCCGATAACCCAGCTCCTACTACCTACACCGTGCGGCGGGGTGACTTTTTGGAGAAGGTGGCCCGTACTCATGGCCTGACAGTAGCTCAACTCGTGGCCCGCAACAAGCTAGCCACGGAAACGCTTACCCCCGGCCAGAAGTTGAACTTGCAGGAGCTGGCGGCGGAACCCACAGCAGAGCTCCTAACGGCCACTCGCGAAACTGCCGCCGCGGCCCAGGAACCAGCGCGACGAGCCAGCCGGCCGGCTTCCCGCTCCTTGTTGCCCACTCCGCAAGTACACTTGGTTCAGCCAGGCGATACGCTCTACAACATTTCCCGCCGCTATCAGGGCCTCACGGTTGAGAAGTTGCGGGAGCTGAACCACCTACAATCGGACGAGGTGAAGCCCGGCCAGAAGCTCATTGTAAAGAGCTAGTGGTATTATCGAGCTACCTATCAGAAAGCGCAGAACTTCTTCTGCGCTTTTTTTATGCCTAATTATCAAGTATGTAGCTTAAAATTTTCTCGCCCGGCATAAGAAGTGGAACTATTTCACTAAAAGTTGGCACGGCGCTTGGCTAGTTCGGTCATACGCCCTTCCATTCTTTCCTTCCCTTTTACTTATGCTGACATTCGTACGTATCCTGTCCGGTATATCTCTTCTGACCTTGCTGGCAAGTTGCCAGCAAGATATTGAAACGCCAGAACCCACCGTGACGCCTCCCGTCCAGGAGGCCAACATCAACTTCACGTACACCTACCCCACCGAAAGCAAAGGGCAAACGTTCCTGGCGCCGGCCCCTTCTGGTCGGCTGGCCTCCGATAAACTAACGCTGCTCTTTGAGAAGGAGCCCCGCCCAGCGGGCCTGGGTATCGAAGAAAGGGTAGAGTTTGTTCTGCCCAAAGGCAAGCAAAAAGCCGGGTTGGTCGGCACGTACACCCTATCCTCCCAACCCGACCCGGGTCAGGGCGAGGTGCTAGCTACGTATGAGCGCCCCGCCTACGGTACGGGCATCTACCTGAACAAGTACTCCGGTAATTCGCACCGGCTAGAGGGTAGCTTCGTCATTACCGAGTTCAACTCCGCCCGCCAACTTATCAGTGGGTCGTACACCTTCACTATTCGCAATGCCAAGGACCCGTACGTGTACCTGGCCGTCGGTTCGCAGGCAGACAGCCGGCGCGACTGTGAGATTAAGAGCTACGGCACGTTTACTGAAATTCCGCTGCTCTAGCCCATCCTTAGCTGTACCTATTTCATCCGTAGTCTGATGCATTTTTCGCCACGCCTCCTTCTCCTTGCCGTTCTTACTATGGGGCTGGCTTCCTGCGGCTCTGATTCCAAACAGGAAGATCCTCAACCAGTGGTTTCGGCAACTCCCTCCGAGTTGTCGATGACGCGCACTATGACCTACCCGGCGGCGTCCTCCCGTAACAATGGCTTGTCTTACACGCAGCAAACCTTATCCGGCGCTGCCGTACTTGAGGAGAAGAGGCTTTACCTAAATTTCGTAGCGCCGGAAGGTGTCGACCGAGTTAATTTTGAGGTACCCCGAACTGCCCTCTCCCCGGGCCTGACCGGGACGTATCCGGTGCTGAGCCGGTCCAATTCAGGTGGGATAGTGCCGGCTTTGTATGTGTACTACCGCGTTAACGTAGCAACGTCTCTGAGCGGCAGCCTCCACTACAGCGCCCAGAATCAAGCGCAAGGGCAGCTCACTATTACCGCCTACGATGCCACCCGCAAGCTTATCAGTGGCACCTATGAAATGCAGCTCACGAATATCCACGATCCTCTGGAAGGTCCGCTGCCCAGCTCTACTGCCCTCCGGTGCGACGTGAACCTAACCGGATCCTTTAAAGACCTGAAAGTAGAATAAGCTATTCGCCGATTCGCGACCTTCATCGTAGCGCTCCGAGCTCAGCAGAACTCGGAGCGTTTTTTTCTATCCGGGCGGGGGCGTGTACCTTTGCCACGGGTTACTATTGCCCATTTTGCTTTCTTGCCCTTTCAAGGAAGCTCCACCCTAGTACCGTAGCATGCTGAAAATAAATAAACAGGACGCGCTGAACTACCACTCTCAAAGCCCCGCCGGCAAAATTGAGGTAGTCCCAACCAAGCCCGTTAGTACGCAGCTGGACCTGGCCCTGGCTTACTCGCCGGGCGTAGCGGAACCCTGCAAGGAAATTGCTGCGAACAAGGACGAGGTGTACAAGTACACCGCCAAGGGCAACCTGGTGGGAGTTATTAGCAACGGGACGGCCGTGCTGGGCCTGGGCAACATCGGCCCCGATGCTTCCAAGCCAGTAATGGAGGGTAAGGGCGTACTGTTCAAGAAGTTCGCGGGCATCGACTGCTTCGATATTGAAATTGACGCGACGGACCCGGAGGAGTTTATTCGCATCGTAAAGTCGTTGGAACCCACGTTTGGCGGCATCAACCTAGAGGACATCAAGGCCCCCGAGTGCTTCCCCATTGAGACGGCCCTGCGCGAGCAGATGAACATTCCGCTCATGCACGACGACCAGCACGGCACGGCCATTATTTCCTCGGCGGCGCTGCTGAACGCTCTGGAGGTAGTCGGTAAGAAGATTGACGAGATTCGGGTGGTAGTGAGCGGGGCCGGAGCCGCGGCCATTAGCTGCCTGCGCCTGTACCTGGAGTTGGGTTTGAAGCGGGAAAACGTGGTGGTGTTCGACAAGGACGGCATCATCCACCCCCAGCGCACCGATTTGGCGGCCCTGCAAATGCAGTTTGCCACCGAGCGGCCCATTACTACCCTGGCCCAGGCCATGGAAGGCGCCGACTTCTTTCTGGGGCTTTCGGCGGCCAACGTGCTGGCTCCGGAGCTGTTGTTGAAAATGGCGGCTAACCCTATTGTGTTTGCCCTAGCCAACCCCGATCCGGAAATTCCTTACGAGGTAGCCATGGCCACCCACGAGGACATTATCATGGCGACGGGCCGCTCCGACCACCCCAACCAGGTCAACAACGTGCTGGGCTTCCCCTACATTTTCCGGGGAGCTCTGGACGTACGCGCCACCGAAATCAACGAGGCCATGAAGCTGGCCGCCGTGCGCGCCCTGGCCGAGCTAGCCAAGGAGCCCGTGCCGGATATGGTGAACAAAGCCTACGGCGACAATACCCTATCCTTCGGTCGCACCTACCTGATTCCCAAGCCCCTGGATCCGCGTCTGATTACGGCCGTGAGTCCGGCCGTAGCCAAGGCCGCCATGGAAAGCGGGGTAGCCCGCATTCAGATTGAAGACTGGTTTGCTTACGAAGACGAGCTACGCGCCCGCCTCGGTGTCAATCAGAAGCTGATGAACCGCATTACCCAGGCGGCCCGGAGCAACCCCAAGCGCGTGGTATTTGCCGAGGGCGACACTTACAAAATTCTTAAGGCAGCGCAAATTCTGCACGACGAAGGCATTGCCCAGCCCATCTTGCTCGGTAACCGCAACAAGATTGCGCGTATCGCTCAGGAAAACTCCCTTGATCTGGAAGGCTGTCAGGTTATCGACATCCTGCACGAGGAAGCCAAGCGCGAGGAGTTTGCTCAGAAGCTGTACGAAAAGCGTCAGCGCCGCGGCATTACGCTCTACGAAGGGCGTCGCCTGCTGCGCGAGCGAAATTACTTCGGCAGTATGATGCTGGAAACCGGCGAGGCCGACGCCTTTATCACCGGCTTAAGCAAGGATTACGGCAAGAGCATTGTGCCTTCCCTGCAGGTGATTGGGGTAGCCGAAGATGTGCAGCGCGTCGCCTCTATGTACATTATCCAGCACAAGAAAGGCCCGTACTTCTTCGCCGATACCACCGTGAACATTGATCCTTCGGCCGAGGAAATGGTGGAAATTATCGGGCTGACTTCGCGGGCCGTAAAGTTTTTCGACACCGAGCCACGGATTGGCGTAATCAGCTACTCCAACTTCGGCTCCAACCCCGGCGAGCTGCCCGATAAAGCCCGCCGCGCCACCGAGCTGGCCAAGCAGCGCTACCCCGAGCTGATTCTGGATGGGGAAATGCAGGCCAACACGGCCCTGAACCCGGAGCTGCTGCGGGAGCAATATCCCTTCTCGCCCCTAGCCGACAAAGGCGGGGCCAACACGCTCATTTTCCCGAACGTTATTAGCGGCAACATTGCCTACAAAGTGCTCCAGGAAATAGGTGGGGCCGAGGTTATCGGGCCGGTTTTGATGGGCATGCGCAAGCCTGTGCATATCCTGCAGCTGGGTGCCTCCGTCCGCGAAATCGTGAACATGGCTGCCATTGCCGTAGTCGATGCCCAACACCCCGACGGCAAGGGCTTGTAGGCCTCAGCAGTAAGGAGCTAGAAACGAAAAGTGAGTCTTTTGTTCTGTGGGCAGCAGCTTTCAGAACGAAAGGCTCACTTCTTGCTTTCGCCTACCCACTTCTATTCCAGAGCTTTGATTCCGGGCAAATTCGCCCCAACTTGCTCAACCACCTTACCGGCCCGCCCAAGCCGGCTAATCCAGTTAGAACAGCTAAACACCTTGGCACAAATCCCGGCTGTGGCGTGTTGTATCCGTTCTGACAGTTTTTACTTCAACCACCCCGCATGATTGCCTACGTCGACGGTAAACTCGCTTATAAAGACCCCACCCAAGCCATTCTGGACGTGAACGGCATTGGCTACGAAATCCGGATTTCCTTGGCTACTTATGCCAAGCTGCCTACTGACGGGGAAAAGGCCAAGCTCTACACCTACCAGCACATTAAAGAAGACGGGCAGGCGCTCTACGGCTTTCTGGACCCCAACGAAAAGGCCTTGTTCATGCAGCTGATTTCGGTTTCGGGCATTGGGCCGGGCACGGGCATTGTCATGGTGTCGTCGATGTCGGTGGGCGAAATCCGCCAAGCCATCGTCAGCGAGGACGTGCGGTCTATCCAGAGTATCAAGGGCGTAGGCCCCAAAACGGCCCAGCGTGTGGTGCTGGAGCTCAAGGATAAGCTGCGCAAAGATGAGCTGCTGGCCAAGGCCGGCATTGATACCGTACCGCTAGCCAAAGCGCACAATACCAACCGCAGCGAAGCGTTAGCGGCTTTGATAACGCTGGGCTTTGCGCGGGCCGCGGCCGAGAAAACCCTCGACCAGATCCAGCACAAGCACGGCAACGACCTGAGCGTGGAGGAATTGATTAAATTCGCTCTTAAGTCTCATTAGAAGCTGCTGGCTGTTAGCTGTTGGCTGACAGCTTTTTGATTGGTCTGACTGTCCGGGTCATCCGTCACTACCACAGCTATGTCCTTCTGAAAAAGCTAACAGCTATTAGCCAGCAGCTAACGGCTTATAACCATTTGGTTTATTGACGCTTGAATACCGGTAAGAAGTCCCTTGCTGCCTCCCTAGCAGCAGTTGTATCGTTGGTAGCGTGGTGGTCGCAGGCGAAGCCGTTGGGTAGCGCGGCTACTTCCTTTGCCATGCAGCAGCTTTGGTCGGATTGGTTGCCCGCTAGCTCCCCGCGGCTGCGCCTGCCGCTGGGCTTTGCTCCCGATACGCCCCGCATTGATACGGTCCGCTACCGGCCCAGCCGGCGCCCCCGCGTAGCCCCGCAGGACCGGGTGGGCACGCCCTTCGCGCCGCAGCGTCGCCGCTCCCCGCTAGTACTACCCCTACCCTCTAACGTGCAACTCGATGTGCAGGCCGACGACAGCCTGAAAAACTTCGATGTGCGTGAGAAGCTGGGCTCGGACTTGGACTACCGCGACCCGAGCCGCATGACGTTTGAGGAGTACTCGCGCTGGCAGCAGCAGCAGGCCGTGCGCAACTACTTCCGCCAGCGCTCCGCCGGCGGCGTAGCCGGCGACGCCAACACGCCCGCCAGCCGCCGCCTGATTCCGAAGATTTACTTAGGCCCCATGGCCGACCGGATTTTCGGGGGCAGCTACGTGGACATCCGGCCCCAGGGCTCCGTGGCGATACGCATGGGCGCCCGCTTCAACCGCAACGAAAACCCTACCCTGACGCTACGCCAGCAACGCGTAGGCGACTTCGACTTTAATCTTAACCAGAACCTGAACCTGACCGGGCAGATTGGGGAAAAGCTCAAGCTGACCTTCAACTTCGACACCCGCGCGGCCTTCGAGTTCGAGAACAACATGAAGCTCGATTACACGGGCTACGAAACCGATATCATCCGCAAGGTGGAGCTGGGCAACGTGTCGTTGCCCCTGAACAACTCCCTGATTACAGGCGGGCAGAACCTGTTCGGGGTGAAGGCCCAGTTCCAGTTCGGGCGCCTAGGTATTACCACCGTGGCCAGCACCCTGCGCGGCCAGGCCGATGAGGTGCGCATCCAGAACGGGGGCCAGAGCCGGCAGTTTGAACTGAAAGCCAGCCAGTACGAGCGGGACCGGCACTACTTCCTGTCCCAGGCCTTCCGCGACCGGTACGACGCTTCCCTGCGCAACCTGCCTACGGTGCAGAGCGGGGTGGAAATTACCAACCTGGAGGTGTACGTCACGAACGACAACCGCCAGAGTGACAACCTGCGCAACGTGGTGGCCCTCATGGACGTGGGCGAGCCCCAACGCCTGTACCGCCAGCGCTTTCAGAAGCCGGCGGGCCCCAACGCTCAAGCTGATAACAACGCCAACACCCTGCTCAGCCAGATTCTGGCCGGCGGCGCCACAGCCCGCAACGAGCTGGGCGTGGATGACTACCTGACGGGCACCCTGCAGCTGCAGCGCAACATCGATTATGAGCACATCCGGGCCCGCAAGCTGGATCCGCGCGAGTACACCTACAACGCGCAGCTGGGCTACATTTCGCTGAATACGCAGCTGCTACCCGAGCAGGTGCTGGCCGTATCCTACCAGTACGTAGACAACCGAGCCAGCGGCACCCGCTCCAATGCGCCCAAGCAGGTAGGTGAAATCAGCTCCATTGACTACGCTTCCCGCAATCAGGACGAGGTGATTTTCCTGAAGATGCTGAAAGCCACCAACCCCGGCGTGGGCCTGGCCGACCCTACCCAAAACCCGACCAACCAGAACCTACAGACGCGCAACCTGCCGACCTGGGATTTGATGATGAAAAACATCTATCCCCTGAACGCCTCCCAGCTCAACCGCGACAATTTCCAGCTCCAGATCATCTACAAGGATGACGTGACGGGCGTGGACTTGATTTCGCTGAAGGAAGGCCAGCGCATTGCCAACCGCCCCCTGATTGAGGTACTCAACCTCGACAACGTCAACCCCAACAACGACCGGAACCCGGACGGTAACTTCGACTTCTTCCCTGGCATTACCATTGACACGGAGCTGGGCAAGATCATCTTCCCGGAGGTGCAGCCGTTTGGCTCCTACCTCGCGGCGCAGTTTGATACCTTAGGCTCTACCACCGAGCGGGAGCTAGCGCGCAAGTACGTGTACCGGGAGCTGTACACCCAGGTGCAGAGCGACGCCCAGCAGCGCCAGGAAAAGGACAAATTCTTTCTGCGCGGCCGCTTCCAGGCTACCGCCACCGACGAGATTAACCTGCCCGGCATTGGCATTGCCGAGGGCTCGGTGCGCGTGCGGGCCGGCAGCACTCTGCTGCAGGAAGGCGTTGACTACCAAGTTTTTTACGACCAGGCCAAGGTAAAAATATTGAACCCCAGCTACCTCAACTCGGCCAACGAGTTGCGGGTAGAGTTCGAGAAAAACGCCCTGGTGCAAGTGCAGCCCCGCAAGCTGCTGGGCGCCCGCTTCGACTACCGGGTGTCGCCGGACCTCAACTTTGGGGCTACCGTGCTGCACCTGCGCGAAAACCAGGCGCCCGGCATTAACCGCGTCAACATCGGCGATGAGCCGGGCAACAACACCATCTACGGCTTCGATGTGAACATGCGCCGGGAGTCCCGGGCCCTGACCAAGTACCTGGACATGCTCCCCCTGCTTTCGACCAAGGAAATTTCCTCGGTGGCCTTCAGTGGGGAGTTTGCCCAGTTGCTGCCGGGCCAGTCGCGGCTGGGCAATGGGGAAAGTGGCGGCGAAAACGGCGTCTCCTACCTCGATGACTTCGAAAACGCCCGCACGCCCTACACCTTAGGTGGGTTGAACTCGGTTACTACCTGGCGGCTGGCGGCTACCCCGGCTCCGCTGGGCGGCAACGTGCAGGGCTTGGAAGCGGGTTACCGCCGGGCCAAACTGGCCTGGTATACCGTGGACCAAACCTACTACACCAACGGCCAGAGCAAGCCCCAGAATATTGGGGTGAACGACCTGAAAAACCACTACGTGCGCGGCATCAAACGCACGGAAATCTTCCCAAACCGCGACGTAGGTACCACGGGCAACTCCTTCGAGTCGACTTTTGACTTGGCTTACTTCCCCGATGAGCGCGGCCAGTACAACTACACGCCCAACGTGGACCCTAGCCAGCCGCGCCGGTTTTCCGCTACGAATGCGCCCGCTAACCGAGCCCGCTACGGGGGCGTTTCCCGCGAAATCACCTTCGACACGGACTTCGACAACGCCAACGTGGAGTACCTGGAGTTCTGGCTGATGGACCCGTTTATCACCACCCAGAACGGCCGGGTAGTTGACTCCGACGGGCACCAGTCGAACAACACGACGGGCGGCGAGCTGTACATCAACTTGGGCTCCGTTTCGGAAGATGTGCTCAAGGACAACAACCGCTACGAGTTTGAGAACGGACTGCCCGTGAACGAGGCTGACCTAAACCAAAACACCAGCCCCACGCCCTACGGTCGGGTATCGCGCCAGCCTTTCCTCACGGATGCCTTCAGCGCTACCCCCGGGGCCCGGGGCCGCCAAGACGTGGGCCTGGACGGGGTAACTGACGCGGAAGAAAAGACGCTGGCCGGCGCCCCGGCCGTGTACGGCTCGGTGCCGGACCCCGCGGCCGACAACTTCCGCCACCACCTCGACGAGAGCTACGACCAAGCCGACGCCAAGATTCTGGCTCGCTACAAGGATTTCAACGGCATGGAAGGCAACTCCCCGGAGGGTAGCCAGCGCAGCTCCACCGCCTTCCCCGACAAAGAGGACCTGAACCGGGACAACGTGCTCACGGACACGGAGCGCTACTACGAGTACCGCATGCAGCTCCGGCCAGGCCAGATGGAGGTAGGGCAGAACTTCATCGTGGACAAAATCACGAACAAGAATGCCGACACCGATAACGAGGAAGTAACCTGGTATCAGTTCCGGATTCCGGTGCGCCAGCCTACCGGGATAGTGGGCACCCTGCAGGGCCAGGATTTCGGCTTCAAGTCGATTCGTTTCCTGCGTATGTACCTGACGCAGTGGGAGCAGCCGGTGGTACTGCGCATGGTGCAACCCCAGTTTGTGGCCAACCAGTGGCGCCGCTACCTCACCAAAATTGCTGACCCAACCCAGGTTATTGTAAGCCCCGACACGGATGCCGATGCCTTTAACATTTCGACGGTAAGCATTGAGGAAAACGGCCCGGCAGTTACTGCCGGCTCCGATGCCATTCCGTACGTGCTGCCGCCCAACATCCGCCGCGACCGGGAGTACGGCTCCAGCACTGTGAACCGGCAGCAAAATGAGCAGAGCCTGCGCCTCGTGGTAGAAGGCTTGCGCGACGGTTTTGCCAAGGCAGCCTACAAGAACGTGAACCTGAATATGCTGCGTTATAAGCGTCTGCGCATGTTCCTGCACGCGGAAAGCGAAGACGGCACCGTGCGCGACGGCCAACTGCGAGGCTTCGTGCGCATCGGCACTGACTATACCCAGAACTATTACGAGTACTCCCGGCCCTTGGAGCTGACTCAACGGGGTCTTGGTTCCTACACGGCCGATAATGTGTGGCCCGAATCCAACCGCATCGACCTGAAGCTGCAGGACTTTATTGATGCCAAGGCCCGCCGCAACCAGCAGGCCGCTGGCAGCGCCGACTACACCAAGCCCTTCGTGGTGACCCTGCCCGACAACTCCACGATTACCATTGTGGGTAACCCCGATTTATCGGCGGTGCAGGGCGTGATGATTGGCATTCTGAACCCACGCGACGACAACGCCAGCAAAAACCTGACGCTCTGGGCCGATGAGTTGCGCGTCTCGGAATTTGACACCGAAAACGGCTGGGCCGCTACCGCCCGCTTCAACGCCAAACTCGCCGACGTGGCTAACATCACGGCCACGGGTAGCTACGTAACCACCGGTTTCGGGGGCCTGCAGGACCGCGCTCAGCAGCGTTCCATCGACAATATTGCCCGCGGCGACGTAAACGCTACCATCTCGGCCGATAAGTTCTTCCCCGAAAAGCTGGGCATCCGGGTGCCGGTGCTGGTGCAGGCCGGCGTAGAAAGCCGCGCCCCCAAGTACGACCCCCTCGACCCCGACACGGAGCTGAGCCAGTCCTTGCAGAAGTTTGACACGGCGGAGGAAAAGGCCGCCTACCGCAAGGAGGTAGTCGACCAGACCAGCCAGCGCAGCATTTCCCTGCTGAACGTGCGCAAGGAGCGCACCAACCCCGAAAAGAAAGTCCGGCCCTACGACATCGAGAACTTTGCCCTGAGCTACTCGCTCACGGAACGCCTGCACACCGACGTCCGCACCGACCGGGACTATACCCGCACCTACACCGGCGCCCTGGCCTACGTGTACCAAGCTACTCCACGCAACTACACGCCCCTGGCCAAGGTGAAGGCGTTTGATTCGCCCTACCTGAAGATGTTCCAGGAGGTGAACTTCACGCCCCTACCCTCCCGCTTCTCCTTCCGCGCCGACTTGGACCGCCGCTACAACGAGCGGTTCCTGCAGCGCACCTTGGAGCCCGGCCAGGTACCCGTGACAGCTGGCATTCCGGGCGTGTTCCAGAAGTCATTTTTCCTGAACCGCATCTACGACCTGCGCTGGGACCTGACCAAAGCCCTGGCCATTGACTACACGGCTACTAACCGGGCGGTAGTGGACGAAGGTCCCGGTCGCACTATCGGGGACGACGCCATTGCCCAGCGCAACCGCCAGCAACTGCGCGACAACCTGTTCCGCCGCGGGGGCCGCACCACCAACTTCAACCAGACAGTAGCCTTCACTTACCGCCTACCCCTGGACAAGTTCCCACTCACCGACTGGCTGTCGGCCGATGCCCGCTACGCCGCCAACTATACCTGGCAGGCGGCTTCTACGGCCTTGCGCGCACCCCTGCACCCCGGCAACCCCGCTGATACCACCTCCGGGCGGCTGAACCTGGGCAACACCATCCAGAACAACGGGGAACTGAGTGCCAACGGCAAGATTGACTTGGTGAAGCTCTACAATAAGGTGCGCTTCCTCAACATCATCAACAACGCCCCGCCGCCCCAGCCCCGCGCCCAGGCCGCCGACAACCCCCGCGACCTGCGCGGCGGAGTTGCCCGCCGCGCCGCCCCTGGCGTGGTGCCCGACCCTGCCCAGGCTGCTGCCGATTCGGCAAAGGGTCCGGAGCTGCGCGCCCTGAAAGCGGTGCTTCGTTCCCTGATGACGGCTCGTTCCATCAACTTTACCTATACCCGCTCCAACGGAACCCTGTTGCCCGGTTATCTACCTGGCACCCGCTTCTTCGGGATGAACAGCGACTTTGACGCGCCCGGCGTGCCCTTCCTGCTCGGCCGGCAGTATGACCTAGACAACCTGTATCAGCGGACTTACAGCCGGGGCTGGTACACCGACAGCAGCCAGTACCTGAACACGCCGCTCAGCTCCCTGCTTACTGAGGCCCTGACCCTGCGCACCACTTTGGAGCCCTTCCGCGACTTTGTGATTCAACTGGATGCCCGCCGCAACAAGGTGGAAAATAACGAAGTGTTTTACCGCCTGCAGGTGGATACGGTGAAGCTTACCCCCATTCCCGGCCTGGGGCCACAGCCCAGCAATGCCTTGGGCTCCGGTACCTTCAACACCTCGTTCATTTCCATTCAGACCTTGTTTGGGGACCTGAGCAACCGCGGCGAGATTTCGAAGGCCTTCCAGCGCTTCGTGGATAACCGCGTGTTTGTGCAGCAGCGCCTCTCGGCCGACAACCGCACCGTAGACCCGACCAGCGGCCGTACCGGCACGTACAGCTACAACTCCCAAGATGTACTGCTACCCGCTTTCCTGGATGCGTACCGGGGCAAGTCGTCGGATGGCTACAAGTCGAAGAAGTTCAACCCCTTCTCGGTGCTACCCATCCCGAACTGGACCATTGCCTACAACGGCTTGTCGGAGTTGCCGTTTGTGCAGCGCTACTTCCGCTCCATTCAGCTCAGCCACGCTTACGCCTCCAACTACAACATTAACGGCTATACCACCAACGCCCTCTATACCCGGGAGCCGGAGGGCCTCCCCGACCGGGTAAACCTGACCAATGGCCAGTACGTGCCCTACTATATTATTGGGCAGGTGACAATTGCCGAGCGCCTAGCTCCGCTCATTGGCCTAAACTTCCAGACTACTGGCAAGCTCAGCGGCCGCCTGGAATACCGCATCGACCGTAACATTGGCTTGAATACAAACAACGCCCAGGTAACGGAATTGCACTCCACTGAAATGATTGTGGGTTTCGGCTTTGCCACTAACCGCCTGAAGCTACCCTTCCGCATTGGCGGGGAGCAGCGCATCCTGCGCAACGAGCTGAACGTGCGCTTCGACCTCAGCATCCGCGACAACTTCACCATTCAGCGTACCATTCTGGATGTAGTGGACCCCGGCACCACGGGCACGGCTTCCGCGGGCCGGGCGTTCGGCCAGGTAACCAATGGCTCCCGGCAGTTCCAACTGCGTCCTACCGTCGACTACGTGCTTAACCAGCGCCTGAATCTGCAGTTCTTCTTCACCCAGAACATTACGGATCCGCGGGTAGAGAATGCCTTCCGCAACACGGCTACGGAAGGAGGAGTCCAGCTCCGCTATAGCCTGTCGCAGTAAGGTGAAATAGTGAGATAGTGAAATGGTGAGTTTTCCTTTCGTGTGGCTTCGGTGGCACGAAAGGAAAACTCACCATTTCACTATCTCACTATTTCACCTTTAACCTTTACTTTTGAGCCAACACGCCCCGCGTGCACCCATTTACTTTTTCCAAACCCGCACCCCATGAATCTGCCCGCCAGCCTGAAGTACACCAAAGAGCACGAATGGATCCGTGTGGAAGGTGACGTTGCCTTCATCGGCATCACTGACCATGCCCAAAAAGAACTCGGCGACATTGTGTACGTGGACATTGATACCCTCGATAAGGAGGTAGCGCAAGACGAAGTATTCGGTACCGTAGAGGCTGTAAAGACTGTTTCGGACTTGTTCAGCCCCATTACCGGCACCGTACTGGAAGTAAACAGCGCCCTCGACGGTAGCCCCGAGCTGGTAAACTCTGATCCTTACGGCGAAGGCTGGATGGTAAAAATTGCCATTGCCAACCCTGCCGAGCTGGAAGGCTTGCTGACTGCAGAAACCTACGGTGAGCTGGTAGGCGCCTAGCCCACCGCTCCTACTATACTGGCCGTGCTTCCTACCGCGCCGCCCTCGTCCCATCGTCGGGCCCTTGTGGTCCTGCCGCTGGCGTGGGCGGCGCTGGTGTTTACCCTGACTCTGGCCCCAGCCCAAGAAATGCCCGATACGCCCCACTGGGAACTGCTGGCTTTTGACACGGCGGCCCACGCGGGCGTATTCCTGGTGCAGGCCGTACTCACGGTTTTTTGGGCCCGGCGGCAGTCTTGGTTTCCGCGGCTGAAGGCCCGGGCGTTTAGCAGTGTGTTGGTCCTCACGGTTGGCATGGGCGCTTTTATCGAGCTACTTCAACTGCTGATGGACCTGGGCCGACGAGGAGAATGGTCGGATTTGTTGAGCGACTCACTTGGGGTAGTAGGCGGCTTGCTGCTGATGTGGGGTACCCGCCGCTTCTGGCAATGAAAGCACCTGGTTCCGGGCACCGTTCCTGGCTCTACCCCACCGCCCTAGTCGGAACCTTAGCTGGCCTGTGGTTGGCTCCGGCTGCCCTCGCCCAGGATATGCCCCGGGTGCGCCAAACCATTGCTACGCTGGCTTCCCCGGCTTTTCACGGTCGGGGCTACGTGCGCCAGGGCGAGCAGAAGGCAGCTCGTTATCTGCAGCAGCGTTTTCACCAACTGGGTTTGCAGCCCCTCGCCCCGGAGTATTTCCAGCCATTTACCCTAGCTGTAAACACGTTTCCCGGTAAGCTGAAGCTCCGCCTAAGCCAGTCGCTATTCGCCTTCCCGTTGCTGGGTAATCAGCGTCGCCTCCGGCCCGGCCTCGATTTTATTGCGGCTCCCGACTGTGGATCAGGCCGACTAGGTATCGGCCGGACACTGGCTTACCTAGATAGCACGTTGCTGACCGATGCCGCCGCCCGGCAATGGTTTCTGCGTCTTACTAGCTCCCCGGGCACTGTGGTGTTATCGGCTCGCACGAAGGCGCAGTTAGCTCACTATCCGCCGGATATCCGCCAGCGCCTCGATTCGGCTACGGCTGTCATCACCTTGGTTCCGAAACTAACGGCCTCGTTGGCTCCTATGCAAAGCCGACAGCTCCGGCTGGAGGCGCTGCCACATCCTTGGTTGACAGGGACTAATAACTATTCTGGTTTGCCGCCTGCTGCTACGGCCAAGCTACGGGTGGATGCTCAACTTAAAACTGCGCACCACACCCAGAACATCGTCGGCTACCTGCCTGGCCGCATCCAACCCGACTCTTTTCTAGTAGTGACGGCCCACTATGACCATCTGGGCACGATGGGCAAACGCACGTATTTTCCCGGCGCCAACGATAACGCCAGCGGCGTGGCCATGCTGCTGGAGCTGGCCGCTCACTACGCCCGCCCAGAAAACCGTCCGGCCTGCTCTTTGATATTCATTGCTTTTGGGGCGGAAGAAGCCGGCCTGGTTGGCTCCAAGTATTTTGTGGAGCACCCACTGGTTCCGCTAACGAGCATCCGATTCCTGCTCAACCTGGACTTAATGGGCACGGGTGAGGAGGGCGCTACGGTCGTGAACGGCCGGGTGTTTGAGCGCCAGTACCAGCAGCTAACTCAGGTAAATGCCACGGCCCGCTACCTACCCGCGCTTACGGCCCGGGGCCGCGCCGCCAATTCTGACCATTACTACTTCTCGGAGCGTGGCGTGCCGTCTTTCTTCCTTTACACCCGCGGCGGTAGCAAGGCCTACCACGACGTAGCCGACCGCGCCCAGACCTTATCCCTAACGGGTTTTACCGGCATGTTCGGCTTGCTTCAAGACTTCTTAAACCAGCAAGGCGCCCGTTAAGATGCCCCCTCGCTCGTAGCGGAAATTTAACGCAAAAAAGCCGGGGCCTTCCAGCGAATACTGGAAGGCCCCGGCTTTTAAGTAGTGCCAAAATACTGTGGCGAAGGAGGCTTAGCTGTTGGCTTTGAGCGAAGCCATGATCTGCTTCGCTACGTTTTCCCACTCAGGCTTCTGGCGGTCGGCGCAGGTGAAGGTGCACATCAGCAGTTTGCCTTCTACATCGGTGAAGAAAATCAGGTTGTAGACCTCGTGGCCAAGCTCGGGCTTCATCAGCTCCATATAGCCCACTTTACGGCCGTTCACTTCTTTCACGCCGTGGTTAAACCACTTGGCTTCTTTGAACTGCTTGGCGTAGGTCTTGTAGAAGTTGTCCGAGTACATGTCGATCATGTCCTGATCGGCCGTGTTGTCGGTGTAGGAGAAGGCAATGCTAGCCTCCTTGCTGTTGGTGTAGATAACGCTCGGGCGGCTCTGCGCCTTGGCGTAGTTGAAGTCCATCTGCTGTTCGCTCATCACCTCAAAGCCTTTGGGGATGAGAATCTCTACCCGCTCGCTTAGCACGCGCTTTTTGATCAGCTCCACTTCAGCGAAGGGACGGGCAGCCATCAGCAACAGCATCAGGCAGAAAATAGGGGCGGCGAGTAATACTTTTTTCATAAGTATGGACTGAAAAAAGGTGGATTTCAAAAGCAAGATGTGGTCCGAAGAGTGAAAAGTCGCTCTGTTTGGATAACACAATTTACGCACGAATTCTTAAGCTGCAAGTTTTTTACAAAAAAATAATTTCCAATCTGGAGTATATTCTTCAGCAAAAAGAACAAAAACCTGTTTTCAAGCGTAAAAAGGCACTTTTAGAGCAACATATAGGGCTACTTATATTTCAGAGGCTTCCCTGAAAAATCCCAATAATGTATTGGGAATAGCCTATACGAAATACTAACGGCAAAGTTCAATTCCTGGGATTCATTCCCGTACATTCCTGGAGTTAGCACTCAGAGAATGTTATTGATTTGTTCCTTGATTTTCTCGAGCTCTTCCTTCATTCCTACCACCAGATGTTGGATGGTAGAATCGTTGGCTTTGGACCCGATAGTGTTAATTTCTCGTCCTATTTCCTGCGAAATAAAGGCTAATTTCTTTCCGGTGGGCTCGGGTAGTCCGGCCGTTTCGGCGAAGTAGTGCAAATGGTTGATCAATCGCACCTTTTCCTCGGCAATGTCAAGCTTCTCGATGTAGTACAGCACCTCTTGTTCGAACCGGATTGGGTTGAAATGCTCGTGGCTACTAATTTCGGCCAAGTGGGTTTGTAGGCGTTGCCGAACCTGCTCAATCCGAACCGGATCAAAGCGCTCAACCTCGGCAAGCAGAATGCGAATTCGGTCAACGTAGCCCAGAATTTCTGCGGTCAGGGCCTGGCCTTCGTCGCGGCGAAACTGGTTGACCCGGTCGAGGGCTTGCTGCAGCAGGGGCAGCAGCTCTTCCCAAGGTGTTTCCTCTTCCTCCTCCGTGGCAGCGGTAGCATCGGTCGGAATGCGTAAGGAGCCCGGTAGGGCGTGGGCCACAGCCGTGAGTTGCTCCAACGACAGACCGGTTACGGCGCTCAGCTCCTGCAATTCCCGACAGGCTACCGTCAGGGCTTCTTTATTTACAATGGAGCCCTGGCTACCCGTGGCGCGCGGACGTGTGAAATCCAGGTTTAGGTTTACCTTGCCCCGAATCAGACTTTTGGTCACCAGATTACGGATTTCCAGCTCCCGATCCAGCAGAAACCGGGGCAGGCGTAGGCTTAAATCCAGCGTTTTAGAATTCAGGGACTTAATCTCAACGGTGGCGGAGTAGCGGTCGGTTTCGCGGTGCGCAATTCCGTAGCCGGTCATTGACTGGAGCATAAGCAGATAAGGCAAAGTGAGGGCGAGAACAGGATTTCGTGCGCGGTCAGGTCAGCTCAACAAGCAGTGTTCCGGGCACAAGGCAGCTGCAATATTAGCATATCGGCGCTAGTGTGCTTGTCGGAGCTACCTATAAAGGCCGGATTCAGACTGTTCCTCCTCGGCAGCTTTCTTGCTAGCAGTAAAGCAGTTACTAACTTCTTAGCAAAGAACCAGGGGTAGCCACTTTCGGGTGGTGTGCGTGCCACAGCGTGTTTTTGTTATTGGCCGTACCCAGCGCCGCTACAAGCAGCCACCTACCTAAAGCAGCGGACCCGGCTTACCTTCTGTTAACGCTATAGTATAAAAGGGTAGAGCCAATGCTTCCACGAGATGAGGCGGACTAGCAGACAGTGACTAGATGTGGTGACCAGGCTCTTGCCAGGGCTACTGCTGCCGTGGTTTTCGGCCTGCCTTACTACCCCGCCCGATTCAATTGTTACCTTCGCTGCATGCGCGTTTTGCACCTGCCCAAGTGGTACCCTAACCGCTACGACGACCAAGATGGAGACTTTGTGGCGCGGCACGTAGCGGCTATTGCCCAAGCGGCGGCTACGGAAGGCCGCGCCGTGCAGGCTGCCGTACTCCTGGCCACCGTAGCCCGGGGTCCGCTGCCTAATCTGCTCGAGCAGGACCTGGATTTCACTGGGCCGGTTCCTACCCTGCGCTACTACTATCGAAACCGCATTACGGGGCTGGCCCCGGTGGATAAGCTGCTGAAGCTGGGACTGTACTTTTGGTGCCTGAGCAGCGGATACCGCCGGCTCCAACAGCACTGGGGGGGCCGGCCCAATCTCGTGCACGTGCATGTGCTGCTGCGAACGGGAGTGTGGGCTTGGTGGCAGCGGCTGCGCCACGGTATTCCCTACCTCATAACGGAGCACTGGACCATTTACCTGCCGGAGCGCGCCCATCATATGAGCTGGGCCCGGCGCCAGCTGACGCGCTTGGTAGTGCGCCGAGCGGCGGCCTTACACACCGTTTCGGAAAGCCTGCGCGGGGCAATGCAGCAGTTAGGCTTTGAGAATCCGCGGACTGTGGTGCTGGCGAATGTGGTGGATACCAACTTGTTCGCCCCTGCTGCTACCCCACGGATTCCGGGACAATTGCTGGTGGTTTCGGCCTTCCATGAGCAGGTGAAAAATATCGGCGGCATCTTGCGGGTAGTAGCTCGCCTGCGCCCGCAGTGGCCCCAGTTGCGCCTGCGCCTGGCCGGCTACGGCCCCGACGAGCACCTGCTGCAGCAGCAAGCGGCGGAGTTAGGCTTGCTGGCCGATGCTACGGTGGTGTTTCTGGGTAAGCTGCCGCACCCGGCGGTGGCTCAGGAAATGCAGCAGGCGGCCGCGCTGGTATCCTTTAGCCGAGCGGAAACCTTTGGCTGCGTATTGCTGGAGGCCCGGGCCACCGGCTGCCCGGTTGTGGGGCCTGCCACGGGCGGCGTCCCCGAGCTCTTTCACCCCCCGAATACGTTCGGCCTCCTGGTGCCGCCCGATGATGAAGCAGCCCTGGAGCAGGCGCTAACGATACTTCTTACCAACTCCGCGACTTTCGCTCCTGATGTGTTGCGCGCGGATGCCGAAAAGCGGTGCGGCTACAAGCCGGTGGGCCGGCAGTTTATCGACTTGTACGCCAGCATAGTAGCTGGTTCACCTCACTAGCCCGCTGAAAGCGGTGCATCTTAGCGGCCCGTTCGCCTCTGCTCCCGTATGCTCCGCCGCATTGTTCACAATTTTGCTACCCGCCTGGGCACTGCCTTTCTCAGCTTTGGCGTCGTTTGGCTGACAGCCCGCTACTTAGGTGCGGCAGGACGCGGGGCCATTAGCCTGTTTGTGACGGATTGCGCGGCGCTACTCCTTTTTATTGGGCTGCTGGGCGGCTCTTCGCTGATTTACCTGGCTCCGCGTCGCAACCTCTGGCACCTGCTGCTGCCAGCGTATGGGTGGGCCGTGGTGGTATGCATAGTAGGGACGGCTACGGTTGCCGGTTTACGGCACCCCGGCCCGGCCTACCTCTGGCACCTAGCTGGGCTGAGCACGTTGCAGGCCTTCTTTTCAATCAACACTTCCTTGGTGCTGGGGCGCCGCCGCGAGGGAACGTACAACCTGCTGACTCTTATTCAGGTTGGACTTTTGGCTGGCAGCCTACTAGTGGCGTTCCAAGCGGGCGGGCCGGGGCGTTCTGTTCAGGCTTATTACTGGAGTTCTTACGTGGCGTTCGGCGTACCGCTGCTGCTGAGCTTCATCCCCCTGTTGCGGCAACCCGACCGGCGCCGGCGTTGGGGTCGGCGTTTGCGGGCCACTACTCGTGAGTTGGCTCGGCATAGTCGGGGGGCCCATTTATCTAACATTCTGGCTTTTGCCAACTACCGGCTCAGCTATTACTTCGTGGCGCACTACGTTGATCTGCCCTCCGTGGGCATCCTGTCGGTAGGCGTGGCCCTGGTGGAGGCCATCTGGCTGATTCCGCGGAGCGCGGCCCTGGTTCAATACGTCGACCTGGTGCATTCTTCCGCGAGCAGCGGCCCCTTGCCCACCGGGGCCCTGCGCGTGGCCCGTTTGGCGGTGCTGGCCACGGCCGCGGCCGTTGGGCTGCTTATTGCGCTACCGGTTGCAGTACTCACCACGGTTTTCGGAGCGGAGTTTGGGGCCGCCCGCCCGGTAATGGTGCTGCTGGCACCGGGGGCCGTTATTATGGCCGTGCAGATGGTAGTAAGCAGCTATTTTGCCGGGCGGGCCCGCTACCGTGTAAACAATTTAGCTTCCGTGGTTGGGCTGGTAGTTACGCTGCTGGCCTGCGCACTGCTCATTCCCTCGTACGGAATTCGAGGTGCCGCGCTGGCAGCTACCCTCTCGTACGGGGCTTCTACAGCCTTTCTGCTGCTACACTTCTGGCGCGATACGGGGGCAGTGCCAACGGCTTTTCTGCCGGGCGCGGCCGATGTGCGGTACTGCTGGCAGCTGCTGCGGGCCCGAATAGAGGCTAAGTAGCGGCTTTCACGGTTACCTCAAACCACGGGGTGGGGTCAGCCCACGGTTCGGGTTGCTGGGTAGGGCGCGGGGTAGGAAAATAAACGGCGCACAAGGTGTTGCCGACCTGAACAAGCTGACCGGAAGCCGCGTCTGGCAGCCCGTCCAGAATGCCTGCCAGCACCTCCCACCGGGGCTGCCCGGGCTGGCGGCTGGCATCGTGCCACACCACCACGGTTTCCGTCCCGGCCAAGTGCGCAAACACCCGCCGAGTATCGGTCCGGACGGCTTCGTAGCGGTGGTCACCATCAATAAACACAACCCCAAACTTGCCGAGCTGGGCCATGTCATAGGTTGCCGAGTTGCCCTCCAAGTGGTGCACGTTAGGCAAAGGCCGCGAGAAGAAACCGTGCAGTTCAATGTAGCGCTCCGCCAGGCCTAGTGCCCGCAGTTCAGCCCCCGACAAGTTCAAAGTATACACCTCGGAGGCTATTTCGGCCACGTTGGCGGCGCTTTCCCCCCGCCAGGTGCCAATCTCGAAGTAGCGTTTGTCCGGAGCCTGCCGAACCAAGGCGCGCAGCAGGGCCAAATCAGTAGGCAGCGACCCACCGTCGCGGAAGGCAAACGGCCGGATGGTCTCGCCGGTGGTAGGCAGCAGGCTGATCAGTGGCACGACAGGCAGCCCGTCGGCCCCAACAAGCCAGCGCGAGGCGTGGCGGAGCGCTTTAGCGCGCCAGGCTTCGTCATCGGCGGCCAGCACCGTATTCAGCAGCCACGGATTGCGCAGCAGGCTGCCCAGCCCGCGCAGGGTTTTGGTAAGTCGGGACAAGCGGTAACAATAAAGTAGTGAACTGGTGAAGTGGTGAGCTGGTGAGTTTGGCGTGCTGATGGCGCAATTATGCCGCGAGAACACCTAACTCATTAGTTCATCAACTCACCACTAGCTGATCGGGACTTTGCGCAGAATGGCTTCAATCATATCCTGGGTTCGGATGCCATCGGCCTCGGCCTCATAGTTGAGCAAGATACGGTGGTTGAGCACATCGGCGGCAACTTCCTTGATGTCTTCGGGCAGCACGTAGTCGCGCTCATCCAAAAAGGCCACGGCTTTGGCCGCGCGGTGCAGGGCAATACTGGCCCGCGGGCTCACGCCAAACTGCACGTACTGCTGAAACTCCGTGAGGTCGTACTCGGCCGGTTTGCGGGTGGCAAACACCAACTCAATGATGTACTTCTCCAGCGTTTCTGAAATCTGCACCTGGTTGATTTGCTGCCGAATACCGAAGATATCCTCCTTGGTCAGGATGGGGCTCACCTCGCCCACGTAGCTCATGTTGGCCATGCGGCGCATCACTTCCAGCTCGTCGGTTTTCTTGAGGTAGTCCACGTACACCTTCATCATGAAGCGGTCCACTTGGGCCTCGGGCAGGGGGTAGGTGCCCTCCTGCTCCACGGGGTTTTGAGTGGCCAGCACCAGAAACGGCAGATCCAGCGGATACGTGGTTTCCCCAATGGTTACCTGCTTTTCCTGCATAGCTTCCAGTAGGGCGCTCTGCACCTTGGCCGGGGAGCGGTTCACCTCATCGGCCAGCACCAGGTTGGCGAAAATCGGCCCCTTTTTCACCTGAAATTCCGACTGGTTCTGGTTGTAAATCATGGTGCCCACCAAATCAGAAGGCAGCAGGTCGGGGGTGAACTGCACGCGCTGAAAGTGCAGGTGCAACACTTTGGAAAGCGTGCTGATGGTTAGGGTTTTGGCCAGGCCGGGCACCCCTTCCAGCAGGATGTGCCCGCCGGTAAAAAGCCCGATGAGCAATCGGTTCAGCATGTAGTGTTGCCCTACTACTACTTTGCCTACCTCGGCAAATACGTGCTTGATTTTCTGCTGGTAGTCGGGAGCCGAAGCAAACTGCGGAGGCGTCATACGGGAGCAAAACAGGTCTAAGGAGATTAAAGGTAGAGAAACCTTACCACTACCTCTGGGCAGGGCTTCATCTTATAAACTATGGCCCGAGGATAATGGTCACTGTCCCTTCCTGAGACAGAGCTGTTTTTTTATGACACAACCACTATTTTTTATAACACAAGTACCAGCAAATTTCTACCTTCAGGGCCCTGAAGCTGTTGATTACCTGTGCTGTTGACTCTGCGAAGCCGTATGGCTCTGCCCGGGCCCTACCCACGGACGCCCGCCCCAACATTCCTGTTTTTTAGCCCCCGAAAACCGGGGGCCAGCTACTGCATTCACCGTCCTTGCTTTCCACCTTTTCATTCTGTTTTACTATGAAAACACTTCTCCTCCTCCTGTTCCTGCTTGTTGGTAGTTATGGCGTGTCGGCCCAACCGGGCTGGCAATGGGTAAACCAGCTCAGCGCCTCCGGGGCCACCATGACCGCCAAGGGCGTTATTACCGATGCGGCGGGCAACAGCTACGTCACGGGCTCCTTCGCGGGCACTACCTCCTTTGGCCGCTTGGCCCTGACCAGCCGGGGCCTCACGGATCTGTTTTTGGTTAAATATAACCCGGCCGGTAAGGCCCTGTGGGCTACGCAAATCGGCCGCGACCCGCAAACACCGTCCTATTCCCAACCCACCGCCAGCGGCGCCGACGTAGCCCTGGACGCGGCGGGCAACGTGTACGTTATCGGCAATTTCACCGGCACCTTATCGTACGGCAGCAACAGCACCATTAGCAGCTTCAGCAACGGTTTCAACACGGCGCTGGTAGCAAAATTCAACCCCGGCGGCCAAGTGCAGTGGGTGGAGCGGTTCGGCATTCCGCAGTTTGGCTGCTATGGCTATGCCATTGCCACCGATGCCGCGGGCAATAGCTACGTCACGGGGCAGTCAGATTATGGTGGTATTCAGTTTGGGCCCCAGGCGGTAGGAGGCAGCCGCCGCGTGATGTACGTGGCACGCTACAACGCCACGGGCTCCGTTGCTTGGGCCAAGGTATCCTCAAACTACAGCAGTTACGGCGCCAGCGGAGCCGATGTGGCGTTGGACGGGCGCGGAAACTGCGTGGTGGGCGGCGGCTTCATTAATGATATGACCCTGGACGGCACCGCCCTCACTGCTGCCGGCTACGACGCGTTTTTAGCCAGCTTCCACGCTGCCTCTGGCAGCCTGCAATGGATCCGGCAAGGCGGCGGGGGTAGTACCAGCTCGAATGCGTACATCAGCGCCGTAGCTACCGATGCACAAGGCAACGTGTACGCCGCCGGACAGCATTCCGGCCTGGCCTCTTTTGGGGGGCAGCCCTTACCAAACAATGGCGACTCCGACCAGCTTCTGGCCCGCTATACCCGCACGGGGGCGTTGCAGTGGGTGTACTCCGGTGGCACGAGCGCGCCAGAGTACAGCTCCTGCCTGGTCACAACTTCAGAAGGCAACAGCACCTTGATTGGGCGCCGCCTAAACTCCCGCAATGAGGTTACTACCCTGATTCAACAGATACTGCCCACCGGTACAGGCCACTACTCCGAAACGCTGGGCACGCGCGGCAGCTGTACCACCGCCAGCATTGCCCAAGACAAGACGGGTAAGCTTTATCTGGCTGGCAGCTTGAGTGGTACCGCCACCTTTGGGGCTACCACGCTGCGGGTACCCGCCGGAACAGCCGGGTTTGTGGGTCGCCTGCACCTGCCGGAAACCAAGCCCCACCCCCGAGGCGGTAGCCATGCCAGCGTGGAGGTATATCCCAACCCGGTGCATAGCCGACTGGTGGCCAGCCTATCGGGCAACCAAACCGGCCTGCTACCGGGCAAGGCGCTGCTACATAACTCCTTGGGTGTAGTAGTTGATGCCCAGCCCCTGCTCCCAGCCGATGCTACTCAGGCCCAAGCTACTTTCGACTGCACCTCTCTGCCCAAGGGGCTCTACGTGCTCAAGCTGTACTCTCCAGACGGTACTAGCTACGCCCAAAGTGTTGAAATAAGGTAGCCTGGCTTTTGGCTGAAAAATAAAAACGTCCTCCGCAAGCCGCGGAGGACGTTTTTTGTACCAGAGACGGGAATCGAACCCGTACTTCCTTACGGAAACGGCATTTTAAGTGCCGCGTGTCTACCTATTCCACCACTCCGGCTCGCACTTGATTCTTGCCACGGTAACTAGCTGTCTGCGCGTGGCAATTAGGGCAAAGTAACTGTAAATTCTCGAAACGATGGTCGTTATTTATTCCATTTACATGGTGAAGCTCCAAGGGTATAAGCTTGCCCAACCACTCCACTTGCGCACAACTTTCACACTTTCTTTCTTTTAACCCCTCACTTAATAACCGATTTTTCAGCCTGTGCGAGGAAGTATAGCGAGAGTTTTTTACCAGAATATTATCCCACGAAAATTGTCGGCCAACGTCGCGGTACCGCTCCCCTCTGTTCCAGCCTTGACCAGTGAAGTGGCTAATATCAATGGTTAATGCAGCAATGCGGCCTTTGATGGTCTTGTAATTGCCCCCTGCTGGAACTAAGCCCAACCGCTTGATAAGTTGCGCCATGGACAAGCATTCTGCAGCTAGTGCCCGGAATTGCTCATCCGACACTTTGATTCTCATATCAACTCGATTGAGCACTTAGTATAAAGCAAAAGACCCTGCCGAATGACAGGGTCTTTTTTGGAGCGGGAGACGAGGTTCGAACTCGCGACCTCGACCTTGGCAAGGTCGCGCTCTACCAACTGAGCTACTCTCGCTTTTGATCTTGGCGCCGTAGTGGCGTTTTGATGTGACAAAGGTACTACAGGAAACCGCGAAGTCAAGAGCCCACTTTAAAAAAACCGATACTTTTTGTTTCACCAGAACCTTCTTAGCTGATTTTCAGGGAGAAAAATTTAGGTAAAAACTACTTCTCAGCAACTATACCACTACGGTTTACCAGCCTACATCGAAAAGCCCTACCCCCATTCCCTGCTCAGACATTGTGAAAGAATCCGAGTAGAAAATGGCGGTAGGGCTTCTGAAGTTGATAGCCAGCGAGCCTAGCTGCTGCTTAGGGTAAGCTTTAGCTCGTTAAGCTTGAGCAGGGCTTCAATGGGGGTCAGCGTGTTCACATCCAGTTTTTCCAGCAGTTCCCGCAGGCGCTCCAGGGCTGGGTCAGTTGGTTCAAACATGCTGAGCTGCAGGCTGGGGCGTGGGGCGCTGTGCACAGCAGCCGTCGGCTGAGCCTTGGGGCCCCGCGGGGCAACATCCGCAGCCGGGGTGGAAGCCCGACCGTTCAAGGGGACTACTTTTCCGCTCGTTGGCTCATCATCGAGGCCCGCCAGCACGTCGTCGAATTCCGTGGCGGCGTCCGCATCGGGGCCGGCGGAGGTGCGTTCCTGCTCCAAGTGGTGCATGATTTCATTGGCACGCAGCACCACGGAGGTAGGCATGCCGGCCATGCGGGCCACGTGAATGCCGAAGGAGTGCTCAGAGCCGCCTTCGCGCAGCTTGCGTAGGAACAGAATGCGCCCGTCGGCTTCCTTTACGGCCACGTTGTAGTTGCGTACCCGCGGGCAGTCGTCGGCTAGCTGGTTAAGCTCGTGGTAGTGGGTAGCAAACAGGGTTTTGGCCCGGGCCTTGGGCGAGTTGTGCAGGTGCTCCACAATGGCCCAGGCAATGCTGATGCCATCGTAAGTGCTGGTGCCGCGCCCAATTTCGTCCATCAGCACCAGGCTACGGTCGGAGAGGTTGTTGAGGATGGAGGCCGTTTCGGTCATTTCCACCATGAAGGTGCTTTCGCCCTTGCTCAGGTTGTCGGAAGCACCCACGCGGGTAAAAATCTTGTCGATGATGCCCAAATGAGCCGAATCGGCGGGCACGAAAGAGCCGATTTGGGCCAGCAGCACAATCAGGGCCGTTTGGCGCAGCAAAGCGGATTTGCCGGCCATGTTCGGACCCGTAATTACCACAATCTGCTGGTCATCTTGGTCCAGCCGGATGTCGTTGGGAATGTACTGCTCGCCGGGGGGCAGCTGGCGCTCAATGACGGGGTGGCGCCCGGCCCGGATGTCGAGGATGGTAGAATCATCGACAGTGGGCTTGACGTAGCGGTGCTGGCGAGCGGTGGCGGCAAAAGAAGCCAGGCAGTCAGTAACACCAATAGCACGGGCGTTCTGCTGAATCTGGGTGACGTAGTCGGCGGCAAACAGTACCAGGTCGTTGTAGATGTTCTGCTCAATAATGAACAGGCGCTCCTCGGCGTGCAGAATCTTCTCCTCGTAGGTTTTCAGCTCCTCCGTGATGTAGCGCTCGGCATTCACCAGGGTTTGCTTGCGAATCCAGGAGGTAGGCACCTTGTCCTTGTGGGCGTTGGTGACTTCAAGGTAGTAGCCAAAAACCTTGTTATACGCTATTTTTAGGGAAGAAATGCCCGTTTCCTGCACGGCCCGTTGCTGGAGCTTAAACAGGTAGTCCTTGCCCGAAAACGCCATGGCCCGCAGCTCGTCCAGTTCTTTGTCTACGCCATCATTCAGCACGCCGCCTTGGTTGGTAAGGATGGGCGCATCGACCTTGATTTTGGCCTGGATTTCGTTGCGCAGGGCGGTGCAAGGATTAAGTTGATCGGCCAGCTTTTGCAGGGCCCGCACGCCCGAAGCGGCTAGTTCCTCCCGGATTGGGCCGATGGCTTCCAGGGCCCGGGCCAACTGCTGCAGCTCCCGCGGGTTCACGCGGCGCACGGCCACCTTGGAAATCAGTCGCTCCAAGTCATTAATCTGGCGCAAGTGCTGAAGCGTGTTTTCCAGCAGCTCGGGCGTTTGCAGCAAGGCCTCTACCGTATCGAGGCGGCGCTGAATCTGGGCAGGCTCCTTGAGGGGTAGCACCACCCACTTGCGCAGCAGGCGGGCCCCCATGGGTGTCACGGTCTGGTCCAGGATGTCAATCAGGGGCACGCCGCCGGGGTGCTGGGGCTGCACCAGCTCCAGGTTGCGCACCGTAAACCGGTCGAGCCACACGTACTTGTCTTCCTCCAGGCGCCCAATGCTGCCGATATGGCCCACGTCGGTATGCTTGGTTTCGGCGAGGTAGTGCAGGATGCAGCCGGCGGCCGTGATGCCCTCGCGTAGCCCGTCAATACCAAAGCCCTTGAGCGAGGTAGTGTTGAAGTGCCGGGTCAGGGTTTCGTGGCCGTAGTCGAAGCCGAACACCCACTCATCCAGGGCAAAATGGCAGTAATCGGGCCCGAAATGGCCTTCAAACTCCTGGCGGCTTTTCTTGCAGAACAAAACTTCGGCGGGCAGAAAGTTCTGGAGCAGCTTGCCCAGGTAGTCCACGGTACCCTGGGCCACCAGAAACTCACCGGTGCTGATATCGAGGAAGCTGATGCCGGCCTCCTGCTTGCCGAAATGCACGGCGCAGAGGTAATTGTTGCTCTTGCGCTCCAGCACGTTGTCGTGCAGACTCACGCCGGGCGTCACCAGCTCCGTAATACCGCGCTTTACCAGGCCCTTTGCTTGCTTAGGGTCTTCAAGCTGGTCGCAGATGGCCACCCGCTGCCCGGCCCGCACCAGCTTGGGCAGGTAGTTGTCGAGGGCATGGTGGGGAAAGCCGGCCAAGGGCGTTTCGGAAGAAGTGCCGGCCCCGCGCTTGGTCAGGGTAATATCCAGAATGCGGGAGGCCGTTACGGCATCCTCGCCAAAGGTTTCGTAGAAGTCGCCGACGCGGAACAGCAGCACCGCGCCGGGATGGGCCTGTTTGAGTTGGTAGTACTGCTTCATCAGCGGCGTATCAACGACGGGCGCGGGCCCGAGGGAGCCGTGCATGCGGATAGGCTTTTTGTTGGGGTCGGCAGTTTTGGTTTTCACGGAAAGCGGAAATACGGGAAAGAGAAGTGGGCTGGGGCAGAAGCCCCCATTCGCCTTGCGAACAAGAACAGCCACCTTGTTATGCCGAGCCCCGTAAGGAATCTGGCCTGCCCCCGTTGGGTTGCTCCTCCAGCGTCAGCACGTCAGATTCCTCGCGGGGCTCGGCAGGAGGTTCAGTAGAAAGGGGCGCAAGCCTAACAGCCGTTGCGCGGCGGCGCGTTCCTACCTTTGGTGCCATGCGCAAACTCTCGATGGAAGAACTGAACCGGCTGACGGTGGCAGACTTCAAAAATACGCGAAAATTCCCCCTTACCCTAGTGCTCGACAACGTGCGCAGCCTGCACAACGTGGGTGCCGCCTTCCGCACGGCCGATGCTTTTGCCATTGAGAAAATCTGGCTCTGCGGCATCACGGGCCGCCCGCCCCAGCGCGAAATCACGAAAACAGCCCTGGGCTCCACCGAGTCGGTCACGTGGGAGTACGCACCGACTACAGTGGAGGCGTTGCAACAGCTGAAAGCGGCGGGCTACGTGGTAGTGGCCGTGGAGCAAACCACTGGCAGCCAACCCCTACCGGCTTTCCAACCCGACCCTACCCGCGCCTACGCCCTGGTCATGGGTAATGAAGTGTTCGGGGTAGAGGACGAGGTGCTGGCCCTCTGCGACGCTGCCGTGGAGATTCCGCAGTTCGGCACCAAGCACAGCCTGAACGTGAGTGTGGCCGCCGGCGTCGTGCTCTGGGACTTTATCAGCAAGATTGGCTGGGGCCTAACGCCATAAGTAGGCGGTAAAAATACGAGCTTGGTAACAAAGCCTCTCATTTACTCAAAATTACGGTAAGAACTACGCGTTTTCTTGTGTAGATTTGAAACGGACCGCCCCGCTTGGGAGGCCCTCGCTCCTGCCCACACCTATTTACCCTCCTAGCCCTTCTTGATGAAGTCAACTTTTACTCCTACGGTGCGCGTTGTAGCTACCGCCGCCCTCCTGGCAATACCGGGTCTTGCATTGGCCCAATCGGCAGCGTTGCTTGACCAGGCGCGTAATGCTTTGCAGGCGCGCACGTCCGTCCTAGGCCTGAAAAAAACGGATGTTTCGGATCCGGCCATTACCAGCTCCTTCACCGACGACTATAACGGCATCACGCACGTGTACCTGCGCCAGCGCTACCAGGGAGTAGAGATTTACAACGCCGTGGCCGATGTGCACTTGAATGCGGCGGGGCAGGTGGCTAGTCTGCACAGCAAATTTGTGGTGAATGCTGCGGCCCAGGCCCGTCCGGCCACGCCCGGCCTCACGGCGGAGCAAGCCGTAGCGGCGGCGGCCCAAGCCCTGAACCTGGCGGCCCCCCAGGGCCTGCGAGTACTCAAAGCTGGCACCGCAGCGGCCGGTCTGGAATTCTCGACCGGCGGCATTTCCCTGGACCCAATTCCGGTGAAGCTGATGTACCTGCCCATGCCCACCGGCGAGCTGCGCCTGGTATGGGACGTCACCATTTACCCGCGGAACGCCCGCAACTACTGGAGCGTACGCGTGGATGCCTCCACCGGCGCCCTGCTCGACCGGCACGACCTCGTGATTCGGGAGCCGTTTACCATGGCAGCTCTCACCGCGCCCCTGGCCCTGGCCTCCACGCCTACTCCGGCGGCCCCCACGGCGGCCCGCCCCACGGCCGGCAACAGCTACAATGTGTGGCCTATCACGGTGGAAAGCCCTAATCACGGCTCCCGGCAAGTAGTTACTGACCCCGCCGACCCCGCGGTTTCGCCCTACGGCTGGCACGATGTGGACGGCAAACCCGGCGCGGACTCCCTGCGCACGGCCGGCAACAACGTGTACGCCTACGAGGACCGCAACAACCGCAACAACTCCGCCACGGAGCTGTGGCGCGGAGGCTACGCCCCGAAAGGCGGCACCAACCAAATCTTCGACGCACCCTTTAACAGTGGCGTTACCGCGGCTCCGACTGCCAACCTCGACGCGGCCATCATCAACCTGTTCTATTGGAACAACGTGATGCACGACGTAATGGCGCGCAAGGGCTTTACTGAGGCCAGCGGCAACTTCCAGGCCTTCAACTACTCCAGCCAGGGCCGGGGCGGCGACGCCGTGTTTGCCGAAGCGCAAGACGCCAGCATTGCAAATCCTGCCAGCTTCAACAATGCCAACTTTGCTACCCCCGCCGATGGCCGTACGCCCCGCATGCAAATGTATCTGTGGGAGCAAAACGTTACCACGGCCAGCATTACGGCCCCGGCGACCCTAGCCGGACCGATTGCTGCGGCTGAGGGCGTGTTTACTCGCCGCCTTTCAAAAACGGGCCCAATCAGTGGTAATCTAGTGTTGGTGAACGATGGAACGGCTACGCCCACTTACGGCTGCCTTACGTACACCAACACTGCCGCCGTGAAGGACAACATTGCCTTGGTTGACCGCGGCGACTGTACGTTCGCCATCAAGGTGCAGCAAGCGCAAGTAGCCGGCGCGCGCATGGTTGTTATTATCAACAACAGTGCAACGCAAGGAGCCGTCTCTTTTGGTAGTGCCGCCGACTCAGTCGGTATCCGAATTCCGGGCGTCATGATTTCGAAGGCCGACGGTGACCGAATCAAAGCGGCCCTGCAGGCAGGTACCACCGTCAGCTTCACGGTTAGCGGCGTGACCAACTACCGCGACAGTGATTTCGACAATGGCATCATTGCCCACGAGTACGGCCACGGTATTTCCACCCGCCTGACGGGCGGTGCAGCGGCCCCTAGCTGCCTACGCAGCGCTGAACAAATGGGCGAGGGCTGGAGTGATTTCTTCGGGCTGTGGATGACAACCAAGCCCAGCGACGTGGGCGCTACAGGCCGGGGCATTGGCACCTATAGCTCCTTCCAAGCCACCACGGGCGGCGGCATCCGGCCTAACCGCTACAGCACCAACATGACCACTAACCCGGCTACCTATGACTATATCGGCAAGACGGTAAGTGGGGAAGCCTACAATGCCGCCCACAATATCGGGTACGTGTGGGCTTCTGCACTCTGGGATTTGAACTGGGCCCTGATTGACAAATACGGCTACAACACCGACCTGCGCGGCACCACCGGTGGCAACAACATTGCCCTGCAATTGGTTATCGATGGGCTGAAACTGCAAGCCTGCAACCCCGGCTTCATCGACGGCCGCAACGCCATCCTGAAAGCGGACTCCATAAACAACAACGCCGCTAACTCGGCCATTATTTGGCGCGTGTTTGCCCGCCGGGGCATGGGTTTCGGGGCTAGCCAAGGTAGCGCCGATCTGCTCAACGACCAGACGGCATCCTTCTCACTGCCTGCCGTGCTCAGCAGCCGGCAGCAGCTCAGCGAGAAACTGCTGGAGCTGTACCCCAACCCAGCCAACGACCAAGTGCTGGTACGCACGCAGGTTAGCAGCGCGGCCCCTGTGCAAGTAGAGCTAGTATCGTTGCTGGGCCAGCGCGTACGGGTGCAGCAGGTTTCCGCGGCCCGGTTGCAGCAGGAAGGTGCGCTCATCAATACGGCTGACGTAGCTGGGGGCGTGTACATCGTGCGCCTGACCACCTCGGAAGGTACCATCACCAAAAAGGTGGTAGTACAGCACTAAGACTTAGGCGCAATTTGTCCTGGTTGCTTTGTTTCCCATTAAGAAAAACGCCCGTCTGGCTTTGCGCCGGGCGGGCAGTTTTTTTAGCTTTTCAGCCTACTTGCTGGTTACTTACCCATGACTCTATTCCTGCCTGACTCCTCCTTAGCTGACGCGGCCCTACTGGCCCTGCGGCCTACCCTGGATGCCGTGGTGCTAGATGGCGCGGCGGACTCCGTCGGCGACTTTTTGCACCAGACCCTGCGCCCCGTGCTCAAGCTACAAAACCACCGGCTGCTTACCGTAACGGCCGATTTTCTGGCCGATCATCATGTGCCGTTTGCCGGTGCCGGCGCGGCAGAGCGCCAGCGGGTGGTAGCGGAACTGCTCACGCGCAACACCAAGCTCCGTTACACCATCGTTGGGCTGATTACGGGCCTGTTTACCAGCGCCGAAACGGTTTTTTACCGCGCCCACCGCCCCGAGCTAAATCGGCGGCTACTGGAGCTGGCCGTTCGGCGGGTGCAGGACCAAACGGCGGAAATTGCTACCCTGCTACCGCCTGGATGAGCACGTTTTACGCCACGCTGGAAGTAAGTGAGCAGGCCACGGCCGAGGAAATCCGCCGGGCCTACCGCCGGCTGGTTCTGCTGACCCATCCTGACCGCACCCCCGATCCGGCTGCCCACGAGCGGTATCTGGCCGTTAATGCAGCCTACGATGTCCTGAGCCAACCTGAGCGCCGGCAGCTCTACGACGCGGCCCTGGCCATTCGGCGGCGCCCGCCTGCGCCGGCACCCGTGGCTACCTCTCCCGGGCGCACCAACCGGGACCGGCACCGCCGACCGATGGCTCAGGTCCGCCGCGGTCCAACCCCCGATCCGTACGCGGTGGTGTACGCCCGCTACGCCCCCTGGGCCCGGCGCTTCTGCCTGCTCATGCTAGTGTTTTGCGGCCTGCTGCTGGTTGACTTTTGCTGGACCCGGGAGTACCCCCGCGAGGTGGTGCAGGCGGTGGAGCGGCACTCCTTATCCTCGCGCCGGAGCGGTATGGTTACGTATTACACCTTTCATACCCCGCACGCCAGCTTCCGCAGCTACGAGTACGATTGGACCATTGGCACGGCGCTGGCTATCCGCAAAAGCGCCTTATTTGGCCAAATCCGGCAGTTTGCCGTGGGCGGGCAGGGCTGGCAGCGCGCTGATCAGGTAAGCATCTACGGCAACTTTCTGTTTGCGCCGGCGCTGCTGTTGCTTATAGCCGCTGCCGGAACCTTCCGGCGTCGCTCCAATGTGTTCGTATTCAATTGCAGCCTGGGGTGCGGGCTGCTGCTGCTGGTGGTGATTTATTTCCTGGTCAGATCTTGAGGAAAAAGCTAGTCCTGCTACCCAGCAAAAAGCCCCCGAAGCGTACGCTTCGGGGGCTTTTTGCTGGGTAGTACGCGGCGCGCGTTTAGTCGTATTGAGAGTCGCGGAGCTGCACGGGGGCAGCCTTCTTACGCAACCGCATGTTCAGCACCTCCACAATCAGGGAGAAGAACATGGCGAAGTAGATGTAGCCCTTCTCAATTTCCTTGTGGAAGGCTTCCATCACGAGCATGACCCCAATCATAATCAGGAAGGAAAGGGCCAGCATTTTGATGGTAGGGTTGCGGTTCACGAAGTCGGCCACAATACCGCTGAATACCAGCATCACGCCCATGGACAGGATAACGGCCAGAATCATAATCAGCACGTTATCCACGAGGCCCACGGCCGTCAGAATCGAGTCGAAGCTGAACACAATGTCAATCAGAATAATCTGCAGGATGACGCTGCCCATGGAAGCGCCGCCCTTGGCGTTGTGGCCCTCTTCCTCCTCGCCCTGCAGCTTGGTGTGAATCTCGGTGGTACTCTTACCAATCAGGAACAAGCCCCCACCCAGCAGAATCAGGTCGCGGCCCGTTACGTTCCAGCCCTCCTGCATCCACGGCACGGGAATGCTAAAGAGCGGCGCTTTCAGGCCTACAATCCAGGAAATACTCAGCAGCAGCCCAATCCGGAACAACAGGGCCAGCAGCAGCCCGATGGTGCGGCCGCGGCTGTGCTGCTCCTGCGGTAGGCGGTTGACGATGATGGAAATAAAGATGATGTTGTCAATACCCAGCACAATTTCCATGAACGTGAGCGTCAGCAGGCTCACCCAGGTTTGGGGGTCAGAAAAAACGGAGAAGTCGAAGTGCATGGAAGCGGTAGTGAAATGATGGAGTAGCGCGCCAGGAGCAGTCAGGACGAGAAGGCCACGCCGGCTGTCAGCCCAGAAGCTGGCAGTAGTACGCAAAGGCCCCGGTTTCGTCCGCCGCGCCCTACGACTTCATATTGACGAACTGCAGGGGCTGGCCGATGTCGGTTCGGCGGAGAATGGCAATGGCAGCCTGCAATTCGTCGATTTTCTTGGCCGTGACGCGCACTTGGTCGTCCTGCATCTGGGCTTCTACCTTGGCCTTACCGTCCTTGATGGCTTTGATGATTTTGCGGCCCGCTTCCTTATCTACCCCGGCGCGCACCTTAATAACTTTCTTGATGAGGGCACCGTTGGCCTGCTCTTCAGCCGAAAAGTCGAGGGCCGTGCCATCAATGCCTTGCTTCACCACGCGGGTGAGCAAAATGTCCTCCAGGGCTTTCACGCGCATGGAGTTTTCGGAGGTTAGGGTAACGGTATTAGCTTTCTTATCTAGCTCAATACCACCTTTGGTATCACGCAGGTCGTAGCGGGTCTGCAGTTCTTTTTTGGCCGTATTTACCGCATTTTCAAGCGTCTGCGGATCAACTTTGCTCACGATATCGAATGATGCCATGGGGAGAAGGAAGGTGAAAGGAGAAAGTCTGCGCTACGTAGGGCACCCACGCAGGTTGGCTCAAAGATAGTGAGGTAGGGAAATGGTAGAATGGTTGAGGTGGCCGGCGGCGGCAATCCTGGGCCTCCTACCCGCGCTTTCTGCCCCGTACTGGTCCGGGTACTGGCGGTTACTACTCGCCGTGCGGGCAATAGCAGTAGAGCGCGGCGAAAGAGGAACAGACAGGTATGGTCGGCAGGGATTTGCCTAAAGTACTCTACCTTTTGCGGGTATTCCAACCCGCCCGTTTCTGCTTTTTCCGGTTATGAAACCCACTCCCGACCCTGCCGCCCTGCTCGCCATCTACAACCAAATAAACCACTATGGCCGCGCCAATGGCATGGAGCTAATGGTACAGGAGCCCGGCAACGTGCGCTACACCATGACCATCCGCGACGAGCACCTGTCTTCGCCCGGCACCTGCCACGGGGGCGTGCTGGCCGGCCTAATGGATGCCACGCTGGGCGCCGCCGCGCTTTCGTTGGCCTTTACCACCGCGGAGCTGGTTTCAACGGTGGAGTTTAAGATTAACTACCTCCACCCCGTTCATCTGCACGACCAGCTACTGGCCCACGGCCTAGTGGAACACCACGGCAAAACGTTGGTTGTAAGCAGTGCCTTTATCAGCTGTCCCGCCCGCAACAATCTGGTGGTAGCCCGGGGCATGGGCACCTTCAACCGCTACCCCGCCTCCAAGCGAGACCTTACGTGGTGAGATGGTGACTGAGTAACTGAGTGAATGAGTGAGTTTGCCGAGTACATGCATCTGCCCCATGCCGTCCTAGCGAGGGCACCGACCCCATTCCTCTCATTTGCCTTAAAACCTAGAAACGTGACAAGCCCTTGACGCTACCATACATCAAGGGCTTGTCACATTTTAGAGGGGTAGCATTCCGGCCAGGACGGATGGCGGCGTTGTGCCTTGCCTCCTCGCTATAATAATTCACTCACCACCTCACCACTAAAAAGAAGCCGCCGGGCGGCCTGTCTCACGCAGGCTGCCCGGCGGCTTGGGAGCTACCGAACCGAGGCTAGTTATTACAGGCGTTCGGGAGAGCCGGCCGACTCGTGCTCGTGCTCGTCGTACTCGTCGCCTTCTTCCATTTCGGGGGCTTCTACTTTGCGCACGTTACGGGCACAGTCTTCGTCGCGGTGGTTGCGGCCCACCGTGAACTCCACCCAGTCGCCTTCGTGCAGCTCGTTGAAGTCACCCTCGGCCATGTCGGCGTAGCTGAAGAACAGGTTGTTCGGGGGCATTACCACGAAACCAAAACCATTCTTGAGGTTTTTGATGGTGCTGATACCCACCGTGCCTACCGGACCCGCGGCCGTGGGGCCGGTGGGGCGTACGGGCTTGGGCGCAGGGAAGGCTACTGGCTCAGGCGTGTTCACGAACATCGACTCAATTAGCTCGTCGCCCGTGCTCAGGCCCTGGTCAATGACTTCGTGCATTTGCACGGGGTAGGTAGCCTGCTCCAGCAGTTGCTGCGAGGCGCGGGTTACGCGGTTTTCGCCCTTGAAGTCGGTGTATTTGAAGTCCCAGTTCAGGAGCATCACGCGGGTACCCACGGTGTTGAGCTTCTTGATCAGGGGGGCGTAGTCAGAGTCGCCGGCAATGAGCACGACTACGTCGAAGCTCTTGTGGATAGCCAACTCCAAGGCTTCCAGGGACAACCACACGTCAATGCCCTTCTCTTGCAAACGGCCATCGCGCGTTTTCAGGGGCATGTAGTGGGTCTGAATGCCCATGTTCATCAGGATATCGTCGAGGAGCCGGTCGTGGAACAGCCGGTCTTTGTCGCGAGCTTCCGTGGCGGAGAGGCGGCCGCGGAAGAAGTGAGAGTCAATTATCTGGCTCAGACGTACGTCTACGTCTTCTTCTTCAGCAACCTGATGACGAATAAATTCATGGAGGCCTTCCAAGCTAATACGGGCCTTACGGTCATGCTGGAAGTAGTAGTAATCACTGATTTTCAGGAAATAATTGCCGTCATAGAAGACGCCGATCCTAATTAAAGGGCTATTCATCTGGTTCATACAAGAAACGGGTTGAGCGCAAAAAGGTGTGTGTGAGTAAGAGCGGGTAAGTTGGTTCGGGTGGGCGCGTGGCGTACACATGCCCGATCAAAGATACAAGTTGTAGACCTTACAGTAATGCAGTAAACCATAGGCTAGGCGGTTTTAGCGAATGAGCACGTGCGAGTTAGCTGGTAAAGAATATGCGTCAGTTCTCTCAGCACGCTAGATAATAACTGCCCACATGAGACCTTCATGAAGAGGATAACGGCCTCCACACGGGTGATATTCTACCCGTATCACGTCGGAATATAGCAGGCGGGTTCCTCTACAATATTAAAGCATATATATGTATTATGCGAATCCGATAAGTGCAAATTAAACGCTTCTGCTACAAACTTAATACGCTGAGCTTTGCGGCGGAGAACGGGTTTTAGCGCAAAATCGTCATTCCTAAATCCTACAAATAGAACCGCGGATACGTAGTAATCAAATATACAATTCCGGTCCGCGTACTAGCAGCCAATTCGCCTGACTGCCCTGTTTTATAGCCCAAGTGCCAGTAACATCAGACTAATAGCGCCGGGTTCCGCCGGCAGAGGCCCGGCAAGCTTGCCTTGCCTAGCAACCCGCCCGCACTAGAACCCCAGCCGGCCTACTACCAACCCCAGCACCAGCAGCCCATAGCCCGCACAGATTGCCAGCTCCAACAGGTTACCGCTTTTGGAGCCCGTCCGAATCAGGGGAATTTTCAGGGAGAAGTCAGTCAGGGGCATGAGCCACTTCACGCCGGCTTTCGTGAGGGTATCGGCCAGCAGGTGGGAGGCGTAGCCCGCGCCAGCAAACAGCGCCACGCCGTGCCAGCCCAGGCCCTTATCGGCCAGGTGGCCAATGTAGGTCCATAGGCCAGTGGCCCAAAGCGTGTGCGTCCAGGAGCGGTGGGAGGTGAAGGGGGCTACTGACACAAACAAACCCAGCATGCTCAGCCAGATGTAGCCGGTGTAAAGCCCCGCCACCAGCGTGCAAAGCCCGGTAAAGAGCAGGGCCAGCTTGCGGGTAGAGTCGCCCTGCATGGCCGCCCCAATCAGACCAAATGCCAGGGCAATGGTAAAGCCCAGGCGACGGTCGGGGCCGAGGGGTAGCTGGAAGTGGGTGTAGAGCGCCAGTCCGGCCGCTACGGCCACAAAGGCCCACCGCACGTAGGCTTGCGCAAACCCCAGGCGCTTGCTTAGGCGGGAGCCGGGGTGGTCGAGGTCGGGGGCTAGGGAGGAAAAACCGGCCAGGGCAATGCCGGCGGGTGAAAACGGAATACCCGGTACGAGGCCCGCAACAGCCACGCCGGTAATCAGGCCAATGGCCAAGTGAGAAGAACCGCGCACTAAAAAAGTATCATAGAGAATAAGCCGTAAAGATACCGCCCAGACGAGCCGCTTTACTACAAGCCGCAGCAGGTTTTTGCGCGTACCACCGGCCCGTAGTAGGTAGCAGGCTGGCAGCCGGGTTCGGCACTTAAACCAAGTCCCGGATAATTGCTGCCGCGTTTATGTGCCGCTTACTACCGCTGTAGTAGCTTGAGCATTTTAGGAGGTAGCTCCTGCGGCAGCTATCAGCTTACTTTTTGCTTGTACATTCTTATTCTGCATCACCGATACGTCAGGTTCCTCGTACCTGTCTTCTCCCTGAACCCAGCGCAGAACCTTATCACGAACGAGCAGCAGCAGGTATCTCAACCTTTTGTTCATGCATGAAATGGTCCTGCGCAGGGTTCAGGAGGGCCAGTGAGGAAAGTAGGTGCAGATAAGCACATGGAGCAGTGGTGCTCCAGCCTACTCAGTCTAGATGCTTTATAAAGACAACCGCTAAGAAACTGCCCAAAGTGCCAGCTGCTACCAGCCGCCGGAGCTGCCGTGCAAGCCGCCTTGAGCATCGCGCACTTGGTTTTCCAACAGGGCCAGGCCACGGTGGAAGGCATCGGTTACTTGCTGCTTCTCATGCTCGGGAAGGGGGCCCTGCTCCTGTACCTGCTGACGCACCTGCCGCAGATGATTCAGAATATCGTCCCACTCGTCGCTTCCCTGCTCCTTCTGCTTGTCCACCATTGCCTTATGCCCGCTGGGGCGACTTCTGCGCGTGAACTGGGAAGATACGAGGCTGGCGAAGAAAAGTGGCGGAAACTTTCGGAGGCCAGCCGGGGTATTCAGTAGCGTGCATTTTTGTTGGAAGACTAGCCCTGAGCTTCGGCCCTGCACAAACTGAAGCACTGGTGCCTACCTTTCGGCTGGCAGAAACACGCCCTGCGCACCCGCCGTGCGTGCTTTGCCCCACACGTGCCCGACCGGAGTTACCTTCGGCCGGGCTTCTCCCTTTGCTTCCTCCCCTAGCCGCTACCCGTTTTGAAGGTCACCGATTTTCTCAAGCTCTACTCCCTGGACCCGACCACGCTGACGGTGGGGGCCCGCCTGAACCCGGCCACGCGCAACTCGCTGAAACCGGCGACTGACAAGTCCGAGACGCCCGCGCGCCTGCACCTGAAGGGCCTGATAGGAAGCCAGGATGCCGTGCTGGCCGCCGCCCTGCACCAGGAGTTCCCGGATCAGCACCACCTGTTCATCCTGCACGACCGGGACGAGGCCGCCTATTTCCTGGCCGACTTGCAGCACCTGGTGCCGGAGGAGGAGCCCCTGCTGTTTCCGAGTTCCTACAAGCGGCCCTACTCCTTCGACGAGACGGAAAACGCCAACGTGCTCATGCGGGCCGAGGTGCTCAACAAGCTCAACTCCCACCGTGGGCCCAAAACCACCGCCGAGCAGGACGCTGAAAATGCCGCCGACGCGGCCGAAGCTACCGAAGATGGCACCACCAAACCCAAGGGCAAGCGTGCCAAAGCCAGCGCCAAAGAAACCGCCGGGGCCCTCATCGTTACCTACCCCGAGGCCCTGTTTGAGAAGGTTATCAACAAGAAAAGCCTGGTAGCGAATACCTTCCTGGTAAAAGTAGGCGACAAGCTGGACGTGAACTTTATCAGCGACATGCTGGCCGAGTACGACTTTGAGCGCTCGGACTTTGTGTACGAGGCCGGGCAGTTTGCCGTGCGTGGCGGCATCGTGGACATCTTTTCCTACGCCAACGAGCTACCCTACCGCATTGAACTGTTTGGGGACGAGGTGGAAACCATCCGGACGTTTAACCCGGAAAGCCAGCTCTCGGTGGAGAAGCGCCAGCAGGTGAGCATTATCCCAAACGTGCAAACCAAGCTGCTCCAGGAAACGCGGGAGTCGTTTCTGGACTTTATTCCGCGCAGCACTGCCATTTGGGCTAAGGACGTGCGCCAGACCCTGGACGTGGTAGAGGAGTATTTCGACAAGGCCGAGCAGGGCTTCAAGGAGCTACTGGCGGCGTCGGGCGGCACCCAGGTAGTCAGCAAGCCGGAAGATTTGTTTGAGTCGGGCAAGACGTTCCGCAAGCTGCTGGAGGGCTTTCCGGTAGTGGAGTTCGGCAAGCGTTTTCACTTCAAGGCCGGGGCCGAAGAGTTCAGCTTCAGCGCCAAGCCTCAGCCCAGCTTCAACAAGGACTTCAACCGCCTGGTAAAAAACCTGCACGACAACCAGCAGAAGGGCTATACCAACATCATTGCCGCCGAACAGGTGCGCCAGGCCGACCGCCTGCGTACCATCTTCGACGAGCTGGACAACAACGTGCAGTTTCAGCACTTGCTGCTGGGCCTGCGCGAAGGCTACATTGACGAAACGTTGAAACTGGTGGTGTACACTGACCACCAACTGTTTGAGCGCTTCTACCGGGCCCAAGAAACCCGCAAGTTCTCCAAGAAAAAGGCCCTGACCCTAAAGGAGCTGCGCACCCTGGTACCCGGCGACTACGTGGTGCACCAAGACTACGGCATTGCCCGCTTTGCCGGCCTGACCCAGGTAGAAATCAACGACCGGGTGCAGGAGGCTATCCGGCTGGTGTACCGCGACGACGACGTGCTGACCGTCAGCATTCACGCCCTACACAAGATTGCCAAGTACTCGGGGGCCGAGGGCAACCCGCCTACCATGAGTAAGCTGGGCTCGCCGGAGTGGGAAAACAAAAAGAAGTCGGTCAAGAAGAAGGTCAAGGACATTGCGGCTGAGCTAATTCGGCTGTATGCCAAGCGCAAAACCGCGCCCGGCCACGCCTTCGCCATGGACTCCTTTATGCAAGCCGAACTGGAATCGAGCTTCATCTACGAGGATACCCCCGACCAAGCCAAGGCTACCGAAGACGTGAAGCGCGACATGGAAGTGCCCCATCCCATGGACCGCCTAGTGTGCGGCGACGTAGGCTTCGGCAAGACGGAAGTAGCCATTCGGGCCGCCTTCAAGGCCGTGGCCGATGGCAAGCAGGTGGCTATTCTGGTGCCCACTACCATCCTGGCCATGCAGCACTACAAAACGTTCCGGGAGCGGCTGGGCAACCTGCCCGTGACGGTGGAGTACGTGAACCGCTTCAAGAGCACCAAGCAAATCAAGGAGACCCTGGCCCGGGTAGCGGAGGGAAAAACCGACATTCTTATCGGCACGCACCGCCTCACCAACAAGGACGTGAAGTTCAAGGACCTGGGCCTGCTGGTAATTGACGAGGAGCAGAAGTTCGGGGTGAAAACCAAGGACAAGCTCAAGGAGCTGAAGGTGAACGTGGACACACTGACCCTCTCGGCCACGCCCATTCCGCGCACCCTGCACTTCTCGCTCATGGGCGCCCGCGACCTGTCGGTTATTGCTACCCCCCCACCCAATCGGCAACCCGTACAAACGGAATTGCACGTCTTCGACGAGACGCTGGTGCGCGACGCCATTGCCCGCGAGCTGAAGCGGGGCGGGCAGGTGTTTTATGTGCACAACCGCATCAAGGACATTGAGGAGCAAGCCAGCATGATTCTGCGCCTAGTGCCCGACGCCCGCGTAACCTACGTGCACGGCCAGATGGAGGGCGACCTGCTGGAAAAGCGCATGATGAAATTCGTGGATGGCGACTTCGACGTGCTGGTGAGTACTACCCTCATTGAGTCGGGCCTGGACATTGCCAACGCCAACACCATCATCATCAACCGCGCCCACATGCACGGCCTCAGTGACCTGCACCAGATGCGGGGCCGGGTGGGCCGCTCCAATAAAAAGGCCTACTGCTACCTGCTCACGCCCCCGGTGGCGGGCCTGCCGAGCGACGCCCGTAAGCGCCTGAGTACCCTGGAGGAATTCTCCGACCTGGGGGCGGGCTTCAACGTGGCTATGCGCGACCTGGACATTCGGGGGGCGGGCAACCTGCTGGGCGGCGAGCAGTCGGGCTTTATCAACGACCTGGGCTTTGAAACCTACCACCAGATTCTGGACGAGGCGGTGCAGGAGCTCAAGGAAACCGAGTTCCGCGACCTGTTCCTCGGCGACCCGACCCAGCGCCTACAAGAAGCAGCCGGCACCAGCGCCCCCAAGGAGTGCAACATCGAAACGGACCTGCAAGTCCTAATTCCGGACCGCTACGTAAGCAACGTGTCCGAGCGCCTGCAGCTGTACAGCAAGCTGGACCGGGCCAAAAATCCCGAGGAGTTGCGCAAGGTGCTCACCAGCATGGTAGACCGGTTCGGCCCCCTCCCCCCCGAGGTAGAGCAGCTAGCCGACATTGTGCGCCTGCGCTGGCAGGCCTGCCAGGCCGGCTTCGAGAAGCTCACGCTCAAGAAGAACCTGCTCAAAGGCTTCATTCCGGCCACCAACAACGAGCCCTACTTCCAGAGCGACACCTTCGGCAACATCCTCAGCTACGTGCAAACTCACCCCCGCTCCGCTTCCATGAAAGAGCGTAAAGAGCAACTCATCCTCTCCGTAGAAGAAGTGAAAAGCGTGCAAGCCGCCAAGCGCATTCTGAGCGAGTTGGGCAGTGAGGAGAAGGTAGGAGTATAGTCTTTTAATGGTACCGGCTAGTCCGGCCTCACATAGCAACGGCCGCCCCAACTTGGAGCGGCCGTTGCTATGTGAGCTAGGAGTAACTGGAGCCTACACGTGCGGGCGGCGGGACAGCCACTCAGCGGCTTCGCGGCCCACTAGGGCCTGAAATGCTTCCATATCGGCGGGTTGCAGTGTGTAGCCGGACGATTTTTCGTAGATGTCCCGGATTTTGTCGGCCAGGTGCTTGGTCTTTTTCGGCAGGTCCTGCTCCTGGATGTTTTCCTCGTCCAGCACGCGGAAGAGTTCTTCTTTAGGAATTGGAGAAAGGCCGCCGGGAGCTACCCAGCCAGAGTCGGCACCAGAGGTGGAAGATTGAGCCATGATGAAAAGATATAATGGAAGAAAGGATGTAGGGAAGCAACGATTCGCAGCACCTAGCCGGAAATACCTAGCCGCCTCAAGCTAGGTGGGTGCCAAAGTCCTTTGCTTTGAAGCAAGCCCGTCATGCAGAGCGTAGCGAAGCATCTGGCGTGCTGATGTTGCACTAGTAATCAGTGGTCAAATAATCAGCAAGCGAAACAACTTCCACTCAGCACTAGGACGGGCTCGGGAGCTTACTAGCCACATAGCCTGAGTTACGCCTCCGGACTGGCCAGGGGGAAGTGCTGCCGCAGGATGGACGTGACTTTCTCCTGGTTTAGCGGCTTGCTGACGTAGTCGGCTACGGGCAAGCGCTCGGCCTGGGCCACGTCGCGGGAGTGCATGGAGGTAGTGAGTAGCACAATGATAACGTGGCGCTGCTGCATCCAAGCCAGCTGCTGGTAGGCATTCAGAAACTCAAAGCCATCCATAACGGGCATGTTGATGTCCAGAAAAATCAGGACCGGGCAGGTGGGAGTAGCGCTCTGGCAGTGGTGGTGTAGCAGCTCCAGGGCTTCCTGGCCGTTGAGGGCCACCAGAAGTTTATCCGCCACATTAAGTTTTCGGAGCAGGAGTTCATTCAGAAAATTAGTAGTTGCATCGTCATCAACTAATAGCACACTGGCAAGCCTGGTCATGGGTACTTCTTAGAACAACAGCCCATTGTGGGCCGCTAGATGGTACATACGCTGAACATCGGCTTCTTTGCCGAAGCCCAACACGTTTTCGCGCCGGACGGGGTAGGCCGGGTGCCGGGCGGGGTTAGCCAAGAGGCGCTTAAGCTGGTTGCCCTACCGTCCAGCCGGCCCGCGGAACGGCCGGGCGCGGCGGGCCGGGCACCAGCCGGTCGGCTAGGGCCCCGGCCACAAAGGCATAAATGCTCTTGTGCACCAAGTCGATAACCTGCTCGTCGCGGGGCCAGGTCCAGGGCAGGGCGCCCACGCCGGTAGCGTTTTCCAGGGTTTGGTCGTTGAGCAGGCGCAGGTTCAGAAACAGAAAGGAGCCCACCGGCCCCCGGATGCCCCGGGCGGCCAGCAGGCCCCGCACCGCGCCCAGCAAAATGCCCTGGCCCCAGTGCATGGTCCAGTTTAGGCCCAGGCGTTGCGCATCGGGCCGGTGCGGCAGGCCCAGCAGGCGCTCCAGGGTGTGGGCCGGCACGTATGAGTCGGGCCGGCGGGTGAAGCGCTGCTCTATTTTTTCGGCTATGGTCATGGCGGCTACCCCGGCCGCACCAGCCAGAATTCCCCAGCCAGCGGCTTGGCTTGCTTTCATCAGCTTGCGTGGTAAGAGGGCGGCACTCGCCCCGGTTGATGGCACAGACCCGGGCAAGCCGGCATTGCGCCCCCTCGTCCCCTACCTGCACCGGGGTAAACCTACGCGCTACCAGCCGGCCCGGTTATGCACGAGCTTCGGGAAGGCAACACTACAGTTGAGCTTACTAATCGCGCAATTTCTGGCCCGCTGGGGCCTCGTTCGGTTCGTTCCCAATCTGCTCGTATCTTGTCCCCTTTTCTGCCCTGAACTTCTCTTTCCCCTCCCCATACGTGTCTGCCGGTAGCAGTGGCCGCGGCGAGTTTTACTGTTTGCTTCCATGAACCACCTTGTATACATGAGCCGGGCAGTCCGCCCCCTCTCCGACGACGATTTGAAGGCCCTGTTGGAGCAGTGCCGCCGCGACAACGCCCAGCACGGGGTGACGGGCGTTTTGTTTTACAGCCACGGCCACATTGCCCAGCTGATTGAAGGTGACCCGGCCATCATTGAGCCGCTGTACGAAAAGATTTCGCGCGACGGGCGCCATTCCAACGTAGTGCAGCTCGTGAACAAGCCCATTGCCAACCGCAGCTTCGCGGAGTGGTCCATGGCCTTTCACCCTATTGAGCAGGCGGGCTTTGACGCCCTGGAAGGCTTTTTCCTACCTCACCACGCGCCGCCCACGCCCGAAACCATGTCCATTGCCGATGCCCTGATTGTGGACCTCGTGCGACAGGCCGTATTCGGCCCGAGCGACGCTGCTCCGGCCTCAGCCCAACCCACCCGGGAAGCCCACTAGTAGTTTCCCACTTCCCGCCCTTTCCGCCGCCTCTCCCCCACCTCATGCGCGAACAGCAGCTTCAATCCATTCTTCGGCACATGCCCGCGGGCATTGCTACCCTGCTCGGGCCGGAGCTGCGTTACGGGTTTGTGAATGAGGCCATGCAGGCGCTGCTGGGCGGCAGCACGCCCGAAGGTGAACCCCTGGCAACGCACCTGAGCCCCCTGGAGGCGGACCTGCTGGAGGTGATGCAGCAGGTGTACCAGTCGGGGCGGCCGTACGTGGCCAAAGCCTACCGCTTACCGCTAGCGGCCTTTGATGAAAGCGCCCCGCGCTACTTCGACCTGGCCCTGGAGCCCCTGCACGATGAAAACGACCAAACGCTAGGGCTGCTGCTGTTTGCCGTGGATGTGACGGCCCAGGAGGAAGCCCGGCAGCACGCCCATGAGCTGGCCCTGGAAACCCGCCGCCTCGATACTCGCCTGCGCGTGCTCACCGAAACGGCCCCCCAAATTACCTTTACCACCGATGCCGCTGGGGCATATGAGTACGTAAGCCCGCAGTGGTACTACTTTACCGGCCAGCCCCCCACGGCCGATGTCAACGCCATTTGGCCCCTACTCATTCATCCCGACGACCGGCTGCGCGTGCTTTACCAGTCGGATACTGCCCGGGCTAATGGGGTAGGCTGGAACTACGAGTACCGCCTGCGCCGCCATGACGGGCAGTACCGCTGGATGCTGAGCCGCGCCCTACCGGAGTTGCACGCCCCCGATAAGCCCGTGTTCTGGCACGGCGCCGTTACGGAGGTACACGACCAGCGCGAGCTGGCCGAAGCCTTGCGCCGGGGCGAGGCAGAGCTGCAATTTCTGGCCGATAGTATTCCTCAGCTTATCTGGACGGCTACTGCCGAAGGTTTTATCGATTACTACAACCAGCACACGGCAGAGTACACGGGTCGCTCAACCCAAGACTTGGGCCCTACTGGCTGGATATCCTTGCTGGAACCCCGCGAGCAAGCTGCCGCCGCCCGCCGCTGGGTGCAGTGCGTGGGCACGGGTGAAAACTACGAGGGCCTTTACCAGATGCGCCGCCACGACGGGCAGTACCGCTGGCACATCATCCGGGCCCGGCAACTGACTGATACCCGCGGTCCGCGCTGGTTTGGCGCTTGCACCGACGTAGATGACCAGCACCGCCTGCGCGAGGTACTGCAAACCCAGTACGACGAGCTGGCCCGCACCAACCGCGACCTGGACACCTTTGTGTACACGGCTTCCCACGACCTCAAGCAGCCCTTGTTTAACCTGCGCGGCCTCTTTGACGAGCTGCACCGCGTGGCTACCTTCTCCGACCCCGAGCAGGAAGTTCTAATTCAGATGGTGGACGAGGCCCTGAGCCAATTTGAAGGCACCCTGCAGGATTTGGCCGCCACGGTTCAGAACCAGCGCGAATTGGCCGCCCCCACCGAAACGCTGGACTTGCGCAGCGTAGCCGAAGAAGTGCTGCTGGGCCTGCGCGCCCAGGTAGAGGAATCAGAAGCAGTGGTGGAACTGCAGATGAGCCAGGCGCCTACCCTTACCTACGGGCGCGCTAACCTGCGCTCCGTGCTTCATAACCTGATCAGCAACGCCCTGAAGTTTGCGCATCCTGAGCGTGCCCCGCACATCGTGGTGCGCAGTGAGCTGTCGGAAACTGGCCAGCCCCAACTGCTTGTGCAAGACAACGGCTTGGGCATGAACCTGCAGACCGAGCCAACCCCAGCGTTTCACAACTTTGAGCGCCAACATCCGCGCATATCGGGAGCGGGCGTGGGCTTATACCTAGTGCAGCGGATCGTGGACAGCCGGGGTGGCCACCTGGCCGTAACCAGCAAGGTAAATGAAGGCACCAGCTTCCTGGTGCACTGGTTTGAGTAGCGCAATGCTCCGTTGCAACGGCCGTTTGCTAGTGCTGCTGAGCTTGCCTAGCTGCTGGCAGGTAGCACCCAGCCCCCTTCGGCAGCCAGTCTAACGTGCACCAGCTGGCCCGGTCCAAAGCGGTTTTCCGTAACTCTGCTGGTAACCACGGACTTGCCCAACCGAACATCTAGCTCGGAGTAGCTCCCGAAAAACCGGACGGCTGTAACGCGGCCCGCTACCCCAATTGGTCCGGCCTCTGCCACTGCAAGAGCCTCCGGACGAACCAGCAGACGCTGGCCCGCCGCTAGGGACTGGCCGGAGGCGGCAAGCAGGGTCTTTGCCGCCGCGCCCGTAAGCAGGTTGTAGCCCCCAAACAGGCCGGCTACGTACTCTGAAGCGGGCTGTTGGTACACCTGCGCCGGCGGCCCCTGCTGCACCAAGCGCCCCTCCTGCAGCACCAGAATTTCATCGGCCCAGGACAGGGTATCCAGCGGATCATGGGAGATGAGCGTGCAGGTAATGCCAAGCTGGTCGCCGAGGTCCTGAATTACGGCTTTCAGCAGGCGCTTGTGGCCCATGTCGAGGTTGGAGAAGGGTTCGTCCAGGAGCAGCAGCTTGGGCGAGGAAAGCAGCAAACGGGCCAGGGCAATGCGCTGCCGTTCCCCGCCGGAAAGCTGGTCGGTGCGCCGCAGGGCCAGGTGGTTGATGCGGCAAACCTCGTAGAGGCGCTGGGCCGCCGCTTCGGGCAGCTTATTGGCGTAGCGCAGCACCTGCTCCACGCGCAGAAACTTAGGTAGCTCAAACTGCTGCGACAGGTACGCAATGCCTGGGTGACCGGGCATCAGCTGTTCGGCCGGGCCTTTCACGCGCGCGTCCTCCAGCCATACTTCCCCAGCCGTGGACTGCACCAGCCCGGCAATGATTTGCAGCAGGGTACTTTTTCCGGCCCCGGTTTCGGCGGCAATGGCTACTTTCTGAAACGGCTGCTGCGTGAAGCTGATATTGTGCACGGCGTACCGCTCCCGCTCCTGCAAACTAACCCCGGATACGCGCAACAAACTCATAATAACAGCAACAAGCGTGGTCCGCACTGGCAGCCACTAACCGCGGCTTGCCTCTGCAGCAAAAACAACCCTAGCCGAAAGCCACCCGCAGTGACTCCCGCTCCGAAGGGCCGAAGATAAGCACACCGAAACGCCGGGCTCCAAGCACTAGGTTTACACGCAAAAAAGGCGCTCGGCATGTGCCGGGCGCCTTTCCTTATGCCTACTAGCAAGCCGAAGCTTAGCTATTGCGCTGCTGGTTGTACGTGGAGTCCGTGTCGGTGTTGGTAGTACCACCGTCGAGACGCTCAATGTCTACCTCGGTTTTGCGCACGGTGTCGCGGATAGTTTCTTCGCGCTCGGTTACTTCTTTGCCCAGCGAAATTTCTTCTACCACGCGGGCCTCTTTGCCAACTACGGCACGCTCAGCGCTTTCCGTAATTTCGATTTCGCCTTCCTTAAAGGCTGCGAAGTCGGCTTCCGTGGCAGGACGGTTGACGGCGTGACGCTCCACGTTCACGTGCTCTTCCCGCAAACGAACACTGGCTTCCACGGGGCGCTCCACAATGCGGCTGCGCAGGCGGGCTCCGCCGGTTTGCTCTACCCGCTTGCCTACCTGCAGGTTTTCCTCGATTACCTGGGCGGTAGCGCCGGTTTCCGTGGTGCTGGCTGTAGTGGCGGCACCAGTAGCGCCGTAGCTGTTGCCGTACTGGTAGCCCGTCTGGCCGGCGCGCTCATCTACGTCAATAGCACCGGCTTCGTCCAGAATTTCGGCGGCGCGCTCGGCGTTTTCAGCTGAGTGGGCGTGCACGGTTACTACCGAGCCGCTATTGCGGGCTACGTGCGAGTAGCGGCGGCTATCCTCGGAGTCGTCGCCGCCAAAGAGGTTGCTAAAGAAGTTGCTGATACCGTCGCCGGCTTTCTCAGCCGTGCGGCCGGCTGCATCGGCGGCGCCTTCTACGGCCGTGCCGCTGTTGTTCTGGTAGTTGCTATTGCCACCTTGGGTGCTGTTATAGCTGTTGCTCGAGGCCACATCTACGTGTTCGGTGCTGAAGCCGGCGGCGGCTAGACGTTGGGCGGCTTGCTGCGCCTGGGCAGCGGTTTCGAATATTCCTATTACGGTCTGGTTCATAGCGTTCAGGAGAGTTTTGGGTGAAAAATGGGTAACTTAAGAGGCAGGTAATGATGTAGTTGGAGGAGGGGTAGCAGCGCCCGGGCCCGGCTCACGGGTAACGTGTACCGCTTCTTGGCGCAGCACTACGCGGTGGCTTTCCTGGGTAGGCACTTGGTGCTTGGTAATGTGCAGTTCTTCTACCACTAGCATGCGCTTTACGACTACCTCGCGCACCACCGGAATAATCATGGTGTCGCCTTCGTAGCGCACGCCGGGCAGGGTAGCGCCGTCGGTTACGTACTGGTTGATGGGCACCCGCTCTACCTGCACCTCGTCGTGCAGCAGCGTGAAGTTTAGGGCTTCCTCGTGCTCCTCTACTGTTTTTGAAAGGCGCACGCGGCCTGTTTCCACTACCTCGCGCCCTACCACGGCGTGTTCCTCAATAATGGGAATTACCAAGGGGGCGCCGGCAACCGGTTCAGTCAGCCGGGAAGTAGATTCAGGGGTGGGAGTGGAGCTCGTGTTCATAGGGCCATATGTACGCCCCTCCCCTGCTCGTGTTACCACGGTTGAGCTCAGTTTACGGGTAACAAAATGATGTCTTATATAATTATCTTTCTCTTGCCCAACCTTTTATCAAATGGGCATTTACAACCCCGCGGCCCTACCTATTGCCTTCCTACGGCATGTAAGCACAAGGCAATAATTGTACTAAATCAACAAAAAATTACAAATTAAAAATTTTCAAAGGATGCAGTTCGTACGCCCTCACTCCATCCTGAAGCTAGCTTCAGCTTTGTCTGCCCCACGTTCAAGGCGCTTAGGAGTTGGGTAGTAAAAAAGCAACAAAAACGCCTTGCCGGCTTGGCAAGGCGTTTTTGTTGGAGCAAGACACTGGCGGGGGCAGCTTATTTCTTCTCTTCCACCGGGAATTTATCGAGGATGTCTTTGGCCGCTTTGGCAAACTCCTCGCCGAGGCGGGCCGGGTTGCCCACGGGGTCGGCCACGGAGCCGCGCCACACTAGGTTGCGGCTGCGCGCGTCAATGATGTCCAGGATCATGGTGCCTTCGTTGTAGGTTTCGGTACGGTAGCCGGTGTTGTAGTAGGGCGAGGTGTACCAGTAGCCGTAGTTGATGGGGATGAAGCGGCCCCGGTACGACATGGCGTAGGGAAAGGCGTAGTTCGCGGCCGGAGGGTTGGCTACGGTGCGCTCGGCTTCCTCAATGTAGAGGTGGTAGGTCAGGTAGAAATCGGGGCGGGCGTTGCCGGTTACGGGCCGGATACCACGCTTGGCCATTTCGCTGTTGATGGCGTTCTGGATGATTTCGTCGTTGAGGCTGCTTTTGTAAATGGGGTTTTGCGAGTCGGCGGACTTCACGTCGGTTTTGGCCCAGGCATAAGTGCGGTAGCGGCTGAAATCGGTGCCGGGTTTCTGCTGCACGGCCACGGGCGAGGAGCAACTGCTCACGAGGCCCAGCAGGAAAAGGAAGGCTGCAAGTAGGGTAGGTTTCATCAGGTTTTAAGTAAAAGAAGGCATAGAATCTACTGGCTATACCCTTCCGGCAGCCGGGAAGTTGCGGTGTACGCGCCGGCTAGCTCGACAGTTTCCTATTCTAGCTCAACCGTTTAGCCGTTGGCACTTGATTGCCACGCCCATTGAAATTGGCAGCTCGAAGCCACTTACTACCCCGCATCTTGCCGGAAGCCCGGCGCTACCCCACTGGTTGCGGTACAAAGAATTTCATTGCAAGAACCTACCTGCTAACGGAAACTGAGAAGGCGCATAAGCAACCGAAAAGCAGCTGTTTCCTGAAGCTGAGCCATAACCTTTGGGCCCGAGGGCGGGTTTCTACCTACTCCCCGGCGGCACACTCGCCGGCATACATTGATCCGTCTTTCTTCTTTTCCATGGAATACACTGAATTAGGCAACTCCGGAGTCCGGGTTTCGCGCATTACGTTTGGCAGCTGGGCGGCCGGCGGCTGGATGTGGGGCGGCACGGAACAGAACGACGCCGTGGGCGCCATCCGGGCCTCCTTTGAGCTGGGCGTAACCAGCATCGACACGGCTCCTATTTACGGGCAGGGACTGAGCGAGGAAATCGTGGGCGAAGCCATCAAAACCCTACCCCGCGACCAGGTCCAGATCCTGACCAAGTTTGGCATGCGCTGGGACGAGCAGAAGGGCGACTTCGGCTTCAAAAGCAAGAACAACCAGGGCCAGGACATTGACGTGTACAAGTACGCGGCCCCGGCCAGCATCATTCGGGAGTGCGAGGACAGCCTGCGCCGCCTCGGCACCGACTATATTGACCTCTACCAGATTCACTGGCCCGATAAAACCACGCCCATTGCCGACACCATGGAGGCCGTGCAGCGCCTGATTGAGCAGGGCAAGGTGCGCGCCGCGGGCGTGAGCAACTATTCCGTGGCTCAAATGCAGGAGGCCGAGCAGGTAGTAAACCTGGCCTCGAACCAGGTGCCCTACAGCATGGTGCGCCGTGATATTGAGAAGGATGTGGTGCCCTACTGCCTGCAGCACAACAAGGCCATTCTGGCTTATAGCCCTATGCAGCTAGGTTTGCTAACGGGCAAAATCAAGCCCGGTCAGCACTTCGATGCCAGCGACCTGCGCGCCACGCACCCGCTGTTCAAGCCGGAATTTGTAACCCGCGTGAATGGCTTCCTGGACAAAATCCGGCCGATGGCGGAAGGCAAAAACGCTACCTTGGGTCAGCTGGTTCTGCGCTGGACGCTGGCGCAGCCTGGCATTTCGGTGGCACTAGTAGGCGCCCGCAACGCCGAGCAGGCCGTGCAGAATGCCCACGCTATTGATGTGCAGCTTTCGCCCCAGGAAATAGACTTCATTACCCAGCAGTTGGAGCAGTTGCAGCAGCAACCAGCCTAACTATTCCGGCTTCTTACCATTGGAAAGCGCTGCCTTTGTGGGCAGCGCTTTTTGTTTGCAACCTATTGCGCATTTCTAGCCTCTTCCCAATACCCCTTATCCATTCCTCTTTACTATTACCTCTATGCGTACAGCTTTTCTCGTAGCGTGTGTAGCCAGTCTGGGTATGCTCGGCAGTTGTCAGGACAAGGAAAGCAGCGGTAAGCCTGCCCTGACGGGCACCCGCTGGATGCTGGTGCAGGTGGAGGACACTCCCCTGTCCATCTCCAGCTACTCCGACACGTACCGCTCCTACCTACAATTCACTGAGAATAACCGCACTGAGGGTCTAGGGCCGTGCAATTCCTTTGGCGGAACTTATACCCTGGGCGCTTCGGGAGGTACGTTGCGTATCAGTGAGCAGGCCGCTACCAGAATCAACTGCGCGGCGTTGGGCATAGAAACGCTGTATCTGAACGCGCTGCCCCGTACGGTAAGCTACGAAGTCAAAGACCGGGAGCTACGCCTTTTTGATGCGAGCAACTCCTTGAAACCCCTGCTGCTGTTCAGGGCCGCTGAATAAGCTACTACCATCAAAAAAGGCTACCCTCGAACTGGAGGGTAGCCTTTTTTACTTTATGAGCCGAATGAAACGCTGCGGAGCGAAGCGCCTAGCAGTTGCTGCCGTCGAGGCCACAAGCGGCCCCGTCAGAGCCGGCGAGCTGCACCGGCTGCGGGCGCGATTCTTCCCACACTTTCTCCAGCACTTCCTGAAACAGCTCGGTGGGCTGGGCACCCGATACGGCGTACTTATCATCGAAGACAAAGTAGGGTACCCCGCGCACGCCAATCTGGCGGGCCTGGTACTCATCGTGGCGCACGTCCTGGGCAAACTGTTCGGAAGCCAGCACCTGCTCTACCTCAGCGGTGGGCAGCCCCAATTCTGAGGCTAAACGACTGAGCGTGACCGTGTCGTTGATGTCCTGGCCTTCTTCGAGGTAGGCTTTAAACAGACGCTCCTTGGCGGCATCCTGCTGGCCGTGCTGGGCGGCCAGATGCACCAGGCGGTGAGCCCGGAACGTGTTGGCCGGTACGGCCCGGTCGAAGTCGAAGGCCAAGCCTTCCTGAGCTGCCATTTGGGTCATGTTGGCACTCATTTGGCGGGCCCACGCCTCAGTATTGCCATACTTGGCGGCCAGGCGCTGGTACAGGCTCGTGGTGGGTTCGGGCTTGGCTTCCGGGTCCAGTTCGAAGCTGCGCCACTGAATTTCTACGGTGTTGGCGTGGGGAAACGTTGCCAGCGCTTTTTCCAGCCGCCGCTTGCCAATGTAGCAGAATGGGCACACAATGTCGGACCAGATTTCTATTTTCATGTCAGCAGAATTTTACGAGTTTAGGCGGATATAAGCCGCAGGGCCGACAAAAGGTTTCGCCATTGCTACCGGCTCAGCCGGCTACGCCCGGCACACGGGTTGGAGCCGGCGCAACCACCGCCTTGGGTATTTCTGCCTGTAGTTTTTCCTAGTGCTAGCTTACCACCGCGGTTACCCGGCGGCCTAATTCTACCCGATGCTTCTGCACTCTTTCGACGCGTACTTGGAGGCTGGGGGGCCCAGCTTCATGCCTACCCAAGTAGTAGTGGTACCCCCTCTGGTGCTGGAAGCCCTGGGCGGCAAAAGCACCAAGCGGGTGCTGGGCACTCTGAATGGCTACCCCGTGCGGCTGAGCCTGCTTCCCCAAACCGGCGGGGGCCGCTACCTTATGCTCAACAAAGACCTGTGCCAAGCTGCCGGGGTGCAGGTAGGGCAGCACGTGCGGCTAAGTTTGGCGCCCGACCCCGACCCGGACCGCGTAGATTTGCCCGAAGAGCTGGCCGAAGCCTTTGCCGCCTGGCCCGAGGCGGAAACCCACTTTGCGCGGCTCTCCGGGAGCATGCGCCGGGCCGTAGCCCAGCACATCAGCACGGGGCGGCAGGCGGAAACCCGGGCCCGCCGGGCCGTGGAAATGACGGAGCGCCTGGCCCGCGGGGCCCATCCTTTCCGCAAAGATTAGCACTTAAGGTTACTTGGTCAGGGCAATGCTGACCACCTTACCCGCACCGCTGACGGTGAACTTGCAGTCGTTGAAATCGGGCGGGGCCAGGCGGGGGCGCACGTTGTTGGAAAAGGCAAAGGGCTCGGTAGGAATGCCCATGAAGTTCTTATCCAGCTTATCGTTGTTGTTGGTATCCTGGGTAATGGCCACGGCCTACTCGCCGGCGGGCAGCTCAACGGGCAAGCTTACCTGCCGCTGCCCGGCGGGCTTTACAACCCGCATAAACGCGTAGCCACCCTTGGTCAAAAACTTCTCCCGCACATTATAGAAGTAGAGCTTCACGGTAGAAGAAGTGGAAGCCAGAGCCGATACTACCACCGTTACGGAAGAAGGGCCGTCTGCCGCCAAGGTGGCCGTCGGGGCAGCTACGCCCGTGGCACAAAGGGTAGTCAGGCAGAGGTGCTGTAGTACTTGCATGGCAGAAGGTAGGCAATGAAACGATGTCAGCCCAACACCACTCGGCGTAAAATAATTACCCCGGCCCGTCATTTCCACTCTTCAATTCCTCTGGTTTTCAGCCCAAAAATGCCCGGTACATACGGGCAGCTACTGCCGGCCAGTTGGGGTAGCTGCGGCAGGCGGTGGCAGGCCTGGCTCAGGGAGGCGTAGTAGCTGACTTGCAAGCGGTAGTCGCCGTGCGTGGTGTTGCGCGAGTACTGCTGAATGGCAATTTGGCCGAATACGTTTTCGAGCCCCAGAAAGCCCAGGTGTCGGATGCCGGCCGCGTGGGCCCGGCGGTTCCAGTCGGTGGCGGCCCAGTGCTGATCGGCGGGTAGCATGGCCCCAAACTGCCGGGTATCGGATAGCCAGCCAAGGGTAGGGTACTGCGCCCGGTACTGCTGGTACAGCTCCAGGCCCTTGTTCAGGAGCCGACGCAGGTTAGCGCTATTGGCAAACCCGTGCCAGCGAATGAGCAGGCAGGGCACTTCGGGCAGCAGGAGTAGCTCGCCGCAGGCCTGGGAATACAGGAGCCGCTCAGCTAGAAAAGTAGGAATACGCATTGAAGGGGGCGGGCCAAAGAAAGTGGCTTTGGCCCGCTACCAGGCCCCGTGTACGCCCTGGGATAAGCGCCGGCCAGGCGGCTTCGGCGAACTGGAACTTCCCGTCGGTAGGCAAACGAACTGGCTCGCCCAAGCCGGCGCGCAGGGCGTTAGTACTGACGCAGCCACTCGGCGGCCATGCTGCACTCTTCGAAGGTGAGCACCAGGGGCCACGAACTATGGTCCACGGAATAATCGGTGTGCAGGCGGCCCTGGGGGTCGGGCGAGTACACCCAGGCCAGGTATTGCAGGCCGCAAGCAAACAAACGGGGTAGCACGTGCATGCTGCGCCACTCCGCCGCCGTCACGTCCATGATGGTCAGGCGGGTATTGTCATTGAGCAGCTTGTTGTACTTTCCAGCCGCCACTGTGGCCACAATCAGCTCCGCACCCTCCAGTACGGTAGCCGCAGTTTGCCTTCCCCGCCAATCGGCATACAGCCAGTTATGGGCCGCGTTGTGGGAGAGTTGCAGCTGGGGCAGCTCCTGAATAAGTTGCAAGGGTGAAGCGGGGGTAGCCCGGGTTTGGCCGGCAGCCAAGCCCAACGAAGAAAGGCTCACTATACGAAAAAAAATAACAGGTGAGATGCAGTCAACGCACTGATTTACAGATGGAAGAGCCTGGTTTCTGTCTCTTCACTACAGTACCAACGCGCGTTACTCTTACACCAGCCTTACCACTAAATAACAACAATTAACCTAATTATACTACTAAGCAGTAATTATATAACCTCAGCCGTACCTCGGTTTCGGTGAAAGCCTATCAGGCGTCCGGCACCAACTCGCGCACAAAGCCAACAACCAATTCTGTTACCAGTTCCGGGGCCTGGCGGTGGGGCGTGTGGCCGAGACCGGGCAAGAGGGCCGTGCGCACCGGCCCGGCTACCTGCCCGGCAATGGCAGTTACCTGCGCGGGCGTCCCGTACTCATCGGCGGTGCCCTGCACCACGAGCAGCGGGCACTGCACGCGGGGCAGGTAGTGCTCAATGTTCCAGGAGCGAAAACCGGGGGCCAGCCAGGTGTCGGTCCAGGCCCGGAACAGGCCTTCGGTGTTGGCGCCGTGGTAGCGGGCCAGGCGCTGGGGCAGCTCAGTGGTGGCGTACTGTTGCGTAGCTGCCCGGATGCCGCGCACGGTTTCTTCTTCCACAAAAACGTGGGCCCCTATCGTAATGGCCGCCGCAACCAGCGCAGGCTCGGCCGCGGCTACCAGCAGGGCCAGCGTCCCGCCGTCGGAATGGCCCAGCAGCACGGCCCGGCTAATGCCGCAAGCAGCCAACACGGCCGGAACGCTTAGCGCCTCTTCCTCCAGGTAGGCCGGGGTGCGTGGCTCCGGGCCAAACGGCGCCGACTCGCCGTAGCCGCGCCGGTCGTAGATGAGGGCGTGGCAGCCCAGAGCTACCGCCAGCTGAGCCGGCAGCTCGCGCCATAACTGAATACTACCCAGCGAATCATGCAGAAACACCAGCCAGGGCCGCGAGGCAGGGGTGGCGGCAGGTTGGCGCAAGGTGCGGCAGCGTAGGTAATGGTCGGCGAAAGGAAGAGTGAAATCGGAAACAACAAGCGGAAGCGGCACGGGCATGCTGCAAGTATGCAACCATTTGGCTTCTGCGGCACTCCTTGCCGTACTTCCTCCCTCTTTTTATCTTGATTCTTATGCGGCGCGTTCTACCCCTGGCTTTCTTTCTGAGTAGTGCACTGCTGACTGGCTGCGCCAAAGACACGGAGCCCATGCCCGCGCCGGTGTACCTGCTGGATCAGCGCTGGGTACTCACGGGCATTGAGGGGCACGCGCCCAGCCAGCAGTCCGGCAGCAGCGCCACCGATCTGTTCCTGAGCTCCGTGGATAGCCGGAATTCGGGGCAGGCGCCCTGTAACCGATACGGCGGCAAATACCAGCTAACGGCCGGCACGGCTCAGCTTACTTTCGGGGACCAGTTCTCAACCTACGCTGCCTGCGCCGACCAAAACCAGGAGGCGCGTTACTTCCAGCTGCTACCCCAGGTGAGGCGCTACGTCATCAGCAACGGGGAGCTTTCCCTGTATGATGCCGAGCACGCCCAACCCCTGCTGGTGTATAAGGCAGCCGAATAGGGGGCACCGGCCCATAACCATCACGGAAAGTCCCATTCCAGTCCTGGAATGGGACTTTCCGTGATGGTTATGGGCCGTGCTTAAAAGCCGATATTAAGGACCAAGGGCTGTAGCTCCCACCGCCGGAAGTAGGAGTTATATACCGTGCGGATGCCGGCCTCCAGCGGGGTGCGCAGCCGCAGCGGATTGAACACGGCCGACACATCGAAACCCATGGAGTAGTGACTGGCGTTCAGCGGCCCCGACGCCCCCCGGACTCCGTCCACGAAGGCGGCCCCTTTCAGGCGCTGGATATAAAGCACGCGGCCCAACTCCCAGTGTACATCGGCTAGGGGTAGGCGGTACTCGGCGCTCAGGGAGCCCAACTCGTTGTAGCTCAAGTAGGGCAGGGAACGGGGGTAGAAAATGGCCGCTCCAAACCGGTACTCCTGCTGCTGTTGCCACTGGTAGCCGGCCCGCAGGCGCACGGCGTGGTGCAGCCCCAGTCCCGGCAGAAACAGACTGCCCTGAACCGCCCGCTGCTCCGCCGAAAGCCCGGTGCCAAAGGGCGTGCCGCGCCATACCAGGCTCAGACTCTGGCCCCAGCGCGGTCCTACGTCGCGGTAGCTTTGGCGCAGGGTGCGGCTAAAGGCCACGCTGCCCACCAGCACGTGCAAGGCCTGCTTACCCACTTCGGTGCGGCTAGGCCGGGCAAGCAAATCGTAGCCTTGGGTTTGCTCTAGCTGGTAGTAGGCTCCCACGGTAAGGCCCGTGAGCATGCGAGATGTCGTCAGGGTCAGGGGGAGGCGGCTGCCTAGGCTCAGGCGGTTGTACTGCCACCGGTCGTAGTCGAGGCCTCCGCTGGCCACCGGCCCCACGGTGCGCCGGCCGCCGTGCTCCAGGCTCAGGTCGAGCACCGGCCACAGGCCCTGGTAGCTGACGTCGGCAAACACCCGGCCCGTGCGCTCTACCCCATCGAAGCCAGCTCCCACAATGGCCTGGGTAGTACTCAGCACATCCTGGGCGCGCACACCCAGGTTCAGTCCGGTGCCGGAGGGGCTTTGCACCAGTCCCCAGCTGTAGGTATTGAAGGCGTGGGGTAGGCGACGGTAGCGCTGGGCTACCAGCGGCGCGCCCGCCACCGAATCTTGGGGGAGCAGGGCCCCGACGGTGCGCGCCCCGGGTTCCCGGGCCGTCAGCTCATCGGCGTAGGGGTTGGCGGGGTTGCCGGCTGTGGGGGTTACCACGGTGCGCCACTGCGCCGGCTGCAGGGGCATTTCCAGCACCCGGCTACCCTGGGCCCGCACCTCATAGAATGCCAGCCGCTGCCCATCCGGCGCTACGGTAGCGTGGTAGGCGCCTACGGACCGGGCAGTCACCTGCTTTACTTCCCCGGTGCGGGCGTGCACGGCGTACACTTCATCTTGCCCCGAGCGGGGCGAGTTAAAGAAAACGTACTCCTGCCAGGGCTGAGGGTGGGAAAGGTTGTCGTTGGCGGCGGACAGCAGAGTGCGGCTCTGGCCGGTTTCTACTTCCAGCAGCTCCAGGCTTTTGCCGGCTGGCTCCAGGCGCACCACGGCGGCGGTGCGTCCATCGGCGCCGAAACGTGGGTGCAGGTAGGGCAGGTTCTGGGGGTTGGGGTAGGTGCGCAACTCGGCCCCGTTAGTGGCATCTAGCAGGTGCAGGTGGTGCTGGTAGGCCGAGTCGGTGCTGACGGCCAGCAGGCGTTGCCCATCGGGAGAAAGCACGGCGGCCGTGTAGCGGGTGCGGCGGCCGGGCCGGGTGACGACGCCGGTTCTCAAATCCAGCACGCGCAGCTCGGAGTGCACCTGCTGCTGCCAGCGCGGGTCGTAACGAAACTCCAACCAGGCTGCTTTGCTCCCGCCCACCGAGAGTTGCTCGGGGTTGTGATGCAGGCCCAGTACCAGTCGCCGCCGCTCCGTTCCGTTTCGGCGCAGCTCCACCAGCTGGGGCGTGTGGCCCAGGCCGCTTTTCAGGGCCAGCACCATATTGTTATCGATGTACTGCGGGTACTGATACTCCGTGAATACCTTTTCCGTGGCCGCTACCGGCAAGTCGGTGGCTGGGGTTAGCTCCCGGCCGGTTTGCTGGGCCCGCCAGGTACTGTCCAGCTCCTGCATGGTGCGGGCGTACAGGTCGTCGGTGCGCAGGCCCGTGCTACGGCGCAGCTTATCGGAAAACGACAGCGGGTAGACCGGGAAGCGGTAGTAGCGGTTGAGCACGTCGCTCCAGGCGGTGGCCCCAACCGTGCGCTTGAGGCGGGTAGTCAGGAAGTAGCCCAGCACGTAGTGGTTGGGCACATTGTCGCGGAAGGAGCCGGCCACGGCTTTGGCGTAGGAGTAGCGCCGGCCGGCCAGTAGGTTGGCCCGCAGGTAGGCATCGAAGTTAGGAATCCGGCCCCGGCCGCTGCGCGTTAGGGCGGTTTCCGTGCCCACGGCGTCGCCCTCGGCAAACCAGTCGGGTACGCCCAGGGTAGTCAGGCCCAGGCCGCCGTAGCCGCCGAGCAGGTAGCCCAGCTGCCCTACTCCCTGCCGGGCCTTGTCGTACTGCACCACGTGGCGGTACTCATGCACCGTCAGCTCATCCAGCCAATCGAGGGTGCCGGTCAGAAACGGATCCTGGGGAAAAGTGGTGTAGAACTCGGAGTGGCGCGGCAGCAGGGTCACGAAGCCATTGCCAATGGTGGTGCGAGTTTGCAAGACTACCGTCACGGGCCGGGCCACCAGACCGAGGGAAGTGCCGGCCGGCTCGTGCACCTGCTCCAGGCGGTGGGCCGTGCGGTGGGCGCGCTCGGCAAACCCCTCAGGGTAAAGCACCCGAAAATGGGGCGTGCGCACCTCGTACCACCGAACGGAAGCGGGCACCTGGCCGAGGACGGGAAGAGTTTGGGCCAGCACGGCGCTACCGGGCCAGGCCGCCAAAGCCGCCACCGGCAGCAGAGTACGCAGGGAAAATATCACGCGACGAATACGGGTTGAACTCCCGAATAAACTACCTCGGCAGGCCGAAAGCAACATCTCTTGTTGGCCGCTCGGCTACATCTGCCGCAGCCAGGATTCAGCGGTTTCCGGATTATCAAAGGGTAGCACTACGGGGCGGGTGGTGTGCTGCAGGGTTAAGTCAGTGGAAAGGCGGCTGTACACGTTGGGCGAATAAATCCAGGCGAAGTACTCCAGGCCCGCCTCGGCCATGGCCGGGAACCACTCGGTGCCGCCCCATTCGGAGGCATCCAGCCACATGCTCGTGACCCGGCGGTTATCGTTGAGCACCTTGTGACACTGCTCTTGGCGCAGCAAATCCAGCATCCGCAACGCCCCCGCCTTCACCGATTCACCGCTTTGGTCGCCCGTCCAGTCGGCGTACAGCCAGTCGTTGCTGTAGTCGAAGTAGATGCTGATGTGTTCGTCCTGGTGCAGAAGGCGCAACGCCATGGTCAATGAACTTATCCTTGTGAAAAGACAAAGAAATGGTATCCGTCGCACTTCCGGCGTCCAGGCGGCGTTTGCTGTCGTATATGCTCCAGCTTACCCTTTTATTTCTCTACGCTCTTTACGCTCCCCATGAAACTTTCATTGCTGACCTTTTTGGTTTTATTGCTCGGCGCCTGCTCGGAACACCGCCCAGCCGATGCCCAGACGCCTACCCGCTCCACCGCCGGCCCGGCCCCCACGGATTTGCGCGGCCTGAGCGTGGCCACCTTTGCTGGGGGCTGCTTCTGGTGCACCGAGGAAATATTTGAGGAGCTGAAGGGCGTACGCGCCGTGGTATCGGGCTACAGCGGCGGCCCCGAAAAAAACCCTAGCTACGAGCAGGTAAGCAGCGGCCGCACCGGCCACGCCGAGTCCATCGAAATCTACTACGACCCCAAGCAAATCAGCTTTGCTACTCTGGTTGACGTGTTCTTGCGCGCTGGCCACGACCCCACGACCCTCAACCGCCAGGGACCCGACGCGGGCACGCAGTACCGCTCTGTGGCTTTTTACCGCACGCCCCAGGAAAAGCAGGAAATTGAGGCCGCCATCAAGCGCGTGAATGCCTCCAAGCAGTACGCCAATCCCATTGTAACCCAGGTAACGGCCTTTACCAAGTTCTGGCCCGCCGAGGGCTACCACCAGGGCTACTACCGCCTCCACCCCAACGAGCCCTACGTCAGCAACGTCTCCACGCCCAAGATTGAGAAGTTCCGTCATACGTTTCCGCAGCTGCTGAAAAACCCGCTGTAAGGCAGGTAGGCGGCGCCTATTCCGGCCCGGTTTTTCGCTCCCGCGCGGGGCGAAAAACCGGGCCTTTTGCTGGCCGCTGTTGGCCGCCTATCCCGCCCTTGCTACCCGCTTGGTTTCCGGCCCGGCCGGCGCCGATAGGCCACCTCCGTTTTTATCCGGTCTATGTCCAAAAGATTCCTTTTCCAGCGCAACTGCGCCGCTGGTTTCCGGTAGGGAGGCCGCGGCCGGCAGTATATCTTTGCTTGTTCCTGCCTCTTCCCATTTATGGCCTCCGAGTCCATCGATTTTCAGCTCCTGTTCGAGGCCCTGCCTACCCCGCACCTGGTCCTGACGCCCGCACTCCGGATTGCGGCCCTTAATGATGCCATGTGCCAGCTGCTGGCCCAGCCCCGCGAGCAGGTTGTAGGCCAGCCGGTACTAGCCGTGCTGCCTGCTTACCCTGGCATCCCCGGTGCCAGCCTCTGGCAGGAGGCGCTGCAGGAAGTGGTAACCCACCGCACGGTCCGCAGCCTGGAAGCCCTGCGCTACGAGCTGGCCCCACCCCCCACCGAGGCGGATGCCCCTACCCGGTACTGGCAGGTGCTGCTGCGCCCCGTGCTGGCGCCGGATGGCGAGCTGCGCCATGTGCTGGCGCGGGTGCTCGACGTGACAGACCGGGTAGTGGCTCAGCAGCAGGGGCGGCTTAGCCTCGAAAGCTTCTCGACCCTGGCCCGCACGACCCACGACGCCGTCTGGAACTTGGACCTGCGCACCGGCCACGTGTGGCGCAACGAAACATTCACGGCCCTGTTTGGCTACCCGCTCACGCCTGAAACCCATTCGTTCCAGTTTTGGTACGAGCGGCTTCACCCCGATGATCTTCCCGCCATTGACGCCACCGTAGCGGCGGTGCGGGCGGGGCAGCAAGTGTCTCCTGTCATTACCTATCGGCTGCGGCGGGCTGATGGCAGTTGGGCCGAAGTGGTGGACCGCTACCACATCATCCGCGACGAAATGGGCCAGCCGGTGCGCCTGCTCGGAGCCACCCAGGACGTAACCCAGGCCCGCGCCACGGAGCGCGCCCTGCACCAAAGCCTAGAGCAGTTTCAGCTGCTCGCCGATTTAATTCCTCAGCTCGTGTGGAGCCTGGACGCCGAGGGCCAGAAGCTGTACACCAACCGGCGCTGGGACGAGTATACTGGCCTTAAGCAGTTCACGGACGCAGACTGGGCTGCCCTGGTACACCCCGACGACCGCCCCCAGGCTGCTGCCCGCTGGAACGAGGCCAAGCACGCCGGCACCTACTACCAGTGCGACTACCGCCTACGCGACCAGACGGGGCAGTACCGCTGGTTTCTGGCCCAGGCCCGCCCGGTGCTGGATGAAGCGGGGCAAGTAACCCGGTGGTTTGGCACTTGCACCGATATTGAGGACCAGAAACAGGCCCAACAGCTGCTCGAGAAGAAGGACCAGCAGTTGCAGCTGATTTTGGGCAAGGTGCCAGCCTTGCTGGCTACCCTACTCGGACCCCAGCACGTAGTTAGCTTTATTAATCAGCGTTTCAATGACTTAGTGGGCGGCCAGGCCCGGGTAGGACAAACTGCCCAACAGGCGGCTCCCGTGCTAGCTAACCAGGGCTTATTTGAACTCCTAGATGAGGTGTACGCCAGCGGGCAACCGTTGGTAGAGCAGGAGCGCGCCGTGCTGCTGCCTGCGCCCAGCCCAGGCCCCGACCGCACACGCTACTTCGATTTTACGGCCCAGCCCCTACTCAATGCCGCGGGTGCGGCTCAGGGTATTCTCATCTTTGCCGTGGAGGTTACGGAGCGGGTACGGACCCGCCTGAGCCTGGAAGCGCTGAACCAGGAACTCAGCCGCCAGGATGAGCTCCTGCGGGTGATGACCGAGTCTTTGCCCCAGATTACCAGCATTACCCGCCCCGATGGTTCAGTAGAGTACCTCAGCCCCCAGTGGTTTGAGTACACCGGCCAGACCATCGACGATTTGCCTGATTGCTGGACCTTGGCCCTGCACCCCGACGACACCGAAACCGCCCGCCAGGCCTTCCAGCAAGCCGTAGCCGAAAGCACCGCTTTCAGCGTGGAAGTGCGCCTGCGCCGCCACGATGGGCAGTATCGCTGGCACTTGAGCCATTCGGTTCCTTCCTTCGATGATGCCGGCCAACTCCAGCATTTCTACGGAGCCTGCGCCGACGTGCAGGACCAACGCCTGCTGGCCGAGGAGTTACGCCGCAGCGAGCAGCAGTTCCGCTTTCTGGCCGAGAGTGTGCCGGCCATCGTCTGGACCGCAACCCCGGACGGGGCCATCGACTACCTCAACTCCCGCTGGACCTATTATACGGGCATATCCGTGGAGCAAAGTCTGCGCGAAGGCTGGGCCAACTTGCTTTGGGCGGAGGAGCGGGAAACCGTCTTCAGCGAGTTCAGCCACTGCATTCAAACCGGCACCGACCTGGACATGGAAAGCCGGCTGCTGGATGTGCGCACCGGCCAGTACCGCTGGTACTTGCACCGCGCCCAGCCCCTGCGCGACGAGCACGGCCAGATTATCCGCTGGTTTGGTACCACCGCCGACATCGACGACTACAAGCGAATTCAGCAGCGCCTGGAGGACAAAAACGCGGAACTCACCCGCACCAACCAGGACCTGGACAGCTTCGTGTACGCCGTTTCGCACGACCTCAAGCAACCCATCCACAACATGGCGGGCATCTTTCAGGAGCTGATTCGCACGGCCTTCTTCCGCGACCCGGACGCGGTGAAGCTTATTGCCATGTTCGAGAAGTCCCTGCACCAGATTGACGGTACCATTCACAACCTCTCGGAGCTGGTGCGCATTCAGAAGCTACGCCACGAGCAGCCTGCTGAACTAGTAGACTTGGCCCAACTAACGGAGGAAGTGCTGCTCAGCATCAATGACCAGGTAACCAGCTCCCGGGCCATCATCCACACCGATTTTGCGGCCGTGCCGGCCCTGTTCTTCGTGCAGCCCCACCTGCAAAGTGTGCTCTACAACTTGCTCAGCAATGCCCTGAAGTATGCGGCCCCGCGCCGGAGGCCCCACATTCAGCTACGCACGGCACTGGTGGAAGGGCGGCCGGTGCTGGAGGTGCAGGACAATGGCCTGGGCCTGGATTTGCAGCGCTTTGGCGGCGAGCTGTTTCAGCTGTTTCGCCGCTTCCACGACCACGTAGAAGGGGCCGGCCTGGGCTTGTACCTCGTGAACCGGGTAGTGCAGAACGCCGGCGGCTACCTCACCGTGGACAGCACCGTGGGCGAAGGCACCACGTTTCGGGTAGTGCTGCCAGCCAGCGCCCGCCCGGCATAAACGCACCCAAGTAGTCGTCCGCCGAACGGGTAGCCTGGCCTGATCCGGCTATTGAGGCGGAGGGTCTTATCTTGGCTTTTTTGCGGACTGCTGGGCCGCGGTAGATGCATTGCTGGGGCAAGCGCGCCGGCCCAGGCTATTTTATCGAGTTACGTTATGTCACTACCTCCCCTCGTTTCGAAGCTGCCTGATGTGGGCACCAGTATTTTTTCGGTGATGACCCAGCTGGCCCAGGAAAGCGGGGCCATTAATCTGGCGCAGGGCTTCCCCGATTACGACCCACCCCGGCCCCTGCTGGAGGCCCTGGCCCGCCACGTGCTTACGCCCGGCCACCAGCAATACGCGCCCATGCCGGGCCTGCCGCGCCTGCGCGAAGCCATTGCTGCCAAAACTGCCCGCCTCTACGGCTACACCCCCGACCCAGCCACGGAAATCACCGTCACCAGTGGTGCCACTGAGGCCCTGTACGCGGTGCTAGCCGCCGTGGTCAGCCCCGGCGACGAGGTGCTGATACTGGAGCCGGCCTATGATTTGTACGCTCCCGCCGTGCGCCTGCAGGGTGGCGTGCCGGTGTACGTGCCCCTGCTCCTACCCGATTTTCGGCCCGACTGGGACCGGGTGGCCGCGGCCCTTACGCCCCGCACCCGCCTGCTCATGCTCAACTCGCCCCACAACCCCACCGGTGCCACCCTCACCCCCGAGGACCTCGACACCCTGGCCGGGCTGCTGCGCAACACGCCTACCCTGCTGCTCAGCGACGAAGTGTATGAGCACATGGTGTTTGATGGGCAGCCCCACCGCAGCGTAGTAGGCCAACCTGAGCTGCGCGAACGGGCCTTCGTGCTATCCTCATTCGGAAAAACCTACCACGCTACGGGCTGGAAGGTAGGCTACTGCGTGGCCCCGCCGGCCCTGACGGCGGAACTGCGCCGGGTGCACCAGTTCGTGACTTTCAGCGTGAGCACGCCCACTCAGCACGCCCTGGCCGACGTGCTGCCCGACACCGACCTCTACGATTCCCTACCCGGTTTCTACCAGCAGAAGCGCGACCTGTTCCGGGAGCTGCTGGCTCCTACCCGCTTCCGCCTGCTACCAGTGCGAGGTGGCTACTTTCAAGTGGCTGAATTTCGGGATATTGCTCCGGACTTGGACGATGAGAGCTTTGCCCGCCGCCTCACCCAGGAAACCGGCGTGGCGGTGGTGCCCATTTCCGCCTTCTACCATAACCGCCAGGACCACCGACTGGTACGCTTCTGCTTTGCCAAGCAAGACGCTACCCTGCGCGCGGCCGCTGAGCGCCTGCAGCAGCTGTAAGTACATCGGGCAGTAAGGCATACCTGTCATTCCGAGCAGCGCGAAGAATCTGGGGTTGTCAGGCAACGATTGAACCTAGACTCCTCGCTACCCTCGCCATGATGGGTGTGATGAGCTGGATTACGACCTGGCGTTAGTGGGCTGAGTTCGTGCGGAGAAGATGCGTCTGGCTTTGGCCTGCTAGTAGATAGCCGCAGGCTCCGTATTTCACCGTTTTTTGGTATACTTCACAACTGATCTTCTCCTTAACGCCTGTTGCCGTGTCCGATCTGACAGTCTCCTTCGTGCAGAGCTCCTTGCAATGGCACGACCCCATTGCCAACCGGCAGGAGTTGGGGCGCCATGTTGACGAAATATCCATTCCGACGGACCTGATTGTGCTGCCGGAAATGTTCACCACTGGCTTCAGCATGGACGCCTCCGCCCTGGCCGAACCCATGGATGGCCCCACCACCGACTGGATGCGCCAACTCGCCGCCGCCCGCGACGCGGTAGTGGTTGGCAGCATCATCATCAAAGATCAGGAGGCCTACTACAACCGCTTGCTCTGGGTGCGGCCCGATGGCTCGGTGAGCTATTATAACAAGCGCCACCTGTTCACGATGGCTGGGGAACACCAGGTGTACACGCCCGGCACCGCCCGTCTGATTGAGGAGTGGCGCGGCTGGCGCATCTGCCCGCTGGTGTGCTACGATCTGCGCTTTCCGGTGTGGAGCCGCAATCCGCTCGACAACCCCTACGACCTGCTCCTCTACATTGCCAACTGGCCTGCTACCCGCCGCACCGCCTGGATTACGCTGCTTCGGGCCCGGGCCATTGAAAACCTGGCCTATACCATGGGCGTGAATTGCGTGGGCCTGGATGGCAACGGCCTCGCCTACACCGGCGACTCGGCCCTGCTGGACATGCGCGGTGAATACCTGGTGGAAGTCGGCAACCAGGAAACCAGCATTACCCGCGCCCTGCGCCGCTCCGAACTGGAAGCCTTCCGGGAGCGGTTCCCGGCCCTCCACGACGGCGACCCATTCGAGCTACAGACCCTAATCCGCAGCAGTGAAGCAGAGAAAGCGCGCCTGCTAAAGTAGCGTAAAGTGCACCAGCACTAGCTTCAACACTACCATTCTGAGCGCAACGAGGAATCTGGGTTGTCTCCCTATGGCTTGACCCAGATTCCTCGCCGCGCTCGGAATGACAACCGTTCGGTTTTGTCTTGTCAGACTTGCTTAGAAGCCAGTAGGCCCGGCATAGAAACACAATTGTGCGTTTCTATGCCGGGCCTACTGGCTTTATTTCTAGCGGCCGGCAGTTACTTCTAGGCGGCGCACGGCAGTTTCCCCGGTCAGGGCCTCGCAGCGGACCAGGTAGATGCCAGCGGCTAAACCAGCCAGCTCCAGGCGGTGCTCCCGGGCTGCGGGCGTAGTCGGGCGCACCACCCGGCCGGCCAAATCTAGGAGGGTAACGCGCACCGGCAGAGGCGCTTCCACGGTAGCCGTGGCCACGGCGGGGTTTGGGTACACGTGCAGGGGTAGGGTAGCGCGCGTTGGCTGCTGGGCCGTAACAGTGCGGTTGCGGGTCACGAAGCTGCTGATGCCGCCGCCCTCCAGCCCGATGAACAGCTCGGGCGTACCGTCCCCGGTCACATCGGCGGCGGCGGGGGCGTAATGGAAGCGGGCGGCAGTGCCCAGGCGGCCGGCCTGGAACTGGCTGGTAAGGGCGTTGTAGAACAGATCGGTGCGCCCCGTAAAGGCGCCGGTCTGGGCGCGGTAGTTCGAGAAAAAGCGAATTTCGCCGCTAGCATCGGCCGTGAGCAAGTCCGGGCGGCCGTCCCCGTCGAAGTCGGCTACGGCAGGATGCAGGTTGCTGGGCCGGGTGCCGGTGCTGGTCCGGATCTGCCCGAAGTCAGCGTCCTGGAGCACAAACGTCTGGCTTACGGCCGTGGCGCCCACGTTGCGGTAGTAGCGCAGGGAGCCCACCGGCACATCGAAATAGTTGGTACCCAGGAGCAAATCCACCCGCCCATCGGCATCCACATCGGTAAAGCAGGGAGCGTCGCCGGGGGTGCTGGGCAGGTTGCTGAAGGTAGCCGTAGCGGCCGTATTGAACACGGCGGCCCGGCCGGCAGCGGCCGTATTCAGCACGTAATAGAGCGGGCTAACGGTAGCGGTTTGCGCCGCCGAATACACCAAATCCACTGCCCCGTCGCGGTTGATATCGGCCAGCGCCGGCTTCAACGAAGTAAACTTGCGGCTGCTCAGGTTAAGGTAGTCGTTGGTAACTAGTTGAAACACTGGCTTGGCCACCGTACCGGCATTGCGGTACAAGCTGAGCGTGGCCCGGTAAAAGCCCCGGGCATTGTTGCGGTTCACGCTACCCACCAACATGTCCACCAGCCCGTCACCGTCCACATCCCCGAAGGTAGGAGCCGCCGCTTCGCTGAAATCCAGCATGTCGCGCTGCAGGAAGTCGGTTTGCTCGCGCACCAAGGTAGGCACAGCGCCGGTGCCCGCGTTGCGGTACAGCCACACCGACTGGCGGGTGTCCACGGTGTCTACGTTGTCGTAGAGGTTGGGGGCCACCAGCACGTCGGGGCGACCATCGAAGGTAACATCAGCCACGTAGGCGCCCGGGAAGTTGGGCACGCGCGCGGCGGCCGTGCCGGTTGGGAAGCTCAGGTTCTGGCCCGCGCTACTCATGCGGGCGGTTTGGGCCGTGCCATCGTTGCGCAGGCTGATTAGCTCCGGGCAATTGTCGCGGCCGGTTAGCACGTCTTGGTCCCCATCGCCGTCCAGGTCCCAGAGCGTGATGTTAAAGCCGCCCGTATGCTGGGGCCGAACCGCGGCCGGCCGGCACTGGTTGGGGGCGAAGGCGAAACCGGTGCAGCTGCCGAAGCAGGCCGCAAAACCGCCCCAGTAGTAGGAACCCTGCTCGAATTGCAGGCCGCCGCAGGCGGTAGTACTGGTGTTGCGGAAGTAGTTCACGGCCGGCACCGAGGAGGCAAAATCGAAGGTCACCACGTCCAGGCGCCCGTCCCCGTCCACGTCCCGGATGTCGGGCATGTTGTAGCCCCCAGAGGTGATGTTGATGTTGCCGCCGGTGGGGCTGGGATCAAAGTAGGTCAGCTGGCTGGTAATCAACTGAAAGCCGGGCCGTCCGGCGGAGTTGGCTACGTGGCGGTACACCCGAATGTCGCCCCCGTTGGCGTAGGTGAATAGGTCGGGCCGGCCGTCGCAGTCGTAGTCGCGCAGCAAGGCCCAACTCTGCAGGCCCGCCGGAAACAGGGTTTCGTACTCGGGTGCGTACTGCCAGGCACGGCCGGTAGTAGTGGCTACACTAAGAAAGGTAAATACCCGCCCCACGGCCCGGTCGAACACGAACAGGTCGGGCTGCTGGTCGGCATTTAGGTCGATGTTGGAAAACTGAGGCGAATTCAGCCCACCCGTCCAGGCATTGCGCAGGGTATCGGTGCCGTGCACTACTTTTGCCACGGCCTGGTATTCAAAGCCGAAGAGCGCACTGCTCTGGGCCGCTGCCGTGAGGGAAAAACCACTCAGCAGAGCGGCAAGGTAGCTTCCGGTAAAGTACTGGCGCATGCATACGGGCGTTATGGTCCGAGTTACGAACACACTTCTATTGCTCTAAGTTACATGCAAAACCGCATGCTTGACCTTCCGGCTCTGTACGACCGGTTCCGCACCGCTTCGGCCGTCAGCACCGACTCGCGTCAGCCCCAGGACAACACCCTGTTCTTTGCCCTGAATGGCCCCTCCTTCCGGGGCCGCGACTTTGCCCCCCAAGCCCTGACGAAAGGCGCCTGCTACGCCGTAGTGGACGACGAGGAGCTAGCCGCCCGGGACCCGGAGCGCTACACCTACGCCCCCGACCCGCTAGTGGCCCTGCAGGAGTTAGCCCACTACCACCGGCGGCAGCTCATCATTCCGGTGCTGGCCATTACCGGCTCCAATGGCAAAACCACTACCAAGGAGCTAGTGCACGCCGTACTCCGCCAGCGCTACAAAGTGCAGTACACCCGCGGCAACCTCAACAACCACATTGGCGTGCCGCTCACCTTGCTCAGCATCCGACCCGGCGAGCATGAGCTGGCCATTGTGGAAATGGGAGCCAACCACCAAGGCGAAATTGAGCTACTCTGCCGCTTGGCCGAGCCTACCCACGGCCTAATTACCAACATCGGCAAGGCCCACCTCGAAGGCTTTGGCGGCGTGGAAGGCATTGTGAAAGGCAAGGGCGAAATGTTCCGGTTTCTGGAGCAGGTACATGGCACGGCCTTCGTGAATACCCTGGACGCCCGCCTGCCCGGCATGGCCGCTGGCATTTCGGACCAGGTTACCTACCCCGGCCCCACTGACACCTACCCCGCCGAGCTGGTAAGCACGGCCCCGCAAGTAGTGGTGCGCTTGTTTGACGGCACAGAGGTAGCCGTCCAGATTACCGGCGGCTACAACTTCCCTAACCTGGCTGCCGCCGCCGCCGTGGGCGCTTACTTCCAGGTGGAGCCCGGCGCCATTGCCCAGGCCCTGGCCGCCTACGCCCCCACCAACAACCGCTCCCAACTGGTACGCACGGCCCACAATGAGCTGGTGCTGGATGCCTACAACGCCAACCCCAGCAGCATGGCGGCCGCCCTGAACAGCTTCGCGGCCCGCCCCGGCAACCCCGCCGATAAGGTGGTTATCCTGGGTGACATGTTTGAATTGGGCCCGGAAAGCGAGGCTGAGCACCGCGCCCTCGGGCAGCTGCTGCGCGGCCTACCCTTCGGCACCGTTGTGCTTATTGGGCAGGATATGCGCCACGCCTCCACCGAGCCGGCATTTTTGCACTTCGCTACCAAGCCCGAGGCCGCGGCCTGGCTCCAAGCCCACCCTCAGCGCGGCCGTCAACTCCTCATCAAAGGCTCCCGCGGCATGGGCCTGGAAACTTTGGTAGAACTGGTTTAAGGTGAGATGATGAGTGAAGTAGCTCTTAGCAAATCTACTTATATAAAAAGCCTGTCATCCTGAGCGGAGCGAAGGACCTTATCACACATGAACGAGTCGTAACAACGATTGTCGTACTGATGTGATAAGGTCCTTCGCTCCGCTCAGGATGACAGACGGTTTAGCTACTTTACTCACTCACTCACTCACTCACCTTAAAAAGGGCTGTCGAAGTTAGCCAGGGTAGGCAAAACCTGGTCCTTGGCTGATATGGTAGCATTCTGGACGCCCCAGTTAATACCCAGGGCGGGGTCGTTCCAGAGCAGGCCGCCTTCGGCCTGGGGGGCGTAGTAGTTCGTGCACTTATAAAGGAAGAGGGTATTGTCTTCCAGGGCCGTGAAGCCGTGGGCAAAGCCTTCAGGCACATACAGCATATTGAAGCGCTCCGCGTCCAGCTCTACCATCACGTGCTGGCCGTACGTGGGTGAGTTGCGCCGAATATCGACTACCACATCAAGGGCGCGGCCCTGGGCCACGCGCACGAGCTTGGCCTGGGTGAAAGGCGGCTTCTGGAAGTGCAGGCCCCGCACCACGCCCCGGTCGGAGCGCGACTGATTGTCCTGCACCCACTGGCCGTGAATGCCGGCGTCCTGCATTTTCTGAGCGCTAAAGGACTCGAAAAAGGCCCCGCGGGCATCGCCAAACACCCGCGGCAATATTTCCACTACCCCCTGAATATCAAAGTATTTAAACTCCATACACTACACGTTAGTTAAGCGACTGTGGCCGCAAGTTAGCTATAATTAGAGGCGGCTGGAATTGGTTTTAGTCACTTCGCGCACGATGGTCAGGTACTTGTCCAGCACAATCTGCTCGTCGAATTTGCGCTCAGCCAGCTGGCGGCCAGCCTTGCCCATCTGTTCCAGCTCCTGGTTAGGCAGCTCCAGCACCTGGCGCATTTTAGCGGCTAAGTCGGTGGCGTTGCGCACCTCACAGAGCAGGCCGTTCTGGCCATCTACCACGGTTTCGCGGCAGCCGGGCACGTCGGTAGTAACGATGGGTTTGCCCATGGCGGCGGCTTCGAGCAGGGTTTTGGGCGTACCCTCGCGGTAAGACGGCAGCACCACGCAATCGGCCTGCCGAATGTGGGCCGCCACGTCGTCGGAGGTACCCAGGTACTCCACGTGGCCAGCCTGCAGCCACTGCTCAAATACGGCGCGCTTCACGCCTACCCCGCCCGACTCATCGATACCGCCCAGCAGCTGGATGCGGGCGGTGGGGTGGGCGGCGCGCACTAGCTGGGCTGCCTCGAAGTACTCCTCCACGCCCTTCTCATAGAGCACCCGGGCAATCATGAGGAAGGTAAACGGCTCGTGTCGCTCAAACGTGGCAGCGGGCCGAAACCGCTGGGTGTCAATGCCGGAGCCGGGTAGCACATCGGTAATGCGGGCCTCTACCAACCCGTGCTGCAGAAAGAGCTGCCGGTCGTCGTTGTTCTGGAAAAATACCCGCTTGGGAAACTTGAAGGCGAAGCGGTAAAGGCCCAAAGCCACCCGGCTCACAAAGTTTTTCACAATGAATACCGTGCCCAAGCCCGACACATTATTAACACTAGGGATACCGGCCAGCTTGGCGGCCAGCGTGCCGTAAATGTTGGGCTTGATGGTGTAGTGCAGCACCACGTCGGGCCGCTCGCGGCGGTAGATGCGGTAGAAGCGGCGGGTCAGCTGGGCGTCCTTTACGGGGTTAGTGCCCTTGTTTTCCATCAGGATAGGGACGTAGCGGCAGCCTAGCTCGGTTTCCAACCTCGCCGAATAATCGTCGGGTGGCGCAATGGCCAGTACCTCGTGGCCGGCCGCCTGCAGGGCCTTCACCAGGCTGCGCCGGAAGTTCCAGATATTCCAGCTGGTATTAATAACAACGGCAACGCGCATTCAGGGAGAGGTAAGGGGCCAGGAAGAGAATGCAAAGGTACGAGCCCAGGCGGGCTGGGTTATACTCGTGCCGAATAAGGTAGCGCCGACCGGCTTCAGCTTACGGACTGGGGCATTCCCCACCGCCGGGGCGTATCTTTGCGGTTCTATGGCTGCATTTCCTTTCCTGCTACGCCTGCACCAGCTGGTGGTACTGGCGTTTCTCTTGTTTTATGCTTTTAAAGCGGGCTTGCTCGTGCTGGGCCGCCTGGACACGCTGCGCACCGTCCGGGCCCGTACCCGCCTAGCCGACTCCGGGCTGGGGTTGTTGATTCTGGCCTCAGGCGGGGCTTCGCTGGCGCTTTACCCGGGCGGGGCGCCGGGGTGGCTGTGGGTGAAGCTAGGCCTAGTGCTGGTGCTACTTCCCCTGGCTATTATGGCGATGCGGCGGCAGTTCAAGCCCGGCGTGGTGCTTACGTTTCTGGGGTTTCTGTACGTGTACGGCGTATCCGAAACCGGCTCCCCGACCCTGCAGCAAGCGCAAGCCTCTAGCGCTTCAAACGGCGCGGCCGCCTACGCCCCGGGCCGGGCCGAAGCCACGGCTACTCCGGAAGCCGTGGCGCCCGTGGATACTGCCCGGGCCGCAGCCAGTCTTTCAGCCGCTGAGGCAGCCACACTGGCCGCGGCCGCCGACGCTCCGGCATCAGCAGATGAGGCGCTGGTGGCGGGCAAAGCTCTGTTCGTGCAGCAGTGCGCCGTTTGTCATGGTCCGGATGGCAAGCTGGGCCTCAATGGCGCTTATGATCTGACTAAGAGTAACCTAACCCAGCAGGGCCGCATATATCAGGTTACCCACGGCAGCATCAGCAAGAAAATGCCAGCCTTTGGCGGAAAGCTCACCCAGCAGCAAATTGAGCAAGTTGTGGCCTATTCGCTTACCCTTAAGAAGCCGTAACGCACTCCGGGCATCTTCCTGGGCTACTCTCACGTTTAGTAAGCCGACACCCGTCTACTTCCCGCCCCTTCACCTACCTTCCTACCCCGCACTACCTTTTTCATGGCCAATAAACCCGCCTCCAAAGGCCGAAAACCGGGCAAAAGCACCCGCCACCCCGGCGCCACCGACAACGTGAAAGGCCGCGTAGGGCGCATGCTGGCCAAGTCAGAAAAGAACGGCACCTACGAAACCTCGCCCGAGGCTGAAACCGCCGTGCTGGTGGCCGTGCCCGACAAACGCCAGGCCGACGCCCGCACCCAGGAATACCTTGATGAGCTGGAGTTCCTGGCCGAAACGGCCGGCGCTACGGTCACCAAACGCTTCGTGCAGCGCCTCGACAAGCCCGACATCCGCACGTTTGTGGGCGAAGGCAAGCTAGCCGAAATTAAGGCCTACGTGGAGCACACCAAGGCCAGCATGGTTATTTTCGATGATGACCTTTCGCCCTCCCAGCTGCGCAACCTGGAGGCCGAACTGCTGGTCAAAATCGTGGACCGCTCCCTACTTATCATTGATATTTTCGCGCAACGGGCCAAGTCTGCTACCGCCCAAACCCAGGTAGAACTAGCTCAGTATCAGTACCTGCTCCCGCGCCTGACGGGCCTCTGGACTCACCTGGACAAGCAGCGAGGTGGCGGCGTGGCCCAGCGCGGACCGGGTGAAACAGAAATCGAGACGGACCGGCGCGTAGTGCGCGACCGGATAGCCTTTCTCAAGGACCGCCTCAAGGAGCTAGACAAGCAAACGACCACCCAGCGCAAGTCGCGCACGGGCATTGTGCGGGTGGCTTTGGTCGGCTACACCAACGTGGGCAAGAGCACCATTATGAATCTGCTGAGCCGCGCCGACGTGTTTGCCGAAAACAAGCTGTTTGCGACCGTCGACTCTACGGTGCGCAAGGTGGTCCTGGAAACCATGCCCTTCCTGCTGTCCGATACCGTCGGGTTTATCCGCAAGTTGCCTACCCGCCTGATCGAGAGCTTTAAGAGCACCCTCGACGAAATTCGGGAGGCCGACTTGCTGGTGCATGTGGTAGATATTTCCCACCCTACCTTCGAGGAGCAAATTGAAGTAGTTAACGCCACGCTTAAAGACATCGAGGCCGCCGATAAGCCGATGTTGCTGGTGTTCAACAAGATCGACCGGTATAATCATGAACCCGTGGCCAGCTCTACCGAAGGCTTCGAGGAAATGAATACGGACGAAGATGCGCCGGCCGCGCGGCCTTCCCTGGAGCAGCTGAAGGCTACGTACATGGCCAAGCTCCACGATCCGGTCATCTTCATTTCGGCTCAGGAGCGGGAAAACATTGACGAGCTACGGGCCCTGCTCGTACGCCACGTTTCGGCTATTTATCAGGAGCGCTACCCTTCCGTGCATCCTATCCAGGAGGAAACGGAATTTTAGTATAGGCTTAGAACTCAGCTTTTGAACGCCCGGCTTTGCAGCCGGGCGTTTTTTATTAACACTTCGTCTGTTCTTCCATAAACTTTAAATATTTCATATCAAATACAACCTTTCATTAACAATAAAGTAATAATTGCCTATATTTAGCCTCCTTGTCCACAACCACTCACAAGTACATGAAGAAAACTTTCTACTCTCTCACTCTGGGCTTACTATCCATGGCATCTGCTGCTTCCGCGCAGCAGGGCCAGCTCGGCAACATTGCAGATCGTTTGGCCTCGGCTCCCCAGTCGCGCCAGTGCGCTACTATGGATGTTCTGAACGCCCAATTGGCAGCTGATCCGGCCCTGGCCCAGCGCATGGAGCGCATCGAGTCGCAAACCCGCCAGTACGTGAGCAACCCAGCCTTGAAGCGCACCACGGCGGCCATTACCATTCCGGTGGTCGTGCACGTGCTCTACAACACGGCAGCTCAGAATGTATCGGATGCGCAGGTACAGGCCCAGATTGATGTGCTGAACCAGGACTTCGCCAAGCTCAACGCCGACGCCAGCCTGATTCCGGCGGCCTTCGCGGGGGCAGCGGCCAACACGAACATTCAGTTCACGCTGGCCAAGCGGACGCCCACGGGCAGCGCTACTACTGGCATCATCCACAAAGCCACCAAAACCACGTCCTGGAGCTCCAACGATGCCGTGAAAAACTCCAAGCGCGGCGGCGACGATGCCTGGGATGCTACCAAGTACCTCAACATTTGGGTATGTAACCTGGGCCAGGGCCTGCTGGGCTACGCGCAATTTCCGGGTGGTGCAGTTGCTACCGATGGGGTAGTAGTGCTGTATTCGTCGCTGCCCGGTGGCACGGCCAAGCCCTACGACAAGGGCCGGACGGCTACCCACGAGGTAGGTCACTGGCTGAACCTGCGCCACATTTGGGGCGACGCCTCCTGCGGTAATGACCTGGTAGCAGATACTCCAACCCAGCAAACCAGCAACTACGGCTGCCCCACTTTCCCGAAAGTGACCTGCTCGAATGGTCCGAACGGGGACATGTTCATGAACTACATGGACTACACCGACGATGCCTGCATGTACATGTTCACCAACGGTCAGTCTACCCGCATGAACGCCTTGTTTGCTACGGGCGGTGCCCGCGCCGGTCTGGCTACCTCTACTGGCGGCACTGCCCCGCTGATGGCTACCACGACGGCGGAGTCGCTGACGGTTTACCCGAACCCAACTACCGATCAGCTGTCGATCCGCACAGGCCTGAACACGCCGGCGGCTAACTGGAGCGCCAAGGTGTACGACCTGCGCGGCTTCGAAATGAAGCAGATTCGCACGACCAACGGTGACGTGGACGTATCCAGCCTGCCCAACGGCCTGTACCACCTCGTGCTCAGCGATGGGAAATCGACCCAGCACCAGAGCTTCCGTAAAGAGTAGGGTTTCCTATTCTGCTACTCTCGCAACACCCGCCCGGTACGCACCGGGCGGGTGTTTGTATTTATTGGAGTCGTCTTCTCGTAAAGAGAACCCCTATAATTTGGCCAAATATGAAATTTACATCAGTTATACGCTCATATATTTAAATATTTTCAATAATTTGGACGCTTCGCCCCCTTTCTTCACAACCTTCACACCTATCTACCGTCCTCACTTTTCTGCTCACCAACACAACCAAAACCCCTTTCTATGAAAAAAACCATTTACGCAATGACGCTGGCTTGCTTAGGGCTGGGCGCTTCTCTTACGGCTGAGGCCCAGCAGGTTCGCCAGTGTTCCACCATGGAAAACTTGGCCGCCCAGATGTCCGCCGATCCGGCTCTGGCCCAGCGGCTGGCCTCCATTGAGGGCCAGACCCAGCAGTTCATCAACAGCCCAGTAGCCAAACGCACCACAGCCGTAGTAACTATTCCGGTGGTTGTGCACGTGCTCTACAACACCGCGGCTCAGAACATTTCCGACGCCCAAATTCAGTCCCAGCTTGCGGTGCTGAACGAGGATTTCAGCAAAACCAACGCCGATGCTAGCAAAACGCCAGCGGCTTTTGCCGGGCTGGCGGCCAATGCCAACATCCAGTTTGTGCTGGCCAAGCGCACGCCGGCGGGCACTGCTACCACGGGCATTGAGCGCAAATCGACCACCAAAACCAGCTGGGGTACCGATGACGCCATGAAAAAAGCCAGCCTCGGCGGCCTGGACGCCTGGGATGCTACCAAGTACCTGAACCTGTGGGTGTGCAACCTGTCGGGTGGGGTGCTGGGCTACGCGCAGTTTCCGGGTGGTGCAGTTGCTACCGATGGCGTGGTAATTCTGACGTCGGCTTTCGGGCGCGGCGGGTCGGCTTCGGCTCCGTTCAACCTGGGTCGGACTGGTACGCACGAGGTAGGCCACTGGCTGAACCTGCGCCACATCTGGGGCGACGCCTCCTGCGGCAATGACCTAGTTTCGGACACCCCAACCCAGCAGACCCAGAACTACAGCTGCCCTACCTTCCCGAAAGTGACGTGCTCGAATGGTCCGAACGGGGACATGTTCATGAACTACATGGACTACACCGATGACGCCTGCATGTACATGTTCTCGAATGGGCAGTCCTCGCGCATGAACGCCCTGTTTGCTGCTGGCGGCGCCCGTGCGGGTCTGGTTACTTCTACCGGCGGCACTGCTCCTGGTGGCACTACCCCGACCACGCCCACGTATTGCGCTTCTAAAGGCACCAGCGTAGCCTACGAGTGGATTGACCTGGTGCAGCTGGGCTCGATTAGCCGCACCTCCGGCGCCAACGCTGGCTACTACGACGGCACGGCCCTGGGCACAACCGTAACGGCGGGCACGGCCCAGACCATCAGCTATTCGGCCGGTTACGCCTCCACGGCCTACACCGAGTACTGGAAAGTGTACATCGACTACAACCAGAACGGCGTGTTCACCGATGCCGGCGAACTGGTAGCCAGCCGGAGCGCCGCCTCGGCCAGCACCCTGACCAGCACGTTTACGGTACCGGCCACGGCCAAAACCGGCAAAACCCGCCTCCGCATTGTGATGAGCGACGCTTCCGCTACGACCAGCTGCGGCAGCTACAGCTACGGCGAAACCGAAGACTACAGCATCACGATTTCCGGCGGCACGGCGCGTCAGTCGGGCGCTATAGCTGAGGCAGCTTACCGCATTTTCCCGAACCCGGCTACCGATGTGCTCAACATTGAAGTTCCGGCTACCATCAACGCCAGCGCCGTAACGGTAAAGGTGCTGGATGTGCGCGGCGCCGAAATGAAGCAGGTAACCTTCGATGGCAACCTGCTCAACGTGGGGCAGCTGGCCAAGGGCGTATACATGCTGCGCATCGCCGATGGTCAGCAGGTGACGCACCATCGTTTCGTGAAAGAATAGCGGATGCCTACCCCGGGCCACCGGCATGGCCTAGCTGACTTCCGTATGAAAAGACTCGCTCATTCCTGAGCGAGTCTTTTTCTTTATCGATTATTTACCGGCCCGATTTTGGGTGGGCCGCCTGCCCAGAGCAAAACCTTTTCCTAACCCCACAGTAAAGAGGCCTGCCTACATTCCTGCCTGCTTATGAAGACGCTGTACCTGATGCGCCACGCCAAATCGAGCTGGAGCTTTGACGACCTGACCGACAAGGAACGCCCACTCAATGACCGGGGCCGCGACGATGCGCCGGCTATGGGCCAGGCCCTGGCCAAGCGCAACATTCAGCTGGATTTGCTGCTGACCTCGCCGTCCGTCCGGACCCTGAGCACGGCCGCCCTGGTGGCTCACGAGCTGGAGTACCCCGCCGAGAAAATTCAGGTAGTGGACAGCATCTACGAAGCTACGGTGCCGGACTTGCTGAACGTGGTGCGCCAGTGCCCCGACTCCGCCGACTCGGTGTTGCTAGTGGGACATAACCCTACCATCACGGAGTTTGCCAACATTTTGTCTCCCAGCAGTATTCCCGATATGCCCACGGCCGCCATCGTGTGCCTGAAGTTCAACTGCGCCCGCTGGACTGAAATCGACCAGACCAACGCCGAGTACTACTTCTACGATCATCCAAAAAATAACTAGGGTCTGGGGGGCTAAGCTGACGTTCAACCAGCGCTTTTCGTTGTCGTTGAACACCCACTAAGCCCCTAGACCCCAGGCCCCCAAGACCCCACACCATGTCCGAAACCACACAGGCGCAGCCCCAACTGCTGAATCGGGAACTGAGCTGGCTGGCTTTTAACCGCCGCGTGCTGCAGGAAGCGCAGAACCCTGAAGTGCCTTTGCTGGAGCGTATTAAGTTCCTAGCCATTTTCAGCAGCAACCTGGACGAGTACTTTAAGGTGCGCGTAGCCACGCTGCGGCGCTTAGTAAAACTCAAGAAGAAAACCCGGGCCAAGCTAGGCGAGGACCCCGTGGTACAGCTACGCGACCTGCTGGAAGAGGTAGGCCGCCAGCAGCAGGAATTCGGCGACACCTTCCGCAACGGCATCCTGCCGGAGCTGCGGGCCCAGCACATTCATTTGATTTCTGAGCACGACCTCACGGCCGAGCAGCGCCAGTGGGTAGACGAGTATTTCCGCCAGCACGTGCAGGATTTGCTTTCGCCCATTATCCTGGACGAGAACCTGCACCACCTGTTTCTGCGCGACCAGAGCGTGTACCTTACCTTCCTGCTTAGCCAGCCCGAGAACCGCAAAAAGCAGGAGCTAGAGCGCGTAGTTGTGATGGAGCTGCCCACCAAGCGCCACGGTGGCCGGTTTGTGCGCCTACCCGACCAGGGCGAGGAGAAGTTCGTGATGTTCCTGGATGATGTAGTGCGCTGCTGCGCCCGGGAGCTGTTCCCAAAGTACCAGAAAGTGCAGGTGCACGCCGTCAAGCTTTCTCGCGACGCTGAATTGGACATTCAGGAGGAAGTATCGGGCAACATGCTGGCCAAGATTAAAAGCAGCCTGCAGAAGCGCGAAACCGGCTACCCTGCCCGCCTGCTCTATGACCCCGCCATGCCCAAAGAGGTACTGCGGGCCGTGATGCAGAAAACCGGCATTGGGAAAGAGGAGCTAGTAGAAGGCAGCCGCTACCATAATTTCCGCGACTTTTTCGGGTTCCCGGACTTTGGCCTGGCCGAGCTGCAGTACGAGCCCATGCCGCCCCTGCCCCACCCCACGCTGCCGCGCACGGGCAAAATGCTACCTGCCATTGCCGAGCGCGACCACCTGCTGCACCCACCCTACCAGTCCTTCGACTACGTAACCCGTCTGATTACGGAGGCCGCCCAGGACCCGCAAGTGAGCAGCCTCAGCATTACCCTGTACCGGGTAGCCGGCAAGAGCGAAGTAGCCAAAGCGCTGCTCAAAGCCGCCAAAAACGGCAAGCAGGTAACGGTGGTAGTAGAGCTGAAGGCCCGCTTTGATGAGGAAAGTAACATGTTCTGGGCCGAGAAGCTGCAGAAGGCCGGTGCCAACGTCATTTATGGCATTCCGGAGCTGAAGGTGCACAGCAAGCTGCTACTCATCACGCGGGCCGAGGACGACCAGAACCGCCTCTACGCCTACCTGAGCACGGGCAACTTCAACGAGAAAACCAGCGAAATCTACGCCGACCACGGCTTGTTCACGGCCAACCCGGAAATCACGCGCGACGTGGTGGAGGTGTTCCGCTACTTCCACGACCGCCAGGACAAGACCGGGCAGTTTCACAACTTGCTGGTGGCCCCCTTCGAGCTGCGCGAAAAGCTGGTGGCTCTCATCGACCACGAAATTCAGCTAGCTCAGAAGGGCAAGGACGCCTATATCATTCTGAAGCTAAACGCTTTGCAGGATGAGCGTATGATTTTGAAGCTCTATGAGGCCAGCCAGGCCGGGGTGCGTATTGAGCTGCTAATTCGGGGGATTTCCTGCCTGATTCCGGAGCTGGCCGGCCAGAGCGAAAACATCCAGCAGCGCGGTATGGTCGACCGATTTTTGGAGCACGGCCGCATCTATGTGTTTGGCAACGGGGGCCAGGAAAAAGTGTACGTCGCCTCCTCAGACTGGATGGCTCGCAACCTCGACCGCCGCGTGGAGGTAGCCTTCCCCGTCCTGCAGGACGATTTACGGGCTGAGGTGCGCCACATGTTGGACTTGCAGCGCCAAGACAACGTAAAGGCCCGCGACTTCCATAACCGCTTTATTGGCCCCGAGGATGCTGCCTCGGCTCGCATCCGTTCCCAGTTCGACACTTACGACTACCTCAAAAGCCTCTGCAAACCCACCAAGAAGCGGAAGTAGCGTGCACTGATGTCAGCTGAGGTTATTGTTTTGTAACCTTTTGACTGCCAGCACAAAGTAGTTTAATCCGTATGAGCGCCTCCATTGTGTAATGGAGGCGCTTTTTGCTGCACCAAGGCCGGCGGTAGTATATACGTTAGCTATAGGCAGTGGCAACAGTTAGAGGAAAAGCTCCGTAGCGCTAAACGATACGCCTGTATTGCTTGTTTTCAAACCAACAGCACATACATTCAGGCAATACGGCATAATTTTCACGGCTGTAACCTTTTCACTTCTGACTTCAACCTCATGCAATATACTTCTTCCGGCGCCTTGGCTCCTGTTCGCGGCGCCACTGCCAACCATCACGAGTTGAAGGTATGGCCCGCCTGCTTTGCCGCCGTGGTAAGCGGGGCCAAGCCCTTCGATGTACGCCTCAACGACCGAGACTACCGCGTAGGCGACGCCCTACTCCTGCGCGAATACGAGCCCGAGAGCGAGCAGTACAGCGGCCGCACCACGGAGCGCTGGATCAGCTACCTACTGCAAGGCGGCTCCTTTGGCGTTGAGGAAGGCTGGTGCGTGCTAGGTCTGGCCGAGCACGCTCCCTTACCTTCCGGCGTCAGCGACACGCGGCTATGGTAAGTACTACCGCAGCTCATCCGGTATAAAAAAGCCTCTGCGCGGCAGAGGCTTTTCGCATTTTTAGGGGTAGGTAGCTGGCCTTATCTACCGCCAACTACCCGACTGCTGCACAACGCTCCACCTGCTCAGGCCCGACGCCGGCCCTGCATTTCGCGCAGCCACTCCTCCGCCGACACAACATCGTCGAAGAGTTGCAGGCGGATTTGCTCGCCAAAAGGGGAGGAACTTAGCGAGGCAGCCTGATCGAGCAGGTCGTGGGGCTGCACAACGTGGGCAATGTAGCGCAGGCCTAGGCGCACGGCCTGCGGCCCCCATACGCTGCTAAGCCACTCCACCGAGTCGAACCAGGGGCCGGAGAGGCGGCTGTTGTCGTTGAGTAGGTAGGGGCAGCGGAGTTCCTGCAGGGCGCTCAGAAAGCGGGCGGCCCCGTTGTAGGCCTCATTCGGATCAATATAGCCCAGCCAAATGGCGCGCAGCCAATTATTAGCTTCGTCAAAATCCAGCTCGCAGCTACTGCCGTCGCGCAGGTCAGTATGTTTAGAAATTTGCATGTGAGGAAAGAGGGATAATAGAAAGATATGAATGCACTTAACGCAGCCAGCTACCCTCTAGGTTACTACGGCTCAGGTCTGCGTACAATGCCGTAAAGCACAAGTTGCTCAGCTGTTGAGAATGTATCCAAATCAGCCTCAGCCAGCAGGCCCACTTGAGCACCACCGCCACCTCACGGGAGCGAGCAAAGAATCGGATTCACCGCAAAGCTGGCACTGCGCAGCCTACGCTGCTACATTGGTTAGGATGGTACCTCAACATCCACTACATTTAGCTGGTAACCAGTTTATAATATGGTCGTTACGATCCAAAATACTTTCCAAAAAACCCATCTCGGAAAGCACGTCTTCGTAACTCGATTCTGGGTAGCAAAGGAAGTCTTTATCGATACAGATTGTACTGTACCCAAAAAGAATCTGAGTTAGCCCGTTACATGGGCAACTCAGATTCCTTACTGTAGGTAGCATACCAGAAGAATAGTACTATTTCTAACGACTAGGAGCAGCCGCGCAAAACAGCAAAGAAACTTAGCGGATAGATGGCAGCCTTTGCCTCCTTACGGCTTAGGAGCCTTATCTACGGTTTTCTTCAGGAACTTGCGCGGGGGCACAATAAACAGTTCGAGGGAGGCGTAAGGAGCGCCGGCTAACTTGCTGTCAATGATTTTGACACGGTTGTCGTTCGTGCGGTCAAAGGCATCGAAAGCATAGTTGTAGCGGTAGCCGCCCTCCAGCCCAAACCACAGGAAGTCATAGATTTCCCGCTCCCAGCGGCCCCGGAACTTAACCTCCGTTTCACGCAGCTCCAGGGTGCGCAGGTCGATGGCTCCTTCGCGGCGTAGGGGCTCGCGCAGCTTTACTATGTAGTTGAGGCCATCCACGGAGTAGCCAGCAAAGAACAGGGAACGGGGCGAGGCGTTGTAACGGGCCGTTATACGGGCCGGGAACAGGGCCTCCACGCCCCAGCGGTTGTTAAAGGTACGGTTGTAGAGCACGGCCGGGTAAATACTCTGCCGCCCGAAGGTATAACCTAGCTGCAGGCCTACCCCCCAGGAGAACATCGGACTGCGCTTCCAGCCGTACAGGAACTCCGACGATACACGCAGGTAGTCGCGCACACTCAGCTCCGAGGAAGTGTAGTCGCCGCTCAACTCGCCCTTCACCCGGAAGATGTACCAGTTGACCTCATTCACGGGCCGAATCACGGCCAACTGGGTTCCTAGGTTTTTGAGGCCCTTGTTTTCAATGTTGTCGTAGAGCTCGTAGCCGGTAGGTTTCTGCCGAAACTTGAACTCCTCCCGCTCATAGTTCACCCCCAGAATTAGCTTCAGGTGGGGGCGGTTGAGCATGGGGATGTAGCCTTTGATAACAAGGCGGGCATTTTTGGTGGCTTCCGAGCTGTAATCCTGCAAGCCCACTACCTTGCCATCCGACGTGACGTTGAAGCGCGGCACCCGCTCGTAGTGGAAAATCAGGCCTTTGCTGGGGCCCATGCCCACCACAGAAGGGGTAGCAAATTCCTGCGTGTTCACCGCCGCCACCGTGTCGCCGACGGGAGGAGCCGGGGGTGGGAAAACGGGAGGCGTAGTGGGGGTAATCTGAGCGTGGGCAACTCCGGCGCACAACAATGCCGCCGAGGCCGCCAGCGGCCCCAGTAACCGAAACGTCGGGGCAGAAAATGAAATCATACGGGTGGCTTGCAGAGAAACAAACGACAAAAAGGCGTTAGGCTAGCCTTAACGTCTTTTCGCAAAAAAAGATGAGGCGGCGGAACGGTGAAATAGTGAGATAATGAAATGGGGCGTTTCACAGGCTTTCATGCCGAGGAAGCACAACGCCATCATCGTCCTTCTCTTACGCTCAAAGTCTAGTAAGCTAGCAAGCCCTTACCATCCGTGCTGGAGGTAAGGGCTTGCTAGGTTTTAGGGAGGTAGTATGGTGATTAGAGCGGATGGTACCGTCGTGCTTCCTCGGCATGAAAGCGCGTGAAATGCCCCATTTCACTATCTCATCATTTCGCTTAGAAGAGGAAATCGAAGCCGACGAAGACAAGATTTTCCTCGCCTACGGAGTAGGTAGCGTTGATAACGGCTTGCTTGAGTACATCAACCCAGATGCCCCCGCCTACGCCGGTGTGGAAAGCACTCAGGCCGGTATCGGTGTCGCGGGAGCTGTACACGCGGGCGGCATCGGCCAGGCCCAGGATGCCAAACTTACCGGGCACCAAGTACGCGTTGAACGTGAACAACTGCACGCGCACCTCGGCGTTGCCGTACACCGACGAACGGCCGGCGTAGCGAGTACGGCGGTAGCCGCGCAAGTTGGTGGTACCGCCCAGGGTGTTGGCCTGGTAGAAGCGGTAGTCGCCGAGGTTGCGGCTGGCCCCAATGCGACCGGCCCAGGTTAGCTGGAAGGGGAAATTAGGCGAGAGGTAGGCCCGGAATTCGGTAGCCAGGCGGCCGTAGGTCAGCTTTTCGCCATTCAGCTGGTGATTATACTCTGCCGAGTTGTACCAGCGCAGACCAATGCGCGGATTTTTGGGTGAAGAAGCGGCGTCCAGGTTCAAGTATGCCCTACCCCCAAGGTAACGGTTCAAGCCAAAATCAGAAGCGCGAATACCGGCGGCAGCGGTGCCCTCCTGCCCGTTACCGGCGGCATCGAGACCAGCTGCAATTTCCTGCCCAATCTGGCTGCGGTCTACCCGGAACTGGTCGTACTGGGGACCGAAACCGAACTTGAGGAAGCTAAACAGGTCCTTTTCTAGCATGGGCGCCACGTACAGCCTCGAGAAGCGGATGCGGTACGTGTCGTTGATGTCGCGGGCGCGGGTATCCCGGTCGTCGGCCAGAATATTGCGGGTGTCGTTGCCGAGGCCAAAGAAGTTGTAGAGCAACTGAGGACCGTAGAGCTGGGCTGTTAGGCGCAAATCTGTTTTGCCCAGCACATCCACGAAGTGACCGAGGTAGCGCACATTGTAAGCACTCTGCGAGGGCGAATAGTTGGCGGCCAGGCTCTGCTCCGTAGCGTAAGGCGACTTGCGGAAACCATAGGTACGGTACACCAGGCCACCCCCGAAAAACAGCCGGTCGTCAATGTTGTACCCGAAGTACAGGGTCGGGCCGAAGTAGTTCAGGGTGTAGTCCTTGCGGTCGGTGCGGGTGTGCACATCGTAGCGGCTCACATCAATGCCGGGCTCCAGGCGCAGGCGGGCGTCCTTGCCGGCTACAATCACGTTGCCGGTGTCGGCATCGTACACGTGCAGCTTATGACCCAGGCCTGCCACGTTGGAGCGGTCTACGATGGAGTCCCGGTCGGTGCCCCCGATGATGCGCACTAGCGGGCCGCCTTTCACGTCGCCTTTCACCTCGTACTGGTCCTCGCCCTGGAAGCCGTAGAGACGCAGCTCCTTGGTTACCTTGTTGTCGAAGGTGCGGTCGAAAAGGCTTTTGCTTAGCTCACCTTCCTTGTTGATTTTCTGCACCGTCACGCGCGTCTTATCATTCGGTAGGCGCTCCACCACAAACCGCTCGCGCTTCTTGGAGCCTTTCACCTCCGTCACCTTGCTGAGCACCTCGTAGTAGTCGGCCGCTACTTGGGGTAGCAGGTCGCGGCGGCTCTTGAGTTTGGCAATGATTTCGGGGGCGTGCAGCTCGTAGATCTGCTTGGGCCACCGTTCCCGGAATGCTTTTTCGATAACGTCGTCGGTGAGTTCGGCCTTCATGTCCTCAGCCTGCTTCACCCACTCTTCTTTCGTTACCGAAGCCAGATACACCCGGTCGTTGCTCAAAGCCGTTAGGTTCAGGCCTTTCCAGTCGCCGTAGTCGGACCCAAAGTTCTGGAAGTTGCGAATGGCCCACTTGCGCGAGGCCAGGTAGGGAAAAATACCGTCGCCCTTGAAGAAGGCCACGTCCCGGTCTTCGGGCACGGCCGTGAACTTCCGGTCCCCGTCTTTGTCCTTTTTCTCAGCCCAGCGCCACTGGTCTTCGTGCCGGTCCCAGTCGCCAATCCACATGTCGAAGAGGCGGGAGCGGGCAAAGGCTTTTTCGTTGACGCGGTTATCGTTATCATCGGTGATACGCTCAAACACCTTGTCGGTGCCCACCAGGTTTTTGGCGTTGCCCAGGCTTTCCACGTTGCTCTGGTCGTCCTTGGCATCTTCCTCAATGGCGCCCGGCGTGTTGCCGAACCGCTCCAAATACTGGCCCAGCAGGGGGTCCTGAGGGATGTAGCGCAGCTCGGGGTTGGTGTACAGAATGCCGGCGGCCTTAGCCAGGGGCGGAATGGCAATGGAGGCATAGGGATGCTGGGCCGAAATCTGGTCCTGCAGAATGTCGGCGGCGGCACCTTCGCGCAGGGCTTCTGGCAGCACCGCCGAGGGGTCCTTGTTCAGGCTGCGAATCGTGAAATTGCGCCCTTGCTCGTTGCGTACTTTCAGGGAAGCCGTTTGCTTGCCGCCCCCGATTTTGTAGGGCGTCAAGCCGCCCTTTTCGGTAGCTAGGTCCAGCACCGGAAACTGCACCGGCGTAGCCCACTCCTGGCGGTAATGCTTGCCGAAGAACAGCTTATGCACTCCGCTACGATTCACGTAGTTGGGGTTGACGGCTACCGTTACGGTGCTATCAGCAAAGTTGGGCCGCGGGGCGCCGGTAGGCCGCGCCACCGAGTCGGTGGAGGCCATGGCCTGCTGGGCGTACATGGGCGTGCGGAACACAAGGCGGCCGGTCTCACCCGTACCATTTGGTACGTAGAATTCCGTCCAGACCTCCCCGTTGTCGTAGTAGTTAACCCGGGCAAACCCCTTCTCTTTGTCGGAGAACAGGGCGTCGCCGCCGCTACCGGGCTTCACGTGCTGGGTTTTGCAGCCCGAGCCGCTGACGATGTGGTTGAGGTTGCCTTCCTTCTGGAACTGCAGGTTGTGCTCGTGACCGGCAGCGTACACCACGTTGGGGTACTTCTGGAAAATCTCCATCAGCCCCTTCTTATACGCTTGGTACAAGGGGTGCGGAATATCCTGACTTACCCCGCCGTACTTGCGGGCAAACGGGTAAATGGAGCCGATAATGGGCAAAGGCACGAAGGCGTACTTGAACACGATGGACAAGGGGAAGAAATGGTCCCCCAGGGTGAAGTAGCCACCGTGAATACCGTCGGAAAATAGCGGGTGATGAGCTACCACCACAATGTTCTTGCCCGCGTTGCGCTGAATGATGTCTTCCAGCTGGGTAAAGAAATCCGTTTCATTGGCTACTCCGCAGCCGCTGTTGGCTCCGTAGGGCCGCTCACCGGAGGTCTGCAGGAACCACTGGGAGTTGATGGCAATCAGCACCACATCGTCTTGCAAGCGCACCTCCACCGGCCCGGGACAGGCGTCGCGGGGGAGGAAGAAGTCGCCGGTGTAGGGGAAGGCTGCCGAGTCGCTCTGCAGGTAGCTTTCCACGAAAAACTGTTCCCGGTTTACTTGGTCTACAGCCCCGCGCAAGCCCTGCTTCCAGTCGTGGTTGCCCGGAATCATGTATTTCTCGCCCTGGTAGTCGCGCAGAATTTTCATCTGGTCGATGATGCGGCGCTCTGATTCCGGACGGTCGGAGGCCTTGGCTTCCGGCATGCCGTACTCGTAGATATTATCCCCGAGGTAGACCGTGGTGCTTTTGGCGCCGGCAGCCAGAATCTGCTTGCGCATGTAGTTCAAAGACGGCTCGCCGCCCTCGGCCTCCGGAATCGGCTTGCCCACGTCGCCAATCAGGAACACGGTGTAGCGAATGCGGGAGCTGTCGGGTGGCGTTTTAGCTTCCCAGTTCAGCCCCCCCCGGCGGTAATTGGGCCGCTCGGGGTGGGGCGTCTGCGTGGGTTGCTGCTGGGCCATTGCCACCGGGGCAGCGGCACCGGCCAGGGCCAGCAGCAGGCAACAGGACAGAAAATTTCTGCTCATACTAGAAGAGAGGTAGCGAGAAAGCAAAGGGCCGGGTGAGGGCACCAAGGAAAGAGAACGGATGTTCAGGAAATACGGTAAACTTACCAGTAACGACTAAGGTAGTTGTTACGCATAGGTACGGTGCGCTGCCGTACGCAATTCCCTTCGTTACGGTTGGGGCGCGTGGCCCGAAAACCCCGCGCCGCGAATCGCGTTGTAAGCCGAACAGCTCCTCGCTGTTGTTTGTTGTCTGCCCCTGATGGAAACCATTCTAGTTCAGAAACCGGCTAAGGCCGAAATTGTAAAAAATGCCAAGGCCTACGTGCTGGCGTTGCTGGAGAAAAAGCTCCCGGCCCAGCTCGTGTATCATTCCCCCAAGCACACGGCCACTGTGGTAAAGGAGGCGCGGGCCCTGGGCGAAGCAGCGGGGCTCAGCGAGACCGATCAGGAGGCGCTGCTGCTGGCGGCTTGGTTTCATGATGTGGGCTACACGGAAGTGTACGACGGCCACGAGTTCCGGAGCGCGGAAATGGCCGGCGAGTGGCTGCGCCAGCAGGGCTACCCTGAGGAGCGCATTGCCGTGGTACAGAACCTGATTCGGGCCACCCACCGCGACGCCAAGCGCGAAACCGAGCTGGAACAGCTGCTGGTGGATGCCGATATGAGCAACATGGGCCGCGAGAGTTTCTTTGCCGAGGGCGAGCTACTGCGGGCCGAGTGGGAAGCCACCGGCGGCAAAACCTACTCTAACACGGAGTGGGCCGACAACCAGTTGGCTTTCCTGCTGGCCGGCAAGTACTACACGAAAGCTGCTAAAGAGCGGTACGAGGAGCAGTTCAAGGAAAATATCAAGGAGCAGCGCAAGCAGCTCAAGAAAACCGAAAAGAAGAACAAGAAGAAAAAGGAGGAAGAAGGCGGCACGTTTGCTGAGCCCAAGCGCGGCATCGAAACCATGTTCCGGACCATGTACAGCAACCACATGAAGCTTTCGGACATGGCTGATAAGAAGGCGAACATGATGATTTCGCTGAACGCGGTACTCATGTCGCTGATTATTACGTACTTCGGCGCCAAGCTAGGTAGCAAAACTGCTGCCCTCAGCAACGTGGGCCTAATCCGGAACCCCATTATTGCGGTGCCGATGGGCATTCTGCTGGCCACGGCGCTGGCCTCGGTTATTACCGCCATTCTCTGCGCCCAACCCGACGTAACGAGCTTCAAGTGGCTTAAGCGCAGCCCCCAGATTGCTACTAACCGCCGGGTAAACCTGCTGTTCTTTGGTAACTTCAGCAAACTCAGCCTCGACGACTTTCAGCACGGCATGACGGAAATCATGGGCCAGAAGGAGGCGCTCTATACCAACATGGTGACGGACATTTACTACCTCGGCGACGTGCTAACCAAAAAGTACCGCCTGCTGCGCCTGAGCTACACCATCTTCATGGTAGGTCTGATCCTGACGGCACTATCATTCGGTATCGCCCTGCTCTACAAAGTCTAAACGCTGAGGTGGTGCATGAGTGATTGAGTGAAGTGTTATAGCGAGCAGTGCGACGCTAGCTTCCTCCTCCCTGTGAATAGCCTAGAAACGAGACAAGCCCTTACTGCCAGCGCGGCGGTAAGGGCTTGTTACATCTAGAAGGGTAGCACGCTGGCCAGGACGGATGGCGTCGATACCCTCGCCATGACAATTCCCTACTTCACTCAATCACTCATTCGCCACCTGACTGCTTCACCGCTTCTCTACTAATTCTGCTAGGTTATGCAGGGAGCGGCCCAGGAAACGGTGTAGGCGGCGGAGCTGTCCGAAGCGGACGAGGCGGCTGGGGCTGGCAATGTGGCCGTAGCGTAGCTCTATCGTTACTAAACAGGCGTCGAGCGTTACGGCCTCAATGCCGTAGAATAGCAGGGAGTTGGGAAAGAGGCGGAAGTGGGAAATCTTCTCCACGTACTCCAGGCGGCCATCTTCATCCTCGAACTGCTGCACGGCCTGAAAGTCAATTTGCCCCCCGAATACATCCACTTTATAGCTGGTGCCGAGGCGGCCAGCCTTGGTGACATCGTAGTGCACGGCAGTGGCGCCCTCCATCCAGCGCGGCCGCAACCGGAAATTGGTAATGAGCCGCACGGCGTAGGGAGCAGGCACGCGCAAGGCCCGGCGCACTTTCAGGGCGCAGCCCCGGCCCAACGGCACGTCATCGTCTATTTCCGGGCTGTTGAGCAGCAGCCGCAGGGGCGAGAGACTGGCGTAGTGGTAGGGCGTTTCGCCGAGGTACTCGTAGTAGGTAGCGCCGGGCAGCAGCCGCGTCCAGGAAAACGCCTGCCTCAGCGCGGCCAGGTCCTGGGTAGCTAGGTAGCCCTCCGAGAGCAGAATGTATTCGGAGCCCGTAATGTTATTCTTGAGCAAGCGGTGCACCACAATTACGTCGCGGCCCATGAGCTTGGTATACTCCCGAATCCGAGCTACGCTCACGCGGCCGTAGTGCACTACAATTTTCAACGTGAGGGCTAGCTCGTGCAGGGCCGCTGCCAGCTCCGAGCCTGTGTCGCGGGCTACAATACGCAGGTAGTTCTGAAAATCGAGGTAGATGCGGCGGCACTGCCGTACCAGCTCAGCTACCGGCGGCGGCGGCCCCAGCCGATAAAACAGTACCGCATCGCCCTGAATTTCGTTTACCTGTAGGTTTAGGGTGTTGGCTTCGATGAGGATTTCCAACAGATCGGCCACCAGAAACGGAGCCTGTACACTTCCTGACTCCTCAATAAAGCGCGTAAAGCCGCTGATATCCGGAATCAGCAGCAAGGCGGGCTGCTGCTTGTCGGCTCCGGAGCGCGGCAACTCGCCGGCGGCCCGGCGGTCAGCGCGCAAGTCGTCCAATAAACCCATGAAGCCAGGAGGGGAAGTAAGGGTGAGGGGAGGCGAAGATACGCAACGGGCCCGCGCAGGGACGCGGCGCCCGCCAAGTAGTTTTGCGAGGCCGCCGCTTTCCGCGTAGCTTTGTAAGAAGGGGTGCCCCTGGCTGCGTAGTTCAACGGATAGAATAGGCGTTTCCTAAACGCTTGATATGGGTTCGATTCCCGTCGCGGCTACGTTGGAGTGGTGAACTAGTGAGGTGTGAAATAGTAAGTTTGACGTTCTACCTGCGCAAGTGGCGCCAGCGGAACGTCAAACTCACCAGTTCACCACCTTACTAGTTCACCACTCACTCTATCAGGCCGTGCATCATGGCGTAGCGGATAAGGGCAGCCGTGTTTTTGGCCTGGGTTTTTTCGATGATGTTCTGGCGGTGCGTTTCGATGGTGCGCTTGCTGGCAAAGAGCTGATCCGCTATTTCCGCGTTGGTCAGCCCTTCGGCAATCAGCTTGAGCACCTCCATTTCCCGCACCGATAGTTCTACGGGGCCGTTGCGGTGCAGCGCCATGGTAAAGGAGGGGTGCGGCTCGGCGGCCTCGCTTACCGGGGTAGCTCGTTCGGGTGCCGCCCGCTGCATCGTGCGGTTGAGCAGGCTGAGGCCGATTTCGGAGCATAAAAACGGCCGGCCCGCCGCTACCGTACGGATGCCGTGGGTGATTTCAGCGCTTTCCGCATTTTTTAGCGCGTAACCCCGCGCCCCGGCCTGCAACATCCGATGCACGTAACTCTCGTGGTCGAGCATAGACAGCACGAGCACCTGCGTTTCCGGAAAGTGAGTACGGAGGGAGTCCATGGTAACGAAGCCATCCATGACGGGCATGTTGACGTCCATCAGCACTACATCGGCTGGGGTAGTTGTCAGCAGATTTAATAGTGCCTGGCCATTGCTGGCTTCGCCTACCACCTGAATATCAGGCTCACGCGAGAGAATGGCCCGGATACCGTCCCGCAGAATGGTATGGTCATCAGCAAGCAATACACGAATCATAGAGGGGTCGATTCAAACTCAGCAGTAGAAAGGCCACGTGGCCACAGCTCGCCAATAGTACGGAATAACTACTGTGAAGGCTGCATGGGAGCTGCCACATTCGGGCGGAAAGCGGGCCTCTTCTCATCACTGACCGGGTTCTTTCACCTTCTGGCCTCCCCCACCCTTTCGGGCTGATCCTACCACCTTGCGTTGGCCCTATTGCCTTGGAGGCTAGCTAGTATTGCTGCCGAGGCAGCAACGGGCTCGGCCCGCACGTGCCTGGTCCGGGCTTCCCGCCGCACGGGTACTCCGCGCCGCCGTATTCAGTAGAATCACTTATCTATAAATCAGTGTTTTACACCTACTTTATCGAATATAGTACCCGTATATTGTAGTACGTTTCCTTACCTAGAGCCCAGGGCTTAGAAGTTGTGCGGAAGACGCTGTGACGTGTTTGGTTTCACCTGTGCTACCCCTTTCTTACTATGGAAGTCTACCGTGAAATTCTTCCTGAGAGCTACCTGCTCATCCTCACCGATGATAGCCAGCCCACGGCGCGGGCCCAACTCTCGTACGCCCTGCGCCGGGCCATTCGGAGCGGTAAGCCCAGCATCTGGATTGATTGTAGCCACCTGCGTAACCTTTCCTTTTCTACGCTGCGGCTGCTGGTGCGCTACTACCAGCGCCTGCGCGAGCGGCAGATTCCGTTGGTGCTGTGCCACCTCGGCGACTCAGCCCACCAGTTGCTGGCCCGCCTGCCTACCTCCAGCTGCCCGCCCGTAGTTCCCTCCTTGCTCGATGCTGAGCGGTACTGCCGGAGCCAGCATGTACTCGTGCACTAGTTCTTGGGCCTTCACGCGGACACGGTGGCTGGTAACTTCCCGATAGTCAGAAGCTTTCGAATGAACCGCTAATGGTAGCCGGGCAGTACTGTAGGAACAGGATACAGGTAGAAGCGGCTGGGCCATCGATGGAATGAAATATTCTGCGTAAGCTGCGGCATCTCAACCGTTGCCCGCATGAATTCTGCTCCGCTTTCCGGCCTCTACGCTCCCTCCCTAAGCCTGCTCACCGACCTTTACCAGGTTACCATGGCCTACGGCTACTGGCAGCAGGGCATGCAGGACCGCGAGGCTGTATTTCACTTGTACTTTCGCCGGCCGCCCTTTGCGGGTGGCTACGCCGTGGGCGCGGGCCTAGCCTACGTGGTCGATTTTCTGCAGAACCTGCAGTTTTCCGAAGACGATCTGCACTACCTCGGCAGCCTGAAAAGCGCCAAGGGCGGGGTCATGTTTCCGCCAGAATTTCTGGCCTATCTCCGCGAGCTAAAGTTCAGCTGCGACGTGGATGCTGTTGCGGAAGGCACCGTAGTATTTGCCAATGAGCCCCTGATTCGGGTGCAGGGTCCGCTATTACAGGCTCAACTGGTGGAAACGGCCCTCCTGACACTCGTCAACTTCCAAACGCTGATTGCCACCAAGGCTTCGCGCATTCGAGAGGCGGCCGGCTCCGACACGGTGCTGGAGTTTGGGTTGCGCCGGGCCCAGGGCTTTGATGGCGGCCTGAGTGCCAGCCGCGCCGCCTACCTCGGCGGAGTCGATGCAACTTCTAACGTGCTGGCCGGACAGCGCTTCGGCATTCCGGTAAAGGGTACCCATGCCCACAGTTGGGTAATGGCGTTTGAGCAGGAGCAAGAAGCTTTTGCCGCCTACGCCCAGGCCTTCCCCGATGATTCCGTTTTTCTGGTGGACACCTACGACACGCTGGAAGGCGTGCGCCACGCCATCAGCGTAGCCCGGGAGCTGCGCGCCAAGGGCCACGAACTGGGCGGCATCCGCCTCGACTCCGGGGACTTAGCCTACCTCAGCCGCGAGGCTCGGGCTTTGCTCAATGAAGCAGGGTTCGAGAATGTGCGCATTGTGGCCAGCAATGACCTGGAAGAAAATCTTATCACCAGCCTCAAGCAGCAAGGGGCCAAAATTGATACCTGGGGCATTGGCACGCAGCTAGTAACGGCCTACGACCAGCCGGCCCTAGGAGGAGTGTATAAAATGGCTGCCCTGCGCAAGCCAGATGATTCGGGCTGGGACTTTACCATCAAGCTTTCTGAGCAACTAGCGAAAACCAGCATTCCGGGCATTTTGCAGGTGCGCCGCTACGAAAGCGAAAAAGGCCAGCCCCGCGCCGATATGCTCTACAATGTAGCCGAGCCCCTGCCCGACCAGCTCACCATCGTCGATCCGCTCGACGCTACCCGCCGCCGCCCCGTGCGCCCCGATGCTACCTACCGGGAGCTGCTGGAGCCTATTTTCCGCCGCGGCCAGCTGGTGCACCAATTGCCCACGTTGCAAGAAAGCCGCGCCCGCGCCCACCGGGAGGTGCTAGCCCTTGACCCCAGCATCCGCCGCTTCCTGAACCCGCACACCTACCCCGTCGGCCTGGAGGAAACCCTGAACACCTTCCGCACCAACTTGATTCTGGAGAAACGGCCCCAACGGCCCGCGTAGTGGCTTGTGGCTTACTCACGTGAGCGAACAGCTCTTCTGAGCTCAGAACAGAAGCTTATAGTCCCGACTTGAAGGAGCCATTCTCTGCCCTCGCAGCAACCAACTACTTATTACAAAGCGCCGAACTTCTTCCAGAGGCGGGGTAGCATTTTGGGTAGCTGGTTTTCCGTCCAGTCTTCGCCGGTGGTTACGGAGTCGGCGTAATCCAGGCCGCGGGTGAGGGCTACGGCCCGGGGAAAGGTGTCGTCTTCCTCCTGCTTGCCGGTGCGACGGGCGTAGGCCAGGCCGGCTACGTAGAGCAGGGCCTCAAACTCCTGATATGGGTCGTGAAGTAGAGGGGCCAGGGAATCGGGGTTGCGTAGGGCTTCTGTGAATACGGTTTCGCCCTGGCCAACCAGCCAGCACCGGAAGTACAGATACGGATCCTCGGAAACGTAGCCGTCGATGATTTTCTGGGCGGCCATGATGAGGAAGGTATCGGCCTCCAACACGTATTGGCGCAGCAGGCATTCAAACTCTACTATCTGTTCGGGCGAGTAGCTTTCCAAGCGGCTTATCAGGGCCTGCTGGTGGCGCTCCTGGTCACCCAGCGCAGCTTCCCTGGTCGAATCAATGATTTGCCAAAACTCGTTCTTATCCATTGCCATGTGCTGTTACCCTCGTTGACTACGCCCGGTTTTCGAACCGGCCCGAGACATCAAAACTATATACGGCCGCCGCGAAAGTCTATACCTGCTGCCCCCGCTGCCGCCACTACTTTTGGAAGTGCTTTGTTATACTAGCACTTCCGGCCTCGCCGCTAGCTATTTGCGTAGCTGTTTCATTGTTCTAACCATCCCTGCCATATGACTACTCTTCGGTTCAAAACCAGCATTAATTGTGCTAACTGCCTGCGCGCCGTCACGCCCTTCCTCGATGCGGAAGCCAGCGTAGAAAAGTGGAGTGTTGATACCAATAACCCCGATAAAATCCTGACGGTGGAAGGTGCAAACCCCATTCCGGAACTGGTTATGAAGTCGGTGTCGCAGGCCGGATTCGATATTGAGCCGCTCGCCGCGTAGCTTTTTGCCGGGCTGCTAAAGGCCGACTTTTTACGAATGGTCGGGCTTCAGCAGCTTTGGGCCAGCCCCTTCCTAACTTGGCCGGCTCCTTACCTACCTTGCGCCCATGCCTATGCGTTTTACCTTTCTGCTGATGCTGGCCTCTTGGGTGGGGTTCAGCAGCTGCCAACCGGCTCAGCCCGTAACAGCTACCCCTGCTCAGGCCAGCGAAACGGCCACTACCTCAGCAGCTGGAGCTTCTACTGAAGCCGCCGCCCGCGCCGCCGTGACCCGTCTTGTGCAGCAGCAGCCCAACGCGGCCCTGTACCAGTTAGATTCGGCCCGCGCACTGGAGGTAGAAAACCACTGGCAAGTTCTGGTTCCCCGCACCGACTGGGCGGGCCGGATGCCGAACAAAGCGGCCTTCGAGGTAGATAAGCAAACCGGGGTCGTTAGCGTCTTGGCCGTAAAATAGCTAGCACCCGCAGCTTCCTCATTGCAGAGGCTCACTGCCTGCCAACTGCTGATGGGATTTTCATCCAGTTCTAAAGCAGAAAGCCGCTCTATGATTTCTCATGGAGCGGCTTTCTGCTTTTCGAGTTGTGACCAACTTATGCTTCGTAGCGCAACTCGCCAGCACCCACGTTTAGCCGAATACCGGGCTCCGGCGTAATGCGGCCGGCAACCTGCGCGTCGTAGCCCTGGCTGCGGAGGCTAGCGGCTACGGCCTCGGCCTGGGCTTCGTCGGTGACCAGGAGCATGCCGTTGCCCATGTTCCAGTAGAGGTAGGCGTCGGCAGGGGTGATGCCGGCTAGCTCCGTGAGCTTCTGCATGGCGGGCAGGGGCTCGAAGAGGTTGGTCAGCTCAGCACCGACGCCGTTTTTAAGCACCCGCCTGAAGTTATCAGCAATGCCGCCGCCCGTGATGTGGGCCGCGGCGTAGAGCGGCAGGCCCGCATCCAGCACCCGCGCCACGCCGGGCGAGTAGATCAGGGAAGGCGCAAGCAGCACCTCGCCCCAGGTGTGGCCGGCGCTGCCGTGGGGGGTAGCGTCCGGGCCATCGTACGGGGCCGAATGCCAGTTTTCGCCGAACAGATTTTGGAGGGTGCGGCGGGCCAAGGAGAAGCCGTTGGAGCGGAAGCTCGGCGAACGAAGCGCTACTACCGCTTGGCCAGCTTGCACGCCCGCGCCGCTCAAGGGGCGCTCCAGGCTGGGGTGCAGACTACCGATGGCCGTGGAGCACCAGTTGAAGTTCATGCGGGCACCCGCCCAGCCCCCGATGCGGTTGCCCAATTCAGCAATTTCACCGCCTGTAATGGCAACTTCGGCAAAGTTGCAGGCGTCGTGCAGGCCGCGCATCAGCTCGTCAATCACCTCGTAATCGAGGGTATTCACGTCGATGATGTTGCTGAGGTTGGTGGGCACGAAGCCGCCCACGATAAGGTCATCGGCCGTCATGGCTACTAGGTCGTAGCCGAGCGTATCGAATTTCCCTACCCGCTCCGCTACCTCAATCTTCGTCCCGATACCGTCGGAGCTGATGCCCAAGCGGGCGTTGCCAAAGCGAATTTCGTTGGCAAAGCCGCCGTCCAGGTCCTGGGCTGCCTCCCCAGGCTTGCCGGCCCGGTTCGGAAAGGTTTTTTTAGACCAGGCGTAGGCGTTGCGGGAGCATTCGTTGCCGAGGTCGATGTCGTAACCGGCGGGTTTCTGGGAGGAGGACATAGGTAGAAAGAAGCTAGAAGCTAGAAGTTAGGAGCTAGGAGGAAAGTGAAGAAGCTAGAGGCGCAACAGGTGCAGGTTCAGCAAGCCACTAGAACGAATTCTAGCTCCTAGCTTCTGACTACTAGCTTCCAACTTACTAATGCTCGGTGGGCTCGGGGGCTTTGGCACTCACGGAGGGTGTAGAATCGGTGCCTTGCTTTTTGTCGGAGCGGTGGCTTTGACGCTCCTCCTGAATGTGGCGCAGGTACTTGGTTACGTCGCCGGTGGGGTAGTGGCCGGTGAAGCAGGCAAAGCAGTTGCCGCCGTGGCCCTTCTCTTCCGAAAACAGCTCCTGCAAGTCCTCAATCGACTGATAGATAACCTTATCGGCCTCAATATAGCGGCAGATTTCCTCCTCCGTGTAGTTGGCGGCAATCAGCTCGGTGCTCATAGCCATATCAATGCCATAGATGCAGGGCGAGACGATGGGCGGGGCACTGCTGATGAAGTACACCTCCGTGGCCCCCGCCTCGCGCAAAATGCGCACAATACGCCGCGAGGTAGTGCCGCGCACAATGCTGTCATCGACCACGGCAATCTTCTTGCCTTCTACGAACTCCCGGATGGGGTTGAGCTTTTTCTTGACGATGTCCTCGCGGCCGGCTTGGCTGCTCACAATAAAGGAGCGGCCCATGTGGTTGTTTTTCACCAAGGCCCGGCGGTAAGGCACCCCAATGGCCTCGGCCAGGCCGGACGCTGAGAAGTAGCCCGACGAAGGCACATCAATCACCATGTCCGGCTGAATACCTGATTCGATGACCTTACGGGCCAGCATCTTACCCAGCCGCACCCGCTCCCGGGCCACTAGGCGGCCGTGAATGGTGGAATCTTCCCGCGCGAAGTAGATGTGTTCGAACACGCAGAACGCCTTGGGCTGGGCATAGGGGTTTTTATAGTGAACCTTAAAATCCTTGTCGATAAACACTGCCTGGCCGGGTCCTACGTTCTTGATAAACTCAAACCCGAGGTAGTCAAAACAGGTGCTTTCGGAGGCAAAGGCATAGATTGGGCCTTTCTCCGTCTGGCGGCAACCCAGCACCAGGGGCCGGATGGCCAGGGGGTCGTTGAAGGCCAGCAGGCCGTGCCCAGCAATGACAGTAATGGTAGCGTAGGCGCCCTTCACTAGCTCCTGGGTGGTTTCTACGGCGTCGAAGATGTCGATAACCGAGAGGTTGTCGAGGTTTTTCAGCCGCAGCTCCGAAGCGAAAGTGTACATGATCAGCTCCAGGTCGTTGCTGGTTTTGGGCAACACGTGGTACTTCTCGTGTAGGCGCTTGGCGGCCTGCCGGAAGTTGATGACGTTACCGTTGTGCACCATGGCCAGCCCGAAGGGGTAGCTGGTGGTAAATGGCTGGGCTAGCTCGGCATCGTTGGAACCCTGGGTGGTGTAGCGGGCGTGGCCGATGCCGATGTTGCCCTTCAGCTTCTTGAGTTGCTTAGGACGGAACACGTCGGCAATCAGGCCGTTGCCTTTGCAGAGGTGGAAGTTGTCGTCGAAGGTGGCTATGCCGGCCGCATCCTGGCCGCGGTGCTGAAGCGCCGTCAACCCAAATACGATGTCGTGGGCGACGTCATCGGGGCCGTAAAAACCTACAATTCCGCACATGTCGGTAGTGTGTTATCAGTTGCCAGGTGGTAGCTGGATTCCGGGGTGGGTGGTGATGTTCAACGAATAGCCTCACCCCCGGCATCTTCGGCAGAAGAACCGGACGAGAATGGCACCAGAGGCTCGGGGGTAGGAGGTGAAACGGCAGCCGTTTCGGAGGTAGGAATGGATAGCTCGCCTTGCATGAGGCGGGCTAGGGTATTGGCGTACAGCCGGTGCTCCACGGCTAGGCCGCGGCGCTCCACTTCGCCCAAGGTGTCAGCCCCGCGCAAATCCACGGGGTGCTGGGCTAGAATAGGGCCGGTGTCCAGCCCCTCATCAACCAGATGCACCGTGATTTTGGTTTCCGGCAGCTGATTTTCAAAGGCCCACTCGTAGGCGTGCAAGCCCTGGTGCTGGTGCGTATCGGCGGGATGAATGTTAAGAATGCGCCCGGCAAACGCCCGAATGAACGTAGGCGACAGAATGCGCATGTAACCAGCCAGCACCACGTAATCGGGCTGATAGTGGTTCAGGATTTCTACTACCTCGGCGTCGTACTCCGCACGCTTGCGGCCCTGGCTGCTGAGGCTGGCGGTAGGGCACCCCAGCCCGGCGGCCGTTTCCAGGCCAGGGGCATCGGGCTTGTTGCTGAACACCACGGCTACCTCAGCCAAGCCCTGCAACACGCCGTTTTGCACGGCCTGCACCAAGGCCACCATGTTGGAGCCCCGACCGGAGAGAAGAATGGCGAGGCGTTTGGCCTCCCTTTCCGCCCCCTCCTCCCGCAAAGAGGAGCTGGGGAGTGAAGCATCCGGATGTCCTGTATTTTTCTTCACCGCACTGCGCTAAAAATACCGATTGGTTCGGGCCGCTGGCCGATATCGGTACGGATGTAAACATCCTGAAATTTAACTCTTTCTACTTCCCGATACACGTGATTCACAGCATCTTCCAGCTCCTCGCCGTGCCCCACCAGCACCATCACCCGGCCGCCGCTGGTCACAAGCTCACCCTCCACAGTACGCTTGGTAGCACCATGGAATGCGAGGACGCTGGGGTGCAGTTCCTCGAGGCCGGTAATGGGAAAACCCGTCGGGAACTGAGCTGCCGGGTAGCCGCCCGAGGCCAGCACTACGCCCACGTAGTAGCCGCGGCGTTGGCGCACCACCGTTTGCTGGAGCTTGCCATCCAAGGTAGCTTCAATGAGTTCCAGCAGGCTGCTTTCCAGGGCCGGCAGCAGTACTTCGGCTTCCGGGTCGCCGAGGCGCACGTTGTATTCCAGCAGCTTCGGACCCTGGGGCGTGAGCATGATGCCGAAGTATAGGAAGCCTTTGAAGTCAAACTGCTCGTTTTGCAACCCGCGCAACGTGGGGTCCACGATGCTGGTGCGGATGGCGGCCAGGATGTTGTCGTCGCAGAACGGGACGGGGCAATAGGCGCCCATGCCGCCGGTGTTGGGGCCCTGGTCGCCGGCCAGCAGCTGCTTGTGGTCCTGAGACGGGGCCAGCAGGCGGATGCGGTTGCCATCCGTCACGCCAATGATGCTGATTTCGGGGCCGGTCAGTTTTTCTTCCAGCAAGAAGCTAAACCAGCCGGTGTGCTGCTGCTGCAAGTCGTCGAGGGCCGCGTGGGCTTCTTCCACTGAAGAGCACACGTACACGCCTTTACCGGCCGCCAGCCCGTCGTATTTCACCACTACCTGCCCATCCAGCTCGGTAGCTTTGGCGCGGGCTTCGGCTAGCTTGTCGCTGCGGTACTGCCACGATAGGGCCGTGGCTACCCCATGCCGCCGCATAAAGTCCTTGCTCCACACCTTGGAGCTTTCCAGCGTGGCCCCGGCCCGGCTGGGACCAAACACCCGAATGTCAGTACCGGCGAAGTAATCCGCTACCCCGGCGGCCAGCGGCGCCTCGGGCCCTACCACAATCAGCTTTACCCCGTGGGTTTGGCAGAAGCGCTGAATGGCGGGAAAGTCGGTGGCGCTGAGGTCGGGGTGGCTGTTAGGAATACCGCCGTTGCCGGGCAGCACGTGCACGGTAGCCCCGTCGCGGGTCAGCTTCCACGCCATAGCATGTTCGCGGGCCCCACTACCGAGGAGTACTATGGTTTTATTGCTGGTGCTCAAAGTTGTGTAATTGGTTAGGTAGTAGATGTATTGCTTGACCTTAATCAAGAGAAAAGGCTTCTGATCCGTCTCCTACTTCCTCAATTTGCCAGTTACGAAACCGTATTCCCATTCCGTGCTCTTCCTCGAATTCACACCTAAACTCAAGGCCAAAATGACCTGCTTCAAGTTCGAAGGGAAGATGAATTGCCATTAGTTGGTAGAATTGGCGTAGAGCGGCAGCATCGTCTGCTACTGGAAGGCTATACGACTCACCATATTCACTTAATGCCTTGACAAGTAGCTGGTAGTATTTGAACGCAGCATTAGCAATTGTGCCTTCTAGACTCGGTAGCTTCTGCAGCAATTCGTTTACAACCACTTCAGCAGCTTTTGCCTCCTCTAAAGTAGTATCTACCCCAAAGCACAACCGGACTGGTTCTGTTGCTTGCAGAAGATTTAGGGAGACTTCAGCCACTAAATCGTCAAACTCATCCGTTCGTACTGTATCCTTCCAGTTACTCATACAAGAATCATCTTAGCTGATGTCGTCGATGGAAATGATCTGGCCATTCGCAAACTGAAAAACCGACTTGCCCTGCAGCCGCAGCGCGTCGCCGGCGTTGAGGCCGTTGGGAAAGTCGATGGCTGCTACGGCGGAGTAATCTAGCGCTACCTCCACGCGGTTGTCAGCTACTTGCCAATTGGTAGCGCGTTGCGCCCGCTGAGAGAAGTACTGCAGGGCTTGCGTGGCCTGCTGGCGGAAGGCTTCCTTGCCAGTCGTCGTCACGTTCACTTCACCGCCAGCAATATTTCGGAACACCACGTCCTCGTGCAGATGGCGCACCATGCCGTCTACATCGAAACGGTTGTACGCTTCGATGTAGCTTTCCACAAGGTGTTTTTGGGCGGCAATTTCCATGCGGGCGATGAGGTCAGTGTGCTGTTGCTTATGGCTGGTAACGTTACGTCAGCGGGAGGTAGGGCTAGCCGTGAAAGAGGCCCTGTTTAGTACCATCAGCCGGTGGTCGAAGTAGTGGTCGTTAACGCGGAGGTATCTTTTTTGCAGGCCGTATTGCTCAAATCCCAGACTTTCATACAGCTGATTAGCAGCCGCGTTGCCCACTATCACGCCCAGGTAAATCTGCTCCAGGTCTGGCAGCGCAAAGGCAGCTTGCAGAGTGCGTAGCAGCAGGGCCCGGCCGAGGCCTTGTCTTTTGTAAGCCGGACTCACGCACACCTGACGGATGTCGCCCTGGTGCCGAACCTTGCGGCGGCTAGCCTGCAAAAATGCGCACATCCCTACCAGCTCCGTTTCATTGAAAGCGCCCATAACAAACGCCCCGGGCTCCTGCGCTTCGATGTGCTTTTCGAAGTACAGCGGCCCCAGCTGCTCTTCTTCCTCCACGGAGGAGCCAAAGCTGGCCGGGTACTCCGCTAAGCACGCCAACCGCAAACGACGGTAGGCAAGGCTATCAGCAGGAAGCAACTGGCGAATGGCAACGGGCACAGAATCTGAATTAAGAGGCGAAATGAGGTAGCTGAACGTGACAGGTAGTAAGCCTAGCTTACAGCACCCGCAGCTCTGCGTAGGTGGCGCGCAGCTGGGCTTTAGTTTCTTGAATGTCGCGGCGGAGCTGTTCGTACAGGTGGAGCTTGAGCAGCGTTATCGGGGCGCATTACCATGAGGTTGAAGGTAGCCGAGGGCATTATTACCGATGAGTTTAGGCGTCTTTCATGATGCCAGCGCGCACGAGGTTACCCACGAGGCGGGTCCGGACGTCACCGCCGCTGGTGGTTTCGTTGCCGGTGGGCAGTGGACTACCCGTGATACGCTCGTAGATGTCGAGGTAGCGGCGGCTGGCTTCCTGGGAAACTTCGGGAGTGAGGGCGCGGGGGTACTGGCCATCCTGCTTGTTGGCAATCAGCCACTGGCGCACGTATTCCTTATCCATCTGCTCCACGGCCTCGGGATTTTGGGCGTAATCCTCGGCGCTCCAGAACCGCGAGGAATCGGGCGTGTGGATTTCATCAATCAGGATCAGTTCCCCATTCAGCAGGCCAAATTCATACTTGGTATCTACCAGGATGATGCCGCGCTCCGCCATCCACTGCGAGGCGAAGTTGAACAGCTCCAGCGACTTCACCCGCATCTGTTCGTACAGCTCCGCCGACACCCAGCCTTCCGACACCAGGTTCTCCGGCGTAATCTCGCGGTCCGACTCCTCTTTGGTCGTCGGCGTTACGAGGGGCTCGGGAAATTGCTGGTGCTTGGTCATGCCGTCCGGCACGGTTACCCCCGAGAAGGTGCGCTGGCCCTGCTGATAACCGCGCCACATAGAGCCCGTGAGGTAGTTGCGCACAATCATCTCCACCCGAATCGGCTCAGCTTCCTTGGCCAAGGTCACATTCGGGTCGAGCAGCGCAATCACGTGGTTCGGGATGATGTGCTGGGTTTTGTCGAACCAGAAAGCGGCCAGTCCGTTCAGCACCGCGCCTTTGTGGGCCACGGGCGTTTCCAGCACCGAGTCAAACGCTGAGAGGCGGTCAGTTACCACGATGAGCCGCTCGCCCGAAGGAGCGCGGTACGAGTCGCGAACTTTACCGCGGTGCAGCAGCTCAAGCTGGGGCGTCGCGAAGTGGTTGAGGGTGTTCATATGGTGTGACCCCACCCCCCGGCCCCCTCCCCGGTGGGGAGGGGGTGCCAAGCGACAGTGGGCTGGTTTAGGATTTGGTGTCTGTTATGAATTACTGCGCAGGCGTTCGGTCTGATTGGTCTGGTCAAGGTGGCGCTGAATGGTAGCCAGTACTTTCTCCGTCTGGGTCAGGACTTCATCGTTCGTGAAGCGAAGCAACTGGTAACCTAACTCCTGCAAGGCATGAGTCCGACCAGCATCGTACTCCGCTTGCCCGACTTCTGCGTGCACGTCGCCGTCTACCTCCACAATCAGCTTGTCCGGTATCGTGACAAAATCAACGATGTAGGCGTCAATAGCATGTTGCCGCCGAAACTTTACGTCTAGTTTCTGCCCTCGCAGCTCTTCCCACAACCGCTCTTCTGCAGGGGTAGGCTGTTTCCGCATATCCCGAGCGTACTCCTTTAATGCCTCCCATTTCTGAGGGGTGGTTGTGAATACACTTCCAGCAATGCTAGTTTCCGCCGGTGCCGTCTGGCTCCCCCTCCCCACCGGGGAGGGGGCCGGGGGGTGGGGTCCACGGATATGCTCTACAATGTTGCGGAACAGCCGCAACCCATCCCCTTCTTCCGAAATGCTCGGATTCAACCGTTTTCTTCTAGCCCAGTCGGGATGATTGTAGAGCGAAAGGAACGCCTCGGGGTGGGGCATCAGTCCGAATACCTGGCCGGTGGTGTCGGTTAGGCCGGCGCAGTTCAGGTCGGCGCCGTTGGGGTTGTGCGGGTACACGTCGGTGGGCGAGCCATCGAAATCAGTGTAAGCCAGACAGTTTAAGGCCTGGGCTTCGATTTCGGCTAGGGTTTCTTCGCCCTTGATAATGAGGCGGCCTTCCCCGTGGCGCACGGGCACCTCCAGGGTGTCGATGCCTTTAAGGAAGGGCGAGTTCGACTCGGGGTTGACTTTTAGCCGTACCCACCGGTCTTCGTAGCGGCCTGAGGCATTGTGCGTCAGGGTTACTTCGGGCGTCACGTTGCCGCTGAGGTTGGGCAGTAGGCCGAGCTTTACCAGTACCTGGAAACCGTTGCAGATGCCCATTACAAACTTGCCGTTAGCAATGAACTTCTTGATATCATCGAGCAGGGTACGGCCCTCGGCATTTTTGCGGTAGCGCAGCTTGTTGGCTAGCACCACCCCGGAGCCTAGGTCGTCGCCGAAGCTGAAGCCGCCGGGAAAGTTCAGAATGTCGTAGTCGTGGATGCTGACGTGGCCGTGCAGTACCTGGTTCAGGTGCACGATGGTTGGCTCGGCGCCAGCTAGCTTGTACGCAGCCGCAAATTCTTCTTCGCAGTTGATGCCGAAACCTGTCAGGATGAGGGCGCGCACGGGTTGCTGAGGCGCAGTTTGGGCCGATGAATGACCTAAAGGCTGGGTCGTTTCGTGGCCGGCGTCCACGCTTTTGAAGCCGAGCACGAGGAGGTTACCGTTCGCATCCGTGACGGGGCCGCCGTGGTCGAGTTGGGGCCGCGGGGGCGTATTCAGGTCCGGCAGTTTGGGTTGTTCTTCCATTAGGATTGCGCCGCTTCGTGCTGGCCGAAGCCGATAAGTCGATTAACTGGGCCGTTGGTCCACTCGTGGCGCAGGGCCGCCGTGCTGGCCGAAATGACCGTCTGGCCGCCGTGGCGCACCGTGAGCTGGCTGTCTTGCGTCACCACGCCGAGGCGGGTAGCGCGGGCTCCGAAGTGCTGCTCGAAGGCTACCACATCCTCCGGCGCCACCGTGCCCACGAAGCGGGAGTGCGACTCCGAGAACAACTGCACGTGCACCGGCAGGCCATCTGGCAACTCCACATCAGCCCCGAAGCCGTGACCAAACGTGGCTTCTGCTAACGCAACCGCCAAGCCTCCATCCGACAGGTCGTGGCAGGACTGGATGAGGCCGTTGTCGTTGGCCTGACCCATCAGCGTGTAGAGGGCTTTGGCTTCCTCGAACCGCACCTTGGGCACGTTGGCGCCAAGCTCCCCGAAGAGCTGGTAGAATTCCGAGCCGCCTAGCTCGTCGTAGGTTTCGCCCAGCAGGTACACTACGTCGTCGGCTTGCTTGAAGTCGGAGGTGATGGTGCGGCGCACGTCCTCGATTTTGGCAGTCATGGAGTACAGGACCGTGGGCGGAACGGAAATCTTCACGCCGTCGGCCTTGAAGTCGTTCTTCATCGAATCCTTGCCCGAGGTGAGCGGGATGCAGTAGGCCGCCGTGGCGTCGCGTAGGGCCTGACACATGCGCACCAGCTTGGCTAGCTTGTGCTTGCCGTCGGGGTTGGTAGCGGGGTCGTACACCGAGTCGGGTACGCAGAAGTTGTCGTTCACCGACCAGAAGTTGCCGTCGCCGTAACTCAGGTTAGGCAGCTTCCCTCCTACCGCCACAATCTGGCGCACGGCTTCGTCAAACGCGCCAGCCGACATATCATAGGCGTCAATGTCTCCAAAGCGGGGCAGGATACCATTACTCACGGCTACCCCTTCCCAACTTTCGAAGTTGAAACGGACCACGGCCGCATCCTGCGGAGCCTGCCCGGTTGCGCCCATGAGTGGCTTGATAATGGTGCGGCCTTTCACCTCGTGGTCGTACTGCCGAATGACTGATTCGCGGGAGCAGATGTTGAGGCTGCCCAGCAGGCGGTTTAGCACGTCGGTATAGTCGAGCGCAGCGGGTAGCGCGGGCTCCTGGGCGGTAGGCTTCTGCCACTCGGCTTCCAGCACTTTGCGCGGCACGCCATTGTGTAGGAACTCCATATCAATGCGCGCCACCGACTCCCCGTCGAAGCGCACATCCAGGCTGCCATCGGAGGTGAAGTAGCCGATATCGGTCAGCTCCACTTCCGTTTCCTGGCCTAGAGCCATCAGCTCGGCCATCTTGCTTGGCTCCACTGCCAGCGAGAACCGCTCCTGCGACTCCGATACAAAGATTTCCCACGGGCGTAGGCCAGGGTACTTCAGAGGCACTTTCTCCAACTCCACCACGGCGCCGCCGCTGATGGTAGCCAATTCGCCAATGCTGGAGGACAAGCCGCCCGCACCATTGTCGGTGCTGCACTTGATGAGGCCGCGGCGGGTAGCCAGAATCAGAAAGTCCATGGCCAGCTTCTGGGTAATGGGTGAGCCGATTTGCACAGCCGTAGCGGGCGAGGTTTCGTCCAGCTCGATGCTGGAGAAGGTCGCGCCGTGGATACCGTCCTTGCCTACCCGGCCGCCGGCCATGATGATGCGGTCCTGGGCGTCAATCTTCTTTTCCCACGAGTCGAGGCCGGCCAGCTGCATGGGCATCACGGCGCCGGTGCCGCAGTACACCAGGGGCTTACCGGCGTACCGGTCATCGAACACAATGGCCCCGTTCACCGTCGGTACCCCCGACTTGTTGCCGCCATCCTCGATGCCCTTGCGCACACCTTCGAAAATGCGGCGCGGGTGCAGCTGGTTGCTCAGCAAAGTGCCGTTGAACTCGGGGTTGCCGAAGCAGAGCACGTTGGTGTTGAACAGCAGCTTCGCGCCGCCAATGCCAGTAGCCAACGGGTCGCGGTTGTTGCCCAGAATGCCAGTAATAGCGCCGCCGTAAGGATCAATGGCCGAGGGTGAGTTGTGGGTTTCGACCTTCCACACAAACAACGACTCCGGGTTGATGCGCACGGCGCCCGCATTGTCACTGAACACCTTAATCAGCCAGTCGTTGCCGTTGGCGCGGAGCTGACGGTCTACCTCGGAGGTAGCGTTTTTGATGTAGGTCTTGAATAGGGAATCGACTTCGAACTCCTCACCCGTATCCGCGTCCCGGTACTTAATGAGGGCCGAAAACTCTTTATGCTTGCAGTGCTCCGACCAGGTTTGGGCAATGATTTCCAGCTCGCAGTCGGTGGGGTCTTGGGCTAGGCCCGCGGCTTGGCGCTCCTCAGCCATGCTGGTGTAATGGTCACGCACGGCGCGCATTTCCTCCAGGTTCAGGGCGTAGAGGTTGTCTTTCGACAGCTTAACCAGCTCCTCATCCGAGAGGCCAACCAGCGGCACGGTGTCCGTAATAGATTCGGCCCCACCACCCGGCCGCGGCGTGTAGTCGCGAATCTGGGCGATGGGGCCGACCTCGAAGCGGTTGATCATTTTGTTGCCGAGCAGGTCTTCGGCCAAGCGGCGCAGGCTACTCTCCGGCAGCTCGTGCTCCAGAAAGTAGAGCCGTTTGCTGAAGATGTGCTGGGTATGGGTGTCCAGCGGCTGGTTCAGGAAGTCGCCGAGGGCGTTCTGGGCCGATATGCCTTCGTCGTCCGTCACACCGGGCAGCTTGGCCACTAAGATGTAGCTTTTGTATTCGGCGCCGTGGCGGAACTCGTCGAGGGCCACATCGTGCAGGACGGGGTCCTGGAGGCAATGGGTGGCGAAGTCGCGCAGTTGCTCGCCCGCCAGGGGGTAGCGCACCGTGTAGAGGGCGGTGCTTTGCACCCGGCCGGTGGTTAGGCCGAGGTGGCGGTGGGCAGCTTCGGCTACGCGCTGGCCCTCGCCATCGTGTTGGCCGGGCTTGAGCAGAAGCTGTATGGTTCTTTGGGTAGCGTCCAAAAGGGGGGTGGTTATCTATTTTTCGGGTTTCCCACGCCTGGGCGAAGGTGCCCACGTGAGGAAGCATACCCGCGCAGGGTACGCCGAAAATGCCTTGCCGCGGGCCGATTGCCGCTACGGTAGGTTTAAGAAAACGCTTTTTCCGGCCGACTGCCGGGTTTCACCACCGGAATACCTGCCCGGCAAAGCGGACAATCATCGGGTGCGTAGGTGGCCGCCGAAACTGGCAGCAAGGCAAAGTTCGGAAAAGAAAGGTCAGCTTTCCCACTCGTGCGGTCAATTAAACTCGCCACTGCCAAAACTTTTGCCCCCAATTCTTCCAGCACCCGCGCTACTTCCTTGGTGCTCTTGCCGGTAGTCACTACGTCTTCGGCAATGACAATTTTTTGGCCAGGCTCCACGGTAAACCCCCGACGCAACGTCATCTGCCCCGAGTCATCGCGCTCTGTGAAGATGCCCGGCACTCCTAATTGCCGGGCCAGCTCGTAGCCAATCACCACCCCGCCCATAGCCGGGCCTACCACCACATCGGGCTGCAAGCCGGCCTGCTGAATCTGCCGAGCCAGTTCTGCCGCGGCTGGAGCTGCCAGGTCGGGGCGGCGCAGGAAACGGGCGCATTGCACGTAGGTGTCAGAATGCAGGCCGGAGGAAAGGCGGAAATGGCCGCGCAGCAGGGCATCTTCCTGCAACAGTTGCTGCTCCAGGATTTCGGAGGGGAGGGTGGGTTGGGTGGAAGTCAAGGGTAGTACTCTATTATATAAGGTACGAGAAGAGAAGACGTTAAAACGACGTCATGCAGAGCGCAGCGAAGCATCTCGCGCGTTGACTTTACTTTGATAATCCAACGATTCAAGCGAGATGCTTCGCTGCGCTCTGCATGACGTTCTTCGTTTTCATTCTGACGCTTAGCGTTACACCGCTACCGGCCGGAACCGGTTGATCTGCTCTACTAGCTCCCGTGCGGCGGCGGCGGCATCAGTCGCTTGCCACAGGGCGCGCGACGTATTAATCAGGAGCCCCGAACCATCAGGCCGTAGGCCCGCTTTCAACGTGGCTTGCAGGTCACCGCCCTGGGCACCGACGCCGGGTACCAGGAACCACTGCTCCGGCGTGAGGCTGCGGATGCGGGCCACGGCTTCAGCGTTAGTAGCGCCTACTACCAGTCCGATGCCGCCGTGTACTTCGTCGAGCTTGCGGGTTACGCGGGCGGCGCAGTCGGAGAGGGTGCCACCGCGGGTAAGAGCCACGTCTTGCAGGGAATGAACCGGTTTATTGGAGGTTTTGGCCAGCACGAACACCAGCTTGCCAGGCCGGGCAAAAGGCACAATGGCGTCGTCGCCCATGTAGGGGTTTACGGTTACGCCATCGGCTTCTACCACATCGTAAGCGAAGCGGGCGTAGTGGTCGGCGGTGTTGGCAATGTCGCCGAACTTGCCATCCAGAATTACCGGAATGCTTTCTGGAATACGCTGCACGGTTTCGCGCAGCAACTTCACCCCGTCTTCCCGACTTAGGAAAAAGGCCAGATTGGGCTTGAAAGCGGCGGCGTACTCGCTGGTTTGGTCAATGAGCTCGGCCAAGCGGCGCGCTACCTGAGCGTCCTCCCCTATCGGGTCAAGGCCCACGCAAAGCAAGGAATTGGCGCGCTGAACTCGTTGGGTTAGCTTTTCCATACCGATGAAACAGTTTCGGGTTGAAGATGGGCGCACTCGGCGGCTAGCCGGGCCGATAGGCCGGCTTCCAGCCACTCACCGCTGGCAATTTGCACGGCACTGGCCCCGCAGCGCAGGTAGTCCGTGACGTGGCTGGCCGTGAACACGCCGCCCGTGCCGAAGATAGGTAGCGTTATCCGCTTGTCGTGGGCCAGTTCCCACACGCAGCGCAGGGCTACGGGGCGGAGCGCCTCCCCCGAAAGGCCGCCGGCCACGGGCGCGGCCGTGGCATCGTCGGGCAGGTGCAGGGCTTTGAGCAGATTGGTAGCGGCCAGGGCGGTAGCGCCGCCTTCCTGGGCACCCAGAGCCAAACCCCGAATGTGCTCCGGCCAGGGCGGCAGCTTCACAATAACGGCCGCTTCGGGACCAAGCTCATTGCGCACGGCCTGGGTAGCTTCGCGCACAAATTTGGCATTGAGCTCCTCGCCCTTCCCGGTGTCGGGCTGAGCCATATACACTTCTACCCCGGCTATCAGCTCACTAGCTTCGCGGGCCAGAAAGCGCGCAATCTTGCGAAAACCAGGAATGCCAGGGGCCGTGATGCTCACGAACACCGGCACGCCGTAGCGGCGGAGGGTGGGCAGGTGTTCCTGCACCAGAATTTCGGCGCTTTCGGTGCGCATGTGGGTGGCGTTGAGCAGGGTTTGGTCGGCTACCTGCCAAATGCCTTCCTCGTAGAGCCCGGGCTTGGGCTCCATCGTGACGGTGCGGGTAAAAATAGCTCCCAGTCGCTCGTAGTCCGGGCCGTCTAGCTGCCAGGACGCGGCCGCGAGGCATACCGGGTTCTGGAGCGTGAGTTTACCGAGTTGCATAGATTAAAAACGTTACGATGTTACCGGCTTCGCCCGGCCAAAACCAGGCGCCACCCGCAACATCAGATGAGTACGCTACCTCCAGCCGAGGCCCGAAGCAGCCAAACCACTACCTCTGTAGAACCCCAAAAACGCGGGGCGGCCAATTCGCGGACCAACATACGTCAGAATCCCCCCTGATTTTCTATCACCCCGCTGCCTTGTGCCACCTCGCCCCGTCGCCGCCGTTGGGTGGATAACGGGTTGTTTCGGGTTTATTATTGGTTGTTGACTGTTAGTTGACAATCGTTGGTTGTTGCGTCAGCCTGCGCTTGCAAAGGACCTCCGCACGTTAGAACAGTCCATTGTTACGTCCTTCGACTATCATCAGATCCTTCGCTACACTCAGGATGACAATCAACAATTGCCCATTAACTACCAACTATTAAAAGCAAAACGCCCGGCAAAGGACCGGGCGCTTGCTGAAAGAGAAAGCTAGATTACGTTTTCGCGGTTGATTAGGAAAGTGGTGAACAGGGTGTCGGTGTTTTCGCAGGCCCCGGTTACGCCCACAATGTGAGACGTGTTGTGGATGGCTGCGAAGCCTTCCGATTCCGCGTACTTCCGCGCGCCTCGGAACATGGCGTCCCGTGCTTTGATAATGGCCATCCGCTTAGGATCCGTGCTCAGGTTCGCGTTGTAGGTGGCGGTAGGAGCGGCGGCTACCATCTGCTGGGTGAGGGTGGTGTCGTTCATGGAATTTACCAGTATGCGTGGGTGGGCGCCAATTTTGCCTGGGCCAGCCAAACCGACTGGACACAAAAAAACCGCTTCGAAAACCGAGGCGGTAAGAGCAGCAAAACCAATAGAAACGAAAGAATTAACGAGGAGAACAGCCTTCCGGTCATCTCGCAGGACGCTTTCGTGAAAAGTCCCGCGCTTCTTCAATGAATGTTGATTGAGGTGAAGCACGTCGCAAAAGTACTACTCCTTCCTACCCCAGCAAGACAACCTAAGTTAACTTTATGTTACCAAAATGTTACGCGGATTTTCTCTTGTGTACTAGCAACTCTTTATAAGCACGCCATACATCCTCTTGTTATTCAGCACATTCCGCATAGCACAAATAGCCTATTAATGCCCATACGCTATACTTAGCTGACTTTTGCGGGCCTGTAAACAGCAGCTATTCATACTGAGATAACAGGTCTCGTTATTGGAAATATTCAACTCAAGGAACTTAGGCTATCCTTATAGTGTACAGAGGCATCCTTTAGGCAAAACATCCTTTATTTCCACAACGCTCTGCGTAAAATGCTGTTTGTACATATAATAGTTATTTTCAGTAGCTATCTTAACAAAATTATAATGGCACAGTTTTTATATCAGCCACCAGGTTGCTGTTATCTTTGTACCACAGGCTTTTTCCTTTGATTTTCTCATTTTCTTCTCCGTTCCATATGAAAAAAGTGCTACTAGTTTTGTTGATGGGTGGGATGCTGGCACTAGCGCCGGAAGTACAGGCCCAGACCGATGCTCCGGCCCCCATTGAATACAGCGAGCGGGTGCCTGCCGACGGGGCCGGTAAAACGGCTCTGTACCATCGGGCTCTGGACTGGACGCAGAACAAATTTGCGTACGGCCCTAAATCTGGAATGAAGGCGGAAGAGGGTGCCGGCACCGTGCGAGTAACCGGTACCAGCAAGGTGAAGCGAGTTGATAATAAGGGGAAAGACCAGGAGGTTACCGTATTATTCGACTTCGTTTTCCGGGCCAACGACAACGGGTATGAGTACAGCGTGGGTTCCTTCCGGGTAGTACCAGACCCAAAGCAGCCTTCCCAGATTATTACGTTTGATGAATACCGGACTGAGCTCCGGGCCGATAAAAACAACGAAAAGACGCACAACGAACGCCGACTGACGGCCCAAACGTCGTCGTTGGCCTCGGAAGCGGCCATGTCGTTTCGCTCTTACATGAACAGCACGCCGGCCGAAGGACACGTTGGCGTAGCAGGCGGCGAGCATTAAGCGGCCCGAATTCCTAGAGTTTTCCATGCATGCCAGCGGCCCGGAACCACATGGTTTCCGGGCCGCTGGCATGTGATTTTTCCGGCGGGTAGAGTCACGCTTAGTTTCAGCGCCATGCAACGCTCACGCACGTACTACTTGCTTACCAGGCCTACCCCTCTACCTAGTGAGAGACGGTTGTTCAACTGCTGAGTACTGGTTCAGTTTTTCAGTTCTGGACTGCTACGAGCATTAATGTGCTACTCACTTGCAACGCTCACTTAGGTGCCGCCTCATAATGCGAAAAGCCGCGTTGCAGCGCGGCTTTTCTACTATCTTCCCCTCAGCCGCCTCTTTACTTCACTCACGGTAAAGGTAGAGGGAGCCGTCTAAAATCCTTGCTCAATTTAGATTAATAACCGAATCGTAAAGACAGACGTCAGTCTTTAGACGATGAACGGATTTGACTTGTCGGCGAAGAGCTATTTGACAGGTAGCGCGCTAAAAACCAATTGCCTAGCTCCGGTGGGGCTAGGCAGTTGGTTTCAGCTAATGACGGGTTTCTATCAGCTCGTCGGGCCGTTGTCTACGCGAGCTTCTACTACGCTCTGCACAGAAGCCGATACGGCCGAGAGGATGTCGTAGCCCGTGGCGGCTTCAATGGCGTCAACAGTGGTGCGGTAAGAACCCCAGGTGGTCAGCAGGCCGTTGTCGTTGGGGGTGTTGATGGCAATAACGCGGGTGCCGGTGGTTACGCGGGCAGCGTCGCTGCTTCCTTCGGGCAGCACCACAATTACCTTCCATACCTGAGCAGGAACCGTTACACGGCCGGCATCGAGGGTAGTCGCGTAGCCGTTGGTGCCGGTGCCACCTTTGCCGTAGCTGCCGCAGATGATGTACAGTTCGTTGCCAGCATTCACGAGGGTGCGGCAGTAGTTTTCCAGGTTAGCCCAGGTGCGCTGGTTGTTGTTCGGGGCCTGCGGAATCATGTTGCTCATCAGGAAGGTAGCCGTGTTGTCGGCCACCGAGCCGGTGCGGTCGGCGCTAGGGCAGTTGTGTCCCCGGTCGAAGCCCGAGCCGGTGTAGCTGGTGCTGGTGGGGCGGTACCAGCCCGTAGGCAGCGTGTTGTCGGGGGCGAAGTTGTCTTGGCGCGGGGTAGAGCCCAGCCACGCGCTGCTCAGGTGCCAGCTTACCCAGTTTGGCGTACCCCGGTCGCGGTGATACGACATAGCGAACTGCGACTTCGACAGCAAGTAGTTCCAGTAGTTAGCCGAGTTAGCCGTGGCCCCGCTGGGGTTGCCCATTGCCAGGTGATTGTCGCGAGTGGCGTCGGCGCTCTGGCTTACTGCGTCCGGAGTAACCGAGGGAGCTACTTCGTTTTTGGAGCAGGACACAACGCAGCTGGTCAGTAAGGCTAGGCCTAAAACGCGGGAAAAAGTACGGTACATGTAAACAGGGTTTGGTTGGTGGGATGGAAAGCAGAAGCGAAGTAGGCTCCCGGCTAGCAAAGTTGGTGAGCCAGAGCTACCCCAATGTTACCCAAATATTATTAATTTCTTGTTTTAATACAATTGTTATACTATGGATATACTCTTGATTGCCTGCATGTTCTGCTACCACCGACCCTAAAACGAACAGAGCCCCGCTGACCTGCAACAGCGGGGCTCCCAGTCCGATAATGATAAAGCGAAAAGGATAGAGTAGGGATAAAAAAGAGGAAGGGTTATTGCCCTCGTATTACTAGGCGTTGGGTGGCCAAACGCTGGCCGGTGGCGTCGCCGAGCACCAACTGGTAGAGGCCAGCGCGTAGGTGTAGCGCCGAAATCTCCAGGAGCTGCCCCGTCACTTTTTGCTGGCTTACCAGGCCACCTTGCATGTTGTAGATAAACAACTGGTAGTTTCCTTCCGGCAAGGCGGGTACGGTGGCCTGAATGTTATCGGCGGCGGAAGCTGGGTTTGGGTACACGGCAAAAGCAAGGCTGGCGGTTTTGAGGCTCACGGGCACAACGGCCGAGTAGGTTTCTTTTCCGTCCAGGTCCACTTGGCGCAGGCGGTAGTACAGCATGGGAACCTGCTGGGCGCCGGCCTCCGCGTCGCGCAGGGTATACTGCCGGGTTGTGGTGGAAGTGCCAGCCGCCTCTACCTGGCCAATGGGCTCGAAGTCAGCAGTAGCCCGTAAGGAGCGCTCCACTAAAAACAGCTTGCTGTTCAGCTCGCTGGCCGTTTGCCATACTAAGTTCACGGTGCTACCAGTAGCCCGGGCACTGAAACCCACGAGCTGCACGGGCAAGGGTGCCGGCGCCGTGATGCTGGAGGGGAAGCCCATGGGCCGGTCCTCCGCAAAACCGTAGTATACCTGCGTATTGTCGAGCAGCGCCACGCCATTGGTCAGCTCAATTTCAACCCAGTCAAAGTCGCGGGTGGTGCGGAAGGAAACTTCCTGACGACCATCGGCCAGCACTTCTACGCTCAGCAAAGAACTACCCACGGCGCTTTCTACCAGCTCGGCGCCGGTAGTACCGCTTCCGGTGGCGCTGTGGCTACCCGTGTACGTGTTGATTCGGATGTTAGAAAGCAAGTTGGCATCAAGCAGCCCGGTGCCCAGGCCCAGCACGGCTCCCGCTACGTTGCCGGCGAGGCCCGGCCCATCGAGGCGGAGCTTGAGGCGGGTAGTGCCGCCTACGCTCAACGCCGTACGTACGGTAGCATAGTTAGTGGTCTTGTCACGGTCGGCGGCGTTTTGTGGGTTTTGCACCGAGCAGTTCACGCATACCACGCTGCCGTTCACCTGATAGTTGCCGGCCGGCTCCACAAACTCCGATATACGGGGCTGCAAGTCGCGGAACACACGGGGCTCCAGGCCGAAACCGTAGAACACCCGCAAATCGTCCAGCACGCTCAACAGCTTGGTTTGCTGAATCTCTACCCGGTCGTAGGGCTTGGTAGTTGGGAAGCTGACGTTGTACTGCTGGTTACCCAGTACTTCCAGGTTCAGCAGGTTAGCACCGGTCGCCGACTCCTGTGGCACGCCGCCTAAGTACGTGGTAACGCGCAGGCCATCGAGCACGGTAGCATCAAGCAGGCTTCCGCTGCCTAGCACAAATCCGGCCTGGTAGCCGGCTGGCGCAGTGCCTTCCAGTTGCGTTTGCAAGGTAGAAGGGCAGCTCAGGTCAGCCACCGACTTCATAGTGGCGAAGTTGGTTAGGCTCTTGTCAACGGCGTTGAGCGGATTGGTAACATTAGAGTTCACACAGACCGTGATGCCATTCTTAACAACACCCGTGCTGTAGTTAGTCGTCCCGGCATTCTCAAAACGGGAAGCGTAGCCTTTTGCCGAAGTAATTACGTTAGCGTCGATGGCGTAAGCATAATACACCTTCAAATCGTAGCCCAGGCTTAGGGCCGAAGCCGCTTCTACCTCAATTTGGTTGAAGGATTTGCTGGCCAGAAACTCCAGCCGAATCTTGCCCGTGTTACTACCCAGCAGCGTGGAAGCAACGGAAGCATCCACCGCTCTTTCCTCCTGCAGGGTAGAGGTAGTGCCGTTGCGCAGATAGGTCCGGACAACAATCAGGTTGGCCGTATTTAACGACAAGAGGTTCAAGATGGTACCGCTACGCTCTACCAGTACGCCGGCCCGGTAATTAGCGGGCGCCGTAGTTGCTAAGTTCATGCGTAGCCGCACCGAGCCCGCCAGCGCCGAGGCGGGAACGTTCATAACTGCCGCCGAGTTGAAGTCGTTATCCGTAGCTAATTCGGGGTTGGTAATTTCGCCGAAGCACGTGGTCAGGCCCAGAAAAGTGGTGCAGGTACGCGTTACGCGGGCCCCGTCGTTTCCGGTGTTAGAGTAGATGGGGGCGCTAGCAGCCCACGTGGCGCGTGCCCCGGTGCCAAGGAGTAGCGCTGTTGCCAGCAACAACGTACGAGCAAGGTGTGAGTAGAAGGGCTTCATAGAGGGGCAATGAATTGATAATCACTAGGATTAAGGAACCACTGATCCTATACCAATTCCATAGCCAAACTCATATTAAAGCATCAAAAAATTGATTATCAACAAGTTACTATCAAATGAAAAATGCTATATTGTTTCATTCCGGGATTCCTTTTCTAAAATCGAGAAAGTTTGGTATCCCCGTTTCTCCCGCTTATACTCGCAGCATTGCGCGATTTTGCCTGTTCTGAGCTATTGAGAACCCTGCTGCCGGAATTGAACAATCCCAATGTGTCTGCTTTCTCGAAAAGGGAGTATACCAGGGTATCGCAGTTCCCATGCTATTCCTTCCTCCTTTCCCATGAGCGTATCTTTACCTGTTTCCATCTTTATTGTCGAGGACAATGCATGGTACGGTGAGCTACTTGAGTACAAGCTGGCTCAGAACCCGGATTATGTTATCCGTCGGTTTACTACCGCGCAGGCTTGCTTGGATAACCTAAGCGACAAGCCCGATATTATCACCCTCGACTACTCCCTACCCGATGGGCAGGGCGACCAGGTGCTCCGCCAGATCAAGGAGCGCCTGCCCGATGTGGCAGTTATTGCTATTTCCGGCCAGGAGGACGTGCGCACGGCCATTGGGTTGCTGCGTCAGGGAGCCTTCGACTACCTGGTGAAGGATGAGGAAACTGCCGACCGCCTCTGGAATACCGTGGGCAACATCCGCAAGCAGCTAGAGCTGCGCCAGGAAAACACCCGCCTCAAGGAGCAAATTGGGCAGAAGTACGACCCACAACGCGCCATTCTGGGCGAGAGCCCCCAGATTAAGCAGCTCTACACCCTCATTGATAAAGCGGCCCGCACGAACATTACGGTTTCCATTAGCGGGGAAACGGGCACCGGCAAAGAACTGGTAGCCAAGGCCATTCACTTCCGCTCTGACCGCCGCGACGGAGCCTTTGTGGCCGTAAATGTGGCCGCCATTCCGCGCGATTTACTGGAGAGCGAGCTGTTCGGGCACGAGAAAGGCTCGTTTACCGGCGCTATCAGCCGCCGAATCGGACGGTTTGAGGAGGCTCACAAGGGCACCTTGTTCCTGGACGAAATTTCTGAAATGGACCTGGGCCTGCAAGCCAAGCTGCTGCGGGTGCTGCAGGAACGGGAAGTATCGCGCGTGGGCGGCAACACCCGTGTACCGTTCGACGCCCGCCTGATGGTAGCTACCCACCGCGACTTGGGCCAAGAAGTAAAAGAAGGCCGTTTCCGCGAGGACTTGTACTACCGGCTGCTGGGCTTGCCCATTGTGTTGTCGCCGCTGCGGGAGCGGGGCGACGATATTTTGCTGCTGGCCGATGCTTTCCTGAAGGATTTCTGCTCCCAGAATAACATGGCCACCTGCTCGCTGTCTGGGGCAGCGCAGCAGAAGCTCTTGCACTATACCTTTCCCGGCAACGTGCGCGAGCTGAAAGCGGTGGTAGAGCTAGCCGCCGTGCTGGCCGAAGACGACGAGATTCAGCCCCAGGATTTGCCCTTGCGCCACGGCGCCGCGGATACGGCCGCCCCCGACATCATGCCCAATGAGTCGTTGCGGACGCAGATGGCAGCCATTGTGCAGCGCTACCTCGATGTACACAACGGAAATATTCTGCAGGTAGCGGCCAAACTGCAAATCGGGAAGTCCACCATTTATCGTATGGTTCAGAACAACGAGATCCGTATTCGCTGACCTCGGCTGTCAACTGCCATTCTATGAGTTCTATTGGTATCCGTCATTTGGCGCGCCAGCTGCGTGTAACCCAAAAAGCCTGGCAGCAGGCCCAACACGAAACAAGTGAGGCCCGCCGCCAAGTAGCCGAGCTCAAGGCTCGGTCGCTGGCAGCAGCGGAGCAGGCTACGGCCCTGTTGGAAACCATGAGCACGGCTATTCTGGCCGAGGACCAGGACCATGGCATTACGCTGCTTAACCAGCGCCTCTGCGACTTATTTAGTCTACCCCACCCGCCTCGGCACTACCTAGGTAAGCACTCCTCCCTGCTGTACCAGGAAAGCCGGGCCCAGCTGCAAGATGAGCAAGCCGTGCGCACCCGTAACCAGCAGTTGCAGGCGGGTCAGGAGCGGGTGAGCGGCGAGATTTTTCGGCTGCGCAACGGCATTATTGTGCAGCAAGATTACCTGCCTGTGGTGCAGAACGGCGTGACCATGCTCCATATCTGGAGCTACGAGGACGTGACAGTGCGCCAGCAGGCTCAGGAGCGGGTGCAGGAGCTTTCCCGCCTAGCTGAGCAGAGTCCCCAGCCCATTATTCGGTTTAACCGGGAGGCCGTGGCCCAGTATGCCAACCCCGCCGCCAACCCCGCCCTAACGGCCCTCTACCAGCCGGCAGGAGCGGAGATTGTGCGGCTGCTGCGCCAAGAAATTGCCCTGGCCCTGAGCAGCGGGCAGCTACGCACGGTAGAAAAACGCTTGGGCGACGAATTTTACCTCTGGACCATTGCCCCGCTGCTGCAGGAGCAGGAAGCCAACGTGTACCTGACCACCATTACCGCCCGGCGGCGGGCCGAGGCGGAGCTGGTGCGCAACCAGCTATTCACGGCTCGCATCAACGACACGGTACCTAACATCGTGTTCCTGTTTGATATGGACACCCGGGCCGTACTCTACAGCAACCGCCAAACCGAGCAAATGCTGGGCTACACGGAAGCTGAAATCCGGGAGATGGGCCCCCAGCTGGCTACCCTACTGGTGCACCCAGAAGATTTGCCGGACTTAGAGCGGAAGCAGGAAGAAATGCTGCGGCTCGAAGAAGGGCAGGTAGCTCACTCAGAATATCGGTTTAAGCACCGCAACGGAGAGTGGCGGTGGCTTAGCCTGAAGAGCACCTGCTTTACCCGCCACCCCGATGGTACCGTGTGGCAAGCAGTAGGCTCAGCCGCCGACGTGACGAAACGCCGTATCATAGAGGAAGAGCTGCGCCAAAGCCGCCTGTTTGTGGAGCGCGTCACCAACACTACTCCCAACCTCATTTACATCTATGATGTAAGAATGAGGTCGAATGTGTACTGCAACCGCTTCGTGGAAACGATGCTGGGCTACTCGCAGGAAGACTTGCTGAACATGAGCCCTAGCCTGATGGCTAGCCTAATGCCCATTGCCGAAGCCCGCCGGGTGCAGCAGCATTTCGAGGAAGTAACCCGGGTTGCGGATGGGGTTATTCTGCACCTGGAGTTTTTTCTTTCGCACCGCAACGGCTCCATCCGCTGGTTGCGCATTAGCAGTACGCCGTTTGAGCGGGATGAACGCGGCCGGGTTCATAAGATTGTGGGGTCGGCGGAGGACATTACCCGCTGGAAAATCGCCGACGAGCAGCGGCGCTCCGCCAACCGGCGACTAGCCGAACAAAACCGGCTGTTCCGGCAAGTAATTGACACGGTACCCAACCTTATCTACCTGAAAGACGGCAATGGCAACTACATTCTGGCCAACCAATCGACGGCCCACCTCTACGGCCTCAGCAACGATGCCCTGCTGCAAACGCCGGCCGCCTGGCTGCAGGAGCAATTCCCGGACCTGGTTCGCTACCAAGCACAGGATGAGCTAGTTATTCAGTCGCGCCAGGAGGTAGCCCACGAGGACACGTTTACTGATGCCCAGGGCGAGGTGCACTGGTTTAATTCCGTCAAGCGGCCGTTTATTCTGGCCGACGGCACCGTGCAGGTACTTGGGGTTGACAATGATATTACCGAGCTGAAGCGCACGGGTCAGGCCTTGCAGCAAGCCAAGGAAGCGGCCGAGCAGAACGCCCAGTCGCGCCAAACCTTCCTAACCAACATGAGCCACGAAATCCGCACGCCCATGAACGGCATCATGGGGCTGGCGGAGCTGCTGTCCAAAACCGACCTTACTGACGAGCAGCGGCAGTACTTGCACCACATCAGGCACTCGGCCGAGAACCTGCTGGTTATCATCAACGACATCCTCGACATGGCCCAGCTCGGCGCCGGTCGGGTTCGGCTCGAATCAATGCCCTTCGACTTGCAGGAAGTGTTGAAGGCCAGCTGCCAGGCCCTCATGCCCAAGGCAGCCGAGAAAGGCATCAGCTTGCGCCTGCAACTGGCCCCGGGCACTACCCCCGCCTGGGTACAAGGCGACCCGTACCGGCTGCGGCAAATTCTGCTGAACCTGCTTAGCAACGCCATCAAATTCACCGACAAGGGCCATGTGCTGCTTACCTGCCGCCGCGTCAGTACGCCCACGGCCGAGCCGGAATACCAGTTTTCGGTGCTGGATACGGGCATTGGTATTTCGGAAGACCAGTTGCAGCAGCTGTTTGAGCCCTTCACGCAGGCGGAGGCCAGCACAGCCCGCGAGTACGGAGGTTCGGGGCTGGGCCTGAGTATTTCGCGGGGCTTAGTTGAGCTACTGGGAGGCGAGCTGACCGCCGAAAGCCGCTTGCACCATGGCAGCACGTTCCGGTTTACGCTGGGCTTCGGGGCCGCTACCCCTCCAACTGCCAGCAGTGCCGCCCCGGCGCCGGATTACCAGCGCCTGCGCGGCCGCCGGGTGCTGCTCACCGAAGACAACCGCGTTAACCAATTGCTGGTGCAGGTTATGCTCCGGGGCTGGGGCCTGCACGTAGACACGGCCTCTTCCGGCTCGGAGGCGCTGGCCTTGTTCCGGCAGCACCAGTACGACGTAGTGCTGATGGACATTCAGATGCCCGGCATGGACGGCGTGGCGACTACCCACCTGCTGCGGGAACACCCCGACCCGGTCCGGGCTGCTACCCCCGTGGTAGCCCTCACGGCCCACGCCATGCATGGGGAGGCGGAGCGCTACCAAAAGGCTGGCCTCGACGCTTATCTTTCCAAACCCTTCAAGCAGGAAGCCCTGTTTCATACCATTGCCAACTTGCTTGACTTAGATGATGCTGCCACCCCACCTCCCGCCGCCGAAGTAGTGGAAGAGCCTACCCCTGCCCTACCCCCCGGCAAGCTCTATGACATGAGCAGCCTGCGCCAGTTCACCAACAACGATGAAACTTTTATCCGGCGCCTGGCCAATCTGTTCATCAGTACTACCCCGCCGGTAGTAGAGGAACTGGAGTACCACTTGCAGGAGCAGAGCCTAACCAAGCTCGGGGCAGCAGCTCACCACCTGAAAAGCTCCGTTGATGGCCTGCAGATTCAGTCGTTGCGCACCATCCTGCGTGATTTGGAGGCCGCCGCCCATGCCCCCGCCACCGCCGACTGGCAGAGCCTAGCGCACGGGGTGCAGCAGGTGCGCCAGATTACCGACGAGGTTATTCGCCAGCTTCAGCAGGAATTTCCCGCCGATTAGCGGCCGCGGCCGGAGCGGCGCGGCCTCGGCTCATCCGCCCCGGCTGTTGTATTATGCGGTATGATTTCTTCCTCTGAACCAGTGGGCTCTAGTGCTGCGTTGCATACGCTTGTTATTGGGGCCGGGCAGGCCGGGCTAGCGGCCGCCTACTACCTCCGCCAAGCCGGCGTGCCGTTCATCGTCCTGGATGAGCGGGCGGCCGTGGGAGAGGTGTGGGCCACGCGCTACGACTCACTATGCTTGTTTTCGCCCGCTTGGGCCAGCAACCTGCCGGGACTAGCGTGGCCCGGTGAGGCCCGCCGCTACCCCAGTAAGGCTGAAGCCGCGGCCTATTTGCAACAGTACGCCCGCCACTTCCAGCTGCCCATTGAAACGCAGCAGCGGGTGCAGGTTGTGCGGCCCATTCCTGGGGGGTATGAGGTAGTAACTGCCACTGGCCGCCGCTTCGAGGCTAAACACGTCATAGTATGTACCGGGCCTTACTCTGCCCCCAAGGTTCCGGAGTTCAGCCATGCGCTTCCTGCCTCAGTGGTGCAGCTGCACAGCAGCGCCTATCAGCGGCCCAGCCACCTGGCGGGTACGGGCCCAGTGGGCGTGGTGGGTAGCGGCAACTCGGCCCTGCAAATAGCCGCCGACCTGGCCGCTACTGGTCGGCCGGTGTGGGTAGCCTTTGATGAAGGTACGCCGGCCATGCCCAACAACACGGCCATGTGGGCGCTTCTGCTGAGTACCCGCATGCTACAGGCCAGCCGCAACTCCCCGGTTGGCCGCCTGATGCGCAGTCAGCCCGAGCCAGTGGTCAGCGCCGACCTGAAGCGGCTGCGGCGGTTTCCGAACGTGCGGTTTATGGGCCGGGCCTTAGGTGCTACCCCCGAGGGTGCTCTGCAAGGAAAGACAGCTACTACGCCGGCCCTGGAGGCAGTTATTTGGGCCACCGGCTTCCGGCCCGACTACAACTGGCTTCAGGTGCCGGGGGCGCTCAGCCCCGCGGGGGAGCCCCAACACGAGCGGGGCCTGAGCCCAGTACCGGGGCTGGCTTTTCTGGGCCTGCCGTGGCTGCACAGCCGGCGCTCGGCGCTCATGGGTGGGGTCGGGGCCGATGCTCAGTTTGTGGTAAACCACCTCGTGAAAAAGACATAATTATGCTGCAACTACCTGGCACACTTTTAGGTTATACTTGTATCAACTCAGCCGCAGGCCACTAGCTGTCTTTTTGCCCGAGGCTGAGTTTTTCTTTTTCCCTTAATTTCTTGTTGTATGATGTTGCTGATTTTCTTCGGGATTGCGCTAGCGACTGCCTTGCTCGCTCTCGACACGGTAAACAAACTGAAAGCTACGCTGAAGCCTGTGCCGGTGCGCGCGCAAAACGGCCGCTAATTCTGCGGTCCGAGCCTTGCTATACCTTACGCCCCTGCTTTGTGCAGGGGCGTTTTTTTGCTCCATGGTTTATCTGCCTAGTTGCGTAAGCCACAAACGCCAAGCGCAGCCTCCTTCACGAGGCTGCGCTTGGCGTTTGTGATAACCAGTGTGGGAAAGGCTAGCGTTAGCGAATGACGAGCTTGCGCATTTCGCTGGCGTTGTCTGATTCCAGCCGCACGTAGTAAAGTCCGTTGGCAAACTTGCTTAAATCGAGGGTCCGGGTTTCCCGGTCGTTCAGTTCGCTGAGCACTTCCCGGTACATGAGCGTTCCAATAACATTGAGTACGCGCAACTCCACCTTGCGGCCTTCAAAGCCATTGATGGCAACGTGCACGATGCCAGTGCTGGGGTTGGGGTACACCAACAGGGCTTTGTCTTCGCTAGCGGGGCGGGCGGGGGCAGCCGGGCGTGGCGTGATCGGCTGGGCCACAGCAGATAGCGTACTACTGCGGAGCCCGCCTATCAGTAGAACGAATAAAACTAAACAGCGTAAGGGTTGCATCATATAGGGTAGTGGGAGCGAGGGAAAGTGCCGAACGGAATGGGTATTAACGACGGACACGAGTTTAGGTTAGCAAAAGTAACAGAGGTTTTATCTTCTCATGCCAGAATATAACTCATCTTCGATAAATGAAGCGTCTTTATCTTCGCTCTCACCCTTTTACCCGATGAAATAAGTTGGACGTTGTCATTATTGGGGGCGGTTTGGGCGGACTCTGTGCGGCCCTTGACTTGCGCCAGCGCGGGCACGCCGTGACGCTGGTGGAGCGCCAGCGCTACCCGTTCCACCGGGTGTGCGGCGAGTACATTTCCAACGAGGTGCTACCCTACCTGCGCCGCCTCGGCCTTAACCTCCTGGCGCTGGCTCCCGCTCAGCTTACCCACTTTCAGCTCAGCTCCCCGGCCGGCCGCTTGCTCTCGGTGCCGCTTGATTTGGGCGGCTTCGGCATTAGCCGCTACCAGCTGGATGCTTTTCTGTGCGAGACAGCCGTGGCGGCCGGCGTTACCGTGCTCCAGCAGACTACCGCCATGAGCGTTGAATATGATGAAGCCGCTCGCGAGCATACCGTAACGCTAGCGGACGGGCAGGTGCTTACGGCTCGGGTGGTGCTGGGGGCCTATGGCAAGCGCAGCAGCCTTGACCGGCAGCTGCAGCGGCCATTTTTCAGCCAACGCTCGCCTTATTTGGGAGTGAAGTATCACCTGCGCTACCCCTCCATGCCTCGTCACCTAATTGCCCTGCACAATTTTGCTGATGGCTACGCGGGCATTTCGGCTGTGGAGCAGGACCGGTACTGCTTCTGCTACCTTACTACCCGCCGCAACTTGAAAGCGCACGGCAGCATTCCGCAAATGGAGGCCGAAGTGCTGGCCCGCAACCCCCACCTGCAGCACATTCTGGCGCACGCGGAGTTTCTGTACCCGCAGCCGGAAGTCATCAACGAAATTTCCTTTGCCCCCAAAACCTGCGTGGAAAACCACGTGCTGCTGCTCGGCGACGCCGCCGGGCTTATCACGCCCCTGTGCGGCAACGGCATGGCCATGGCTATTCACGGGGCCCAGCTAGCCGCCACTCGCACCGACGCGTTTCTGCGGGGGCAGCTTACGCGCCCGGCCCTGGAGGCAGCCTACCACCACGACTGGCACCAGCACTTCGGGCCGCGCCTGCGGGTGGGGCGAGCGGTGCAGCAGTTATTCGGGCAGCCGTTGCTGAGCGAGGCCGCCGTGGCGGGGCTGCGGCTCTGGCCCGGGGCGGTGCGAGCCCTCATGCGCCGCACCCATGGCCGGGAGTTTTAACCGGCAGTACGCCCCTGCTACATCCAGCCAAGCGGACTTGCGCGTACACGTTTCTGAATCAACCCCAAAATAACGAACAGCACCCAGGGGGTATTTTGCGTAAACTGCACTGATGAGTAGCTACCTGTGTGCCATTGGCACGGCCAATCCGCCCCACCGCATCCCTCAACTTCAAATTGCTGACTTCATGGCGGGCGCACTGCAGCTCGATGAAGCCGGTACGCGCAAACTGCGGGCTCTGTACCGCGTCTCGGGCATCGGGCAGCGCTACACCGTGCTTCCCGACTACGGCCGCACCAATGGCAGTTACGAGTTTTTCGCCAATACCCCTGATCTTGAGCCCTTTCCCTCGGTGGGCCAGCGCATGGCCGAGTACCGGCGGCAGGCCTTGCCGCTGTCCGTGCAAGCCGCTCAGGACTGCTTGAGCCAGGTGCCGGAGGTAGCTATGGGTAGCATTACCCACCTAATTACCGTGAGTTGCACCGGCATGTACGCGCCAGGCCTGGACATTGAGCTGGTGGCGGCCCTGCAACTACCCTCCCACGTGCAACGTACCTGCGTAAACTTTATGGGCTGCTACGCCGCCGTGAATGCCCTGAAGCTGGCCGATGCCTTTTGCCGGGCCAATGAGGAGGCGCGGGTGCTGGTGGTGTGCACCGAGCTTTGCACCCTCCATTTCCAGAAAAGCACCGAGGAAGACCACTTGGTTTCTAATGCCTTGTTCGGGGATGGGTCGGCGGCGGTATTGGTACAGGCCCGGCCCCGGGTGGTAGGTCCTAGCTTGGCTCTCACGGCCTTTCACTGCGGACTGGAGCCCGACGGGCACGCCGACATGGCCTGGCACATCAACGACTTTGGCTTCGAAATGACCTTGTCATCCTACGTGCCCCGCATGATTAAGCAGGGTATTGGGCGGCTTACGGCGGGCTTGCTGGCTGATTTGCCGGTACAGCTAGCCGACATTCGAGCTTTTGCCATTCACCCAGGCGGCCGCAAAATTCTGGAGTCGATTGAGCAGGCCCTGGGGCTGACTACCCACGACAACCGCTTTGCTTACCAAGTACTGCGCGACTACGGCAACATGTCCTCCGCGACGGTGCTGTTCGTGATGCGGGAGTTGCTGCGCACCCTCACGCCCGCCGACACTGGCGCCCCGGTGCTAAGTTTTGCCTTTGGCCCTGGCCTAACGCTGGAAGCCATGCTCCTGACCGTCGCCTGGGGCGCGGAGCCCCCGCTAGAAATTCAGCACAACGCTGAGCAGCTGAAAAACGCGGCTATTTTGCCGGCCTAGCGCACGCGCGGCCTGGCCTCACCTTGTTTTTCTTGTCTTACTGCTACCTATGCCTGATTTCCGCGTCCGTGCCACGGAAGAAGAGCTGATGGACGACCTGAGCCTGGCCACCGAGGAGCTTCGGCAAAATCTGGACGAGCTGGAAACTATTAACACGTGGCTAGGCGGTTACGCCCCGGTGCTGAATGCCCTGGCCCGGCTGCGCCCCCACTTCCCCCCAGGCCGCCCCTTGCGCCTGGCCGACGTAGGCAGCGGCGGCGGCGACACCCTACGCCAGATTGCGCGCTGGGCCCGCCAACAGGGCGTGGCCGTGGAGCTGACTGGCGTGGATGCCAACCCGTTTATGCTGGACTACGCCGCCGCCCGCAGCACCCAGTACCCCAAAATCCGGTATCAGCAGGCCGATATTTTCTCCCCCGAATTTCAGCAGCAGCCCTTTGATATCGTAACGGCCAGCCTCTTCTGCCACCACTTCCCCGATGAGCAGCTCACCCAGCTGCTGCAGCGGTGGCAGCAGCAGGCCAGCCTGGCCGTCGTCATTAACGACCTGCACCGCCACCCACTAGCCTACTACAGTATCCGCTGGCTCACGCGGCTGCTCGGTGGCTCCCGCCTCGTGCGCCACGATGCGCCCCTGTCCGTGGCCCGCGCCTTCACCCGCCCCGACTGGCAGCAGCTACTTGCCCAAGCCGGCATCACACACTACCACCTGCGCTGGCGCTGGGCTTTCCGCTGGCAGGTGATGGTGGTGAAGCGGTGATTCAATGATTCCGTGAGTAAGTAAACCCATCTGTCATCCTGCGCTGGCGAAGAACCTTATCATGTCAGCACGACAATCGGTACAACGACATGTTCACGCGTGACAAGGTCCTTCGCCAGCGCAGGATGACAACAGGCCGCTAGAAGGGCAAACTCACCCACCACTACCCCCATAGGTTGGCTGCTACCCGGAAGGTGTTGGCGTGGGCGTCTACGATGTCGGCGATGCGGGGGGAGTAGCCGCCACCCATGCACACCACAACTGGCAGGCTGTGGGCATGGCACAAGCCCAGCACGTATTCGTCGCGGCGGCGGCACCCGTCGCGGGTTAGGGCCAAGTGGCCGAGCTTGTCGGTAGCCAGCACATCAACGCCACTGAGGTAGAACACAAAATCGGGTTGGTGCTGATCTAGGAGGCGAGGCAAGGTAGTATGCAGCTGGCGGAGGTAGGCGGCATCGTCGGTGCCATCGGGTAGGGCTAGGTCCAGGTCCGATTGCTCTTTACGGTGGGGGTAATTGCGGGCCCCGTGCATGCTGAAGGTGAACACGCGCGTTTCCTGCTGGAAGATGCGGGCCGTGCCGTTGCCCTGATGCACATCCAAGTCCACGATGAGCACCCGCCCTACCCCCAGTTCTGGGTGGGCCAGCAGGTAGGCTGCCGCCGCGGCCTGGTCGTTGAGCAGGCAAAATCCTTCACCCCGGTCTCGGAAGGCATGGTGGGTGCCGCCGGCAATATTTAGTGCTACTCCATATTGCAAAGCCCGCCGGGCGCATTCCAGCGTACCGCCCAGAATGCACGTTTCTCGGGCAATCAGCGCCGGGCTCCAAGGAAAGCCAGTGGCGCGCTCCTCTTGCCGCGTAAGTTCCCCAGCCCGAAGCCGGTGGTAGTACTCGGAGTCATGCACCCGCAGCACATCTTCGGCAGGCGGAGAGGAAGGTGAGAAAAAGGCACTTTCCGCCACAATGCCTTCCCGGAGCAGCTGCTCCGGGAGGAGCTCGTACTTGAGCATTGGGAAGCGGTGGTTGGCCGGCAGCGGGTGAGCGTAGAGCGGGGCCCAGGCAATAGAAATCATATGCTGCGAACCTACGCGAGCCGCCGCACAAACAGGCACGTATGGCTGGCCTCACACAAAAATAACCGCCCGTAAAGGCGGTTATCTTCGGATTCGGGTGGCTTTGACGTGGGGCGTACTGGGCTCGAACCAGTGACCCCTACCTTGTCGAGGTAGTGCTCTGAACCAACTGAGCTAACACCCCGGCAAAACCTATTGGCGGCGGCCGTAAAGGGTCAAAGGTAGGTTTTTGCAAAAGATAATCCTTCCTGGCAGCGTACAAAATTTCCGCTTTCCCTACGTTGGTGCTGTAACCTTCTGAGCCGCCGTAAGTATAGCGGCTTACTGATGTTGCTTTGGCTACGGCCGGCAGCGCTTTCTTCGGCTACATCTCTCTCCACCCCATGAAAAAACTTGCACTCCTTGCCGCCGGCTGCGCCCTGAGCGCCTCGGCTATGGCCCAAACTCCGACTGAAGCTCCCCGGGTAAGCGGCCTGCGCTCCTCCACCGATTACGCCCCCGGTACGGGCAGCGACTCGCGCAACAACGGTTTCGGCATTAAAGTAGGCTTGAATTCGGCCCACGTACGCGGCGACGAAAAAAAGAACTACGGCGACGTCGGCACTTATAAGAACTTCCACGCCGGGGCATACGCCCAGTTTGGTTTCAACGATAAGTTCTCGGTGCAGCCGGAAATCCTTTATACCCGTCAGGGGTTCGAGGGTAGCTCCGCCGCTCGCAACAACACCGGCACATACTTCACGCGCCTTGATTACGTGCAGGTACCGGTGCTGCTGGTGTACAACTTCCTTGACAACGTTAGTGTACACGTAGGCCCCCAGGTTTCCCTGCTCACTAAAGTGCGTGAAGGCGGCCAGGAGCGGAAAATTGCCGATGAAAACGACGCTAGCGGCAACCCTATCTACGGCTATAGCTACAGCAGCCTCGACTATGGGCTAGCCGCGGGCCTGGAAGCTCGGGTAGGTCCGGCCCGCGTGGGCGGCCGCTACGTAGCAGGCTTCAACGATATTATCAAAGACCCAACCCGCGCTGGTACCCAGGCCATTGACAACATCAAGAACGGTGCGTTTCAGGTGTACGTAGGCATTGGCATCTCCAACTAGCCCGGCGTCTTCTTGTTCCTAAAAAAGGAAGCTCCTCGGGGCTTCCTTTTTTGTTGCTAGTACTCATCAGAGTCTCCCTTTCTGCCATGATACTATTTGCGGCTACTGCAGCGCTGCCCGCCATTAACCAAGCCCGTGAGCTGCTGGCTGAGCGCGGCATGGCCGTGCTTGGCACGTGGGCCCTGCTGAACTTGGTGGTGAGTGGCTACCATGTTTCCCGCACGGATGCCCGCTCCGAAGCCCACCACTTCCACCTGATGAATGTGGCCTGGAACGTGGTAAATGCCCTGCTAGCTGTGTGGGGAATTTTGCAGGCGCACCCGCAGCAGGTAGCAGGCTTATCCCCTGCCGCTAGCCTGAGCGCCCAGTTCAATTTCGAGAAAATTCTGCTCTTTAATGCCGGCCTGGATGTAGCCTACCTCTGCATAGGCAGCTGGTTGCGCGCCCGCGCTGCTAGCGCCCACACCTCTCGTCCCGAGCGCCTGGCAGGCTTTGGCCGCGCGTTGTGGCTGCAGGGCGGCTTTCTGCTTTTTTTCGATGTAGGTTTCTACTTTATCTATCACCAGTACGCCACCGATTTGTTGCAGTTAGTGCAGTGAATTGGGGGTAGGGAGTAACGCAGTTGCTGGTGAACAGATGGGCGGGCTGGCTTTATACAAGGTGCAACCAGCTTCTGATCTGGAAAATATGGAGTTGCTTACAAGCCAAACAGCCTCGCTACCAGGAGTAGCGAGGCTGTTTCGATAAGGCAATGTGTTAGCCCTAGTTCTTTCCGACGAGTGCTTCCTTGATCTTGTCGTTGAAGTTGGGAATGTCCTGGGGGTTGCGGCTAGTGATAATGTTACCATCCACAACTACCGTTTCATCAACCCAGCGGCCGCCAGCATTCTTGATGTCGGTTTTCAGGCTGGGCCAGCTAGTGAGCTGCTTGCCGCGCACCACGTCGGCCTCAATCAGGGTCCAGGGGCCGTGGCAGATGGCGGCCACGGGCTTGCCTGAGCGCACAAACTCACCGATAAAGCTAATTACTTCGGGCTCCGTGCGGAGCACGTCGGGGTTCATCTGGCCGCCGGGCAGTACCAAGGCATCATACTCGGCCACCTTCACGTCGCCAATCACCTTGTCTACCTCTACCTTATCGCCCCAATCTTTCTCGTCCCAGCCTCTAATAGAGCCGCTTTTCAAGGAAATGACGTGCGTTTCGGCGCCTTCGCCTTCCAAAAACTTCTTGGGCTTTTCCAGCTCCGACTGCTCAAAGCCATCGGTGGCGACAATGGCTATTTTCTTGCCTTTCAGGTCGTTGCTTCCAAAAATACTCATGGTAATGCACAGGTTTATACGATTGAAAAACCCGCCCTACGCGACGTAAGGCGGGTTTTGATGTAACGGGCCAACGCAGGGAGAGTTGGCGCATTATTTTGGCCTTACGGCTTAGTCGTGCTCGTTTCGTTCCCGCTTGAGCTGCTTGCGCAGCCGCCGCACTCGCTCGTCAAAGCCATCGGGGTCGTAGCTAGCATCTTCTACGTCCAGCTCTTCGAGCATGTCCATGAGGTTGTCGGGGTGTTCGGTACGGGTACCGCCAGGCACTTTCACAAACGCCATTTCTGACCACAGAACGGCCTTCAGGCGCTGGCTGTCCTCGCTGAGCATCTGCATTTCCACCACTAAGTTGGAGTTGTCGTAGTGGATTAGCTGGGTCCGAATTCGCACTAGCTCGGCGTGGTTGGCGGGCCGCAGGTAAGCCAAGTAGTGCTTGGTAATCACCCACCCGGCGCCCAGCTCGCGGGTTATTTGCCCCAGGTTCAGGGCGTAGTGCTGCATGGTGTGCTCCTCGCGGGCGTTCAGGAAATAGTCAAGGTAGCGGGCGTTATTCAGGTGGCCCAGCATGTCACAGTCCTGAAACTGAATGCGGTGGGTAGTTTCGGGCGTTTGAACCAGGGAAGAAGCCATGAGAAGAAATAGCGAGTTAGCAGGCGCAAGGTAGAAAGCACCCGGGCGGCGCTAGTTAGGGCTGCTGCTTTAGGTAGCCTGGGCCTGCACCTTTACCCGGTCGGCTAGCACGTGGTGGGCGGCCGGTTTGCGGGCATCAGCGGGACTGTCGAACACAATGAGCACGTGTTCTGAGTCTAGCAGCGCCATACCTTCGGCCTTGTCCTGGCCGGCGGTTGGACCGAAGCCGTGGGGCACATCGAACAGGCGCTCCAACTTATCGGGCCCCACGAGGCTATCCTGGGGGCAGCGCAGCGCTTCGGGCCAGCGGTACACGGCAATGGTGCCATCCAAGTCCATGGTCGGGCCGGCCAGTAGCAGTAGGTCGGGGCCGCACTGGCGGAGCTCCCGCACGCCCATGCCACCCAGGGCCAGGAAATGCTTTTTGTAGTACAGCTCCGTGGCACCCGGCAGCTCACTCAGGCGCAGGCGGCCGTGCTTGTCCTCGCGGGGTAGCACCTCCAGCACCATGGCCCAGCCGCGCAACACCGGCCCGCGCAACCCCACAAACAGTCGCCCATCAGGCGCCGCCGCCAGCCCCTCAATGTCAAAGCCGTTGTCTTTGCCGGGAATATCGAGGAAGGGCTTGAGGTGGGCGTCTTTGGCGAGCAGGTCGCGCAGGTCGTTGGAGTCATCGGAGGAGCGGAGTTGGGCGGCCCGAAGCGTTTGGGTAGGGTCGGTGGGGTGCGGAGCCTCGCGGAAGAGCTCGTAGTTACCGGTGGTGGGGTTGAGCAACATGGGCACCCGGGCCAACAGGTAGCGGTTTGCCTCCGACTTCACTTGCGTAAGACGGGCTATTTCCTTGGCGTGGTCCTCGCCTTCGGCATCGGCTTTTTTGCGCGCCAGGCTGTGAGAGCCCACAATCCAGAGGTAATAATCGCCTTCCGCTAGCCCTTCAATATCAATCTCTTCCGTTTTATCCGAAGGCAAATCAAGTAGTTCCGACAGCTCATAGGAGCAATGCTCGCCAAACTCCTGGGGCCCGGTTCGACGCAGGCGCTCAATGGAGGTCCGTTCGTCGCAGCTCAGCCACAGGTTGTCGCCGGTACACAAAGCCGACGAAAGCCCGTCGCGGACGTGCTTACCAGAAGCGTTAAGGCTGTGCTTCGGGCTGAAATGAAGAGTATAGGGCTGGCGACGGACCATGAAAGCAGGGTTAAGGAGTAGATGTCAGTGGCAAACGCACCGGACCGCGTAAGGTTGAGGCACCGCTGAAGTGGAATGGTGAGGTAGTGAATGAATACGTTGTCTTGGCGAGCAGCGCGAGGCCATCGTTCTTCTCTTTTGTGACAGGCCTTCTAACAAGCCAAACCCCTACTTCCAGGGCGGAGGTAAGGGCTTGTTGTACCTATAAGGGCTTGTTGTACCTAGAAGGGTAGTACGTTGGCCAGAATGAACGGCATCGTACCGCTCACCGGGGCAACTCACTCATTCACCATCTCACTGCTACTGCGCTTTGCGGGCCTGCATTTGGGCTTGCACTTGGCGCTGCTTGGCTTTGAGCTGCTTGTATTGCGTGACGGTGAGGATGGTTTGCAGCTCTTGGTCGGAGGCGGCGTTGATGCGCTTGAGCTCGGTCATGAGGGCTGGGCGGTTGCTGCTGAGGCGCTGCTGGGCGGCGTTGGCTTGCTCAGCGGTGTTCGTGAACACGGCCCGCACCTTGCGGCGCTGTTCCCCGGTGAGGTTCAGTTCTTCGGTGAGTACGTCGGTCAGGTCGCGGGCGGCGGAGGAGGCCACTACCGGCGCGGGAGCTGCTACCGGCGCCGATTTGGCGGTGGGAATGGTAGCGTTGTGACGGCGGGCGCAACTGGCGAGCAGGCTAGCGGCCAGCACAAGGGACAGGGTGAAGCGGGAGGCGGACATAAGCGCGGGGAGAAAGGCGTGTGCTTTCCCTACGCGAAAAATGTGCCGACGGCTATGTTCAGCCTACTCCTGCTGCTGCCACTGCCGGCCGCCGGACTACTTCGGCCCGCAGGCTTTCCTTTAGATGCTGGGCCGTGTGATGCGCCAAGGCCATAATCGTGAGCATGGGGTTTACGCCGCTGCAGGCCGGAAAGGCGGAGGCATCGGCTACAAACAAGTGCGGCACGTCATGGAGCTCCCCGCTGGGGCTGGTGGGGTGGGTAGCAGCTTGCCCACCCATGCGGCAGGTGCTCATTTGGTGGGCGCTGTACAGGCCAAACTGGTTGGACTTCCAGCTCAGGTAGGGCAAGCCGGCCAGCACCTCGGGGTTGCGCAAGCGGCCGTTGTCGGCGTGCAGGGTAGGTAAGGTGCCGTGGGGTAGCAGCACCGTGTGGGCTCCGGCCGCTACGTGCACCTCGGCGGCGGCCCGCACGCCTTGCAGCAGGTGGTTTCGGTCGTACTCGCTGAGAGTGTAGTCGATTAGGGGCATGCCGTGCTTGTCGATGGTCACCCGGCCCCCGTCCCGGTCGCGGGTCAGCACGATGAAGGAGCCCAGGTGGGCCGCCTGCTGCATCAGGGCCTTGTGCTGGCGCCCCGAGCACCAGGGCAACACCATGGCCATCAGGCCCGGATGGGCCGGCGGAGTTTCCAGCTTCACCCCGAAGTTGCTACCCCCCAGGCGCGTGAAGCTGTCATTCACCACCGACATCATGGGGCCGTGCCAGGGCGCCATAGCCTGGGCGTACAAGCCGGAAACGGCTACCGTAGGATGCAAATGCAAGTGCTGGCCCAGATGGGGGTGGCGCAGGCCGCTACGCAAGAGCAAGGCCGGCGTCTGAACGGAGCCCCCGGCCACTACCACCCGTTTAGCGCGTACCGTTACCCGTATCGTGCGGCCCTCGGGGGTAGTGTGTGTGGCTTCCGCGCCGCTGGCCCGCCCCTGCGTTATCGTTACCCTCGACACGCAGGTGTTGCACAGCAGGCGGGCTCCGTGTTCAAAGGCCGTTTGTAGATAGGTGTTCAGGGTGCCTTGTTTGATGCCGTGCCGGTCGCCGAAACCACTGTAGCCCAGGCCGCAGAAGTGCGCTTCCGATTCGCTCAGCCCCTTCTCATTACGCGGAATCAGCTTCATGTCGTGGCCCAGGACCTGGGAACCATTCCAAAGCGCCTGATTCTGGCCGTTATGGCGAACATAATCAGTATTGACGCTCAGGGCTGCGCTTACGGCATCCAGGCTCCGGGCAAAATCGGGGCTGGTGAAGTGGGGCACGTGGTGCTCCCGGGCCCACTCCTCCAGCACATAATCGGGGGTGCGGAAGGCGCCGGCCCAGTTTACGGTGGTACCGCCACCGAGGCAGGAGCCGGCCAGCAGGGCCAGCCCGCCATCCTGGGTGCTCAAGGCGCCGCGGGCATCATACAAGGCCCCGAGCATGTCCACCTCGCGCTGGGTAAAGTCGGGCCCGTGGAAGTAGGGTCCTTTTTCCAGAACCAGCACCTCATGCCCAGCGGCGGCCAGCTCGCCGGCTACTACCCCGCCGCCGGCCCCGCTCCCTATCACCAGCACCTCACAGTCGTAGTGCACCTCGTTGTGGGTGGGGTGCAGGAGTTGGATGGGCTTTTCGGGCGCTACTGCGGGGTCCGGCACCTGGGGGCCGGGGTAGCCGATGTGCTCCCACACGAAGTTGCCCTGCTCAGCCGTGGAGCCCCCGTAAAACAGAAATACGAACAGTTTCCGCAGGGCGTGAAAGCCTTTGCGCAACTGGGGCACGTTGCTGGCCGCCCAGCTCTGCAGCAGTTTCTCGCGCTGCTCCGGGGCCAGCCGGGCAAACGGCCGCAGGGGCCCGAACCACGTTAGGCCCAGCGTGGGCGTGTTCAGCAATTGCAGCAGATGCATAAATTCTTGCCGGGCGCTGGCAGGCTGGGCCTCCAGCACCAGCGCAATTTTGCTTAAATCAACTCCTGCTGAACCGCTCCGCTCCCAATACGCCGCATCAGCAGAAGGTTGGGGCGCCGGCAGGCTAGGAATAAATGTATCAGCAAGCGCGCACAGGGTAGCGCACTGGGCATCGGTGAACTGCATAAGAAGGCAAATCGAGCAGGCTGCTCCGGCGCAACTAAGAGAATCCGGGGCCCTAAAAGTTCGGTATTTTTCCCCAGAAATACTCGGCTTGCATACGAAAGGCGAAGTGGAGACTGGGTAATTAAGTGCATGGGTGAAGTGATGTACCGTCGTGGCGGGCGAAGCGCAGCTATCCTTCCTCTCCTTTGCTCGAAACCTGATAATGTATAATGTAACAAGCCCCTGACGTCAGCACAGACGTCAAGGGCTTGTCATATCTGGAAGGGTGGTCACGAGGAGAGGAAGGATGGCTTCGCGCCGCTCGCCATGACACTGCCTCACCATTTCACCTCAGAGCCACTTTACTAGCCAATTCACTAGCTTTTTGACTTGGGGAGTATAAGGCGGGTAGATGGGTTTGAGGCCCGTACGGCCTACGCGCTGCTTCAGCACCGACTTCTCGTTGCTAAAGGCCTGGAAGCCAGCCAGGCCGTGGGCCCGGCCCAGGCCGCTGTTGCCCAGCCCGCCAAAGGGTAGCTCGGGGTGGCCCAGGTGCAGAATCGTTTCATTAACGCAAGCGCCGCCGGCGGGAATGTTCTGGAGCAGGTAGCGCTGATGCTCAGCATTTTGGGTAAACACGTACAAAGCCAGCGGGTGCGGGCGGGAGTTCACCTCGTCTACGGCTTCCATGAGGGTGCGGAAGGTGCGCACCGGCAGCAGCGGTCCGAAAATTTCTTCCTGCATGACCCGACTGCCTGTTGGCACATCTACCAGCACGGTGGGCTCCATAAAGCGTTGCGAAGCATCCGTTTGCCCACCCAGCGCCACGGTGGCACCTTGGGCCTGCGCCTCGGCCAGCAGCCCCGCTACCCGGGCAAAATGGTGGTCGTTTACGATGCGGGCAAACGACTTGGAGGCCTCTATGCCCTCGCCGGAGGGGTTGTAGAAGCGCTGCACTACCGCCCGAATCTCCTCAATCAGCTGGTCGCGGACGGCTTCGTGCACCAGCAGGTAGTCGGGGGCTACGCAGGTTTGGCCGGCGTTGATGCCCTTGCCCCACACGATTTTCTCGGCGGCATCGCGCAAATCGGCCGTGTCGTCTACCACGGCGGGGCTTTTGCCGCCCAGCTCCAGGGTCACGCTGGTCAGGTGCTCGGCAGCGGCCCGCATCACCACTTTTCCTACCTGCGGACTGCCCGTGAAAAAGATGTGGTTGAAGGGTAGGGCAAGCAGTTCGGTGGCTACTTCCTTGTCGCCTTGCACTACCGTCACCTCGGCCGGGTCAAACAGCTCCTGGCACATGCGCGCGAGCAAGGCCGCTACCGTTGGCGTCATTTCGGAAGGCTTGATGATGCAGCAGTTGCCGGCTGCCAGCGCCGATACGAGCGGGTCAAGGGCCAGGTAGAAGGGGTAGTTCCAGGGCGCTATAATCAGGCACACGCCTTTGGGCTCGTACTGCACCCAGCCGCGCGTGCCTACCAATGACAGCGGCGTCCCAACTTTGCGCGGCTGGGCCCAGTGGCGCAAGTGGCGCAACGTGTGCTTTAGCTCCGTTTGCGTCGACCAGATTTCGGTGACGTCGGTTTCGGCGGCGGGCTTGCGAAAATCGGCGTAGAGCGCCTGCTGAATGGCGGCGCGGTTTTCCGTTATCCAGGCGCTGAGCTTGCGCAGCCGTCCCGCACGGGTTTCCACTGATTCGCGGCGCAAGGCCTCCGCCCGGGCTTGCTGCCGCCTGAAAAGGGCCGCTACGGCCGAGTTTTCAATGATTGGTGAGGAAGTAGGCGCAAGCGGAACCGTAGCGGCGGGAGCAGTCATGGACGAGCGAAACAAGTGGCGAGGCAGCGAAAGAAATTAAAAGTCTCTGATACTCACCATAGTTCCAATCTTATCCTGCCATCTTTGCGCCAGTACCCAAGCATGGAAAGTGTAAGCACTTGGTTTTCTTTTCCTTACTCCGCCCTGATGATGGAAGCAGTTTGTGAGCGTTTGCGTGAGCTTTTGGAGGTAACAAGCCAGCATCTTTCCACCTGCTCAGAGCAGGAGCTAGCCGAGGCGCCCTCGCCGGGCCGCTGGTCGCGCAAGGAAATTTTGGGACACCTCATTGACTCGGCCGCCAACAACCACCGCCGTTTTGTGCTGGCCCTCATTAGCCCCGAGCCCCTGCTGGTGCAGTCGTATGACCAGGATGCCTGGGTACGGGTAGCGGACTACCAGAACGCGCCTACGGACGAGCTGCTGCACCTATGGACCAGCTACAACCGGCAGCTGATTCGACTGTTGGAGCGGGTGCCGGCCACGGCCCACGAGTTTCGGTGCCAGCTCGACGATGGGTACACTGTGACGCTAGGTTGGCTGATTGAGGACTACGCGGTTCATTTGGAACACCACGTCCAGCAGATTCTGGACCTGACTCCCTGATAGAAAACGGCAGCGGGCACCTTTTCCGGGCGCGCGGGCGTTAGCAGAACTTGTTTTGTTCGTTTTTGATGTTTCTAGCCTCTTTTCTCGCTTCAGCCGGTTGCCGCTGGCTGCTGGCTACCCTGTTTCTGCTGGTTGGCAGCCTCGCGCAAGCTAGCTCCAAGCGCCCCTTACCCGCCCTCCGAGTACGCGCCGTGGCACCCCAGGTGTTTGTTCATACTTCCTACCACATGTACCCGGGCACTACTACAGCAGTGCCCTCCAACGGCTTGATTGTGCAAACCAGCAAAGGCGCGGTGCTGATTGACACGGCCTGGGACCCGGAGCAAACGCTGCTGTTGTTGCGCTGGATTGCTGACAGCCTGCACCAGCGGGTGCGCCTGGCCGTACTCACGCACGCCCACGACGACCGAACCGGCGGACTGGCTGTGCTTCAGGCCAATGGCATCAAGGTGTACAGCACCCCGCTCACGGCCCGGCGCTTCCGGCAGTTGCACCCTCAGGCCCAACCTCCCACCGCCGCCCTGAAACCCTACACCCTAATCCGGGCCGGCCGCACACGCTTGGAGTTGTTTTTTCCGGGCCCCGCCCACACCCCCGACAACCTGGTGGCCTGGTTGCCCCGCCACAAAGTGCTGTTTGCCGGTTGCTTGGTCCGGGAGCAGGCAGCTAATTCCCTGGGCAACCTCGATGATGCGCTGCCGGCCCGGTGGCCCGCCACGCTGCGCAACGTGGCCGGGCGCTACCCCCAGGCCCGGGTGGTAGTGCCCGGCCACGGACAGTGGGGCGGAACAGAGCTACTAACGCACACGGCGGAGCTACTTCGCGAAGCCGCCCGCCGCAAGCCACCCACTGCCCTGCGTGATACCGGGCCTTGAGGAGGCAAGGGCAAAATCAGGAGTGCACTAGGCCTCGGCAGGGGCACTTGCGCCGCCGCACACGCAGGTGCATGGGCTGTTGCTTCCAGCAGGGCCAATCGGCGTCGGAGGTGGCAACTTCTGAGTTGGTGAGCCAATCCAGGGCGGCGGGCAGCTCCGTAAAGTACTGCACCTCATAGGGTAAGTGCTCCTGAGTTGAAGTCCAGAGGATGCTTTCCACCACTATCATATTGTAGGTATTGGTGGGCAGCAGCAAAGCCAGCCGTTGCAGCCCACACTGTCGCAGCCGGGGTAGCCAACTAGTTTGCAGCCACTGCTGCACCTGCTGGTTTAGGGGAGGCAGGGGCCGTAGGTCGAGCAGCAACTGTTGGGCCTGGTAGCGGCGCACGGCCTTCAGGAGCCGGGTGAGCAGGCGCGGCAGGTCGTCCATGTTATCCGGTTGCTGCCACCAGAACCGGAGCAGCGAATGCCGAACGTTGTAGCGAAAAGTTAAGTGGGGAGCGTCCTCCTTTTCCATGATTTGGGTAAGCGTAGCTAATCGTAATGGTACTGTAGGGAAGATACGATGCTACCCCAGGTACCCGATTTACCTTTTCGCTCACAACCCTCATTTACCCGATGAACCCCCAGGCCGCTTTCTGCCAGTGCCCCCGTTTCCTCGACCAAATGCAAGGCCCCTACTCCCGGCTACGTTTCACGCCGGCAACAGCTCCCTACGGCCCATTATGGGAAGTTAGCCAGACTACTTCCGCTTCTTTTTCAGGTAAGCACGGGCTTCGTTGAAGGCTTCCGACTTGCGCTCCGCTTTCTGCTGCACCTCCTTGTAGTAGCGTGTAGCGGCCGCCACATCTTTCTGCTTATCAGAAATCCGGCCCAGGTTGAGTAGGGAGTACAAGTAGAAACCCTGCTTGGTATCGTTGGTGCTTTCGGCAAACACAATGCAGCGCTGGTAGTACTCCTTGGCTTTCGTCAGGTCCTTGTACTGATTTTGCATCAGGCTGCCGAGAAAAAACGTAGCGTAGCGCCCACTAATGGCTTCGTAGCCAGGCTGGCCCCGGTTAATCTTGTCCAGAATATCCCGGCTTACCCGTTCACACTCGTTCAGGTCGCCTACCTGGTAGCTCATCAGCGCATAAAAGCGCTGGAAATAGCCATTGTCGGGAAAGGCCGTGGCCATGGTACGAGCCAGCGCCAGGGCCTCATCGGGCTTGTTTTCCTGGTTTTGCAGAATTTTCATCAGGAAAACCCGCGCCTCAGTGCCCGTATAGAAGCCGTTGGCAGCCACGCTACGGAGCTGGGCCAGGCCCAGCTTTTTGTTGCCCTTCGGGAAGAATAGCAACACGGGCCGCAGCAGCGGGTAGTTATCCGAAATCCAGGGAGCGTAGTAATTAATCAGAGCCTGCCCGAATAGAAACTCCGGGCTCAGGCCATTGGCTTCCTGGCTTTTCTCCAGGTAGGCCAGGGCATTCTTGCTGGCGAAAGTGGCCTTGCGCCAGTTGTGCCGCTCGGCGTTCAGGCGGGCCGAAAACCCGTAGGCAGCCGAGAGGAAAAAGCAGGCCTCGTAGTTTTTATTGTCGCGCTTATACAGAGCCTCCCCCCTGGTAATGGCCGTGTCCATGTAGGCCAGAAACACCTTATCGTACTGCTGGGAAGTGATATTAGAGGGCATGATCTTCCACCACGTCGTCAGGCCCAGCAGGAAGTAGGGCATGGGGTGGTTGGGGTAGCGACGACGCAGGCTGCGGAACTGCCGCTCGGCCCGGTCGTGCTTGAAGTTGTAGATATTCTGCACGGCCCCGTCCAGCTCGGTCTGGATGTCCTTGTCGAGCAGCAGCCAGCCGGAAATATCAACGGCGGCGGGCGCTACATCTACGTTGGACAAATTAATCTGACGGGCCGGGCGAGTGGTGTCGGGCCGCTGCGCCCACGCCCCCAGGGAGAGTAGCAGCAGGCAGCCAAGCAAGTATAGGCGCATAAAGGACAACTTGGAACCCTAAGTATAGGGAAAAAGAGCGGAGCCTGACTGTCGGGCCCCACGTTCCGGCACCCTCATACGTGTGCAAACAAAAAAAAGAGGCTGAAGCTCCCACAGCCTCAACCTCTTTTTGCGTTTTCCGGGTGCCAAAGGTGCCCGGGAAACGGCCAGCGGCTAAAATTCCCACCCAAAGCCGCTGGATGTCTGATGCGAAAGTAGCCTAGCGGCTGCTTTCGGGCTGGTGCTCGCGCAACCAGCTGTATGCCGTGTACTGACCAGGCGTAAACACCCGGGCCAGCGCTGTATCGTATTCGTTTTCTAGTTCGGCCATTGTTTTACCCTCCAGCAAACGTCCCTCACTTACTGCCGCTACCAGTCCGGGCTTTACGGCCAGTTGGTCAAGTTGTTGCAAGTACTTGCGGGTGCTTTTTTCAACTGCCTGCCGCTGCAAACGGCTTAGGTGCAGCTCGCGAGTGAGGTAGTTGGTCAGGTTGCTGGTACGCTGCTCCACCGAGCCGCGTCCGGCCGGCAACGACAACCGAGCGGCCTGCGCGAAGTGGGCACCCACCACCAACAGGAGTAGCATTGCAAATGCCAGAACGTAGGTGTGGAAGGCCTTCATAGAACAAGCAGCGTGATTTGAGTTTGCAAGGTCGGCACAAAGAGCCCGTACTGGCTACTGCCAGGTTCGCCTTTTTTGATGCTATATTGACCGCAAGTGTTAACTTCACGTTCCCACTCCGCCATCCTGGCACCACCACCCTGTGAAGTTACAATTCGAACCCATTCATCCTACGGTAGATAGCTCGTTTACTCTGCTACACTACACTCAGGTAGGCAAAGCTGAGCTACTTTGGCACTACCACCCCGAGTACGAGCTGGTGTACATTCCGCGGGGCCACGGCCGGCGCCACATTGGCCAGCACATTTCCCGCTTCGAAGACGGGGAGCTGGTGCTCATCGGGCCAGATCTGCCCCATCTTACCTTTAGCTACGGCCACCCGGCGGGCACCCCGTTCGAGGAAATTGTGGTGCAGCTGCGGGGCGACTTTTTGGGCACCGACTTCTGGAACAAGCCCGAAATGGCGGCTATTCGCCAGCTGCTGGCCCGCTCCCACGAAGGCTTATCGTTTCGGGGCGGTACCCGCACGGCCGTGGGCCCGGCCCTGCGCCAGCTCCTGAACGCGCCACCTTTTATGCGCCTGCTGCTCTTGCTGCAAGTACTGCAGGAACTGGCCCAGGCCCCTGCCAACGACTGTTTGCCCCTGCACGCGGGCACCGGCGGCCAGGGCCTGAGCGGCAAGGAGCAGCAACGCCTGAGCCGGGTATATCAGTTTGTGGAGCAGCACTACCAGCGCGCCACCCTCTCGGTGCAGGAAGTGGCCGACGTGGCCCACCTCTCGGTACCGGCTTTCTGCCGTTACTTTAAGAAGATGACCCGTCACACCCTCACCGACTTCCTGCAGGAATACCGCGTGGGCCAAGCCTGCCGCCTGCTACTCGACGATGACTTGGCCGTGACGGAGGTGTGTTACTCTTGCGGCTTCAACAACCTTTCCCACTTCAATAAAACTTTCCGCAAATACACCGGCCAAAGCCCCACCGAATACCGCCGCCAGCGCATGGGCAAGTAGGTGGAGTTGCGAAAAGGTGAGGTTGTGAAGTTGCGAAATGGTGAGCTGGCAAAGGACCTTATCACGTCAGTGCGGCAAGCGTTGTTACGACTCGTTCTGGTGTGGTAAGGTCCTTTGCCAGCTTAGGATGACGTACTGCTGTATGCTGCTTCACTCATGCACAACTTCACCCCCTCACCGTTGGGAACGTATGGCGGGGGGAAGCGTGTCTAGCAGGTGAATGTCTGCTTTGCTGAATATGAATTTGTTGCGCGCGTGGGGTAAGGAGCGGGTGGCGGGAGTATTGCTTGGGCTCCTGCTGCTGCTGGGTGCTCAGCCACCTACCGCTGATAAGCCGCTGGTATTACTCCCGGCCACTGCTTCCTTTACTCCTACCCTATTCACTATCAAGCAGGTGTGCGATGAGCGTCCTGGTCGGCCGGCCGTGGCTTGGCTGCTGCCGCCTACCCCGCCTGCTGCCGCCAGCCCGGCCCGGGCGGTGGAGCTGCAGGGAGGCACCGAAGCGGCTCTGCGCCAGTTCGTGGCCCGGACGCTGCCGGCCCGCCCAGCGCGCTACGGGGTAACCATGCGGGTGCGTGAGTGCCGGGTGCAGGAAACCGCCGCTGGTACTGGCCAGGCCGCGGGTCAGATCAGCCTGCACTTGGCCTTCGACTGGGTGAACCCGGAGGGCCGCACAATTACGCTGACTGAGTACCGCGGTGGGGCCCGCTACTTGCGCCCACTCCCTGACCGGACCGTGGTGGAGCCTACCTTGCGGCAGGCACTGCTGGGCAGCTTGACCTACTTTAACACCTGGCTAACCCGCGCGGCCGCCCACGATGTGCGGCTGGCGACGGCCGTGCACCCTACCTTCCGCTACTACACCCGCCAAACCGAGGCTGATACGGTGTTTTATGACCCAGCCCGGCCCCTGACCTGGGCTGACTTTACAGGCCAGCCCCGGCCCAAAGGCCGCTACGCAGCTTCCGTGTTTCCGAGCTTCGCTTACCAGGGCCGGCCGCGGGTAGTGAATGGGGTAGTGGAACTGGAAATGATTCTGAAAATTTTCGTAGTCCGCAGCTCTTCCTGGGTTGATGCCGGCCAGCAAACGGCCGAGCACCTGAACCACGAGCAGCGTCACTTTGATATTGTGCGGCTGGTAGCCGAACGGTTTCGCCGCAAGGCTACCCCCGACAGCCTCACGGTAGAAGATTACAACAGCATCCTACAGCTGCAGTACCTGAAGTCTTTCACCGAAATGAACCACATCCAAGAGCAGTACGACGCCGAAACGCACGGCAGCCCGCTGGCTCAGGAACGCTGGAACCGCCGCATCGACGAGGAACTGCGTCAGTACGGCATCATACGGTAAGGCGCTAGTTGTAAGTCACAAAAAAGCCCGTTTCCAGTTCAGGAAGCGGGCTTTTTTGTGACTTAAGGGGTAGTAGCCTAGCGCTTTACTTTCACCTCGCCGTCGTCGGCGTCGCGCTTTACTTTGGTGCCGTTGCGGTACTCTACTTTGGTGTCGCCGTCTTTATCGATTTTCACCGTTTTGCCGTTGGAGTACACGATTTTTGTTTCGCCGTTGGCCTTCTTATCGTACTTCACGATGGACGGGCCGCGGCGCCGGGCCGGGGTTTCCTCCCGCTCCGTAGTGGTCGTGATGGTGGCGTTGCTGTAGGGCGTGCCGGCGTAGTAGCTGTTGCGGTTTTCTTGGTAGGTGCGGTACTGGGCGGGGTCGGTAATGTAGGTACGCACCTCCCGGTCGGTGTCGTCGTTTACTTGGCGCAGGGCAGCGTACCGGCCGGTCGTGTCGGTGGTGTAGCGGGTATTGACTTCGTTGAGGCGGCGGCCGCGGGTGTAGTAGGTTTTCTCAACGCGGGTCACCACCACGGTATCGGTCAGGCGCAGGTCCTGGGCGATGCGGTCGGCGAGGCGGTCGGCCTCGGTGCGGTAAGCGGCCGTGTCGCCATCAGCCGTGGCCGTGGCGTCGGTGGTCATGGCTTCGTCGCGGACAACCACGGCGGTATCGGCGGAAGGAGTAGTGGCCGCATCCACGGCGGCTTGTTTGTCGCGGTTACAGGATGCCACCAGTAGGCTGGTTGCCGCGGAAAGGAAAAGCAAGGACTTATTCATAGAGGGAGAAGTTCAGTCAGAAGTATATTCTGACAAGGAAGATGGGGCGCTTACGCAGCCTGCCGCCCGGATGTTACCTCCACTGTAGGCAGCTATATAGCAATTGCACTTTATATACGGTAACTTACTCAAGCTGAGCACCTACAAAAATTCATTCCCAGAGGCAACGGTTGCGGGCTGCTGCTCATCTACCCGTTCGTACTTCCACTTTTCCTACCTGCTTTCCTTATGAAAACGACTATCCTCCTTCGTTCCTTGGCCTTCGGGGCCCTGTGCAGCGTAGCAACTCTGAGCCCGGCCTCAGCTCAGCAAACCCGCGCGGTTAGCGGGTTTCAGGCCATTAAGGCCAGCGGTGCTATTAACGTGTTTCTGAAGCAGGGCGCTACCACTGAAGTACAGGTAGATGCGCCAGCTGAACTGCTGGACCGCATCAAAACGGAGGTGCAGGGCAACACGCTCAGCATCTACCGGGAGAAGGGCTTATCCATGCTGCTCAGTAACCAGAAAGTAAACGTGTACATCACCTGCCCCACCCTCACGGGCATTGAGGTCAGCGGAGCCTCGGACCTGAAAAGCACTACCCCCTTCACGGCCGACGAGTTTACCATCCGGGCCAGCGGCGCCTCCGACGTAACCATGACCATCAACGCCAAGTCCTTGATGGCCACTGCCTCCGGGGCCTCCGACCTACGCCTGACCGGCCGCGTGGAGCGCCAGCAGGTGCAGGTAAGCGGCAGCAGCGACTACCAGGGTTACAACCTGCAAAGCCGCACGGCCACGGTGCAAGCCAGCGGAGCCTCCGACGCCTACGTGGCCGTTACTGAGGAGCTTTCCTCGCACGCCTCCGGCTCCAGCGACATTCATTACAAAGGCAAGCCGCGCGTGAGCAAGTAGTCAGCTCCATTTCACTTCTTATAAGAATACCCAGCGGCAGCTCCCTTGCTAGGAGCTGCCGCTGCTTTTACCGTTGCTTTCATATCCCTCACGGTAATTCAATATGATGCGCCGCGTTCGGCCAGTAGATGTCATTCTTTCAGTGCCGTTTAGCTGTTTCTGATGATCTACCGGAGCGGGGTGGCGGCCACATTTAGGCGCACGAAGAGCGTGGCATCATAGGCAGCATTGTGCTTCTTGACTAGGCTAACAGCCAACCTAAACGGCCCGCGCTGACTGTAGCTCCACCTAACCTTTGCCCCGCTTGCCGCCGTAGCAGTTCGGAGCTGCAGCCCATAGTGCGCCCGCGGGTACCCAGTGGGTTGTAGCTTTGACACGCAACAGGGGGTAGCACCAGCACATGACACAGGTAGTTGAGGAGAAGGTTACGCCCCGGCAGGCGCGGTGGGCCATTGCGCTGTTTTTCTTTGTTTCGGGCTTCGGGTACTCTACCTGGGCCTCCCGAATTCCGGTGATTCAGCAGCAGCTGCACCTGAGTGAGGCTCAATTGGGCGGGGTGCTGTTTGCCTTGCCGGCCGGCCTGATGCTCACCTTGCCCGTTACGGCGGGGCTGCTCCAGCGCTTCAGCAGCCGGCAGATAATGCTAGTCGGGGCCATTCTCTACAACGTGGCCCTGGCCCTGCTGGGACTAGTGGAGCACACCTGGCAGCTGGTGGGCCTGTTGTTTTGCTTCGGCTCCTCGCGCAACCTGCTCAACCTGTCCATGAATGCCCAGTCGGTGGGCGTGCAGGCCCGCTACGACACATCCATCATTGCTACCTTCCACGGGGTGTGGAGCGTGGCCGGTTTCGCCGCCGCAGCCTTGGGCACCTTGCTCATTGGTCAGCGCGTGCCCACCTCCTTGCACTTTGCCACGGTGGCCGTGGTGCTGACCGGCGTGGCCCTGTTCACGTACCGCCACAGCCTGGTGCTGCCGCCAACCCCGGAAGCCCGCCGCGCTGGCTTCTCCTGGCCCGATAAAACCCTGCTGAAATTCGGCCTCATTGCTTTTGCCTCTATGGCCTGCGAGGGCACCATGTACGATTGGAGCGGCATCTACTTTCAGAAAGCGGTGTTGGTGCCCAAGGAAGCAGCAGCCCTGGGCTTTACCATCTACATGGTAGCCATGACGGCCGGGCGCTTCAGCGGCGACCCACTGGCCAACCGGTTTGGGGTGAAGTCTATTCTGCACTACAGCGGCCTGCTCATGCTGGGCGGGTTGCTACTGGCCGCCCTGCTGCCGATGCCCCTAACCGCCGGGCTGGGATTTGCGCTGGTGGGGCTGGGCGTGTCGTGCGTTATTCCGATGGTGTTTGGCATAGCCGGGCGTACGGCCGCCCTCAGCTCCGGCTCAGCCATTGCGGCGGTGTCCACGGTAGGGTATGTGGGGTTTCTGCTGGTGCCGCCGGTGGTAGGCTTTATTGCCGAAGTGGCCGGGCTGCGGTGGTCGTTCGGACTGATGGCGGTGCTGGGCGCAGTAGTGGTGCTGCTGGTGCGCCGCCTGCCAGCTTGAGGCCGAGTAGCTCCTGTTGTCACTTCGACAATGGCAGGAAATCTGGGACCACCACAACTGACTAACCGGGAATCCTCCTTTTGGTCGGAATGACATTGGAATGACAACGGAAGTCACTTGTAGCAGGCTCAATCTCACGGGCTTTCTGCGTACCTTAGAGGTTCGGCGGCCGTGCCCAGGTGGGAAAAGCGGGCAGCTGAGGTCTGGTGATGAAGTATTTGCTTGCCTTCGTACTAGGATGGCTTCCGCTACTGGTGGGGGCTGCCCCGCTGCTGGAACCCCTACAAATTGCCCGGCAGTTTGTAGCGCCCACCGGCTGGCCCGACATGAAAAGCTACCTCAGTGGCGAGGCTGCCGGTCAGGCCCGCCGCCAAAGCCTGGGCCAGCAGATTCCGGCTACCCTGCAGCGCCGTTGTGAACTGCTGCAGCAGGGCCCCGCTACCGCCGTGGTAGCAGTGGAACTGCGCGACTCCGTGAGTCGCAACGACATCTACCTGCACTTCCGCCGCGACTCCACCACTGCCGCTACCCCCTGGAAGCTGGCCGCCGTGCGTAGCCTGTCTATGACCCAACTCGGCCCGCCCATGCTTCAGCTGCTCTCTGATATGGGGCCCGCGGAAGTTGCGCAATACAACCAGAAGCACCCCGAGGCCAGCCACGAGTTTATGCTAGGTAACATTCGCTTGTGGGTAGGCTCCGACGCGACAATCAGCCAGCACTTCACCCGCAACCGGCCCGCTTTTCAGCGCGCCCTCCGCCTAATCCAGAGCCGCCGCTACTTCGCCGCGCCGGCCGATACTACCGGGGCCAGGGAGCAGGCTGCCAACGCCGACGCTGCCGTGCTAGCCCTGCTGCGGCCCCTGTATATCAGCCGGGTAACTCAGCGCACCTTGGGCTGCACCAACTGCCTGGAGTTCATTATCGGGGGCGTGAAAAGCAACACCGTGGGCCTGCTTTACCAGCCCGAGGCCAAGCACGTTCCCGCCATGAGCCCGGACCGAATTATCGTCATGAAGCCCCTGGGCAACGGCTGGTACCTGTACAAAACTACCTAGGGCTGCCCACTGGTTGTACCTTCGCCCCTGGCTCCCCTAGCTCCGGCCGGCTTTTTCGCGCGTATGACTCCCGTTACCCACCGTCACTTTCTGCTCTACAAACCCTACGGCTACCTCAGCCAGTTTACCAGCGAGTTTCCGCGGGAAATGCGCAAGAAGTTTCTCGGGGCCCTGCACGACTTTCCGGCCGGCACCATGGCCATTGGCCGCCTCGACGAGCCCAGTGAGGGCCTACTCCTACTCACCACCGATGGCCGGGTAAGTGAGCGAATCCGCCGCAAAGACGTGGAAAAGGAGTACTACGCCCAGGTGGATGGCCTGATTACCGACGAGGCCGTGGCCCAGCTTGAAGCCGGCATTGGCATTGCCCACCGCAGCCTGGTGTATCACACCCTGCCAGCCCGCGTGCGGCGCCTGGAAACCGCCCCTGAGCTACCGCCCCGCGGCCGCAACATCCGCTCCGACCGCCACGGCCCCACCAGTTGGGTGTCCATCATAGTTACGGAAGGCAAATTTCGGCAGGTGCGCAAAATGACGGCCGCCGCCGGTTTCCCTACCCTGCGCTTGGTGCGCGTACGAGTTGGCAACCTCTGGCTAGAGGGCTTAGCTCCCGGCGAAGTGCGGGAAGTAGCCGACCTAGGCTTCCCAACCGAGGATCAGCCCGGTTAGAGGGCAGCAACTACCTGCAATGGCTGGTTTACCCTTTGCCAGGCCTGGACTTAGCTAAGCGGGTAGCTACTTCACGGCCAAGCGCTTCGGGCGTTGCGGCGCCAGCTTGGCTGCCTTTCAATTCCGAAGTTTTCCCAGACTGAGGCAGCCGCAGGAAAGAAATGCTTCTGGGATAAAGTATATTTGTGAGAACAGGCTCCGGTCTGCCTCCCGCCACCTGCCCAGGCGGGCTGAACTCCCCTATTACTAATGCCGCTTAGCGGCTGGCAAGGGGCTCTCCTCGGTCTGCTCCCACAACTTGGGGCAGCGGCAAGGTCCCGGCTTTTATCAGCCGTAGCCCTTGCTTAGCCATCTTCTTGTTGCCCACGTATTTTGGGTAATAATGAAATTTATTAGTCGCGGCGCTAGTTACTATATGCTAGCCCACACCACGTGCCTGGCCGGGCTCTTTCGGGCCAGTTACCCGCCAGGAGTTCCGAGTGCGCTTACGCTTTCATCACCGATACCTCACACAAAACGACATACGCCATGGGCAGATCACAAGCCACTTTTGGGAAAAAGGAAAACGAGAAAAAACGACTGAAAAAGCGCAACGACAAAGCGGAGCGCAAGGAAGAGCGCCAGGCTAATGCCAAGAACGGCAGCAACCTGGACGAGATGCTGGCCTACGTAGATGAGGATGGCAACATCACCTCTACCCCCCCGGATCCAACCAAGAAGAAAAAAGAAATTAAGGTGGAGGACATCACCTTGGGTGCGCGCAAGCAGGAGGAAGAGGATCCGGCCGACGCTATCCGTCAGGGCACGGTGTCATTCTTCAACGACTCCAAGGGCTACGGCTTCATTAAGGATCAGAAAACCCAGGAAAGCATTTTTGTGCACGCCAACGGGCTGATCAACCAGATCAAGGAGAACGACAAGGTATCCTTTGAGGTGGAAATGGGCCAGAAGGGTCCGAACGCCGTACGCGTGCGTCTGGCCGGATAATCGCCACGGCATGCAGATACTGGTACGTAATCTGCCCGCCTTCCGCGGCGGCTATGGGGCTGAGTAGGTCCTCTCAGTAGGTCTTACCTCGCGCTGTAGCCGGCCCCGTTGGGTGCGGGCAACCTGGTACGCAAAACGCCCCGCGGCACCAGTTCCTTCTATAGGGAACTGGTGCCGCGGGGCGTTCCTATTTGGCTTTTTCGCTGCGTAAACCGCACCTAAGCCGCGCTAACGTTCCGGCATATTTTCCTTAAAGCAGGAGCACGTCGATGCGGTGGGCGTGTACCATTTGCTGCGTTTCCGACCAGGCGAACAAAGTGAAGAAGCCGTCCTGGGAAGCCACCAGGGCCAACGAGTCGCGCTGGTCGTGCACGAACTGAGCGGCGGCTAGGTGGCGGGTGCCGCCGTTCTGGGCCGGGTGCAAGTAACGGGCCGGGCTATCGACAACAGGTTCCGTGAGCACCATCTTGTCGACGGGCACGCTGGACTCGGCCCGGGATACTTTGGCCCCGAAGGCCAGCAGGTGGTAGTCGCGGGTGATGATAGTGGCTCCGTCTACGGCCGTAAAGCCACCTACCACGTGGATGGCTCGCTGAATTTCTTCGCGCCACTGCCACTTCGCTTGTTCGCGCTGCCGCCCCTCAGCAATACCCACGTAGGCGGGCAGCACGGGGTAGGTCATGGGCTGCACAATGGACTCCTGCCACTGGGTTGAGTTGGGCGGCACCACCAGCACCAGTCCGCCCCGGCCGTGGGCCCGCATGGCGGCGGCCAACTCTACTAGCACGTTGTCGGTGGCACCGGTGGCGGAGGGCAGGCCCTCCCCGGGCAGAAACATGCGCAGGGCCGGGCAGTCATCTACGGCCACGTTTTCGGCATCCACCAGTTGCAGCTGGTCGCCGCGCAGAATGGCCACGTTCACGAACTTACCGAACCCATCGGCACGGCGGTGCTTTATTACTAGCAAGCCTGGCTCTACCACTTCCAGCACAAAGCACAAGGGCGGAATTTCGGTGGCGGTACCCCACACGTACAGGCCCTCGTCGTCATACCACACGCCCAAATGAATGCCCGGCTGCTCCACGGCCGGGGCCAGCTTGAGCAGGTTGTAGGGCGTGAGCCGGCGCTTGCCAAACTCTACTGGCTGGCCGGCCTGTTTGGGCTCCACCAAAGCCAGGGAAATGCGGGGCGGGTGGCCTTCTTCCCGCTGTAAGCTGGCCCAGAAGGCTGCATCAATGATAACCTCCACCCACTGCGCAGGCGGGGGCGCCGATAACTGGGCAATATCCCAGGTAGTAGCGGCCGCCCGGTGGCGGGCAAAGTGAGTTTCAACCATGGGGGCTACCATGCGGGCCGCCAGGTAGGTAGGTTCAGAAAGCATGAAAGGCAAGTACGGAGCTTTTGGGGTAGGATGCTAGCGGGTATCGGCCGTGTTGCCACACCTGGGAGGGCCAGTAGACGGGTCGGAACGCCGGGCAGTGACAACCGACGAGGCTACCTTCCGGTTTGGCGTTGGCCCGTTACAGCACTTGCCGCCAGCCTTTATTCCGCGTGCTTCCGGCGGCCCAATGCCAGGCATATACCGGCAACTGATGTTAGAGGTCCAGCTTCTGCCGGATAAATACAACAGCGAAGTATACGCCGACCGCAGCAAGCTACCCGCGTGGTAGGCCTGGATTGAGCAGGACCTCACGGCCCTGCTGCCCTACGCGACCAAGCGGTTTACCACCAAGTTTAAGCTGTAGGCGGTACCGCTCTTTCCCTCGGGTAGTTCCTACCCCTAGGCCAGCCCCTATGGTTGTTCAGCAGGCGCAGAGTAGGTAACTGGGGCCGCACCGCGGGGCGGGTGCCACTTCCGCCACATGCGGCACGCCAGCACGAAGATGGCCACGGCCAGCACCAGCACCCCGGCCAGCCCCCACTTTAGCACCACGGGCCAGTGGCCGGAGGCGGGCTGCACCTGCTTGGTTTGCAGAAAGTTGACCGAAAACGTCAGCAGCCGAAACGACCAGTATTCCAGGTACAGAAAGATAATGGTGCAGAGCGCAAATAGGCCCGCTACTACCTGCTTACGTCGGTAAAGGGCGGCTACCAGAATCATAAAGAAAGCGTACATGCCCAGGCCAATTGCCACGCCGCCTACCCCTCCCGTGAGCAGGAAGGCGTACTTTTCTTCCCGCTCCCCGGCCACGGCCAGCACCGGCCAGAGCAGGCAGCTACCGGCCAGTACACCTCGCATCAGCTTCTTCATTCCCTAAAGATAGAAAAGGCCCCAAGCGGCATCCAAGCTGCTCAGGGCCTTTTCTGTTACCTAGCTAAGCTCTTTATCCGCTTGTCCGCGAGTAGATTAAATAGCACCTCCGTCCAGGGAAGCCAGATTTTGCTCGGCCGCATCTGCCGCGGGAGTGGGTGGGGTAGCCGGCGTACTGCTGCGGCGCTTGCCCAAATAGCCTAGGCCCACGGCTACTAAGGCCGCCCCGCCCAGTACTTTTTGAGCAGTACTCAGCCGGCCCAAACCGGAACCTTTGCCCAGCTTCTTAAGCGACTTAGCCGCGCCCCCGAACAGGGACTTTTTCTTGTCGGCCTTATTTTTCTTGTCTTTGGTTTTATTCTTTTTCATGACGCATGTTGGAAAGTGGAAGAAACTGAGTAACAAACGAAAAGGCCCAACGGCAGATGGTATTCGCAATCGGCTTCGGAAGGTTGTTGGGTAGCCATACTGGTCACATGTGCCGCGCTGAGTGGACCAGCAGAAACCTACGCTACCTCATCAGCGGCCAGCGGCTTCCGACTGCCGGAGCCGTGCGACTTACCGGCTTTGGAGCTCTTGTGGCTTTTCCGGGGCGGCGCGGGCGATACGGACGAAGCCGCTGCCTCCTCGGTGGTTGCTTCTTCCGTGGCGGAAGTTTCCTGCGCTTCGGCTAGTCGGGGCCACTCGAACATCGGGGGGTGCTGGAGCTTTTCGCTGCCGCTACCCTTACGCTGGTCCAGGTAAATGAGGCCGGCGGCCAGCAGGACTACACTACCAGCTAGTTTCTGACCCAGGCTGAGCTTAGAAATTTCGTTGGTCACCTTCCGAAACTTACGAATAGACAAAGCGGCCGCATCGAGCACGTCGTCCGCTACGGCATCCTTGCTCTTGTCCTTACCCTTTTCCTTTTTCTTGGAGTGCTTTTTCTTGTGCTTGGCCATGGGGATGCGAAATAGAGTTTCCGGGGCTGGCCTCTTGCCAGCGGGCCGGTGGAAACCAGCCATTTCCCTACCCCGCTATTCGCAGAGTTTGGCCCGAAGGTTTTTGTATACGCCTCATAATCAGGGCAACAGTTCTGCTTACGAGCAGTCGGAAGTAATACCCCTACCTGTCAGCGAAGACACCATCCACGTTTTTCAGTCTACTGGAAAATAATGCTCCTACCCTCAAAAAAGGCGGAGGCGTAGTCAACTGCCCGTACGGGCGCCCCCCTAAGTGCACTACCCTCAGCGCAGTTCTGCTTTCCTGCTTTGCCGCTACCAGTTGGCTCTGCCCGGCAAAGCTGTATTTTGCACTTCTTTGCCCCAGCTACCCTATTTCATGTTTTCAGTGTCAGTCCGAACATTCCTCAGTGGTATTATTCTCCTGCTATTCTCTGTTGCTGCCAAGGCCCAAACCAAGCCACTACCCGAGTCGGAGCTCACCACCTTCTACGACCAGCTCAACGCCTACCGCACCACCCGCTACCAGCTCCTACCCGACTTGGAAGCGTTGCGGCTGCCTTCCACCTTCTCGGGTGCCGATTTACAGGCCCTGCACTTGCAGGACCGCCACATTGTGCGGGTTGATTTGGTGTACACGGCCTTCCGCCTGAACCCGACGTTCAACCAGCGCCAGCTCAATTTCAGCCGCATCCGCAACCTAGCGGCGGGCGTGCCGGGTCTGCTGCAGGACGAGTCCGTGACCTGGACGCTGGTGGAGCAAACCGGCTGCAACAGCCCCGCCGAGTGCCAGCCGTTTTTCCACGGGTTTGTGGTGTACGTGGCCCGGCACGCCACTGCCGCCGCCACCTCCCGCGCCGACCTCGACAGCCTCACGCGCAAGCTGCGCATCCTGGAGAAGAAGCGCCCTAAAGCCGCTAAAAAGTCTCCGGGCAAAAAGGTGGCCTGCAACCTACCTATCAGCCGCTTCAGCAACCGCCAGATGGCCCGCAGCCTGCGCCGCCGCTACCACTGCTCCCAGCGCGACGCTCAACTGGTGAAGTTTGACCTAACGGTAGCCGCCGATGGCACTATTAAAACCGTGAAAGTGCTACCCTCTGCCTGGCCCGTATGCACGGCCGGGCTGGAAGAAGCCATCCGGCAGAGCGTGGCGTTTAATTCAGGCTTCCCGGTGGCGGGCAAGATGTTTCCATTTAGCGCCAAAGGCGTGGTGCGCCTGCCCATCGGGCCCTTGCAACTGCTGGGCGAAGCAGACATGGGCTTCACCACCTTCGCCCTCCCCGATTCGGCGGCCCGGCTCTACCGCGTCTTCCTGAAAAAGAAGAACAAGCAGCACAAAAACGACTACTGCGAAGCGCGCATCACCAAAGCCGGCGAGCTGCTGGCCGCTTCGGATACCGCTGCCGAAGAGCGGCCCCTGCCGCCCGATGCTAACGTGGTAACCCGCGTGATGCAGCGCCACCCCGAGTGGAGCAAGGAAGTGGTAGTGACCGATGCCACCGGCAGCATGTTCCCCTACACCTACGACCTGCTGGCCTGGCTGCAGCTCAGCGCCCTCGAAGAGCCCAAAACCTTCGTGTTCTTCAACGACGGCAACGACCAGCCCGACAAAGACAAGCGCGTGGGCAAAACCGGCGGCCTCTTCCACGTAACCACCAGCAGCTACGAAGCTATCAAGAACAAGCTCATCGAAACCATGAAGGCGGGCGGAGGCGGCGACGCGCCCGAAAACGACGCCGAAGCCCTACTCTACGCCCAGCAGCTCGCCGGCCCCGACTCTGCCCCCACGGACCTCATCTTGATTGCCGACAATTACACCTTCCCCCGCGACGCCAAACTCCTCAAAAACACTAACGCCCACGTCCGCATCATCTTGTGCGGCGTCCGCGACTACATCAACCCGCGCTACCTCGCCCTGGCCCGCAAGCACGGCTTCACCCTGCATACCATTGAGGGCGACATTGAGGACCTAAGCAAGCTGCTGGAAGGCGAAACCATCACCATTCAGGGCCAGCAGTACCAAGTGACCAAGGGTGGGTTTAAGCTGGTGCAGAAGACGTAAAGAGGTAACAATATTACCAATTACCAACTGACGCTTGGGCAGCCCTCCACATCAAGTCAGGGGCAAACACTATGCTTGTAGCCGCTGAATAAAGCTAGGATTTCAACTTAAAGTGCATACTTTATTCTTGCAAGTTAGGCACAGATTAACATAACCTTTGCCTAACTTGCCTCAAAACATCATCAAATTCACCGAATTATGCAAACGCTAACTGCTATCCAAACTATTGAGTGGATAGATTCTTTATTCAGCCTAAAAGTGAAAGAAGGGCTTTTTATGGGTGCATTGCGAGTACAAGAGGATAAAGTTAGCTCTGTGCTTGAAGTCACTCATGAACTCGCCAGATTAAGTTCAATTATTTCCGAAAATAAGAATGCAGTTCGGATCTTAAAAGCATTTGAATTAACTCAGCTTGCGGATATATCTTTCGGACCGAAGTACGCACAAGCGGCTCTGACGCAAAAGGCGGGCGAACCTCGTAATCCAACTTTTTTATTGTCTAATAAATGGAGAGTAATGATTACAGCTGCGAAGGTGTGGAAAGAACTTACTATACCTGCAGAATTAAAAATAACTGAGACTAACGATTCACTCATTTCCATAGAACTTCAATTTGAAGAAATAGCACCCCCAGCTAGCGTTTTATCAAAAGCTATAAACGCAATAGAAGAGTTGTATGAAAGCATCAGGAGCGCCTATCAAATTGAAGGAAACGAGACACTAAAAATAATAAAGGCAGATAGTGGATCAGATGTAAGGATTGACTTAAAAGGAGCAGGCGGAGTTATTAAGCATTTAAAAGACTTTTTCTTAGAAGCTTGGCACAAAATTCGTCATAAAAGAGCAGAAGAAGTAGTTGAAAATAATAAAGCGTTACTATCATCTCTAGCCGTAGTTCAGCAAATAGAATCGTTAGTCTCAAGCGGATCTATTACTAATGAAGAAGGCGAAAGACTAAAATACAGAATAATAAATTCAACTATTTCATTATTTGACAGCAGAGCGCTGCCAGGAAATATTCCTATAAACGAAAATGTTAATAATGTAAAAATGCTTGATAGATTTTCTCCTAAACTATTAAATGAGTCTCAAAATACAGAAAAGGAAACGAATGAAACAGGAGCCATTGACATTACTCCAACTGAAATAAAGCCAAGTAATAATAAGAATAAAAAAACCAATATCCCGCGCTCGAACAATAAGAAAAAGCCCAATAGCAGTCGTGGTAAACGGCCTAGTAAGCCTTCACCTAGTGTAGATGAAGACGAATAAATGTAAAAGAGGCTGCAACTCTCGGGAGTTGCAGCCTCTTTTGCTTTCAAAGCGCAAAGATTACATGTGAATGGCGCGGTTCTCAGTAGCGGCGAGGCAGGCTTCCTTCATGGCTTCGGCGTAGGTAGGGCGGGCGTGGCTCATGCGGGCCACGTCCTCAGCCGAGGCGCGGAACTCCATGGCCCTTAGGCGGCTAGAATTCCAGTTTGCTTGATTTCCTTTACAAAGGGATTCCAGTCAGTAAACTGCTCTGGCGCGAAGGTATGGGGCTCAATGTAGAAGTAGGGCCGCCGGGCCAAGAGTCTTGCAAAAGGCTTTACATCAATGAAGGCCGCACCGGTAAAGTCATCGGCTATTAGGGCCACGTCAATATCCGATTCTTCTCGCTGTTCGTTCCGGGCGTAGGAGCCAAACAAAATAACCTGCCGGAGTGGAATGTTCATCTTTCGCAGTTCCTCGGCGAAGGCACGAACTTGTTCTAAAGCAGCTTGCTGAGTAAACATTGGCGGAAATTTTCAGTTTCGAGCAATAGCTCAGTCGCGAAGACCTTGGTAGCACGTTGATATACGGTTCGGGCGTAGTCAGGATAGCGCCCTTCCATTTGGAAAATGTTTAGCTCAGTGACTAAGACTTCCTCATCAGGACGTAGCACCACAGAGGTAGCGTCCAGAATGCGGGCGATATTATGAATTCGCGGGGGATGGTCACTGACATTCTCTTGTACCCAAAGTGCTTTGCTCAATTTCTCGATAACTAGATGAGCGAAAAACAGACTATTCAGGTAATTCCCCGCCATTAGCAACGCCTGCGCCGACGACCAGTCCTGCTCAGCTGTTTCTTTCCAATAGTTGACATGATCCTGCTTGGTCATGGGTTGAAGCTACAAAAAAGCGGCGGAAGCTGGGTAGCTTCCGCCGCTTTTGGCTTTAACACCGCAAGCGCAAAGATTACATGTGAATGGCGCGGTTCTCAGTAGCGGCGAGGCAGGCTTCCTTCATGGCTTCGGCGTAGGTAGGGTGGGCGTGGCTCATGCGGGCCACGTCCTCGGCCGAGGCGCGGAACTCCATGGCCGTTACGGCTTCGGCAATGAGGTCGGCGATGCGGGGGCCAATCATGTGCACCCCCAGGATTTCGTCGGTTTCCTTGTCGGCCAGCACTTTTACGAAGCCGTCGAGGTCCATGGAGGCGCGGGCGCGGCCCGAGGCGCGGAAGGGGAAGTTGCCAGTTTTGTAGGCCTTACCCTGCTCCTTCAGCTGCTCTTCGGTGTAGCCCACGCCAGCCACTTCCGGCCAGGTGTACACTACCCCCGGAATCAGCAGGTAGTTGATGTGCGGCTTCTGGCCGACAATGGTTTCGGCCACAAACACGCCTTCTTCCTCGGCCTTGTGGGCCAGCATAGCGCCCCGCACCACGTCGCCGATGGCATAAATGCCGGGCACGTTGGTTTGCAGGTGCTCATCAACCTTAATGCGGCCGCGCTCTTCCATTTCTACGCCAGCGGCTTCCAGGTTCAGGCCCGCGGTGTAGGGCACGCGGCCCACAGCCACCAGGCAGTAGTCGCCTTCAAACTTCACTTCCTCGCCTTTCGGGTTGGTAGCGGTTACCGTTACGGCATCGCCCTCGCGGGTAGCGCCGGTTACCTTGTGGCTCAGGAAGAACTCGATGCCAATTTTGCCCAGGATGCGCTTCAGCTCTTTGCCGAGGGCACGGTCCATGGTCGGGATGAGGGAGTCCATGAACTCCACCACCGATACTTTCGCGCCGAGGCGGGCGTACACCGACGCCATTTCCAGTCCGATGACGCCGCCCCCAATCACAATCATGTGCTTGGGCACTTCCCGGATGTTCAGGGCCTCGGTGCTAGTGATGATACGCTGCTTATCCTGCTGAATGAAGGGTAGCACCGTAGGCTTGGAGCCGGTAGCAATGATAACGTTTTTCGTCTCGATTTGCTGCTCCTCCCCGCCCGCGGTGGGGGTAATCTTGATGTGATTCTTATCCACGAACGAACCCACACCTTTGATGACGTCGATTTTGTTCTTCTTCATCAGGAACTGAATGCCGTCAGTGTTGGCCTTCACTACTCCGTTTTTACGGTCGATGAGCTGGTTCATGTTAATCTGCAAGTCGCTCAGCTCAATGCCGTGCTCCTTGAAGGTGTGGCCGGCATTGTGGAAGTGCTCCGTGGAGTCGAGCAGGGCCTTGCTGGGGATGCAGCCCACGTTGAGGCAAGTGCCGCCCAGGGTGTCGTACTTCTCGATGAGGGCCGTTTTGAGGCCGAGCTGGGAGCAGCGGATGGCCGCCACATAACCGCCGGGCCCGGAGCCGATGACGGTAACGTCGTATTGGTTCATGCTAAGGTGAATTCGGTGGAAATCAACGGAGCGAAGGTACGGACGGTGAAGTTGGGAAATGGTGAAATGGCAAGTTTTTACGCTCTAACAGTGCCGGGCAGCTCTGCTTAAACGAGGCCAAGGCTACCCGGAAAACGAGAAGCTCCCTTTCCGGACTGGAAAGGGAGCTTCTCAAGTCATAGCTCAGTTGGACGGCGTTCCTACCCCGCGGCGGGCTCCAACTGCCCCACCTGACTGCGCAGCACTTCACGGGCCATAGCTAAGCTGGTGCTACCAGCGTCGACGACCAGATAGATGAATTGCCCGCCTTTGTCCGTGAGCTGAAACAAGTGCAGCTGGCTGGAAAGCGTGATGAGGATGTCTTCGATGGCCTCACCCTGGAGGGCCAGGGCGGTCAGGGCTTTGAGCTTGTGCTTTACCACTTCCGCGTTGTAAGCGGCCGCCGTGCTGGGGTTGATGGTGGGCGAGTTGGTGTGCGCGGCCAGGCTGGTGCCCGAGGCTACATCTACTACGGCTACGGCCACCAGGCCAGGCAGCTCCGCCAGCACGTTTTGCACGACCAGAGTGGCTAGCGGGTTGGGCTTAGGCAGCCTGTCGGGCCGGCGGGAGGCTTTCTTACGGTACGATTTCGGCTTCACTCACGCTGGTTACTAGGTACTCAGGCGCGGGTAGCGCCTAGAAAAACAGCCAGCGCTTTTTCTGCTGGGCGCGGGGTAGTAGGGTTACGTCGGCGGTGCGGGAGCCTTTCACGGCTACTTCCTCGTCGTGGTAGCCACCGTAGCCATACTTCAGGGAGCTGGTGCCGGCGGGCACCGTTAGCACGTACTCACCCTGGGCGTTGGTAGATACCCCGCGCAGGCTGCCGGGCTGCATCACGGTAGCACCTACCAGGGGCTGGCCGTTTTCGCCCTTAATCTGGCCGCGCACGGTAATCATGCGCAGGGAGGCTGCCGAGGAAGCCATTTCGGCCGAGGCACCGGCTTCCAACACTTCCGTAGCTGCCACATCGGTAGGCAGGCTGCCGGTGGGCAAGTTCTCGGTGGGGGTGCGGGTGCCGGCAAATACCACGGTACCTACCAGCACGGCCGAGGCCACCAGGGTAGTAGCGCGGCGGCGGAAGCGCACGGGCTCGGCCCGGATGTACTGAATCTGCCGGTTTACCCAGCCCGGGGCCAGCGCCGCGTCTTGGGCGGCTTGCAGCTCCTGCCAGCGGGTAAGGGTAGAGTGGGCCTGATCGGCATCTTGATGCAGGTAGGCTTCCACGGCTTGCGCCGAAGCCTTACTTAAGTCGCCGCGCAGGTAGGCATCCCGGTACACGGGCAGCAGCTCACCAGTTTGCGGATCGAAGGGAGAAGCTGTCAATTTCATAGGCGGGTAGGAAGTTGAAGTGAAACAATAGAAAAAGGGAATTCGGTATTCTTCTCCTCTCAACACGGCAGCCCGCTCGGCAGCTACTCCTCGCAGGTCCGCATTACCTCGCGGGCAATGCCCAGGTTGGTGTCCCGGCAGTCCACGGCTACGTACAGGAACCGGCGGCCATCGGGCAGCAGGCGCAGCAAATGCAATTGGGAGTGCAGCGTAATCAGGATTTCTTCCAGCTGCTCCTCGGGGCCCAGTTGCAGGACGGCCAGGGCCCGGCGCTGCTGCCGGACTACCTCGGCGTTAAAGCCCACTACTTTGCTGAGGTTGAACTCGCGGGAGGTGGTATAGGAAGCCAAGGCCTGACCCGATTCTACCTCTACGACGGCCGCTCCCAACAACTCCGGAAGGCCCACCAGCAAGTGGTGTATGATGCGCTCGGCGGAAACTTTCTCGGCCCCGGCGGCCGCGGAAACAACCTTGTTAACCGCGGGTCCGGCAAGCTCCTGCAAGCGCTGAAGAAAAGAGATTGGCATAGCCTATCAATAAAGCACTGGCGCCTCGCGGGCACCAGTAGCACAAGCAACACATGACATCTACTCTCTGCTTTCCGCCCCTTTTGTCAGCGTGCCCCTTGGGCTGGCAACAGGTGCAGAACCGGCCGGCGCAGCCAACCGGTTCTGCACTGTTTCGTGTACAACTTCTGTCGTTAGCTTAGTTGTTGAGGGTGGCAACGTGGCTGCGCAGCACCTCGCGGGCAATGGCCAGGTTGGTGTCGCGGGAGTTTACTACCAGGTAAATGAACTTGGTACCGGCTTCCGTCAGCTTCAGCAGGTGAATCTGGTTGGAGAGGGTGATGAGGATGTCCTCAATGGTTTCCCCCTGCAGCTTCAGGGCCGTCATGGCCTTCTGCTTCTGCTTTACTACTTCGGTGTTGTAAGCGGCCGCCGTATCGGGGTTGAGGGCGGGCGAGTTGGAGTGCGACGCCAGGCTCATGCCGGAGGTAACATCAACTACGGCCACGGCCACCAGGCCAGGCAGGTCGCTGATGATGCCTTCTACTACTTTACCAGCGGGGTTGTTAACTGAGTAAGCCATGCTACTGAGTGGAGAAAATATAAGAGGAAGTAAAAAATCGATCCGCACAAGCCGCCTGTTCCTCTGCTGCTGTCTAGCCTTGAGCCCACGCGTTGGCCCGCTGCTGACGGCTGAAAAGAAGTCGTGAGTAAAACTTGTGGCAAGACTCCTGACTTGCTGGTACATACGGCCTCTGACAGGATGAATTGGTTTACAAATCTCCCTAGAATCTCTACCCTAAAAAATGACTTTCGTCAACACAAAAAATGATATTGATTAAACTTTTCCCGGCGTTTCCAGCCTGGGAAACCATATTGGGATTCATAAAGTACTATAAATACTAACTTATAAAACACTCCTCGATAAAACAACACTTCCCCGCCGATTAGTACCGGCCGGGGAAGTACGAAAAGAGAATTCTAGTGGTTTCCAGAAGCGGCAACTATACCCTGCGGGCTACCCCGGCAAGTTGCCTTGCAACCCGCCCAGGAGCCTGTTGGGGCCTGAGGTTACAACCCCTGCCTTAATCATAGAGGGCCGCTAGGTGGCTCAGCTTGCCCACGTTCAGAATGGTAATGCGGCTACCTTGGGTTGCTACCAGCCCTTCGTCACGGAATTCGGAAAGCAGGCGGCTGGCGGTTTCCTTGGCCGTACCCATGAGTGCAGCCAAGTCGTCGCGGGAAATGGGGATGCTGAAGGGCTCATCGGTGGCGGGCCGAAACACGTTGTAGAGCAGCAACAGGGCTTCGGCCAGCCGCTCGCGCACGGGCTTGTAAGAGCCGTGCAGCATCCGTTCCTCGGCCTCGCCCAGGGCTTTGGCCAGCAGGCGCATCAGGGAATGGGCAAACTGGGCGTTTTGCTCAATAAGGCTGAAGAAGTCGGTGCGCGGCACCAGGCACACCACGCAGTCGGTGAGGGCGGTAGCGGCGGTGGAGTAGTTGCCGCCCATCATCAGGGAGCGGTAGCCAATAACGTCGCCTTCCTTCACCAGCCGGATGATGTGCTCCTTGCCATCGGCACTGATCTTGGAGACTTTAATCTTACCCTGGTGCACGCAATACAGCCCGTTGGCCCGGCTACCCTGCTGGAAAATTACCTGCCCCTTGTGGTAAGACTGGTGCACTTTTCCGCCCGAAATAAAGGTCAACTCGCCGTGCTGGCAGGCTCCCAGCAACGACTGCTGCACGTGCGGGCAGTTCTGACAATTGACTGGAACAGAAGGAACGATCATACGGTGATACGATATAGACTATTTGCACTAGTGCCGTTTCGCTCTGCTTGCTCTCCTGTGAGCTCCATGAGCTGACAAGAGGGCAGATGCATAGTACGGCTACCTTAGCAAAATTCAAATCATCTGCTCTACAAACTCTACCCCAGTCACTCAGCTAAGAATACCTTAACCGGGTACGTAAACTATAGTCGGCACGTATTTGTGCCATTAACGGCACAAAATTAACATATTTTTAATCTACCAGCAGATTTATACGCCTATCATATCATCCCATAATGACACAAATAGTTTTCATTAAGGGAATGCACTTCTTGAAATAAGGCAACTACTACTGCATAGCGTTTGGCCTCCTACTATTACAGCAACTTTACCTGTTAGAAGCGACGCTTATTATCTGGCTTGCGCTCAGTATGTGTGGCTCCTGCCTGTACTACCAGCGCGGGTTACTCTACTAGCACCCCGATATAGTAGTTTTCCGTGTCAACCTCCAGGTTTTCGCGGGTAAGGCCGGGCAGGTTCAAGGGTTGGAAGGAGGTAGTAAGTGGCAGGGTGTGGTACTCACCGCCCTTGGTGCGCAGCCTGATGGGTAGGTTAAACTCTGGCACGTTGGCAATCCACCGGCCCACCGGTTTACCCTCCTCGAAACGAATTTCTAGGGTTGGCAGGCTGGCGTAGCGCAGGTACTGGTCGAAAATGGGCGTGAGGTTGTAGCCGGTTTGCTGGCTGAGGTAGCCTACTACCTGGGGCGTAGTTACGGTTTGGTGGTAGAAGGTGCGGGACAGGCCCCGCAGCAGTTCCCGCCACCGGGCATCATCGGGCACGTAGGCCGTCCGGATCAGGTTGAGCACGTTGCTACCCTTGTCGTACATATCGGAGGAACCCTCCCGGTTTACCTCGTAGGGGCCAATAATGGGCGCGTCGTTTTGAATGTTGCGGCGCTGCCCCCGGATATACTGCTGAGCGGCCTGCTTGCCAAACTGGCTTTCCACGAACAGAGCCTCGGAGTAGGTAGTAAAGCTCTCGTGAATCCACATGTCGGCTATGTCCTTGCTGGTAATGTTGTTGCCGAACCACTCGTGCCCACTTTCGTGGATGATGATGAAGTCCCACTTCAGGCCCCAGCCGGTGGCGGAGCGGTCCTTGCCCAGGTAGCCATTCTGGTACTTGTTGCCGTAGGCCACGGCGCTCTGGTGCTCCATGCCCAGGTGCGGGGCCTCCACCAGCTTGTAGCCATCCTCATAAAACGGGTAAGGCCCAAACCACGACTCCAGCGACTTGAGCATGGGCTTTACGTTGGCCGCAAACTGGGTTTTGGCCTTGGACAGGTTCTCGGGTAGCACCCAATAGTCCAGCGTGAGCTTGCCTTTCTCGCCGGCATACTCGTCGGCAAAGTGCGTGTAGTCGCCCACATTCAGGGCCACGTCGTAGTTGTTGATGGGGTTGCTCACAAACCAGTCGAAGCGGGTGGCGCCGCCTGTGAGGGCAGTGGTTTTGCGCAGACGGCCGTTGGAAATGTCTTTTAAACCCTTGGGCACCGTTACGCTGATGAGCATGCTGTCAACCTCGTCGGCCTGGTGGTCTTTGGTGGGCCACCAAATGCTAGCCCCTACCCCCTGGCAGGCCGAGGCAACCCAGGGTTTGCCCTTGCTATCCTGAGTAAACACCAGTCCGCCGTCCCAGGGCGCGTGCTTGGCCTCGGTGGGCTGCCCGGAGTAGAACACGGTGAAGGCGGCGCGGCTGCCCTTGCGGATGGGCTCCGGAAACGTGACAAACACAGCGTTGGCTTCGCGGGTAAACGGCACCGACTTGCCCTGGTACTCCACCTTTTCCACCTTCAGGTTCGCGAACAGGTCAAACTGCAGCCGGCTGAAATCCTGGGTGGCCGTGAAACCGAACAGGTTGGAGCCGCTGAGCGCCTTTTTGCCGATATCCAGCCGCACATCCAGGTGGTAGTAGTTGAGGTCGTAGCAGGTGCGCAGGGGCGTGAGGGCCCCGCGCAGGGAATCGGCGCGTGTGAAGGCAGGCTTGGCCTGAAGCAGTTGGGCGGCGGCCGGATTGCTCAGGCCCACCAGCAGGCCCAGCCAAAGAAGTAGAAGAAAAGAGCGCACAGGCAAGCAAGGTAGGAGTACGCGGTAAAGAACGGGATTCGGGCGCAAGCGCTGCATCTCCTGCCCTACCCAAGCCGGTACGCTGCAAGGCCAGGGTTGCCCCACTGCTAGTCGCCCAGCCAAGTGGCCTGACAAGCGGCTGGTAGCACGCGGCCATCCTGCCAAAACCGGCGTAGGTTTGCAGTCTACATGCTTCCGGTTTTTATGGCGAATCAGCTACCTCCTTCCCGCACGGCCCTGCTCCTGGCCTTTGCGGCCGTCTACCTCATCTGGGGTTCCACCTACCTGGGCATCCGCTTCGCCATCGACTCCATGCCGCCCCTGCTCATGGCCGGCAGCCGCTATGCCCTGGCGGGAGCCTTGCTCTACGGCTTCATGCGCCTGCGCGGGGAGCCGGCCCCCACCTGGCGCGGCTGGGGTGTGGCCCTGCTTATTGGTATCTGCCTGCTGGCTTTCGGCAACGGGGGCGTCACGCTGGGCGAGCAGTACATTCCCTCGGGCCTGGCGGCATTGCTGGTGGCCACGGTACCTATGTTTCTGGCGGTGCTGGGGTGGTGGAGCGGGGTAGCGCAGCGGCCTACCCCGGCCGTAACGCTAGGGTTGGTGTGCGGCCTGGGCGGCGTGTATTTGCTGGCTCGTACGCCCGGCGCTAGCCACGTAGCCCTGCCCGGGCACGAGGGCATTGGGATGGTTCTGGTGCTAACAGCGGCGCTGGTGTGGGCCATTGGCTCGTTGTACTCCAAGCGGCACCAGCCGAGTCCGTCGCCCTTCTTGTCGGGGGGTATGCAGATGCTTTGCGGGGGACTGGTGATGGTGGTGGTGGGCCTAGTTCGGGGCGAGGCTCAGGGCTTTGAGCTGGCGCAGGTGACGTCGAAATCATGGCTAGCGTATATCTATCTGGTTACGTTCGGCTCGATTGTCGCCTTTACGGCGTACATCTGGCTGCTACGGGCCGTGGAGCCAGCCCTGGCTGGTACCTATGCCTTTGTGAACCCCGTGGTGGCGGTGCTGCTGGGCTGGGCCTTTGCCGGCGAGCAACTGAACGCCGGCATGCTTGGGGGCGCGGCCCTGATTGTGTTAGCCGTGGTGCTGGTGGTGTTGGGCGGTAGGCGCGCCGCCTAACGGCGCCCATGTTAGCGTCGGCCGTAAGTTGCTTTGTTCCGCCCTTCTCCTGTCTACTTCTGTTATGGAACACCTACCCGATATTCAATCCGAAGAGGACGTTCGCCTGCTGGTAGATTCCTTCTATAGCCGGGTGCAAACCGACGACCTGATTGGGCCCATCTTCGAGGCAGTGGTTCAGGGGCAGTGGCCCCGCCATTTGGCTACTATGTATGACTTTTGGAGCAGCCTGCTACTAGGCACGGGGCGCTACCGGGGCCGGCCCTTTCCCAAGCACCTGGCCCTACCCATCAACAGTCAGCATTTCCGGCGCTGGCTTGCCTTATTCGTGGAAACGGTAGAAGCCCATTTCGCCGGCCCTACCGCCGACGAAGCGCTGTACAAGGCGGGTAACCTTGCTTCCATTTTTGAGTATCGTATCCAGCAAGCCAACAACCCGCTCAACCTGCTTTAAACTTTTTCAAGCCGGATCTAGCTTTAGCGGCTATTAATCAATTAGAAAGAACATAATTTCAAGGAATCATAAAAATATTTTTTAGCCCTTTAGCGAAAGTTGTGCAACCTGCGTAAATTCGCTCCGTATCCACTGGTCCTACCTCTGCTCGTATGGCTACTTCTACTCTTCCCGATTTGTGCACCGAAGGTGACATCAAGACGCTGGTGGATACCGCGTTCAGCAAAGCCAATGAAGATGAGCTCTTGGCTCCTCTATGCAGCGCCGTTGCGCGCGTGCACTGGCCCCGCCACCTCACCTCCATGTATGACTACTGGAGCACGGCGCTGCTAGGCACCACCCGTTACCAGGAAGGCCAGATGGTTCCCCTGCACTCGGCGCTGCCGGCGCAAGGTCCTTTGTTTCAGCGCTGGGTTTCTTTGCTGAAACGCACCGTTGACGAGAAGTTTGCCGGCTCAAAAGCCGAAGAAGCCAAAAGCAAAGTAGCGACGCTGGCCTCTAACTCCCGCGCCGCCTAACCGATATTACCCCGCTCTTTTTATCCCACCCCCAATTCCCGCTCCTTTCTCACTCACCCATCCACCCACCCACCCGCTGAAAAGCCCTCTGGTTTGTTCCAGAGGGCTTTTTTGCGCAATCATGCTGCCAAGACAAGAGAGGCATGAAAAAGGCTACCCATTATGGCGGGTAGCCTTTTCCATTAACGCTTCAAATAGTCCGTTTACACGCCCAGCAGCAGGCGGGTCGGGTCTTCAAGCAGCTCTTTCACGCGCACCAAGAACGATACCGACTCGCGGCCGTCGATGATGCGGTGGTCGTAGCTCAGGGCCAGATACATCATGGGGCGGATTACCACTTGGCCGTTTTCAGCAATGGGGCGCTGCACGATGTTGTGCATACCCAAAATAGCCGACTGCGGGGCGTTGATAATCGGGGTGCTCATCATGGAGCCGAACACGCCGCCGTTGGTGATGGTGAACGTGCCGCCGGTCATTTGCTCGATGGTGAGCTTGTTGTCGCGAGCCAGGGTAGCCAGGCGCACGATTTCCTTCTCGATACCATCAAACGACAGTTCTTCGGCGTTGCGAATTACCGGTACCACCAGCCCTTTCGGCGCCGATACGGCGATGCTAATGTCGCAGAAGTCGTTGTACACGATGTCGGTGCCGTCAATCTGGGCATTCACGGCGGGCCATTCTTTCAGGGCCACGCACACGGCCTTGGTAAAGAACGACATGAAGCCGAGACCTACCGAGTGCTTCTCCTTGAACTTGTCCTTGAACTTGTTGCGCAGGTCCATGATAGGCTGCATGTTCACCTCGTTGAAGGTGGTGAGCATGGCCGTTTCGTTCTTCACGGATACCAGGCGGCGAGCTACCGTCTTGCGCAAGTTGCTCATCCGCTCCCGACGCACGTTGCGGTTGCCGCTGGCAGCCGGAGCCGCTGCTACTGGCGCGGTAGCTTTGGCCGGAGCAGCGGGGGTAGCCGCCGGAGCTGGGGCCGCTGGGCGGGCCTGAGCGTTCTGAGCGTCTTCCTTCGTGATGCGACCATCGCGGCCGGAACCTTGTACGTCGGCGGGGTTGATGCCTTTTTCACCCAGAATCTTACCAGCCGCTGGCGAAGGGGTGCCGGTAGCGTAGCTGGTAGCACTGGAGGTAGCCGGAGCCGTTGCACTAGCCTGGCTGGCGGCCGGAGCGGCCGGAGCGGAAGTAGCAGCCGGGGCGCCGCTGCCGCCTTCAATGCGGGCGATGGTAGCGCCGATGCCGATGGTTTCGCCTTCTTTGGCGGCGTGACGCAGCGTGCCGCTACCCTCGGCGGGCAATTCAAACGTGGCCTTGTCCGACTCCAGTTCGGCAATGATTTCGTCGCGCTGCACTTGGGCACCGTCTTCCTTAAGCCATTTGGCTACCGTTACTTCCGTAATGGACTCGCCCACGGCTGGAATTTTCATTTCTACAGTAGCTGCACTACCGCCGCCGTTGCTGGCGGGTGCGCTAGCAGCTGCCGGGGCGGCAGCCGTAGGCGTATCAGCCGAGCCGGCCTGGGAGCCACCGTAGCCACTTTGGTTGCTGGCGGCGGGGTTCTGCTCACCTTGAGTTACCGGGTCAGTGCTAGACGTAGCGGCCGGAGCACTGGCAGCCGAAGCGGCGGGAGTAGCAGTAGCTGGTGCCGCTGAAGCACCAGCGGCTCCGTCGATGTCGGCAATGGTGGTGCCGATGCCAATGGTTTCGCCCTCAGCGACGCGGATTTTCAGGATTCCGTCGGTTTCAGCGGGCAGCTCAAATGTAGCTTTGTCTGATTCCAGCTCGGCAATTACTTCGTCGCGCTTCACGGCGTCTCCGTCAGCCTTCAGCCATTTGGCGATGGTAACTTCGGTAATAGACTCGCCAACGGCGGGGATTTTAATTTCCAGACCCATAGGTGGGAGAATTGAAGGGTTTCGGTAGGTATCTTTAGCTATTAGCTCCTGGCTGATAGCTGTCAGCTTTCGAGTGATGAAGCTACAGCCAGCAGCCAGGAGCTAACAGCTCGAAAAACTAGTCTGCCTTTTGCGCGTTGGCTGCGGTTTCCTTAATAGTGGTGTCCGCTACGGCTTCGCGAGGCTTGTCGAAGGCGCGGGCCACGAGGTCCTTCTGCTCCTTTACGTGCACCTTGTTGTAACCGGTAGCGGGCGAGGCGGAAGGCTTGCGCGAAATCACGTCTTCCAGCTCCCGGCGCATGAAACGCAGCAGGTAGTTCCAGTAGCCCATGTTTTCGGGCTCCTCTTGCACCCAGTACACTTTGGCCTTTGGGTACTTAGCTAGCTCGACGGCGAGCTGCTTCTGCGGGAAAGGATGCAGCTGCTCCAGGCGCACAATGGCCACGTCGCGGCGCTCCGACTTCTGCTGCTCTTCCAGCAAATCGAAGTACACTTTACCCGTGCACAGCAACACGCGCTTCACCTTCTTGTCCTCGGCGTACACGTCGCCGAGCACTTCGCGGAAGGTACCGGAGGTGAACTCCTCTACCGGCGACACGCACAGCGGGTGGCGCAGCATGGACTTGGGCGACATTACCACCAGCGGCTTACGGAACTCCCAGGTTAGCTGGCGGCGCAGGGCGTGGAAGAAGTTGGCCGGCGTGGTCATGTTGGCTACCACGATGTTGTGCTCGGCGGCCAACTGCAGGAACCGCTCGGGGCGGGCGTTGGAGTGCTCCGGGCCCTGGCCTTCGTAGCCGTGGGGCAAGAGCATCACCAAGCCGTTCATGCGCTGCCACTTGCTTTCCGACGATACGATGAACTGGTCAATCATGGTCTGGGCGCCGTTGGCGAAGTCGCCGAACTGGGCTTCCCAGATAACTAGGGCCGTAGGGTTGGCCATGGCGTAGCCAAACTCGAAGCCTAGCACGCCATACTCACTCAGCAGGGAGTTGTAGATGCGGAGCTGCTCCTGCCCTTCTTCAATATAGTTTAGGGAATTGTAAGGCGCCGAGGTTTCGGCGTCGTGCAGCACCGCGTGGCGGTGCGAGAACGTGCCGCGCTGCACATCCTGGCCGCTCAGGCGCACAATGTGCTTTTCGGCCAGCAACGAACCGTAGGCCAGCAGCTCACCCGCCGCCCAGTTCAGGTTGCGCGACTCAAAGAACATCTTCCGACGCTCCTCCATCAGCTTTTCAATTTGCTTCAAGGGGCGGAAGCCCTCAGGCAGGGTCGTCAGGGCCTTACCGACTTTCTGCACCAGCTCTTCGCTAATGCCTGTCACCGGCGATTGGTCGAAGTCCTCGGGCTTGCTGCGGCGCAGGCTGCGCCACTCATTTTCGAGGGCTTGGTAGTTGTAGGGTAGCGGCTTCTGCTTCACCAGGTCCAGGCGGGCCTGCAGGGTGTCGCGGAACTCCTTATCCATCTGGTTCGCCAGCTCCTTGTCCACGTCGCCGCGCTCTACGAGCATGGCGTTGTACACCTCGCGGGGGTTCTGGTGCTTGCTAATGAGGTTGTAGAGCGTGGGCTGGGTGAACTTCGGCTCGTCCGACTCGTTGTGGCCGTGACGGCGGTAGCACACCATATCAATAAAGATATCGGCGTGAAACTGCTGACGGTACTCAGTGGCGAGCTGCACGGCAAACACCACGGCCTCTGGGTCGTCGCCGTTCACGTGCATCACCGGCGCGTCGATAATCTTCGCCAGGTCGGTGCTGTAGATAGACGAGCGGGCGTCTTCGAAATCGGTGGTAAAACCTACCTGGTTGTTGATGACGAAGTGCACGGTGCCGCCGGTCTTGTAGCCTTCCAGCTGCGACATCTGCGTTACCTCGTAGCCAATGCCCTGGCCCGCCACGGCCGCGTCGCCGTGAATCAGGATGGGCAACACCTTATTATAGTCGTTCTGGTAACCGTGGTCGAGCTTGGCGCGCACAAAGCCTTCTACTACCGGGTTTACCGCCTCCAGGTGGCTGGGGTTGGGCGCCAGCTTCAGGTTTACGGTGCGGCCACCGGCATCTACCTGGCTGCTGTAGCCCATGTGGTACTTCACGTCGCCGTCACCCATGGTCAGGTCCGGTACGGCAGTGCCCTCGAATTCCGAGAAGATCTGCTCGTAGGTTTTGCCCATGATGTTGGCCAGCACGTTCAGGCGGCCGCGGTGGGCCATGCCAATCATCACTTCCTCCACGCCCAGCTCCGCACCCTTCCGGATGATGGCGTCGAGGGCGGGAATCGTGGTTTCGCCACCTTCCAGCGAGAAGCGCTTCTGACCTAAAAACTTAGTATGCAAGAAGTTCTCGAATACAACGGCCTCGTTGAGCTTGCTCAGGATACGCTTTTTGTACTCCACGCCGGGGTTAAAGCTCAGCGAGTCTTTTTCTACTTTCTCCCGGAACCAGTCGAGCACCTGCGGGTCGCGGATGTACATGTACTCGAATCCGATGGTACGGGTGTACACCTTATCCAGGGCGGCCACAATGTCGCGAAGCTTGGCATTCGGCCCGAGGCCTAGTACTTCGCCGTTTTTGAACGTTGTGTCAAGGTCAGCTTCGCTTAGACCAAAGTCCGACAAGCTTAGGCGGGCTTTGCGGTCTTTCCGCTCCCGTACCGGGTTAGTGCGGGCCACCAAGTGGCCGCGGCTGCGGTAAGCGTGAATCAGGTTGCGGACTTGGGTTTCCTTATCGGCCGATACGGTGTCTACGGCGCGGATAGTGCCGGCTTGGTTGGTGCTGGCCGTAGTGCCGAGTACACCTTCACCATCGGCCTGCGCAGCACTATCTTCGGAATACTGCTGAGCAAAGTCGAAGCCTTCAAAAAACTTCTGCCAGCTTACGTCAACCGATTGCGGATCGGCCTTGTACGATTGGTAGAGCTGATCAATGTATTCGCCGTGTGCATTGGCGATGTAAGAGTAAGCATCCATGCGGTGGGAACTGGTAGTGTCAGGAGTAAAGATAACTAGCTTGACCAGAAAGCTAAAACCGATATGCGCATATGCAAATAAACTTGTTTATCAAGCCTATGCATTTCCTCAACGCTAAGTGATTGGTTAGAATGCCCAATCTATCAAATAAATACAAAAGCCGTTCCCATAACCAGGAACGGCTTTTTCACTGATTCGATTACCCTTATTTCGGTAAGCTCATCTTAAAGATGTGGTACGGCTGGTCCTGCTTACCAATGCCTTTGTTCCAGGTAGGCGTTTTGTGGATGGCTGAGTTGGTCACGTACAGGGTGCCATCAGCCGTTAACGAGAAGCTGTCGGGCCATTCTAGGCGCGGGTCCTGCACCACTAGTTCAATCTTGCCGGCGGGCGTGCGGCGTTTAATGGAATGATCCTCGAACGTGGTCATGTATAGGTTATTCTGCGCATCCAGCTCCATGCCGTCGCAGGCGGGCACCTTGCCCAAATCCTCAATTTGCTGAGCCAGTTGGGCATCCGACAAAGCTGGATTGCGCAGGGCCTCGGTTTTGATGCGGTAGAGCTTATAGCTGGTCAGCGGCTTCCAGTAGAGGTATTGCAGGTCCTGACTCAGGGCAATGCCATCGGCATTAAAGCGGGCCTTGTTGCCGCTGGGGTCAATTAGTTCGTGTCCATCGGCCTTGATGTTGAGGGTAGTGTCAGCCATCATGGTCGGATGCTGGGCCAGCAGCTTCCGCGACTTACCAGACTTTAAATCCACAACTACCAAGCTGCCTACCCCCGACTCGGTGATGTAAGCGTATTGGTTTTGGGTATCCACACGCACGTCGTTGAGGTAGGATTTGCGCGAGGCCACGCTTTCGGGGATGCTGATGTTCTGCATCACTTTGTCCGTTTTGGGGTCAATCTTGACGAGCTTGGGACCACCGGGCACGGTGCCTTTAATGCCAGGTGAGGCCGGATCGAGCACCCACAACATGCCCGTTTTATCGGTGTACACGCTCTGCGGGCAGATCCAGTGCTTCTGCGGCTCGTTGCGCACGCTCTCGTTCCAGAGGTTCCAGTTGGCATCGGGGTAGCCTTTCACGGACCCATCGGGCATGATTTCGGCCACGGGGTTCACCGGGTTGTTGTCCCAGCGCGGAAAGTCGCCGAACACGCGGCCATCGGGCGTAACGGCTACACCCACAATCTGCGGTTCCCGAAATTGGGCTACTACCTGCAGGGGCGAGTTAGCTGGCGCGGTGGGAGCTTCAGTGGTAGCGGAATCAGTGGAGGCCGTAGAACCAGAAGCGTTATCAGGCGTGGTAGAAGGTGAGGAACAGGCTGTGAACAGCAAACCTGCAAGCGCACCTGCTAAGGCAGTGGCCGCCGGTTTAGGCAAAGTAGGGTAAAGCATAATCAGCAAGGGTTGGTTGGAAAGAGGCAAGACAAAAGGCTATTAATCCTAACTATATCCATACGGCCTGGCCCAGAGTGGGTTCCTACCTCGCCCATAACCTTGCTTGCGCAACGTCCGTAAGGGGCGGGACTATTGCCGTTTTGAAGGGGAATTTTTGCTAAATTATTTAGCAATACACAAAAAGCTCACTTAAAAAAAAGTTCTTACCTTTGAGCCCTGCAACACGACAACATATTATAAGTACAACCAATTATAATAATTATCTATATTAAACCCTCTATCACCTCCATCTAGAGCATGTTTCCGGCTTCTAAAGCCGCTCACTATAGTTTAAAAGGCGTTTTTATTCTGCTAATGCAGATGGCGCGCTTCCCACTAGCCGAGTCGGGCCGGCTGTCCATCCTCTCCGGGCCCAAGTGAGAGTTCACGAACCCAAATGTCATGTCCATTGCGTTATTCTTACTGACCTTCCTATTCCCCCCCCGTACTCTTTCTGTCTCCGCTCTGGCTCTACCTTCCACGGTTGCTAGCCTGAGCCCCCGTCCGGTATCCGTAGCCATACCGGTAGAGCCCGTAAAAAAGGCTCCCCAAACCTTGTCGTACCGTGTGACGGCAACTACCTACTGGCCCGAAGTGGGCCAGACCGATGATAACCCGATGGAAACCGCCGATGGCTCCATCATTCCTACCCGGCACTCCAGCAAAACCCGCTGGCTAGCCGTTTCCCGCGACCTGCTCAATAAGTGGGGAGGCCCCTTCCGCTACGGCGACAAAGTGCGCGTACGCGGTATTTCCGACGACCTAGATGGCGTCTATATCATTCATGACACGATGAACCGACGCCACCGCCACTGCGTGGATGTGCTGGTTAGCAAGCGTGAATGCAAGAAGAAAAGCGGCTTTGAAGGACGCTGGACTAACATTAAGCTTACACGGTACACGGAGCCTACCCCCTGGCAAGCCAGCTAGGACAGGCTACTTACCTAATTCCCCCGGCCTTTTTAGGAAACTGCTCCAGCAACTGGGGCTGCCCGTCCGCATCATACAGGAAGGTGAGCGGCTCGGCCGGGTTTCGCATGATTTCATCCAACGGAATCTGCCATTTTTTCCACATTTCCAGCAAGGACTGCGCGTACCCACTATTTTCCCAGGGGTTGAAAATAGCGGTGTTGATGTCGTCAATCAGCGTATCCAGGATTACCTCGGTGTCGCCGGGCTTTACGGCGCGGGGGTAGTAATCAGGAATGATGTTCAGTAAGTACGCTGCGTAGTACACTCGGGCCTTAAACTCAGCTATTTGCACCGGATGCAGGGGCCGGTAGGCGTCCTGGTACACACGGCGCATGGCCTGCTGAATAATGCCATTATCTACCAGACAAGCCACCAGCACGGTGCTATCGAGCTTGATGCTAAAGGCAATGGTGCTTAAGTCGTCATCGTACTCAAAGGGCATGGTGTCTTCGCGCGGATCCGTTTCGAGAATAAACACGGAACCAGGCGTGAAATCATCATATTCCATGGGCACTCGCAACGCTTGCAGCGGTTGGAAAAACGCCTGAAATCGGCGTAGCAGCAAAGCGTTTTCGGCCAGCGGATACTGGGGGCGGGCCAACGGGTCCAGCTCGTTCAGGAGTTCCGTTACCAGAATGCCGTAGAACATTTTGCCTAGCCACAGAAACAGCGTCTGTTCATCGAGGCGGCGGAAACCGGCTATGCCTTCCGTAGCCGCTGCTTCTACCCGGGCCTCCAGGGGTGCTACGTGCTGGGTGCGGCAGTGGGCGCAGCACGCAATGCGTAGCTGCTGATACTGCACAATACTCATATCCAGCAACTTAATCTGTCGTTCGTGCAGGTTATAACGTTGCATTAGCCACTCGGCAAACACGGGTATGGTGTCCTGAGGAGGCGTGGTAGGTGTGCCGCACAGAAAGCAGTGACGCATTCCGAAGCGCATACCATCGAAAGGATCATACAAGGACAACGCGGCGCGGGGCGGAAATTCAGACATGGCAACTGGAATGAAACCGCAAAAGTACGGCAAGCGGCCGTCCGGCCGCGCAAACAGGGCCAGACAACTTCTTCCCATTGCGGCAAGTGAAGCCTGAATACTTCCCTACTCGCTAATTGTTTGCTACCAAAACCCAAAAATAGCAAAGCCCCTGACTATCAAGTAGCCAGGGGCTTTGCTATGTTGCTCAAGTGTCAGGCCCTAGCGCGACAGGCTGGAACCTAGTTTGATTAGCAGCTTTCCTAGCTGAGCCAGGGGGGCGCTGTAGCCATCGGAGGTTTCGTCGGCTACTTTGGAGGTTTCGGCCCCGAGCGTAGCCATGGTTTCGGCAATGTCGTGGGCTTCGGTTCCCGGGGTGCTGAGCTGCTCACGCAGGGTAGTCAGCTCCTGGATAATTTTGGCCAGGCCGGGGCGCTCGGAGGCGCGCAGCACTTCAGCCCACCGGTCAATTTCAGTTAGGCCTTTTTCACCGGCTTTGTCGGGAGCCCCGGCGCTCAACAGGCTCAGGGTATCATCGAGCAGGGCAGAGTTCTGCTGATCCGTAACATCGAGGGGCACGGTAGGGGTAGCCGGGGTTTGGGGGGTGGAGGCGGTGGAATCCATAAGCGGGAAAGAAATTCAAACGGATGAGTAAGAAGGCTACCAACCTATACTTGCCCAGGCCCGGAAAAGTTGGCATACCTCAACCGCTAAATGACCGTACAATGCCGCGCGGCCCATTCTGGCCGGAAAGTTGCGGCCCGCGCCGCCCACCTATGCTGCACATCTACCAATCGGCTCCTTTTTCTTCTCCCTCCCGGCAGCAACAGTTTGAAGCCGTGGTGGCGGCCTTGCGCGCGGAGGCGGGGGCTCCCTACACCCTGGTCCTGGCCAACATCACACCAGACCCTTCCCAACCTGATTTACAGTTAGATGCGGTGGTTATTCGGCCGCGCAGCCTGACTATTCTGCAGTTGATAGCGGCCGGCGGACTGTTGCATATCCCGGATTTGCGCGCCAGCACCTGGCTGCTGGACGGCATACCCCTGGAACTGCCCGGCGAAGCAGCTAACCCGTTTGCCTTGTTTGAGCAGCAGCGCACCGTGCTGGCAACGTGGCTAGCTCCGCATTTACCGCCCGAAGCCGCTAACCTGCAGTTCACCACTGGCCTGGTACTGTTCGGGGCGCCAGTGCGGTTTGGGCCCGAAGTGGAAGCGCGCATGGCGGCCGTACCTGCGGCTTCTACCTTCCATCTGTTGGCCGACCCCGCCCGGTTCACGCGCCGCTTGGCCCAGCTGGCTACCCCAGAAATTGACCTTACCCCCGCCGACCTAGAGCAGCTCGTCCACAGCCTCGGCATAACCGCCGCTTCACCGCCAGCAGCAGCAGCACCCGAGCCGGACCAGCCAGTAGCGGCTGAGCCGGCTCGGGCCGGTGACTTGCTGCGGCAGAAAGCTGGCCAGTTGTGGCGGTGGCTGGGCGCGGAGGATGTAGATGAGCTGGACCGCCGTTCCACTGGCTACGAGGTTGACTTAGAGGCGCGCAGCCAAGAAAAGCAGGAGCTGGAGCAGTTGCGCACCAGCTTGCAGACGGATCTAAGCCAACAGCTGCGCGCCATGGAAACCCGGGAAACGGAACGGGAGCAGCGCATTCAGCAACTGCAGCAGCAGCTAGCCGCTGCCCCCGTAGCGGCCGAAGCCCCAGACCTGCAAGCTCAGCTAGCCACCGAAAAACGCGAAAAGGACGCGCTGGAGTCTTCCATTCAGGCGTACCGTACGGAGCTAGAAAACCGCAACCAGGAGTTGGGCAGCAAAATTCAGCAGCTGGAAAACCTGATTCAGCGCCTGTCTGCGGCCCCTACCGTTGTGCCCCCGGGTAGTACGGCCGTCCTCCCGGAACCACCTGCTTTGCCCAAACCAACAGCCGAGCCTACTCCGGCCCCCGAGCCTCCAGTGGTTCCGCTAGCAGCCCCAGTGCTGCCAGCTCCACCGGTAACGGCTGCCCCAACAGCACCGAGTCCTACAACAACGGTCCCGCCTACCGCGCCGAAGCCGCCTATTACCACGCCTCCGCGGCGGGAGCAGTTTGGCCGGCCAGCGGAAGCGCGGCAGCGGCTGTTGGCTGGGTTGGACCGCTGGCGGCCCGCGCTGCGCCAACTGACGGGCCGCTTTGGGCCGTGGGTGGCCAAGGTGCGCCAGCAGCCCCGGCAGACTTTGTATGCAGCTAGCGCGGGAATAGCCTTGCTGGTGGCCGTAGGCATTGTCCGCTGCAGCAGCGCCGGAGCCCCGGTTCCTTTTCAGGAGCAGGGGCGCTATGGCCTGCTGGCTTCAAATGGCGACACGCTTTTACCGGCCCGTTACACTACAATTGGCGAGTTCAAGAACCACGTGGCGGTAGTCGAGCAAAACGGCGTTTTCGGGTTTATCCGCGACGATGGTACGGAAGTGGTGAAGCCCGCCTACGATGCGCTGTATCCGTACTCCGATGGGTACGCCCGAGCCCGTGTGGGGCAGCTCTACACTTTCCTGGACGCTACGGGCCAGGAATTTGGCGCTTATTATTACGCCGCCCGCGACTTTGCCGGGGGCTATGCCGCCGTGCTCGACTACCGCGGCTGGCATTACCTGACTGGCCCCGATGAGCCAGCTACGGCTCCCGTCATCTTCCAGGAAGCCTATTCCTTCGAGCAAGAGTTGGCGCGGGTTAAGACGCAAAACAAGTTCACGTTTATCGGGCCTGAGTACTTGGCCGACACCACCGTGGGAACGGCGCCGTTCGGGCGCTACACGAGTGCCACCGACTTTGATGCCCAAGGCCGCGCCCGGGTTAGTCAGCAGGGCCGCACCTTCTTTATTGATCGGGACGGGGATGAAGTAAAAGAGTAGCCTAGGCGGCGCTAGTCGTCGTCGCGCTTGTGTTTGCGCTTGAACTTGCCGTGTCCTTTGCCCTTGCCCCGGCCCTCTAACCACTGCCACACGGCGGCTTGGTAGCTGCGTACTGATGAGGATGCTGGGGCAGAGCGCCTCCCTGGGCTGGTAGCCGTAGCCAAGAGTACCCGGCCATCGGGTTGGGGCCTACTGGCCACGGCCTCCCCCAGCAGGGAGCAGCCTTGTCCGTCTTTTAACTCCGTCCGGCTTCCATCGCGCCCTACCACAAATCCGTCGCGGGTAACCAAGCGGCCGTTGGGTAGGCGTATGTCGCGCGTCATGGGGCGGGTTTCCCCATTCCGGATAAGGTACATGCCGCCGTCGCGCCGCTGAAAACCATCATTGGCCTGAGCGGTAGCACAGTGGGCAAGCAGAGCGAGACAGCAAGTCAGCAGGCTAAATCGGGAAAACATAGAGAAGCGAAATTTCAAGGGAAGCTGGGCAGGTGGGGGTAGCCCGCAGTACGCGGAAGCAGGCCGGAAGTTAGGAGCGCAAAGCAGGGGCCAAAATCTTGGTTGGGCCTGGGTTACCTTCTATGCGCAGAATTATAAAGGCTTAGCAACCACTGTTGCGCTTGTTACTACCCTCACCTTACTTGTTAACATCATGAAAGCTACCTTCAAATTGATGCTGCTGGCTGCTGCCGTTGCCTTTGCCGCTACCTCTTGCACTCAGGAAGGCAAAGAAAACGCCGACGCCGCTGCTGCCAACACGGAAGCTGCCGCTGAAAACGCCGGCGACGCTGCCGCTGCCGAAGCAACCAACGCCGCTAACGCAACCGAAGCCGCCGCTGAAAACGCTGGTCAGGCCGTAGAAAATGCCGCCGACAAAGCCGCTAACAAGACGGAAGCTGCTGCCAACGAGGCCGCTGCTGAAACCAAGGAAGCTGCCAACCAGACCGAAGCCGCCGCCGACAAAGCTGCCGCTGACGCCAAAGCCGAAATCAACGCTGCTACTAAAAATAACTAGTCGCAGCCAAGGTCATTCGCTTTGTAAAGAGCCCGTGCTAACAGCTAGCACGGGCTCTTTTTTTAGTGTCGCAGCTCCCGCCGGCCTACCCCTGGCTAACCAAGGCAGTATCGGAAGCGCCAGCCAGCTCCAGCAGCACCTCGTAGTAGGGCCGGCCTTCAATGCGGGCCTGCAGCCAGCTGTAAAAGCTCAGGGCCTGCAAGTCTTCCTGCTCTAGGGGCACGAAAGAAGGAATGCTAGCCGCGCGGGCGGCAAATGCTGGCGCCCGGGCTAGGGTAGGCTCATCAATAATATCGCGCACCAGCTGCAGGTAGTACAGCACGGCCGCGTAGCCGCCCCCATCGGGCCCGAACCGCTCCTTGATTAGGCGTTCAATGGCTCGCAGCCGGTTCAGAGCCAGGTCAGGGTTGCCGAGCTCTAGCTGCGTCAGCATTTCGCCCATGTTGCGGTTGAGCACCCACTCCACGCCCATTTCCTGCTCGCACCAGTGGTCAGTACGGCCAATGGCCAGCAGAATTTGGTTGGTTTTCTGAAACTGTCCTTCGGCAAAATAATGGAAGCCCAGGCCCAAACGGGCCGTGAGCTGGTCGCGGGAAGTAAGTGGGGTGCGCAAAATGTCTTCCAGCAGCCGAATGCTGTCGGCGTTGCGGCGTAGGAAGGCGTAGTTAGCGGCCAGCAAAAAGGTGTAGCGGGCCAGCAGCTCCCTGGCCTGCAACTTCGGGCCCGCCTCCAGCACCGCCCGCAGCCGCTCCAGGTATTCCACTGATTCGCGGAACCGCCGGGTACGGTACAGGGAGTGCGCAATCATGTACAGCAACCCCAGTTGGGCCTCGCGGTGGGCGGGCTGAAAGCCGTGGCGCTTTTCCATGAGGTGGTAGCAGCGCATCACGAAGGGCGCGAAGGAAAGGTAGTCGCGGCGCACGAGCATGGCTGCCCGGGCCAGCGACATTAGCCGGTAGAGCAGGGCCGGCCGCCGGGCAAAAGCTTCCTGCAGATCATACTCGCGTAGCACGTCCTGCAGAATGGTATCGAACGACTCGCCGGCCCGGCCTTTCACGCGCGCTTCCCGCAGCCGCTGCCGAATCAGGCTGTCGGCAATGTTGGCACGCTCCTCCTCGTCGGCGGCTTTTTTGTTGAGGTTGCGCCGCTGAATGATGTCCGTCAGGTCATCGGCGTACTTGCTACCGGCCTGGGCAATCTGGAGGTTGTACACGGTATTGAGCAGCTGATACTGCTCGTTCTGGCGGGCCAGCTTTTCGGCTTTGCGCACCGTGTTCCAGGCCAGCCGGGGCACACTCACCTCAAACAGATACTGGGCCAACGTGAGCAGGCTGCGCACGGAGGAAGCGGCGGTAGCGTCTTGCTGGCGCTGGCGCAGCAGCAGGTAGTCGGTGAGGTGGCGCATGAGGCGCTTGCGCAGGGCGTAGTAGGCTACGGCGTTGGGCTCCTCGGGGTAAAGCCGGGCCAGCAGCTCCTCGGTAGCATACTCTTTCTGGTGCAAGAGCAAGTCGCAGAGGCGGACGTCCATCCGGCCTTTCTGCTTGCGGCGCTGGCGCTGGATAAACTGCCGAAAGTCCTTGCGGTCGTCGGCGGAAAAAGTCAGGAGCGTAGTGCGCAAGTCATCCATGTCGGGAAGATAAAGCTCCGTTCGACATCCCCCAATTTCCCAGCCGATAAGTCAGAAGTATTTTACGCAAGGTATTGTTTTACAATATCTTATAGGCATTTATATAAACATCCAATAGTCTGAATAAAGGAAAAGCTGGTTGGGGTTATCCGTTCTTAACGCCCACCTTCGATTCATCACTTCTATCCCCCACTTTCTGTCCTTCTATTATGATCCGCGTACTGTTTACTTTCTTGTTTGTGCTGGCCGGGGTAGTAGCCCACGCCCAGGATGTGCTCACCAAGTCCAACGGGGAGGAGCTGCAGGTGAAGGTGCTGGAAATTACGCCCACCGAAGTCCGCTACAAGCGCACCGACAACCCCGACGGCCCCCTTATCACGGCGCGCCGCACGGATGTGTTCATGATTCGCTACGCTAATGGCACGAAGGAGCTGCTTAGCGGGGCCAGCGCGCTACCTGCTACCACCCCCGCCCCCCTTCCCGCGGGCAGCACTACTACCACTTCCCGAACCGGAACCGTTCCCGGCGACGAGGAGTCTATGTACGAGGAGGTGCAGCTGAACGGCCCCCGCCTGGGCTTTACCGTTCTGAGCGGCGGGGTAGCTACCAAGGCTGATAAAGACTACAATGTCAATCCGTTTCTAACCCAGTTTGGCTGGCAGTTTGAAACCCGGATTTTTCGCCTTGATAACGGTACTGCGGGTCTGCTAGAGCTAGTGCCCCTGATTGGCGGCCTGGAGCAGGGCAAGTTTCTGCCCAGCCTGAACGCGCTAATTGGAATTCGCGGGCCCAAGGGCTTGGAGTTTGGCCTGGGGCCCAACGTGTCGCCAACCGGAGCCAGCATTGCCTTGGCCGTGGGCACTTCCTTCCGCAGCCAGGGCATCAATTTCCCGGTGAATTTTGCGGTAGTCCCCGGCAATGGCGGGGCCCGCTTCAGTTTGTTGTTTGGGTTTAACTCCCGCCGCCGGTAGTCTGATTTTCTCGCTTCTTTATCTTCATCCGCATGCGCTTTATTCTACTTTTCCTGAGCAGCCTACTGTTGGCGCTACCTACTACCGCCCAGGATGTTATCCTGCAAACCGATGGAGCCGAGGTTCCGGGTAAAGTGCTTGCCATTACGCCGGAGCGCGTTACCTACGTAAGTGCCGCCGCCGACACCCTGCAACTGCCTGCCGCGCAGGTATTCCTGATTCGCTATGCCAACGGCACGAAGGAAGTGCTCCGCAACCTAGCCACGCCAGCCCCGGCCCCTACTCCTGCCATTAGCCCCACCGAAGCCTACGCCCAAGGCCGCCACGATGCCCGCGTGCATTTCAAGGCGCCGGGAGCGTTTTGGGGTACATTCGGAGCCACAGCAGTCAGCATACCCGTGCTGGGAGGTTTGGGAGGCCTGGCAACCGGCACGGCCATTGCCGTGACGCCGCCCAAGGAGCATAACCTGAACGTGCCTGACCGCCAGCGCCAGTCCGACGCCAACTATATGCGGGGCTACGAGAAGCAGGCCCAGCGCAAAAAGGTAGGCAAAGCGGCGGCCGGCTTCGGTACGGGCCTAGTAACCGGAGCCGCCCTGTGGCTGCTGATTGCATTTTCCACAATCAAGCACATATAGTTGCTGGCCAAGGCTGTCCTCTTCTGCTTTCCCTAAGTCCACGGGGCCTAGGTTATGAAGCCACGCCACCCTGGCCGGTAACTCACGGAGTGCAGTACCCGCACAACTCCGCGCCAAGCAGCACCGCAAAGTATCTTTGGTTTCTACTCACATTTTTCCCCTCTCATAGACGCCAACAACGGTATCAACGATTTCACCGAGTTGCGCGCCAGGAGCAATTGGGAAGAGGTAAAAGGTAAGGCCAAGCACAAGCAGGTCAATCCCACTGACAACGACTTTGCACTGTGAAGAAGGCAAACAGGCTAAGCATAGTGAAGTCTTTACCGATTTAGAAAACTGGATCCACCGTACTTTTAAGCGGCTCTTATACTACCTCAGCGCCTGACACTACTTCAGTGTCAGGCGCTGTTTTTTATACGACGTCTAACTCATACATATACTGTATTATATATTTTTTATAACTTAACATTCATAAGGAGAACGGAAGATGAGGGCTGAAGAACTACGAACGTTAGGAAACACGGCGCTGCTACGCTTACCGAAAACTGCCTTTTTGTGCTCCCGCGAATACCCGGTGAGCGTTGAGCGGACTACCTACCTCTGGGCCATGGAACAGCGCCAGCTTGGCTACTGCGTAGTTTCAGGGTTCAACTCCCGACTGGAGCAATCCGTGTTTCGGTTTTTGCGGCAGGATGTGCAGCAGCCCATTGTATACGTGCTGGGGCGGGGTATTCAGCCTACGTTGCCCTTTGACTACGAGCGGGATATTCAGTTGGGCCGCCTGCTGTTCGTGTCGCCCTTCGAGGCCTCGGTTTCAACCGTCACCCCGGAAACGTCCGATATCCGCGACCTGCTGCTGGTGGAGCTGGCCGAGCGCTTTTTCATTCCCTACGTTACGCCCGGCGGCAACCTGGAGCGGCTGTTGCAAAGTGAAGCCGCCCGCCGCAAGCCCATCATCACCCTAGACCTGCCCCAAAACGAGGCCTTGTTACGCTCGGGGGCTCGCATCTATCAGCCCCCGGGCCTGTTGGCGCACTCCGTGGGGGCACCCCAGCCCAACCTTAGCTAAGCCTTCTCGCGTAGTGGGAATATTCTTCACCTAGCTCCCCTACCCCATGTCTGCTGCCGATACTGTTCTTTCTGCCGTTCCCCACTCGCCCTCCTCGGGCATTCGGGCGCTGGCCCGTTTCGGCTTTGCGGCCAAGGGCGTAGTGTACTTGCTGATGGGAATTCTGGCCCTGCTAGCTGCCACCGGCCAACAGGGTGGTCAAACTGCCGACAAGAAGCAGGCCGTGCAAACGCTCCAGGATTTGCCGGGCGGCTCGGTACTGTTGGGCCTAGTAGCCTTTGGACTACTAGGATACATCGTTTGGCGGTTTACCCAAGCCCTGGTTGATACTGAGCAGAAAGGCTCCGATGCCAAAGGCCTCGGGCGGCGCTTGGCGTACGCGGGCAGCGGACTGCTATACGCCAGTGTGGCCTGGTACGCCGCCCGGCTAGCCCTGAATGGCTCGGCTGATGATGGCGGCAACAGACAGCAGACGTTGACCGCAAAAATCCTGAGCTGGCCCGCGGGCGAATGGATCATCATGGCCTTGGGCTTGGTCATCATTGGCAGCGGCATCTACCAGATTTACAAGGCCTACTCCGGCTCTTTTCATAAGCACGTTAACGCCAGCGGGCTACCCGCCAACCAGCAACAAGTAGTGTACCGAGCTGGCCAGGTAGGCTACACCGCCCGGGGTATTGTCATGAGTCTTATTGGCTACTTTTTCGTGCAAGCAGGCCAGCAGTCACGCGCCGCAGCCGTGGGCACCACCGGCGAAGCCTTTGATTTGCTGGCATCTATGGGCCCGGCAGTGCTGGGCATTGTAGCCCTGGGCCTGATGGCCTACGGCTTTTACATGCTAGTTCAGGCCCGCTACCCCGTACTGCGTATCTGATTTGGTTGGTAGTTGCTGGTTGTCAGCTGGCAGTTGTAAATAAAAAACTGTCCTCCTGAGCGGAGCGAAGGACCTTATTACATTTAGCCGAGTCGTTACAACGAGGTCGTGCTGACGTAATAAGGTCCTTCGCTCCGCTCAGAAGGACAGTTTTTTTGCGGTAGCTACCAACTAGCACCTGTCAATCGGCCGCTACCAACCAGCAACTATCAACTGACAGCTAGCAACTAATCAGCTGCCACATAATCAGCTAGGTACTGATACCGTTCCGTGAGCTGGCCGTTGCGAGCAATGGTGGCGCGCTCTACTACTGCATCGGGGCCGTGTTCCTGCACCAAGTGGGGTAAGACGTTGTCAATGAGTTGGCGGCTGAAGTCGCGGCTGGCGTTGCGGGGTAGCTCACAGGGTAGGTTGTCCACGGCCATCACGGTGATGTTGTTGGGACGGGAGTAAGCGGGCTCTAGCTGGCGGGTCTGGCAGTTGTAGTCGAAGGCGGGTTCCTGAATGCTGCTGCTGCGCAACGTGGTTGGGATGGAGCCGTTCACGTCGCAGGTTACGTCGGCAATGGTGTCAATGCGGAAGTGGGCGCGACAGGTATCCTCCAGGGTAAACAACTTGGGGGCGGCTGGGTGCCAGTAGGCGCAGGCTATCAGCAAGTTGGTAACGGGTAGAAAATTCTGAAACGTGGACTCGTATTCCTGGGGGTTGCGGTGGAAATCGGGCGTATCCCAGACGCGGCCGTCGCGGCGGCGGTTGTAGTCGGCGGAGCGCAGCTGGGTGTACACCGGCTCGTTGAAGTCCTGGTAGAGGTAGTCGTACACGCTCACTTTGCGGATGCGCATCAGATTGAGCACTTCCACGGCGCCCTGGGCCACGCGGCCCGAGCCGGTAACGGCAATTTTAATGGGCGGCAGCTTCTTCACCTTAAAGAACTCCTCCTGCATGTCCTCCATATCCACGCACTGGTAGGCGGGCTTTAGCTCATACAACTGGTGCTTGCGGCCGTAGGTCAGCAGGGCGTTGTAGGCGCCCACAATGCCGGCCCAGCGCCCGAACGCCACAATTCTTTCGCCCTGCTCGTTGGTCAGTAGCTCGTAGTCGATGAGGGTAATGTTCTTGGCCAGTACTTGCCGAAGCAGCTCCCGGTTGGCGGGCTGCTTTTTCACCGTGTGCGAAAAAAACAGGTAGGTTTTATTGGGAATAAGCTGGGAAACTGGCACTTCCTTCACGCCCATGAGAATATCACAGTCCGCTACCTTGGGGCGCACGTCAATGCCCAGGCTGCGGTATTCCTGGTCGGAAAAGCAGCGGCCGGGACTTTCCTGCACTACCAGCTTCAGGCCCGGAAACCGTGCTTCAGCTTCGACGCATTTTTTGGGCGTGAGCGGTACGCGCTTGTCGGGGGGGACTTTTCCTTCGCAAATCAGGCCAATGGTAATGGGACGCATGGGGTAGAATGGGTAGGATGGGGCCTCAATCTGGGCAAAAAATTTAACCTGTGCCGTAGTCCTGCTCCTGCCAGTAGGTATGGCGGAACAAGCCTAAACATTTGCGGGTTTTAGCACTTACCTGTGAAGCCGTTTCGCGCTACCTTTGTCAAGGCTCCACCCGGGGCCCGTTCTGTTGCCACCCTCACCCCTTCTTTTATGTTGCTTCAACCCAAGCCCGCTGATGTGTTCGTGGACCGCCACAATGGCCCCGACGACGCTGCCGTAGCCCAGATGCTGCGCACCATCGGTGTGGAGTCGATTGACCAGCTCATCGACGAAACCGTGCCGGCCGCCATCCGCTTGAAAAAGCCGCTGAACCTGCCCGCAGCCCTCACGGAGCAGGCCTTTTTGGCGAAGTTCAAAAAGATTGCCGGTAAGAATAAGCTCTTCAAGAACTACATCGGCCTGGGCTACCACGACACCCAGCTGCCCCCCGTTATTCAGCGCAACATTCTGGAAAACCCGGGTTGGTACACGGCCTACACGCCCTACCAGGCTGAAATTGCTCAGGGCCGGCTGGAAGCCCTCATCAATTATCAGACGATGATAATTGACCTCACGGGCCTGGAAATTGCCAACGCCAGCCTGCTCGACGAAGGTACTGCCGCCGCCGAGACCCTGCACATGTTCCACTCCCTGACCAAGAAGAAGAACGCTAGCCGCTACTTCGTCTCGGAACAGGTACTGCCCCAAACCATTGACGTGCTGCGCACTCGCGCCACGCCCCTGGGTATTGAGCTGGTAGTAGGTGACCACCGCACGATTGACCTCACCGACGAAACGCTGTTCGGGGCCATTCTGCAGTACCCCGCCGCCGATGGTGCCGTGTACGATTACACCGACTTTATTGCCCAGGCCCACGACAACAACCTGTTTGTAACCGTGGCTGCCGACTTGCTGGCCCTGACCCTGCTCACGCCTCCCGGCGAAATGGGCGCCGACGCCGTGGTGGGTAACTCCCAGCGCTTTGGGGTGCCCATGGGCTATGGTGGCCCGCACGCCGGTTTCCTGGCCACCAAGGACGCCTTCAAGCGCGTAATTCCAGGCCGCATCATTGGCCAGAGCATCGACGCCGCCGGTAACAAGGCTTACCGCATGGCCCTGCAAACCCGCGAGCAACACATCCGCCGCGAAAAGGCTACTTCTAACATCTGCACGGCGCAGGTGCTACTGTCGGTGCTGGCAGGCATGTACGCCGTGTATCACGGCCCCCAGCGCATTCGCCAGTTTGCCGCCAACGTGCACACGTTGGCACAAACTCTGGCCGGCGCCCTCACTAGCTTGGGCCTGAACCAGCGCAATGAGTTCTACTTTGATACGCTCGATATCAAGCTAGAAAGCCAGGAGCTGCAGCAGGCCATCCGGCAGGAAGCCGAGGCGGCTGGCATCAACTTCCGCTACTTCGAGGAGCACGGTACGCCCCGCGTAGGCATTAGCCTGCACCAGAACACCGAAATCAGCGACGTGCAGGACATCGTGGCCGTGTTTGCCAAGGTGCTCGGCAAGGAAGCCGCTACGGTGGAGCTACCCACGGAGGTGCAGGTGAACTGGGCTTCGGGCCTGATCCGGACTAGCGAGTACCTGACCCACCCCGTCTTCAATACCCACCACTCCGAAACGGAGATGCTGCGCTACATGAAGCAGCTGGAAAACAAGGACCTGAGCCTGGCTCACTCCATGATTCCGCTGGGTTCATGCACCATGAAGCTCAACGCCACCGCTGAAATGATTCCGGTGACCTGGCCGGAAATTGGCGGTTTGCACCCCTTCGCCCCGCGGGAGCAAGCCCAGGGCTACGCCGAAATCTTCCGCGACTTGGAGGCCTGGCTGTGCGAGGTAACCGGCTTTGCGGCTGTTTCACTGCAGCCCAACTCGGGTGCTCAGGGCGAGTACGCCGGCCTGCTGGCCATCAAAGGCTACCACGATGCCCGCGGCGACCAGCATCGCAACGTGGCCCTGATTCCGGCTTCGGCTCACGGCACCAACCCCGCTTCGGCCGTTATGGCCGGCATGCAAGTGGTAGTGGTGAAAAGCACCGAGGAAGGTAACATCGATGTGGAGGACCTGAAGGCTAAAGCCGCGCAGTATGCCGACAAGCTCAGCTGCTTGATGGTGACTTATCCCAGCACCCACGGCGTGTATGAGGAAACCATCATCGACATCTGCCAGACTATTCACCAGCACGGCGGCCGCGTGTACATGGACGGCGCCAACATGAATGCCCAGGTAGGCCTGACCTCGCCCGCCACCATCGGGGCCGACGTGTGCCACCTGAACCTGCACAAAACGTTCTGCATCCCGCACGGCGGCGGCGGACCCGGCGTAGGCCCCATCGGGGTAGTCGCCGACCTGGCCCCCTACTTGTCGGGTCACGTGTTGATTGACGCCGATGGCCGTACGGCTGGGGCCGTTACCTCAGCACCCTGGGGTTCGGCCAGCATCCTGCCAATTTCTTACGCCTACATCAACATGATGGGCGGTGAAGGGTTGACCCAGGCTACGCGCACGGCCATTCTGAACGCCAACTACATCAAGGCCAAGCTGGAAGCGCACTACCCCGTGCTCTACACCGGCGCCAACGGCCGTTGCGCCCACGAAATGATTCTCGACTGCCGCCAGTTCAAGAAGGCTGGCATTGAGGTCGAAGACATTGCCAAGCGCCTGATGGACTACGGTTTCCACGCTCCCACCGTGTCGTTCCCGGTAGCGGGCACCCTGATGGTGGAGCCTACGGAGTCGGAGAGCAAGGAGGAGTTGGACCGCTTCATTGAGGCCATGATTTCCATTCGTAAGGAAATTGCGGCCGTGGAAGAAGGCCGCGCCGATGCCAAGGACAACGTGCTCAAGCACGCTCCCCACACCGCCGCTACGGTTCTGACCCACGAGTGGACTCGCCCTTACACCCGTGAGGAGGCCGTTTACCCCACCGAGCACGCCCGCGCCTACAAGTTCTGGCCTGCCGTGTCGCGCATCGACTCGGCCTACGGCGACCGGAATCTGATCTGCTCCTGCACCCCGCTAGAGCAGTACGTGGATGCTGAGGAGCAGCTCGTGGACACCGATAAAGGTCCTTCGTACTAAGCGCTTGCACACGTAAGCACACATAAAAAAGCCCCGGCTATATGCTAGCCGGGGCTTTTTTATGTGTGCTTACGTGTGCAGCGGAGAGTTTAGCGGGATTAAGGTCAGAATCCTACTTGGAGAAACAGGTGCGATACATGTAGCCGTTCTGTGTTTTGCCGGCCGCCGTTACCCGCACTTTCACAAAGTGAGCATCCACGGTGTCCATGACCTGCACTTCGTTGCCGGAGCTGATGGTAGTGAGCTGTTGGGATTCTTTCGTCATGCCGTCGTACAAGATGCACTCTACCACTGTGTTGTGGGCCACGGGCCCTGTGGATGCTTGGTTGGAGCGGGATTCATTGCTGGTGGCGCTGCAAGAGGCGAGCAGGGCTAGGCTGCTCAAGCAAAGTAGATGTTTTTTCATAGGTCAGTACGTGGAGAAATAGCTCTGCAAAAGATAGGCACATTTTAAGGCGGAAAGGAATTTTCCTAGTCGGATTCTTCGCAGAATTATTCTGCAAGCATCCTATTTCCTGGGGAACGACCTGAAGCGTGCTGCTGTTTATTTGGCAGAGCTAGCCAGGAACTTGGGATTTATCCGCGTCTGGTGGCCATCATCCCTACTGATTTCTTCCTATGAACCGTATTCCGAAATTCTTGGCCCGCCCCCTGACGTTGTCGGTGCTAGGGTTAACCCTACTTCTGGGGGTAAGTGGCTGTGCTACCTCGGCTCGTGTTGGGGTAAGCAACGATTTTGATCATTCCGTAAACTTCCGCGCCTACAAAACCTGGGCCTGGTATCCGCAGCAGCCCACCGATACGGAAGGCGGCCCGGCCAAAGGCTATGAGTCGTTTCTGGACAAGCGCATCCGGAGCGCCGTGGAGCAGCAACTCGCCCAAAAAGGCCTCTCCCAGGTTGAAAAGAACCCTGATGTGTACGTTGCCTACAGTGCCCGCGTAGAGGACAAGCAGCGCACCACTGGCGGCTATGGCCCCTATGGTTACCCGTACGGTTATGGTTGGGGCGGCTGGTACGGCCGTGGCTTCAACCAGGGAGTAATCGATTACAAGGCTGGCACCGTAATTCTCGACTTCGTAGATGCCCGCCGCAAGGAGTTGGCGTGGCGCGGTCAGGGCCAAGCCCAAGTCGACAACCAGACCATTTCTGAAACCGAAGTGCAGCGCATTGTAACCAGCATCCTGGGCACTTACCCTCCCGGTGCTGAGCAAGCCAGCCGCTAATCTATTAGCAGTATCATATCTAAAGACCTGCTCCGCGCTATGCGGAGCAGGTCTTTTATTGAGCCCTTACTCGGTTTTCATCAACAGAAAGGTCCCGCTCTGATGTAGAGCGGGACCTTTCTGTTGATGCTAGTTAGGCGAGTTGCTAGATCGGCACGTTCACGTGGCGCTCGGCGTGGTAGCTGGAGCGCACCAGCGGGCCGCTTTCCACGTACTTCAGGCCGCGCTTCAAGCCTTCTTCCCGGTAATGGGCAAAGAGGTCAGGGTGAATAAACTCGGCTACCTCAATGTGGCGCTTAGTAGGCTGCAAGTACTGGCCCAGCGTCAGGATGTCGAGGCCGTTGGCGGCGAGGTCGTCCATGGCCTGGTACATCTCGTCCTTGGTTTCGCCCAGGCCCAGCATGATGCCAGATTTGGTGCGCTTGCCGGCCTGCTTGGTACGGCGAATCTGCTCCAGGCTCCGGTCGTACTTGGCTTGGGGACGCACGAGGCGGTAAAGACTACCTACGGTTTCCATGTTGTGCGACACTACTTCCTGGCCGCCGGCTATCATGGTATCCAAAGCAGCCCAGTTCGCTTTCACGTCCGGAATTAGGGTTTCGATGGTAGTGGTAGGCGAAAGCAGCTTGGTTTGCACCACCGTTTCGTACCACACGCTGGCGCCCCGGTCCTTGAGCTCGTCGCGGTTGACGGAGGTAATTACGGCGTGCTTCACGCCCATGAGCTGAATGGCTTCGGCTACCCGGCGCGGCTCGTCGAGGTCGTATTCGGTGGGGCGGCCGGTGGCTACGGCACAAAATGAGCAGGAGCGCGTGCACACGTTACCCAGAATCATGAAGGTAGCCGTACCAGCGCCCCAGCACTCGCCCATATTCGGGCAATTGCCACTCTCGCAAATGGTATGCAGCTTATGTTCATCCACCAAGCGGCGGACATTGGCGTAGGCGGGACCCACGGGCAGCTTTACGCGCAACCAATCGGGTTTGCGCGGTTTGGCGGGCGCTACGGGAGCAGCCGCCACGGGCTGAATGATGGGCAGGGTCAGCAACAGTTCATCCATGCTGCAAAGGTAAGGGGAATGGGTTGCTACAGAGTCAGCTTCTAAGACAATTCCGCCCCCCTTGTGGTTTCGCGGCATCCCCGGAAAACACAACAGCCCCCGAAGGATGGCTCCGGGGGCTGTTTTTCACTTTTTAATTTCTGGTGCCCAAATACAGCGTCAGATAAACGGAAGGCAAAAACTGGTCGTTCAGGTCGTTGTCGGGCACCTGCGCCACCCGGATGATGGCCGGGTCTTTGGTATATGCCTCCACCAGAAACCCTACCTCTACCCCCGCCACGGCATCCCGGTAACGGCCATACTCAAAACTGAGGGCGCCGCGCAAATGAGCACCCAGAGCCGGTTTGGTTTCACCCGCCCCCGAAAACAGCGGCGCTCGGTCCACGACCAGTTCCTGGGGGCTGCGGTGAATATCGGGGTTGTACTGCTCGTTGCGGATATCGGAAGCATTGGGGTTGCCTTGGCCATTACCGTAGTCGTAGCTGATGTAGTAGGGCATGAGCAGGCCAATGCTAGGGCCGGCTCCTACCAGCGCATTCACCTGCACCCCTGACTCCGGCGCCTTGCGGAAGATGACCCGCTGCAGGCCCACCGAAGGCCGAATGGCAAATAGGTAGTTGCTTTTGCCATACACAAACGAGCCGCCGTAGCGGGTTGCTACCTTCTGCTCCTTGGGGTGCTTTATCTCTACGGCCTCCAGGCTCCAAAAGCGCGACCAGTCCTGGTTGAGCAGGCGGGTAGAGCGCACGGAAGCGCCGCCAATCAAGCCACCCCGGGTATTAAAATTGATACCGTAGGTAAACTCCTTGCGGTACGACGGCTCGTCGTTGCTGGAGGAAGTAACCTGAGTTTGCTGGGCCTGCGCCGCCGGGGCAGCCCCAATGGCTGCCAGCAGCAGGCCGCAGCCAAAAACGAACGGAGTGCGCACGGTTCGGGGAAGGAAAGAACGGTGGGAAAATTGTGGGCCCAGCAGCTGCAAACCACCAGCAACCCTATCGAAAGTACGTAAATTTACCCGCATACAAGTACCTGATTTTCGATTTCCTATGAGCACTGCCACCGCCCGCTACGCCGGCCATTTGCGCACCGAAGCTACCCACGTAGCCTCCGGCAACATCATCCTGACCGACGCTCCCGTGGATAACCACGGCCGGGGCGAGGCCTTTTCTCCCACCGACTTGGTAAGCGCAGCCCTGGGCTCCTGCATGATGACCATCATGGGCATCGTGGCGGAGCGCCACGGCCTAAACCTGACCGGCGCCAGCTGGGACGTAACCAAGCACATGCTGGCCGAGCCCCGCCGCATCGGGCAAATTGACGTTACGTTCCGCATGCCTGCCACCCTCACCGAGAAGGAGCAAACGATTCTGGAAAACGCCGCCCGTACCTGCCCGGTAGCCCTGAGTTTAAACCCAGAAATCCGCCAGGAGGTTCGGTTTATTTATGAGTAGTGAAGCGGTAAAATAGTGAATGAGTGAGCTGTCATGGCAAGGACGCGGGATGAGGTCATCTGTCCTCTCTTCTGTGACCAGCCCACTAATCAGACAAGCCCTTACTTCCAGCCCGGAGGTAAGGGCTTGTTATCTTTCTAGAGGTAGTGCTTCTCGTAAAGGACGGATGGCCGCGCTCCGCGCCATGACAGTACTTCACTCACCGTTTCACTCTCTCACTATTTCACCAGTTGCGCTACCTCGCTCAGGCGGATGCCCATGTGGGAGGCGTCGTAGCTGCACTCGCCGTTTTGGATCAGCAGTAGTTGGGGCGACTCGTGACGGACACCGAATTTCTCGGCTATTTCGCTGGAAATGGGCCGGAAGCGCAGTAGATCAAGGTAGTACAGCTTGGTAGCGGATAGGCCAGCCTCGTCCCACTGGCGCTCTACCTTACCTTTGGCCGCGGCGCTGATAGAGCAGGAGGTGCTGTGTTTGAAGATCAGAACGGGGTGCTCAAATGATTCGCGGACGATATCAGTGAGCTGCTCGGCTTGCGTGAGGGGTTGCCAGGGAGTCATATGCGGGGTGGTTATTGGGAACTGGATTCTTTCTTCTTCCGAAGACGAAAACTCACGCGGGATGGTTCGGACACGCGGGGCGTACCCGTGCGGTCAAACTGATAACTAGCCCGGCCATCGGTGGGTTTGGTAGCCGCCTGCCGCCCACTGCCGGCGTGCTTGAGCTCAGCCTTCGTCACCGTCAGATGCGACTCCTTGTATTCGCCCTTGAACTGGGCGGCTTCGCGCAGGGCGCGGCGGTTGGCGACGCGCTGCTGGGCCGGATTCGTAGATTCCAGCTGCGCCAGCGCCCGGTTACTTACCAGGCTGACCAATGCGAAAGTAGTGAGGAACAAGTAGCGCATAGGGTAGAAAGATAATGTGAGGGGTAGGAAAATAGCCGGCAGCTAGGCAGCGCACGTGCCCCAAGATAGCCCACATACGGCACAGCAACCAGGGAAGCTTCCTTTACTGCATAAAATCGGGCAGGGTGATGCCCAGGATTTTACGCTGCCCTACTTTATGCTTCAGGCGGCGGCGCTCATACTTGGGCTTTTTGAGCAGCCCCTGCTTGTCGTAGCTGTTCTTTTTGGTTTTCACGGCTTCCTTTTCCACATCCAAGGCCCGCCCGTCGGCCGACTGGTTGTCGGGGTTGCTGGCCTTCTTGACTTTGGGCTGGGGCGGCCCTGTGGGGCTAGGCAGGCGGTAGCGGTGGCAGGCCGGGGCCGTGAGTAGTAGCAACGCCACCAGTACCACCAGCCGTACGCGCGGCCCAGAAGCAGTAAACATGTTCATTTCTAGTATAAATCAGCTTCTCGTCAGCGGGACAGAGGACGCAAATTACGGGTTTAGCGGACTAGTAGCTGCGCAGCTTAGCCACGGTTTCGCGCAGGCGCTGCTGGGGTAGGAATACCTTTTCCAGGGGCGGGGCGAAGGGCACGGCCGTATCCAGGGAAGCCACGCGGTGTACGGGCGCGTCGAGGTGGGTAAAGCAGTGTTCGGCAATCCAGGCCGCTATTTCGCCGCCCAGGCCGCCTACCAGCGTATCCTCGTGCAGAATAATAACCCGACCAGTTTTCTCCACGGTCTGGCGCACGGCTTCTGTGTCCCAGGGCAGCAGGGTGCGCAGGTCGAGGATGTCGGCCGAAAGCCCTACCTCATCGGCCAGGGCCGAAGCCCAGTGCACGCCGGCCCCGTAGGTGATAATGCTCATCTCGTCGCCCTCGCGCACCAGGGCCGCTTTCCCGATGGGTGTAGTGTAGTAGGCATCCGGTACGGGCGCCGACACGCTGCGGTAGAGCAGCTTGTGCTCGAAAAACATGACCGGGTTGGGGTCCTCGATGGCGGCGCAGAGCAGCCCTTTCGCATCGACAGGGTTACTGGGGAATACCACTTTCAGGCCGGGCGTGTGGGTAAACCAAGCCTCGTTGCTCTGGGAATGGAAGGGGCCGGCGGCGGTGCCGGCGCCGGTGGGCATGCGCACCACTACGTCGGCGTTCTGGTCCCAGCGGTAGTGGCTTTTGGCCAGGTTATTCACAATCTGGTTGAAGCCGCAGGTCACGAAATCCGCAAACTGCATTTCCACCATGGCCTTTTTGCCCTTAATGCTCAGGCCCAGGCTGGCCCCCACAATGGCCGACTCGCAGAGGGGCGTATTGCGCACCCGGCCCTTGCCAAACTGCTGCACGAAGCCTTCCGTGACTTTAAACACGCCGCCGTAGTCGGCAATGTCCTGGCCCATGAGCACCAGCTCGGGGTAGCGCTCCATGCTTTGGCGCAGCCCGTCGGAAATAGCATCTACATAGCGCTTGTCGGTGGTAGCGGCATCGGCGGCCGGGGCTTGGTCAGGGGCCTGGAAGGGCTGGTACATGTCGGCCAACTCCTGCTGAGGATCGGCAGTAGGCATGGGGGTAGTGTCGGCGATACGCAGGCCTTCCTCAATTTCGCGCTTGATGGTTTCGCGGAAGCGCATGCGGGCTTCCTCATCCAGGATGCCCTCCTGCAGCAACCACTTCTCGTAATTCTCTACCGGGTCTTTCTGGGCCCATTCCTCAAAGAGCTCCTGGGGTACGTACTTGGTGCCGCTGGCTTCCTCGTGGCCGCGCATGCGGAAGGTAAGGGCCTCCAGCAACACGGGGCGCGGGTTCTGGCGCAGGTCCTCGGCTAGGCGGCGCACCGTGTCATACACTTCCAGCACGTTGTTGCCGTCCACTTGCACGGCTTCCATACCGTAAGCAGGACCCTTATCGACGAAGTAGCGGAAGCGGAACTGCTCCCGACTGGGGGTGCTCAGGCCGTAGCCGTTGTTTTCAATGATGAAGATGACGGGCAGCTCCCACACAGCGGCCACATTCAGGGCCTCGTGGAAGTCACCCTCAGAAGCGCCACCGTCGCCGCTGTACGTGATGGTTACTTTGGGCTTGTCATCGAGCTTATCGGCCAAGGCAATGCCGCCCGCTACGGCCAGCTGGGGCCCCAGGTGCGAAATCATGCCCACGATGTGGTGCTCGTTGGTACCGAAATGAAAGGACCGGTCGCGGCCCTTGGTGAAGCCCGTGGTTTTGCCCTGCCACTGGGCAAAGAGCCGGTCCAGGGGCACGTTGCGGCCCGTGAACACGCCCAGGTTGCGGTGCAGGGGCAAGATGTACTCGTCGGGCTCCAGGGCCAGGGTGCTACCTACCGATATAGCCTCCTGCCCGATGCCCGAAAACCACTTGCTGACTTTGCCCTGGCGCAGCAGAATCAGCATTTTCTCCTCAATCATCCGGGGCTTAAGCAGGCCCTGGTACAGATGCAGCAGCGTATCGTTGGAGTAATCCTTGCGGTCGAAGTTCATCGGGAGGTAGCAGGTAGTGGTGGGTAGGGCCAAAAGTACGGGTTTGGCGGGGAAGGGAAATTATCGGCTGGTCTTTGTGAAATCGGCTGTTGTTGAGCATCTATCTTCGGGACCCTTTTTCATCCTACCTATTCTCTATGCCCCGACTATTACCTCTCGGTTTATTACTCCCACTTTCTATTGCTGCCAAGGCCCAGCAGCCCGATACCCTGGCGTCGCGCCGCGCGGGCGTGGCATTACCAATCGATAGTTTAGCGGCGCTGCCTGCGGCTACCACCGAACCAAATGGGTTTAGTAATAAAGTACCAGGCGTTCAACTTACTCCATCAGCTAACTTACTCCCCTACCTCCCTGTGCAAGAACAGCTGCGCCAAGTAGCTGGAGTACAGGCCACGCCCTACTCCGGGGCGCCGGGGGCCCAAGTGGCGGTGCGCATCCGGGGGCGGCCAGCCTGTCATCCAATGCCCAGCCCCTATACGTAGTGGATGGCATGCCCGTGTTTCAAAACACGTTTCGGCCGGGCACCAGTACTTCTAATGGCACAATAGGCTTTGTAGCGACAGAAATGCAGGAGTTGGACGCGAATCCGCTGCTGAGCATTCCTACCGAGGATATAGAGAGCGTACAGGTGCTGAAAGGGGCCTACGAAACCGCTCGCTACGGCTCCCAGGCCGTGAATGGCGTTATCCTGATTACTACCCGCCGGGGCCAGCTAGGCAAGCCCCGCCTTACGTACGCCGGCTACGGCGGCGTGCAACGCACCCGCTACCGCTACGATTTGCTGGATGCGCGGGAGTATGCCGTTCTCCGCAACGAAACTGCCCAGCGCTACGGTGACCCCGCGCCCTATTCTGCCGCCGATATAGCCGCCCTGGGCACCGGTACCGACTGGCAGCGGGAAGTACTGCGCACGGCCGCCGTGCAGGAGCACCACCTGGGCCTGGCGGGCGGCAGCAGTGCCACCCGTTACTACGTGGCCACCGACTACCTGAGCCAACAAGGCGTAGTGCTGAACTCGCGCCTGCGCCGCTACGCCACCCGGGCAGCCGTTACCCAGCAACTTGGGCAGCGCCTACGCTTGGAAGCCAGCGGCAGCCTAGCGCACCTGGAGCAGCGCCTACCCAACAACGGAGTCACGAGTGCTACCCTGCTGGCCCTGCCCACCACTGCGCCCAATATGCCTACTACTTCCATTTTCGAGCTTAATCCGGCACGGTTGGCCGAGGGCAATTACCAAACGCCCACGCACCGCCGCCTGCTGGCTCAGCTCCGGGCCGAGTACCGGCTACCCATTGGTTTTACCTTGGATGTGCGCGCCGGGCTGGAGCGCAACACGTTGCGCAGTCACTCCTACCAGATGGCTGTTTCTGGTATTCCGGCCGGCGAAAACGGCAACCTCGCCTTCACTTACCGCCAGCTGGTGCTCAGCTCGGCCCTGCGCTACGCCCACAGCTTCGGACAGTTGCAGCAGCACGTGGTGGCGGCCAGTGTGGAAGCCCAGCGCCAAGACCGCCTGACCACTACCGAGCAACAATCCTACCTACCCGGTACGGCCCCCGGCGTTACGCTGGGCGGTAGCAGCAGCAGCACCGAGGACCAGCTGAACTTCTATCAGCTTACAACCGACTACACCTTTGCCGGGCGCTACCAGGTGCGGGGCACCCTGCGCCGCGACGCCAGCAGCAGCTTTGTCGTCCAGGACCGGTGGCAGTGGCTCCCCGGCGGGCAAGTTATCTGGCACGCCTCGCAGGAAAAATTTCTGGCCGGTACGGGGTTCCACCTAAAGCTGTGGACGGGCGGGGGGCGGACGTCGGCTCGGGGCCTGACGGGGCGCAACTTCACGTATCAGTTCATTCCTATAAACGGTACTATCTCGCAGCGCATCACTGTGCTTACCCCCGACCACACCACCCACCTGGACGCGGGTCTGGAAGCCGGCCTGCCCAACAACCGGCTGACGGTGACCGTGGAAGGATACACCCGCCGCACCCGGCACCAGGGCATCACCCCTACCAACACCACTGATCTGGCCCGCCTGCGCAACACGGGCCTGGAGCTGACGGTACGCAGCAGCTGGCAGGCCGGTAGGCTTCAGGCCACTAGCCAATTGGCGGCGGCTTTTAACCGTAACCGGTTAGAGACTGATGCCAGCGTGTTTGGCTACTTCTTCGCTTATCACCGCACCTATTCCGGCCAACCGCTCAGCACCTTTAACGGCCTGCGCTACCTGGGGCCCGATGCCACCGGCCAGCCTGCTTTCCAAGATGGAAACGGGGACGGACGGGGCAACTTCGCCGACCAGGCGCCCCTAGGTAGCGGCCTGCCCCGGCAGCTACTCAGCCTGAATCAGCACTTTGCCCTGGGCCGCTTTGGCGTGCAGCTGCAGGCCGATGGCATGTTTGGGCAGCAGATGCTAAACACTACGCTATTGAGTTTGGACGTGCCAGAAGGACTCTACCGGAATTCTTCGGGCCGGGTGCGGCAACGCTGGACGCCTACCACTCCCACCGCCGAGGTTCCGGCAGCGGGCACCTACTTTCAGACCCTTGCTAGCACCTACACCCTGCAATCCGGTAATCATGCGCGGCTGTCGGCCGTTACGGTCAGCTATAAGGTTTGGGAGAAAGAAGCACGCAGTGCATCCGTGTGGCTGGGTGGCCACAACCTACTGGTGCTCACCAAGTACCGCGGCTACGACCCCAACGTCAGCTCCGCTGGCGCCGACAACCAGCAGGCTGGCCTGGATGCCGGGGCCTACCCCACGGCCCGCACCCTGCTGCTAGGCCTGCGGGCCACGCTGTAACCCCCGGCTTGGCGGCCTGCGTACATCTTCCGACCTTGCCTAGCCAGCCGCCCGAAACTTCTATTTCGGGCGGCTGGTTGTTTATCTTATTGCCCCGCTGGGCACTACCTCCCCGCTGACTTTCTATGATTCACTTCGAAGAATTTACCCTTGAAAACGGCCTGCGCTGCATTGTGCACGAAGACCACAGTACGCCCATGGCTGTGCTCAACGTGCTCTACAACGTCGGCTCCCGCGACGAGGACCCCGCGCACACCGGCTTCGCGCACCTTTTTGAGCACCTGATGTTTTCGGGCTCCGTGAACATTCCCAGCTACGACGAGCCCCTGCAGTTGGTGGGCGGCGAAAACAACGCCTTCACCTCTCCCGACATTACCAATTACTACCTCACCCTGCCCGCTGCCAATCTGGAAACTGGTTTCTGGCTGGAGTCGGACCGTATGCTAAACCTGGCTTTCTCGGAAAATGGCTTGGAAGTACAGCGTAAAGTGGTGGTGGAAGAGTTTAAGCAGAACTACCTCAACCAGCCCTACGGCGACGTGTGGCTAAAGCTGCGCCCCCTGGCTTACCAGCACCACCCCTACCAGTGGGCTACCATCGGCAAGGAAGTCAGCCACATCGAAGACGCGACCATGCAGCAGGTGCGCGACTTTTTTGCCAAGCACTACTCGCCCAGCAACGCCATTCTGGTGGTGGCCGGCGACGTGACAGTGGCTGAAGCTCAGCGCCTGGCTGAAAAGTGGTTTGGACCCATCTCCGGCGGTACCCGCTACGAGCGGCAGCTTCCTCGGGAACCGCGCCAAACGGAGGCCCGCCACCTGGAGGTAACTGCCGAAGTACCCTTGTCGGCGCTCTATAAGGTGTACCACATTCCGGGCCGGGCCGAGGAGGGCTACTACGCCGCCGACTTGCTCAGCGACTTGCTGGGCCGGGGCAAATCCTCGCGCTTGTACCAGCAGTTGGTGAAAGAAACTCCCCTGTTCAACTCAATTTCGGCCTCCGTTATGGGTTCCTTTGAGCCGGGCCTGCTGGTAGTGAGCGGCAAGCTCAATAACGGCGTAACTATAGAGGAGGCCGATGCAGCGGTGGAAGCTGTGCTGGCAGAACTTCGGGCCACGGAAGTGCCCACCGCGGAGCTAGAGAAAGTAAAAAATCAGGCCGAAGCCAGCATTGTATTCAGCGAAATAGAGTTGCTTAACCGCGCCATGAATCTGGCGTTCAGCAAGCTGCTCGGCAACGCCGACCTCGTTAACCAAGAAAGCGCCAAGGTACAGGCTGTTACGCCGACGCACGTGCTGGCCGCAGCCCAGGAAGTCCTGCGGCCCGACAACTGCAGCACCTTGTTTTATCGGGCGGCATCTGCCGCTACTACTCTTCCGGCGGAGCCGGAATTGGTAGAATTGGCAAACTAGACGGTAAGTGTAAGTACACTAAGTTTATAACAGAACAGCCCGCTCGGATTACCGAGCGGGCTGTTCTGTTACCTAAGTACTTCACGGAGAGGCTTACCAGCCGCTACCGCCACTACCCCAGCCGTCATCGGCCTTCTTCTTGGGAGCAGCTTTCTTCACCGGAGCAGCCGTTTTCTTGGTGGTACTAGTAGCACCACCGCTTTTGGCAGTACCCGAAGCGCCTGCACCGCTGGCTTTAGGCGCCGCCGGAGCCGGTGTAGCTGCTACAGGAGCGGGCTCGGGCTCTGCTACCGGAATGATAGGAGCTGGCGCTGGCGCAGTGGGCATTGGGTCAGCAGAGCGCACACTCCGACGCACATACGGCTTCATGGGGCGGCCCCGATAATCCGTGGTTACGCGGCGTGAGGGAGCGGCCGAAAAGCCGGGGGCCAGGCTAGCGCCAATCGGCTGGCTTTCAGCAGCGGGAGCGGCCGAAGCAGCGCCGCCGGCTGCACCACCCCATTCTCCGCTACCCGAAGCAGGAGCCGCAGTAGCGGTGGGCGCAGGCGTGGCGGCTGCGGGCTCAGCAGCAGGGGCTACCGCCGCTTTAGCAGCAGTGGTTTTCTTGGCAGGAGCAGCCGATTTTTTGGCCGGAGCACCCCAACCATCGGAGGCAGTATCCCAGCCGCCCGATGATTTTTTCTGGGCTACGGCTGGCGCTGCCAGCAGTACGCCGCCAATCAGCAACAGTGGGAGGAATTGACGAGTCATAAAAGAAGGTATAAAGCAGATTCTTACCGCAAAGGTACGGCACCCCGCGCGGGCCCGAAACCCCCGCCTCACATTTTGGCCTAACGCGGCCTTGCCCGAGAAGTTCCATCTCAAAGCCGAAATTCAGAAATTCAACGGGCCCTTAGCTTACCGCACCTCCATGGTGGTAGGGCTACAGTCGGCGGTGGCTTCTACGGTCGGCCGGCGGCTTTCTTGCCGCCCTCAGCTGAAATGGTGGTCGGACCACCGGCGGGCTGTTTGGCAGGCTTTTTCTTTAGTGGCCGGCCCATGTAGTCTGTGGTTGGGGGGCTGGGCATGTTCAGGCGTAAGCCAGGAGCCAGCTTCAAGTTTTCCTCATCACGCCGGCCGGAGCGGTCGTAGCGCGCGTAAGCTCCGGCTCGGGCTCTTGGGCGGGAGCTAGAGGTTCGCTGGTAGGCGGCTTTGGTGCGCGTCGCTGGTTTGGTTTGTGCCTGGGTAGGTGCCTCCGTAAATAGGCAAGCTAGGCCAACCAGCAAAAAGGGTAGCAGTGAGGTTCTCATAGGAAGGAAGCCGTAAGAAGTTCAAGTAGTTACCGCGTGTTTTCCCTCATACGGCAACAGCCCGGCAACGGCTATGCCGTCCGGGCTGTACGCGGTACTGAACCAACAGAACATGGGCTTACCAACCTGCTGCCATGGGCTCCTGACTTACATCAGCTTGCGCGGAGGCCGACACGGTAGTATTTGCTACGGGTTTGCGCACGGGGCGGCCGTGGTAATCAGTGCTGGTGCCGCGGTAGGGGGCCGTGTTCATTCCGGGGGCTATCATAACGCCCGAGGAACGCATCATCGGGTCGTCCTGAGCTACTTCTACGGAGCGGGGGCGCTTGGATTTGGGCTTGGCTACAGGACGGCCGTGGTAGTCGGTGCTGGTGCCGCGGTAGGGTGAGGAGCTCATGCCGGGCGCTACCATCACCCCCGACGACTGCATCATGGGGTCCGTATCGGTGGTAGCGGCAGCTTCCCAGCTATTGCTGGGGCTGGCTAGGGCGGCCGGCTCGCTCCAGGTTTCCAGCGCCGGCCACTCGGGCTCCGGAGCTGCGGCAGAAGGCGCCACGCTGGTGTTGGCCAGCTTGCCAGCTTTCACTTTCGATTGGGTTTGTGCCTGCGCCTGGGACGCACTAAAGAAGGCCACTGCCACAGCAGCGGAGAGAAGGTAACGTTTCATCGGGAAAGGCAGATCAGGAGGTGAATACCACACCCGGCCGAACCGGGCTTGCAGCCAGCTGGCTAACGGGTGGCGCCCCACGTTCAGCCTCAGTTGCCGCTTGTGTTCAGGCTATTTGCAGCAACCATACCAGTTTTTTACTCCGGTCCGAGCAGGTGGTTAACTTACATGAAATTTGCGTTGTATAAATCATATGTTATTGATAATCAGACAGTAATTTTCATCAATCAGCGAATAGCAGGCATCTCGCTGCAATCAAGTTACCTTTGCCCCATGATGCAGGATAACATCGCGCGGCTGCGGGCCGAAATTGAAGCCTACGACCTTTCTACAGCGGAACAGCTCGACCAGTTTCGCATTGCCTATACCGGCCGCAAGGGCCAGCTAGCCGATCTGTTCGACCAGTTGAAAACGGTACCACAAGAAGACCGCCGGGCCGTGGGCCAGGAGCTTAACCAGCTCAAGCAGCAGGCTCTGGCCCGCTTTGAGCAGCGCCAGCAGGAGTTGGAGGCCGCTGCGGCCAACGCCCCCGCCGATCCTACCTTCGATTACACGCTGCCTACCACCCCCAATGCTCTCGGTACCCGCCACCCCTTGAGCTTGGTGCGCGAGGAAATCGTGCGTATTCTGGCCCGAATCGGCTTTAACGTGGAGGAAGGCCCGGAAATCGAGGACGACTGGCACAACTTCACGGCCCTGAACTTCCCGGAAAACCACCCCGCCCGCGACATGCAGGACACGTTCTTCGTGCGCCGCACACCCGGCGAGCAGGAATGGGTATTGCGTACGCACACCAGCCCGGTGCAGGTGCGCGTGATGCAGACGCAGAAGCCTCCAATTCGGAGCATTATGCCCGGCCGCGTGTACCGCAACGAGGCCATTTCGGCGCGGGCCCACATGATGTTCCATCAAGTGGAAGCCCTGTTTGTGGATGAAAACGTTAGCTTCGCCGACCTCAAGCAGACGGTGTATTACTTTGTGCAGGAGCTGTTTGGTCAAGACATGCAGGTGCGGTTTCGGCCCTCTTTCTTCCCTTTCACGGAGCCCAGCGCGGAAATCGACATTACCTGCCTGATCTGCAAAGGCAAGGGCTGCAATATCTGTAAGGGTACGGGCTGGGTAGAAATTGGGGGGTGCGGCATGGTGGACCCGGCCGTGCTAGAGCAATCCGGCATTGATCCGGAACGCTATTCTGGCTACGCCTGGGGTATGGGCATTGAGCGCATCACCATGCTTAAGTACCAGATTAAGGATCTGCGCTTGTTCACGGAAAACGACACTCGCTTTCTGCGTCAGTTTGAAAGTGCCCAGTAAAGCGCCTAATCACTACTAGGCAAGCTCCCATTTACGGCTGTAGGTGGGAGCTTTTTGCATCCCTACCTTAGCCACGCTGAACAAGAGCTTTCTCTTGGATATACAACCAACCGTAAGCCTTGCGTGTATCAGTGCGGGCAAGTTGTGCGTTCTACCCGTTCCGCTGTTTTACGCTTCCACTTATGTTCTTCACTCCTTTCCGACGCACGTGCGCTGTTGCCTGTAGTATTCTGGCCACCGGGCTGATGTCGGCGGCCTGCAATTCCGCCACCAACGACGCCCAACCTCAAATTCCGCTAGCGGCCGTAAACGAGGTTGTGTTTCTGACCAATCAGGAAAACAGCAACCTGCGCTTTGATAATGGAGCTGTGTACCACAAGGGGGGCGTGCGCGGCCTCATCATTGTCCGGCAAAATGCCAACAGCTACCTAGCCTTCGACCGTAATTGCCCCTACCAACCTCTGGACACCTGCGCACGGGTAAAAATCGACCCATTTCTGCGGCTTTACGATCCGTGCTGCAAGTCACAGTTTAGCTTTCAGGGGCAAGTACAGGGCGGCCCAGCCACCCGCCCCCTGCGCCAGTACAACACGGCGCTGTCTGGCAATACTCTGACAATCACGAACTAATTGTTTTTCTGTATTTTTTTCGAAATACATGTTTGGACGTTCCAGAACTTTGCTCTAATATTGCACCAGCAACGGCGAAAAACACGCCGCCATAGCCGCTTCCTTAGCTCAGCCGGTTAGAGCATCTGACTGTTAATCAGAGGGTCCCTGGTTCGAGCCCAGGAGGGAGCGCACAAACCCGGTAGTAGACTTACACTTAGTCTGCTACCGGGTTTTTTCTTTGCTGGTAGTACAGCTCGTGGGACAACGCTAAAAGAATGTTCCGCCCATTTGATTAACAAACGCCCGCTTCCTGACGACTGCCATAATTGCCAGGGTGGTGGCGGTTAATGAGTTGACGAAATCTCAGACCGTGATGACTGCCCACGCCCAGTACATCTTCAGGTGATGGCCTTACAGGGAACAAGCGGCCACCGTACCAGCCTCGGGTTTGTTGGAGAGCTTTGACTTGGCCCGCACACTTCCTGATACACGCACCTGCTGCACGTCCAGACCGGGGGTTTCGCTACCTCTCACGCCAAATCATTGTAGAATACCCAGAGCTAGGCTGTTCACCGCCCTGGATACTAACCTTTTCCGGGGCGAAAGAGTACATGCAGAAAGAGCCCTCTCATCGTGGCTTGCGTTCCACTATCTCTCCTGCACCATGACTACTTTCCGCTTTCCCCTCACCCTGGCTTTTCTTGTGCTGTTCACGTTTTCACTGAGCAGTTGCGATGCTATTGGCACCATCTTCAAGGCCGGCGCCTGGACGGGCCTGATTGGCGTGTTCCTGATTGTGCTGCTGCTCTGGCTGGTAGTTAACCGCTTCCGCCGGCGTTAACCGTTCCCTTTCCTGCCACAAACACGCAACGGCCGCCCCTACGTAGGGGCGGCCGTTGCGTGTTTTTCTAGGGCTTGAAGTTCGTTATTCTTTCACCACGCGGATGCTCTGACTGCCTTCAGCCGTGCGAATGCGCACTACGTACATGCCGGCTGGTTGGTGGGTTAGGTCGAAGCTACCGTCGGGAGCAATAGCGGCTACCCGGGCGCCCAGCACGTTCAGCACTTCAGCGCCCCCAGCCGCCGTGCCGCTGGGTAGCAGTACCTGAAAGCGGGTAGTACCGGGGTTAGGCACCACCTGGGCCGCTACTTCCGCTGCCGCTACCACCACTACCTGCGACAGGGCCTCGGTACCGTCCGTATCACGCTGGCGCAAGCGGTAGTAGCTGATGCCCGGTAGCGGAGCCGTATCTAGGAAGCGGTACTGCTGTCCCTGGCTGGTGGTGCCATGCCCGGCTACCGTTCCAATGGCGCTGAAGGCTTGCCCGTTCGCACTGCGCTCCACAGTAAATCCGTTGTTGTGTAGCTCCGCAGCCGTTCGCCAGTTGCACGACACGGCAGCGCCAACCCGAGTGACCCTGAAGGCCACCAGCTGCACGGGTAGTACGCCCCGGCTCTGGGAGGTAACGCCAAAGGGCGAAAACTTTTTAATGCCGCCTTTTTTGCTACCCTTCGTGTTGCCTCTCACAATCAAGGAAGGCGTATCGCGCACTCCATCCCAACTGGCACCGGTTGTGTAGTGGTCAATAAAGGCGTTGTTGGCCTGGAAGTCGGTGCCCTCGTCCTTGGTAGTCCAGAAGGCCTGCAGGGTTATGTCGGAGTTGCCAGGGACTTCTTCGCTTACAAACCAGGTTTTCTTGACCACGCCTATGGTTAGCGGCTCAGCCCCGTTTTCATTGGCATCGTAGGAGCGGTACACGTTGTTGGCAACCCGCACCTTATAGGTATCCTCGGAGTTAGCAGCCGTTTGCGAGAGTACTACCGGCGAGTAATCGTTCAGGTCGGGGGTAACGGCCACCGGGAAGTTAACTTCGGCGCCGGAGCTAGTGACGGTTTGACGCAGCCCGCCTTTGCCGTTGGTTACAAAAAGCCCCGAGCCGGCCAGCATTTCCACCGAGCCTTCTTTCAAAATGGTCAGGTCGAAGTCGCGCAGAGCCAGGGCCGACAGACCGGTGCTACTGAAGCTTACCTTGTTGCTAACCAACACGTTGCTTCCTAGCTGCTTGGCTCCGGTGCCGGTTAGCTTCAGAATACCATAGCTGCCTCCATCCACGGTTTGCGGACCCGTGGTAGTCGTGTTGCTGTACTCCACGGTGCTGGTGGTAGCCAACGCGCCCAGGGTAATGCCGCCGCTGGTCAGTTTATCGATTTGCAGTACTGAGCCGGCCGTAACATCCACCGTGGCGTTCAGGTTGTCGTGGCCACCCAGGTAAAGCGTGGCCGGTTCGCCGGGCCGCCCCACTACCAGCTTGGTGTTAGCGCCTTTCAGGCTCAGCGCCGCCCCGCTGCTCAGGCGGCTAACTCCGGCCGTATTGCCCCGCACATAAAAGGTTGTGTTATCCAGGTTGAAGTTAGCGGGCTGGGTGCCGGTGCCATCAGCATTCACACCCCAGCTGCTTTTGTCGTTCAGGTTGCCAGTAGTGGCCGAATAGAAAATATTGGTTTCGGGCGTGATGGTCACGTCGTCCAAGCTTAGCCCGTTGCCGTTGGAAGTCGAGTTGAACACGTACGACCAACGAATCATAATCTCTTCGCCGTTGGCTAAGCCGGCTCCGAAGGGCGAGCTACCGCCCCCAATAAGCTTGGCCCGCGCTACCCGCCGGTTGGTGGCGGAGTTGCCGTCGCTGCTGGCAATAACGGCCGCCGTAGAGGGCGCATTCACCATCAAGTCACCGATTTCCGTCCAGGTGCCGCTTACCAAAGCTGCCTTTTCCGCAGCGCTGGCCGTGGCCGGCAGCTTGCGGTACCACACCCGTACGCGGGCGTCATCCATTTTGCCGGAGTTGTACCACTGCTCCATGGCGTAGGCCACTTCCAGGTTCTTGATTAGCGTACCAGACGAGTTTTGCAGCCGAATGCCGATGTAGCCCACTCCGGTGTCGGTGCTAGTGGCGGCAATACCACCCAGGGCCCGGTCGGGGGAGCTGGTTGCAGCGCCGAAGTGGTACCAACCCGCGCCAGCTGCCGTGCCATCTGGGTTTACCGTCTTGCCCTGGGAACCATTGTCGGGCGGAATGGTCCGGTCGTAGAATATGGCGGTGGGAGTTGCCCGAATGCTGGTCGGAAATTCCTGAGCCCCGTGCTTGTTCAGGGTAAAGCCGGCGTACACGCCCAGTAGCGTTTGGTTGTTGACAAACACGCTGTTTGTGTTGCCGAGCGCATTAAAGTTCTGCACGTAAGGAGCCAGCCCGTTGGAGGTGCCGTCGGTGGTAGGCTTGTCCTTGAACACGTACTGCGCCTGCGCTACGCCCGAGCAGCAGGCCAACAAGGTAAGCAAAGGCAATACTCGGGTAGAGGGTGCTTTCATACAGAGCAGTAAAGGATATGGCTGAAAGACTCATTCTGACAAAATCCTTCTGAATTTTCCCACAATGGTTTTTCAAATGTATATAATCATTCCTATTATAAATTATATCAGTAGCTGAATAAGTATATTTAGAAGTTAAATTATATAATCTACCTACCATTTCTTGATACTTCTTTCATTAATTCAATTTTTTATTGTAGAGCTTGCCTACGGACAACTCACACTGAGTATAGGGTTGGACATAAAAAAAGAGCCTGACGTTTTGGTCAGGCTCTTTCAAAGCGGGAAAACAGGAGTATGCTTGCCTATGCGCTCTTCTTGGGCATGGTCCCGACGATATGGTCCCACAAGGTGGTGCTCACTCCGAAGGCAATTTCATCCTGGCGGTAGTGGTGCTGGGCGTGGTGGTGCCACCAGAACTTGAGAAAGTTTTTCGGGGGCGAATACACGTGGATGGCGTAATGCACAAACAGGTACAGGGCGTAGCCAAATACGAAGCCAGCCAGCACGCCGTAGCCCGCGTTACCGAAAGTGAAGCGGAAAATAAAAAACAGAAGCGAAGCTACGAACACCGTCAGGATGGGCGGCATGGCCAAGCGCGTTTTGTCCTTGGGAAACTCGTGGTGGACGCCGTGCATGGTGTACTGAAACTTAGCCTTACGGGGCGTATTGGTGCTCATGTGGTACACGAAGCGGTGCATTAGATACTCCGCCAGGGTAAAGAGCAGCCATCCGCCCAGAAAAAGACCAAAGGCCGACAACCCGGTAAGCAGGCCCTCGCTGAGGCTGTAGTAGAGGCTCACGCCCGCCACGGCAAAGAAAATAGAGAGCGGACCGGCAATGTGCGTGTGCGTGAGACGCTCCAGAACCGGATTTTCAAACAGACGGGCCGAGCCCTTGTGTTTCGGCTTGATGGCCTCGGGAGTTTTAACCGGCGTTACTGTAGTGCTGGTTTCCAGGGTTTCAGAAGAGGTGTTCATGCCAATACAGGAATGATGAAGGCGCAAAAGTACACAGGGCCGCGCAAATGCCAGGCCAACTACTACCCCCCTTAGGCAGTAGTGAAATAACGCGCTATTAGCTGCTGCACGGCCTCCAAGGAGCAGGTAGGAGCCGCGCAGCAAATTGGGGCGCTGTCGTAAAACCCCTGGCGGGCAGCTAAGGTTTCGCGCAGGCGCGTTTCCAGCCCGGCTGCGTCGGGCAAAGCGGCCAGCAGGGGGCGGCTAGCCGCCACGGCTTGCAGGCGCCGCACCAGTTCCTCTACCGGCACGGCCAGGTAAAGCGTTAGGCCGGTGGTCAGTAGTACCTCCAGGTTATGATGAAAGCAGGGCGTGCCCCCACCCGTAGCCAGCACCAGCCGTGGGTAAGTAGCTACCACGTCGCGGAGGGTATCGGCTTCCCGCTGGCGAAAATACTCCTCGCCTTCCTGGGCGAAGATTTCAGAGACGCTGCGCTGCTCCCGCTGCACTATTTCCTCATCCAAATCCAGGAAGGGGAGGCCATAGGCTACGGCCAAGGCCCGGCCCAGGGTGGTTTTGCCCGCCCCCGGCATCCCTATCAAATGCAGCCGCTTAGCAGTGGCAGGTAGGGCGTAACGAACTGGGCTGGGGCGAGTCATGAGGAAAAGAAACTACTTGATCAGCAAAGCCATGTAGGGTTGCATGCTTGCTCGGACTGTAATAGAAAAAGGCTCAGCACCTATCCTAGCTTCACGCGGGGGTCCAGCAGGGCGTAGAGTACATCAACTACAATGTTAACCACCACGAAAAGCGCGGCAATAAAGATGGTAGCGCCCATGACAATGGGGAAATCCAGGTTTTCTACGGCGCGCAATGTGACGGTACCCAGGCCCTTCCAGTTGAAGATGTACTCGATGAAAAAGGCACCCGCCATGAGCGAAGCCAGCCACCCCGACACGGCCGTAATCACCGGGTTCAGGGCGTTTTTTACAGCGTGGCCCATGACGGTGCGGTAACTAGAGAGGCCCTTGGCCCGCGCCGTGCGGATATAGTCCTGGCTCATGACCTCCAGCATGGAGGAGCGGGTTAGCTGCACGATAACGGCCAAGGGGCGGATGCCCAGGGCAAAAGCTGGGAGCAGCAAGTTCTTCAGAGTCAGGTGGCGGCCAGAAAAGGCGTCGGTTTCGTAGAGCTGGCCCGTGAGGTTCAGCCCCGTCCAGTTGCTCCAGTAAAACCCGAACGTCATGGCAATAAGAATGGCCGCCACGAAGGATGGCACCGAAATGCCCAGCACCGAGGTGGAAAGCAGGGTCCGGTCGAGCCAGGAGTGGGGTTTTAGGGCCGCCACAATGCCCAGCACAATGCCCAGCACCGCCGCCAGCAACATGGCCGCCACGGCCAGCCAGAGCGTGCCGGTGAAGTGGTCAAGCAGAATGCTGAGCACCTCCTTGTTGCTTTGAAAGGAGCGGCGCAGGTAAGGCGTTTTCAGCACCAACGCCTTTTCACTTCCGAGGGGCAGCAACTGCACGCCGCCGTACTTGGCCACCCCCGCCGAGTCGCGCGGGTGCACGCCCAGCGGCGACACGTCATTCAGGTAGCCAGCCAATTGGGCGGGTAGGGGCTGGTCCAGGCCCAAGTCGGCGGCAATGGCGGCGCGGGTTGCGGCGTCGCTACGCTGCCCGGCCAGCAGGGCTACCGGGTCGCCGGGCAGCACCTGAAACAGGAAAAACACCGTCAGCGCTACCCCAACTAGCACCAGTACGCCCTGCCACAATCGGCTTAAAATGAAACCTAGCATCTTCTTCAGTTGCTAGTTGCCAATTGCCAGTTTTCAGTGAGCAACAGAATAATCTGGTGACTGATAACCGGCAGCTGGCAACTGATTTACAGCAGTTCCTCTAGCTTGCTGGCTTCGGGAATATCGTGGTAATGAAACTTGCCCTTCACTACCCCATCCTGCAGCAGAATAAAGCCGGGGTTGGAGCGAATCATGGACTTGAGCACGGTGGCGTCGGCGAAGTAGTAGGTGCCGGCCAGGTTCACGTCGTGGCGAAAGGCGTCAAACTCCTGCGGGCTGCTGCTGGTAATGATGAGGGGCCGAATCTGCTTGCGCGACTTGGCCGCATCCTCCATCAGCTTGCTGATGTCCTTGAACCGGTCTCGGTCGGCCGTATTGGCGCTTTGCACAATCAGCAGCAGCTTGTTGCCGGTCAGCACGTCCTGGGTGTGGTCCTTGCCCTCGGCATCGAAGATGGAGAAGTCGGTGATGACGGGTTTGGACGTGAGCGGGTTGAGCACTTCCATGCTCTTGTATTTCCAGGTTGAGTCGGTGGGGTATTCCGTGAAGGTTTTAGTTTCGCCGTTGCGCTCCATCACGTACTGGTACTTGGCCTGCTCCTGGGGCTTCATGAGCTTGCCTATGTCGTTACCCACCTTGTAGGGTAGGAAGTCGAAGTAGGGCAAGTGGCCCAGGGCCCGCACCCCAATGCCAATGGCCACGGCCGAGGCCAGGGTGATGTACATCACGCCCAGCGTGCCTTTGGCAAATACCCGGCGCAAGTAGCGCTGGTTGAAGAACACCACGGCCCAGAGCACGAGCAGGAACAGGTCCTTGAAGAAGGAAGTCCAGGGCGTGAGCTTGATGAAGTCGCCGAAGCAGCCGCAGTCGGTTACCTTATTAAAGGCCGCCGAGTAGAACGTCAGGAACCCGAAGAACACCAGCAGGGCCAGCAGCACCCACAGGGTTTGGCGCAGCATCCAGCGCAGCAGCACAGCCACGCCCAGCACCACTTCCAGGGAGCTGAGCACAATGCTCAGGGTGCGGGAATGCGGAATAAAGATTTCGAAGAAAGAGCCGAAGTCCTTGGAGAATACCTCAAAGTACTCCTCCAGCTTGAGGGCAGTGCCCACGGGGTCGTTCAGCTTTACGAGGCCCGAGAAGATAAACACAACGCCCAGCAGCAGCCAGCAAATACGGGTAACTTGTTTCATGTGGGGTCTTGGAAACTTAGGGTCTTGGGGTCTTAGATGTAGCCAGGTTAGCAACCAGCCAAGGGCACATACTGCTGGCAAGCCTGCGCTGTTCCGTTTTTCCTCGCAGAGTTATGACAGTAGGGCCCGCTTCTCTGAACAAAGTAACAGAACGAGAACCAAGACCCTAAGACCCCGAGTCCCCAAGTCCCATTTTAATCAACACAAACACGGCGTAGTTCAGCATGTCGCGGTAGTTGGCTTCTACGCCTTCCGAAACGCGGGTGAGGCCGCCCAAATCTTCGATTTGCTTGGTGCGGTGCAGCTTCATCAGAATGATGTCCGTGATGCTTTCAATGCGCATCTGCCGCCAGGCCTCGCCGTAATCGTGGTTTTTGGCGAACAGCAGCCGGCGGTTTTCGGCTACCTGCGCGTCGTAGGCGGCGGCTACGGCGGTGGGCTCCAGCTCTAGGGGCGCCTCAGGGGGTAGGCCCAGCTGCATGAGAGCAATAATGCAGTAGTTGATGATGGCCACGAATTCTTCTTCTACTCCATCGGCCACCAGCTGCACGCCCTTTTCCTGAATGCTGCGGATGCGCTGGGCTTTAATGTAAATCTGGTCCGTAACGGAGGGTAGGCGCAGGATGCGCCAGGCCGTGCCGTAGTCGTGGGTTTTGGCCAGAAACAGCTGCCGACACCGGGCAATGACCTGGTCGTATTCGTGCTGGGTTTGATTCTCCAAGTTTTTGGGGCTATTTTGGAGGGTCTTGGGGGCTTCGGGTCTTGGGGTCTTGGATTACGCGCTGAGCTGATTCTTCTCCATCAGACACTGACAGCCGCCCAGCTCCTCGCTGACCTGCCTCCTGCCCACCCACCGGCCATCCAAGACCCCAAGACCCGAAGCCCCCAAGACCCATGACAACGCAAGATACGTGCTTTTCCCCGAGGCAAACCCTGCGCTGCCGCGGCGGCCGGGTGCTAGATTTACGCCAGCCCCAGGTGATGGGCATCCTGAACCTGACTCCGGACTCATTCTTCGCGGGTAACCGCATTGGTAGTGAGCATGAGCTGCTGCGCCGGGCCGAGCAGATGCTGCGCGCTGGGGCTGCCGTGCTGGATTTGGGTGGCTACTCCTCCCGGCCCGGCGCCGAGCACATTTCCGCCGACGAAGAGAAAAAGCGCCTACTGCCCGCCGTAGAGGCCGTGCGCCAAACTTTTCCAGACGCCGTTATTTCCGTGGATACCTTCCGGGCCGCGGTAGCGGCCGAGGCCGTAGCCGCCGGCGCCGACATGCTCAACGACATCAGCGGGGGCACCCTGGACGAGGACATGTTTGCCACGGTGGGCCGGCTGGGCGTGCCCTACATTCTGATGCACATGCGCGGCACGCCCCAAACCATGACCCAGCTTACCCACTACGAAGACGATTTGGTGCTGGAGCTGGTGCGCTACTTCCGCGACAAGCTGGCCGAGCTGCGCCACCACGGGGTGGTAGATGTGGTGCTGGACCCCGGCTTCGGGTTTGCCAAAACGCCGGCCCAGGGCCACGAGCTGCTGCGGCGGCTGCGGGAGCTGCATGTGCTGGGGTTGCCCATACTGGCGGGCCTCTCGCGCAAAAGCATGGTGTACAAACCTCTGGGCCTTACGCCCGAGGCGGCCCTGGCTGGCACCATTACCGTCAATACCCTGGCCGTGCTCAACGGGGCCCGTCTGCTGCGCGTACACGACGTGGCCGAAGCAGTGCAAACTATCCAGCTCGTTTCCAGTACCTACCCCCTACCCCACTCGTCGTGATTGGCGCCTTCACCATCGGCTTCCTGCGCATCGGCTGGATAGACGTCGTGGACGTACTTCTGGTCACGGCCCTGTTTTACCAGCTCTACAAGCTACTGACGGGTAGCGTGGCCCTGAAGGTGTTTCTGGGTTTCATGTCGCTTTACCTGGTGTACTTGGTGGTAAAGGCGGTGGGCATGGAGCTGCTAACCAGTATTTTAGGTCAGTTTATGAGTGTGGGTGTGCTGGCCGGCATCATTCTGTTTCAGCAGGAAATCCGGCGGTTTTTGCTCAATGTGGGCAAGGCTACTTCGTTTGGCAACCGTCTGCGCATGTTTCCGTGGCGGCGCGAGCCCCAGCAGGAGCGCATGAACATCACCCCGTTTATTGAAGCCGCCAAAAGCCTGGCCAGCAAGCAAACCGGGGCCCTCATTGCCTTCAGCATGGCTTCTGACTTGAAGTTTTTCGCTGATTCCGGCGACCTGATTGATGCGGCCGTGAGTAAGCGCCTGCTCATGAGCATCTTCAACAAAACCTCGCCCCTGCACGACGGCGCCGTCATTATCACCAACGGCCGCATTCGGGCCGCCCGCTGCATCCTACCCGTCAGCGAAAACCCCGATGTGCCCGCCTCCATGGGCTTGCGCCACCGCGCCGCCATCGGCCTCACCGAAATTACCGACGCTATTGTGCTGGTAGTAAGCGAGGAAACCGGCCAAATTTCCCTGGTTCGCGGCGGCGAAGTATTCCGCAACCTAGCCCCCGCCGACCTGCGCGCCCGCCTCAACGAGTTTCTGTTTGATGTGGCACCCAAGCCCACCGCCGCAGCTGGCTCCGCTACTGCCGAGGTAGCAGCATAGCGGCTGATTAATTCCTTTCTCGTAGTCATTAAAGCCCGTCATCCTGAACGGAACGAAGGACCTTACCAGGCCTGAATGAGTCGTTGGCTGACTGCTGTTCAGGCCTCATAAGGTCCTTCGCTCCGTTCAAGATGACGGACATAGATTGTATATAAGGATGCTTACGGCGTGTTTTGCACAACCTGGCCGGCTTCTGGCTGCTGGGCTGAGGGCTCTTTGATGGTGCCTAGCTCGCGGCCTACCTCGATGAAGGCATTGATGGCCTTGTCGAGGTGGGCGCGGGTGTGGGCGGCGCTGAGCTGTACCCGGATGCGGGCCTGACCTTTGGGCACTACCGGAAAGTAAAAGCCCACCACGTAAATACCTTTTTCCAGCATTTTAGCCGCGAAGTCCTGGCTAAGCTTGGCGTCATACAGCATGACGGGCACGATGGGGTGCTCACCAGGCTTGATGTCGAAGCCGGCTTCCGTCATTTTGGCGCGGAAGTACTTGGTGTTTTCTTCCAGCCGGTCGCGCAGCTCGGTGCTTTCCGTGAGCAGTTCCAGCACCCGCAGAGAAGCGCCCACGATGGCCGGAGCCAGCGTGTTGCTGAACAGGTAGGGGCGGCTGCGCTGGCGCAGCATGTCAATGATTTCTTTGCGGCCGGAGGTGAAGCCGCCCATGGCACCGCCCAGGGCTTTGCCCAGTGTGCCGGTAATGATATCTACGCGGCCCATGGCATTGCGGTACTCGTGGGTGCCGCGGCCAGTTTTGCCCAGGAAGCCCATGCTGTGGCACTCGTCAATCATTACCAAGGCCTCGTACTTATCGGCTAGGTCGCAGATCTGGTCGAGCTGGGCGATGGTGCCGTCCATGGAGAAGGAGCCGTCGGTGACGATGATGCGGTGGCGGGTGCCTTTGGCTACGGCATCCTGAAGTTGCTTTTCCAGGTCCTGCATGTCGTTGTGGGCGTAGCGGTAGCGCTGGGCCTTGCACAGGCGCACCCCATCAATGATGGAGGCGTGGTTCAGGGCATCACTGATAATGGCGTCCTGCTCGTTGAATAAAGGCTCGAACACGCCGCCGTTGGCATCGAAAGCCGCCGCGTACAGGATGGTATCCTCAGTGCCCAGAAACTCGGCCAGCTTTTGCTCCAGCTGCTTGTGAATATCCTGGGTGCCGCAGATAAAGCGCACCGACGACATGCCGTAACCGTGGGTATCAATGGCTTCCTTGGCCGCCCGCACTACCTCTGGGTGCGACGACAGCCCCAGGTAGTTGTTGGCGCAGAAGTTCAGCACTTCACCGGCCTCGGTGGTTTCAATTTCGGCGCCCTGGGGCGAGGTAATGACGCGCTCCTTTTTGTAGAGGCCTGCGTCCTTGATTTCCTGAAGCTGCTTTTCGAGGTCCGGCTGAAGGGTGGTGTACATCGGTGAATGGGTAAGTGAGTGACTGCGTGAGTGGGAGGTTAGACAAAGGTAACAGGACAATCGCGGCTGTCATTCCGAGCGAAGCGAGGAATCTGGGTTAGCCACTGATGAGTAACTCGGATTCCTTGCCTCGCTTGGAATGACAAGGTTACTTCAACGTAGAGCCGGGTACTGTCTTTGCCCTATTCGCACGGTTGTCACCCCGCCAACGCGTCGTCTGAAAAGACGAAGCCCTGGCAGGTGGATCTGCCGAGGCTTCAGGAAGTGGGTGATATGCACACCCTCAACCTAATCAGTTATGGGTAAGTGTGCGAAAAAGAAGGTGCCGATGGCCGGTCGGTTCCGCATGCTGCTGGAGCCGGGTTAAGCAATGGTAGTAGGAGCAATTCGGGCTGTAGTCAGCCACTAGCTCGGACATCCGTAGGATGGCGGCGGTTATAGTCCCGGCTCTCAAGTCGCCGTGTGTTTATTCGTAAAGTCTTCTGTCTGTCAGACACATGCAAACAATACGACTTTCGAAATCGAGTTATTCCGTGCTAGGCTTTTCTTCCATGCTGCCTACTGCTGCCGCCCGAAAAACGCTTGCACGCCTACCTTCCCGCTTTCCATCAGTTGCTGTTTTTGCACTTCGGAAATCCGCTTGATTTTTGGGTTGAAGCCCAATGTGTTGATGCTGATGGTGCGGGGCCAATCTTCGGGCTGAGTGGGGTTGAGGTTCTCCAGGGCCAGCGTGTACAGGGCGCCTACGTAGGACCCAAAGTCCTGGATGGGATAGGGCGCTAGCTGCTGCCGGCCACCGGGCTGGGTATCATAGGCAATCTGCTCGGCCCGGTCGAGGCGCAAACCTAGGGTTTCGGGGTTCACGGACGGAGCAGGGGTAACACCCGCAGTGGCCGTAGCCGCGCCGGCCGCCCAGTAGCGCGGGTGGTCGAACAGATCAATGGGATAATTTGCCAATAGGCCCCCATCTACTAGCACCTCTACTGCCTGGCCCTTGGCGGGACGGCGCACCACGCGGCCTTGTGTATCGAGCAGTACGGCCCGGAAGTAGAGCGGAATGCTCGTGCTGATGCGCACGGCATCGGCCACGCGCAGGTTGGGGTGGGTTTCGTAACTAAACACCTGCACGCGCTGGGTAGTGAGGTTGGTGCCAGTGGTGTACAGGTCACGGTAGCGGGCGGGTGCTTGCTGAACCAGAGCGTGCAGCTGGCCCAGGGTGAGGTCAGGGAGCTGGGTTTTGCGGCCGATTAGCTCGCTCATGTAGCGGGCAAACTCGTCGCCGCGGTACCAGCCGAACTGCCTGACGAGGCGGGTGCTGCCCCCAAAGAACAGCAGTCGCCCATCATTGAGGCGCTGCACCGGTGTGCTGTTCACAACCTCCCTGATTTCCTGGGCCGAGTAGCCCACTGCCAGCAGGGCCGCCTGAATGGCGCCGGCCGAAGTGCCGCCTACCCGTTGCAGCCCCGCCAGTACCCCGCGCCTCTCCAGTTCCAGCAGGGCTCCGCCGTAGGCAATGCCCCGGATGCCGCCGCCTTCCATCACCAGGTTGCGGTACACCACCGGGGTAGGCGCCTGGGCCAGGGCAGCAGACGAGAACAGAACCAGGCGGAGCAGAACGGACAGGAGCAGGTAGCGGCGCATAAACAGCAGAGTAGTTAGGCAGAGGATACTGAAAGGAGCCGACGGGTTGTCTTGGCTACTTTCCTTGCCGCGCCATCACCTGAGAACCGTTCAGCCCGGTTATCTTTGAGCCCCCATCCACCTCCTACCCTTCAACCACCCCCGAATGAACGCATCCAGCACTTCGGCCGCTACCCCCGGCGGCGACACCATCCTCGTTATCGGCGCCGGCGGACAGCTGGGCCTGGAGCTTACCCACGAGCTGCGCCAGATGTACGGCGCCTCCAACGTAGTAGCCGCCGACGTGCGCGCCCCCAAGGACGCGGAAACCGCTGAGGCTGGTCCATTTGAGCTGCTGGATGTGCTGGACAAGAACCGCCTAGAAGAAGTAGTGCGGCAGTACAAGCCCAAACAAGTGTACCATTTGGCGGCTCTGCTGTCGGCCACGGCCGAGAAGAACCCCAAGTTTGGCTGGCAGCTGAACATGGATGGCCTGTTTCATGTGTTAGACGCGGCCGTGGACCTGGGCGTAAAGCAGGTGTACTGGCCCTCGTCCATTGCTGTCTTCGGGCCCGATACGCCCCGCCAAAACACGCCCCAACTGACGGTAATGAACCCCAACACGGTGTACGGCATCAGCAAGCTGGCCGGGGAACAGTGGTGCGAGTGGTACTTCCGCAAGCACGGCTTGGATGTGCGCAGCCTGCGCTACCCCGGCCTCATTGGCTACAAAAGCTTGCCCGGCGGCGGCACTACCGACTACGCCGTGGACATCTACCACAAGGCCGTAGCAGGCCAGCAGTACGAGTGCTTCCTTTCGGAGGAAACCTACCTGCCCATGATGTACATGCCCGACGCGCTGAAGGCTACCCTGGACCTAATGCACGCCCCGGCCGACAGCATCAAAGTACGCAGCTCTTATAATTTGGGCGCCATGAGCTTCTGCCCCCGCGAAATTACGGCCAGCATTCAGCGCCACTACCCCGAGTTCCAGGTCAGCTACCAGCCCGATGCCCGCCAGCAGATTGCCGACTCCTGGCCCGCCAGCATCGACGACACCCAGGCCCGCCAGGACTGGGGCTGGCAGCCGCAGTTCGACCTGCACAAGATGACCGATGACATGCTGCTTCACCTGCGGCAGCCGGTAACAGCAGGCGTGTAAAGCCGGATTTCCGGCTTCTGCAGGGGCTGATGTTGACGCGGGTCGTTATGCGGCTCGCGTTTCCAGAGCGGCCACCAACCTAGTGTACCGCGAAGTTCTACTTCGCGACTTGATAGGATGACCCGACCAAGGGCATCGTTCTGATGGGTCGTGAAGTAGAATCTCGCGGTACATTAAGTTGGTGGCCTTAAGCAGACAGTAGCGGCACGTAAGCTGAAAGCCTGACGAGTAGTGTAGCACAGAGTTATCAGCCTCCCCCTCTATAAGAAAGAAATCGAGAGGAATAAGGTCCAACCTCTGCGCACCCTCTGCGTTTGCACCGAAACGCAACTACCTACCGCGCTTATGATTGTAAACCACGTACCGGCCGGCTGGCAGATTATCTACCAGCAAGCTCACGCCCTACTGGCGGCCCAGTTGCTACACCAGTGGCCCGCCTTTCTACCCTCCGACCAGTGGGTAGGCCTGCTGGCCGCCGCGGCCCAGCACGATGATGAGCAGCAGGACTGGAGCGGCCACTATGGTATCACGCCTGCCGGGGCTCCCGCTAATTTCACCATGAAGGAATTTTCGCTGGAGCAGGCCACCGGCGTAATGAAGGCTGCCCGCTTCCAGGGGCGCTGGCGTAGTTTGCTTACTAGCATGCACCTGAGCACTTTATACGAAAGCCTGCGCGGGCAAAAAAAGCAAATTGATACTTTTCTCGACGAGCAGCGGGCCAACCAGAAACGCTGGCTGCGAGAGTTGCACGTCAAGAAATCTGAGGCCGAGCAAGCCTATACCCTGCTGCATTGGTGCGACCGATTGAGCCTGATTCTGTGCCGACATGAAATTCCGGAAATGGGCCGCGCCGTCGAAATCCATACCGGCCCGGATGGCAAGCACTACGAGCTGCTCCAACCCGAGCCGGGTGGTCCCGTTCGGGTGCACCCTTGGCCATTTCAGACCAAACAATTCACTGTAAGCGTTGAGGCCCTGGTGCTGCACCAACTACAGTTCAAAGACGACGCCGAACTAGCTGCCGCCTTACACGAAGCTCCCATCGAAACCTTGCGCTGGGAGCTAATGCAATAGCCCCTTTGCAGGACGTATGCGCGCAATAAAGCCTTGCGAGTCCACATACGCGACCATTTACAGAAGCATCTAGCGTGCTGCTATTGCAGTAGCAACCAGTCGTCAGCACACCAGCTGGTTTGGCTCTGCACAACCGTTCACTACTGCTTCACCCTATCCATACGTTTCGGCATCGTAGCGCGAGCAGCCGGTTTCTACCCGTTTACTACCTCATCCTATCCGTACCTATTATCCTGAGTTCAAGCACAGGATCTTATCCTGCTAGAAGACGCTTTACTCTGCGACTTGCTCAGGCGTGATAAAGTCATTCGCTCAGAATAATGCAGAAAATGAGGAGGGTAATACCAGGTCTAAGGGCGCCTTTCGGCGAAAACGGCCGCCTAAACCCTATAGTTTGGTTACCGGTTTGGGGTCTTGCATAAGGCCGGTGGGCACCTCGTTGCGGGCCGAAAGGTGGGCCAAGCCGCGGCCGTCTTTGCCATCAGAGCGGTCGGTGGCAAGCAGGATGCTGCCGTAGCGCTGGTAACCGGTCCAGCGGCGGCGGAAGGCGGGCTGGGCATCGGTGGCCTTGGGGAAGTAGGCCCACTCTTCCACCAAATTGGTTTTGGGGTTGACGAGCACTTCGTACTTATTATCGGGCGTAACGCCCACATTTTTGAACGTCATGTTCAGCACCTCGGCGGGCGTACCGTCCATAAGCTGGCCCGCGCCTTTGTAGGTCAGCGTTACGCCGGAATCCTTGAGCTTGAAAGGCATCAGCAGCCACCAGGAGTTGTTCACCCAAATGGGGTACATCCGGCCCAGTAGCTTCGTGCCGTCGGGGGTAGCGGAAATGTCGCGGCCCGAGCGGTACACGCGCCCCTGCTTGGAGGTGAGATTGTAGAGGGCCACGGTGCTGTCCTTCTGCCAGCGGAAGTCACCGGTGTGCTTGTCCCAGAGCTGGTAGGAGCCATCCAGAAAATCCCAGCCCAGCAGGCGGGTTTGCTGCCAGGCCGAGTAGCCCCCCATTTGCGCCATTACCTTATCAGCCAGCGCCATAGCCTTGGCATCGGAGCCCGCCTGATCAAACCCCTCGGCCGCCGGGTAAGAAGCACCTTTGTTGGCTTTAAGCACGGGCATGGGTGAGGTAGCCGTGGCCGGGTTTCCGGCCGGGCTGCTTTGGCAGGCGGCTGTTGCGGCCAAGGAAGCCAGCAAAGCGAAACGAAGAATACGCATAGCAGAATGAAAATCAGCGGACAACAACGCCGGATGGCTCAGCTTCCTACGCAAATCAACGGTATTTGGCTAACACCACCGAACGCCGGGTCTGTCCTACCCGTACTACCTGCACCGACTTTCCCCGAAACCTTGCCTCATGGCCACGCACTACCGCTTTTCCGACATTATTGGTATCTTAAAGACTACCGCGAGCGAGTTTATGGTGAACAACTCCCTGCGTCACGCAGCGGCCCTGTCGTATTACACCATTTTCTCCCTGCCTCCGCTGCTGCTCATCGTCATTACGGTAGCCAGCTCCGTGTATGGTCATGATGCCGTAACGGGCCAGGTGTACGGGCAAATGAAGGGCTTGGTCGGGGCTGATTCCGCCAAGTTTCTGCAGGACAGCATTGCCGAGTTTACCAAGCAGCAAAAAGGTGGTATTGCTACTGCCATCGGAATTGGCACCCTGGTTTTTGCCGCTACTACCTTCTTCGTGACCTTGCAGGAAAGCATCAACGACATCTGGAATTTGCGGGTCAACACCGTAGGTATTGGCATTGGGCAGTTCATCAAGCAGCGCTTTCTTTCGTTTGGGCTTATTCTGAGCGTGGCCCTATTGCTGCTCGTTTCCTTTGTGATTAGTGCCGTACTCAGCGCCTTTACCGGCAAGTTGCAGCAGTGGTTTCCCGAAATTGGGGTGGTGGTTATCCGGTTAGTTGACTTCGCCTTGTCGCTGGGCGTCACAACCCTGCTGTTCGCCCTGATCTACCGCTTTCTGCCCGATGCCGTTATCCGGTGGCGCGACGTAGGCGTGGGAGCTTTCATTACGGCCCTGCTGTTCGTACTAGGCAAGTTTCTGATTGCCTTCTACATTGCTAAGGCGAATCCGGGCTCCGCTTTTGGGGCCGCCGGCTCGGCCATTGTTTTACTGGTGTGGGTGAACTACTCCTCGCTCATTATCTTTTTCGGGGCCGAGTTTACCCAGGAGTTTGCCGATGCCTTTGGCCAGAAAGTGCAGCCTAAGGCCCACGCCGTCCGCATTGAAACCCGCGAGGTGCCGGCGGGCGAAACCAAGGAAGAAATCAGCACCGGCCGCCCCCGCTCCGAGGGCCGCTGGAAGAACTAGAAAGTCTGATCTGCCTGTGCTAGTAACCCCCGAAGAATCCGCAGAGTTGTGGGTTTTTCGGGGGTTATTGGTTTTTAGCAGTCGCTAGATGGCCCTGAGAGGTCTATCAACTTCAACTATTTATAGAGGATAATGAATGAATATATAGGTAAAACAGTAGGTTTGATTCTCCTATTTTCTACACCCTACTTATATGTCTGGCGCACTAAAATTATTGGGAGCAGCCTGGTTGCTATTGTTCAGCTCGGCGGCTTACGCCCAGCAGCCAACCAGCCGTATTGTGGTCATCAGCCCCCTGGTTGGAGAAACCATTGACCGCAAAGAAAAAGCAATGTATGGCTTGTTTCCGTACTACTCGGCTGACAGCTTTGTGGAGGCTCACTTCGAGGAAAACGTAGCCCCTGACAGCACCATTAGCTTGTTTACGCGACTGCGCGACGGCCGCACTCTCATTAGATATTTCTCGCGCGCTGAAGTAGCTGCGGTACAGCAAAGTATAGAAAGCCGGGAGCAGGAGTTGGGCCGTACTCCTAGCGGGTCGGCCAATGCTACCACCCCAGGGAGTGCTGGCCCCAGTGAGGTGGTAGGAAAAAGCTACTCCGTAGAGTTAAGGTCTGGTACCAGCTTTATTGGTGTACTGGTAGCTAGCAGGCCCACGGAGTTGGAGTTTACTACCGCGGAGCTAGGCAAAGTGGTAATTCAACGAAATAATATCCGCCAGATAGTGGAGCTATCGGCCACTCAAGTCCAACGTGGTTACGAGTCGGTAGGCAATGGTACCCGACTATTTTTCGCTCCCACGGCCCGCAATCTGCGTCGGGGCGAGGGCTACGTGCAAAACATTGATATTTTCTTACTTGGGGCGAACTATGGCGTCACTGACCACTTCTCCGTCGGTCTGTTGGTGCCCATCATTCCCGGCTTTGGCGCGGGCCTGTTGGCAATAACTCCAAAGGTTAGCATACCCGTGAGCGAGAAATTTCACTTGGGCGCGGGAGTGCTTTATGCTCGTGCTTTTGGGTTATTTAGCAGTGGTGGCGGCGGCGCTGGGGTGGGATACGGAGTAGCTACAGTAGGCTCCGCTGACAATAATGCCACTTTGGGCCTAGGATACGGCTTCGCCGATGCAGATGAAGGCGCGCCAGTAGTGATGCTGGGCGGCACTACCCGCATCTCCCGCCGTTTCTCGCTGCTAAACGAAACGTATATTTTTGGAGAAGACTTCGTGGGTTTAATAGGCGCCCGGGTAGCGGCCTCGCGCGTGAGTGGTAGCTTAGGTTTTTTGTACGGAGTAAACGGGGGTAGAATTTATCCGGCCTATGCAGAAGTAGCTTACCGATTCGGACGAGTGAAGTAGGAAAAAGCGCTACTGAAGTCGAGGGCTTTTTGCACTTCTCGGCTAATATGAAACGCACTACAACTGTAAACAGGTAGGCGGGTTGCTCTATGCCTCTGCTTTTTCTTTTACGGCCAGCTGTCCGCAGGCGGCATCAATGTCCTTACCGCGGGAGCGGCGCACGTTGGTTTGCACACCCCGGTCGGCCAGGTACTTGTGGAAGGCCATCAGCTTATCGTCGGCGGTGTTGACGTAGTCGGCGTTTTCGATGGGGTTGTACTCGATGAGGTTCACCTTGCAGGGAATCCACTTTGAAATCTGGAACAGCTCCTCGGCGTCCTGCAGCGTGTCGTTGAAGCTCTCAAACACAATGTACTCGTAGGTCACCTTGCGGCCCGTTACCTGGTGGTAGTGTTTGAGCGCATCCTTCAGCGAGGCCAGGGAGTTGGCTTCGTTGATAGGCATGATTTCGTTGCGCTTGGCATCGTTCGGGGCGTGCAGGGAGAGGGCCAGGTTAGCCTTCACGCCGTCGTCGGCCAGCTTTTTTATCATCTTGGCAATACCGGCGGTGCTGACGGTGATGCGGCGCGGGGCCATGTTCAGGCCGTCAGGGGCCGTGATGCGCTCAATGCTTTTCACCACGTTGGCGTAGTTCAATAGCGGCTCGCCCATGCCCATGTACACGATGTTGGTGAGCGGCGTACCGTACTGGGCCTCACACTGCTCCCGAATGCGCACTACCTGATCGTAGATTTCGGCCGCATCAAGGTTGCGCTTGCGCTCCATGTAGCCGGTAGCGCAGAACTTGCACGTCAGGGAGCAGCCCACCTGCGAGCTAATGCAGGCGGTCATGCGCGTGTCGTGCGGGATGAGCACGCCCTCCACAATGTTGCCATCGTGCAAGCGGAAAGCCGATTTGATGGTGCCGTCGTTGGAAAGCTGGGAGTTTTGCACTTGCACGCCGTTGATGACAAAGTGCCGGGCCAACAGTTCGCGCGTGGCCAAGGAAATGTTGTTCATTTCCTCGAACGAGCCGGCTGTATTCTTCCACAGCCACTCCAGTACCTGCTTGGCCCGGAACGGTTTTTCACCGTGCTCCACCATAAAGGCCTTGAGCTCGTCGGGGGTGAGTTTGCGAATATCGCGCTTCGAAACTACGGGCAGGTCAATCATCATAACGGCAAAGATACAAGGCAGAAAGCCGAAGGTGTACGCCTTCTCTTCCAGAACACTGCTTAACCCGCTGAACATGAAAAAAGTGCCGACTACTCAAGTGCTGAAGCGGTGAAATGGTGAGTTGATGCACTGTCATGGCGAGGAGGCACGACGAAGCCATCCGTCCTCTCTTTGTGACCAGCCTAATAACCTGGCAAGCCCTTGGCGCTAACACAGTCGTCGAGGGCTTGTCGCATTTCAGGGAGTAGTAGGTTGAGCGGGAAGGATGGCATCAACACTAGCTTGATGCGCCACCTGCTCGCCAGGGCGCTTCACTTAATCACTCAATGCGTCAACTCACTACATCACTCACCGCGCAGCCGGGCGGCGTATTCTTCGCTGAGGGGTAGCAGCTGGCGGGTGTTGTAGTTGAAGCCGAGCATGCCGGTTTTAGCCCGGGCAATTTCGCGACCGGTTTGATTTTTTACCCAGTACACGAGGTCGAAGCCGTACTTATTGAGGTCGGTGGCGGCCATCTGAATGTGAAGAATGTCGCCCTGAAATCCTTCGCCCTTGTACTCAATGGCCACATCGGCCATGATATGACCCAGGCCCGTAGTGGGGTCGTACTCTGCGTGGCCTAAGTGGCGCAGAAACTGCACCCGGGCCTCGTGCAGGATGCTCAGCAGGGCATCGTTGCCGAGGTGAGCCCCATAGTTGAGGTCGGTGATACGGATGGGAATTTCGATGGTAAGCAAGTAGGAATCGGGAAGCTGGACTTTTACGCGGGCCATAATGGGGAAAGGAAAACAGGGTGAAGGTGCGGCGGCCTACCTAAGGGGAGGCTGTTACTGCCAGTTACGGCGCCGCGGCAGTACTACCGCCACAATAACAAACGCAGTATATTAGCCAAACGCCGCCTTACTTTTTGGGAGTGTTCCTGCCTTTCTGCCCTCTCTTTCGTTTCCATGTCTACGCCCTACGTTGAAGTTCGCGCTACCGCCGATGGCTCCAGCACCCTGTACGTACCCGCGCTTAATGAGCACTACCACAGCACGCACGGGGCCCTGCAAGAGGCTCGACACGTGTACCTAGCAGCGGGTCTAGAGCCGGCTTTGGCCGCCAGTACCACGCTGGTATGGGTGCTGGAAATCGGGTTTGGCACCGGCCTGAACGCCCTGCTGACTCTGGAGCGTAGCCTCAGCACTAACTGCACCATCTTCTACGATACCATTGAGAAGTTTCCGCTGCCGTGGGAGGTAGTAAGCCAGCTGAACACGGAAAACTACCTTTCCGGCCCCGAGCTGCTCGACTACCAGCACCAATTGCACGCCGCCACCTGGAACCGGCCTATCGACCTGACGCCCAATTTCAAGCTGCTCAAGCGTTCTGGGGAACTTCAAGCCACAGCCCTACCTCAGGATACCTATCAGGTGATTTATTTTGATGCCTTCGCCCCCGAAAAGCAGCCAGACATGTGGACCGACGAGGTGTTCGCGCAACTCTACCAGGCCACCGCGCCCGGCGGCGTGCTGGTGAGCTACTGCGCCAAAGGCTCCTTTAAGCGCAGTCTCAAGGCGGCCGGCTGGTTAGTCGAAAAAATTCCCGGCCCGCCCGGCAAGCGCGAAATGACTCGGGCCTGGAAAGTGAGGTAACCTATCTGTAGATGTTATGAAGCTTAATCGTCGTTTGAACCAACTCACCGAAGCCGATTACCGGCACCTGTTGATTAACTATCGGCGCTACACCGATTTCAACTTGCTGGGCCTGTTTCGCAGTTTGCTTGAGAGTGAGAAGCTGAATCTGGAGCAGCAAATTTGCCTGCGCGATGCGGCCACGGAAGTTTTTCCGAGGTTCTACGAGTTTCTACAGCTGAAAGACCCAGCCACATTTTTTCGTCTTAGCACCCTGGGGCAAGAGCTAAACATAGCCGATGAGCGGGCCGCGTGGGAGGAAATCGGCCGAACGCAACAGCGCATACTAACGGAGAAGCGTATCCGGCACCGCAATTTTGGCACGTACTCCAAGCATAACTGCGGTTACGACACTTGCCCTCTCAATGGTGTGATGATTCGACAAGGAACGCGCATTGCGGAAGGTGTTATGAAATTCAACACTGACAGGCGGATTTGCTACGGTGGCCACTTCGACCACCGAGCGGAGCAGCGCCGCCGGGAGCGAAAAGCCTGGGCCAACCAGCGGAACTACCTGGAGGAATAACAAGGTGCCGGTTTACTTCCTGCATCCTGCGTAAGTTGCCTCTACTATGAGTCGCAAACTGTTAGAAACCGACGGGCAGGAATGGGTGCAAAAGGGTATTATCACGGAGACGCAGCGGGAGCAGCTGCTCGCCCTTTACCCCATTGATACGGCTGCTATTGGCCTGCTACCCCTACTGGGCAGCCTACTAGTTGGCCTGAGTGCCCTGAGCGTAGTAGCGGCCAACTGGCAAGGCTTGCCGGAGCTGGTACGGCTGGGGCTGCTGCTCGGGGCTTTGTGCGGGGCCTACGCCGGGGGCGAGTATTTCCGGCGGCGCGGCAACGACAACCTGGGCATGGGCCTGTTGGCCTTGGGGCTAATTCTATTCGGGGCCAGTATTGTGCTGACCAGCCAGCTTTACCAACTGATCGGCTACGACCTCACGGGCTTGCTAGCCTGGGCCGTGGCGGGCATGGGCCTAACGTGGCTGTACCGCAGCCGCCTGCTGTTCCTGATGACGGCCATTATCAGCGGCATTGTGCAGGGCTACAACACAGGACAGCTCGGGGCCTTCAGCTACCTCACGGCCGCGGGCACGGCGTTGGGCCTGGGCTACTACTGGTGGCGCCGCCCCGATGCCCTGCTAGGCGGAGTGCTGGCCACGGGCTTGCTCTGGCAGGCCGCTCTGCTCATCAGTCATTTGCACGTAAAAATCACCTGGTTTTTTATTCCCGCCATGCTGGTGTATGCCTTCGGCGACTGGCAGCCCGACCGGCCGGCGGGGCGGGCCTTGCAGGGCCCCCCGCTGGTAGCGGCTTTCCTGTTCACCCTGGGGCTGGCCTTGTTTGGCGAATCGGATTTTTACGCCGGGCAGCTGCGGGCGCCGCTGCTACCTTACGTGGCGGCTTTGGGCAGCGTGCTGGCGCTTTCGGTGCTGGGCAAGCGGCGGCGGGGCCGCCTGGGCAGCCTCACCGACTGGTTACTGCTACTGCCGGGGTTTTACTTTACCGGCGGGCTGGCTTTAGCCGTGGCCACGCTGGTAGTGCTCTATGCCTACTCTGGGGCGGTACTGCTGCGGGCCCACCAGGAGCAAAATCAGGACCGCGTGACTCTAGGCACTGTTCTGTTTATCCTGACCACGGCTGTGGCGTACTTTAAGCTGACTTGGGGCTTTATTGACAAGTCGGTGTTTTTCCTGCTGGGGGGACTACTGCTACTGGGGCTGAGCTGGTGGCTGCGGCGCCGCGCGGCCCGCACTTTTTCCTCATCAAGCCCTACCAAGCCATGAGCCACCCTACTCCTACTGCGGCGCACTCTGCCGCTCCTTCCCTCCAAGGAAGCACAACGCCCCTACTGGAACTGTCGGAGGGTAGCCGGCGGCGCGGAATGCGGTGGCTGGTGCTGGCTCAGGTGGTGTTCGTGTTAGGGGTAGCTGCTGCTGGCTACGCTACTGCCGCTCTGGGGCGCACCGTGGTGCTGCGCACCCGACCCGTAGACCCACGCGACCTGCTGTACGGCGACTACGTAAACCTGCGCTACCATGTGAGCGAGCTGCCCGGCAGCCTGTGGCGGGGCTCAGCCATGCCCCGCCGCCACGATGCAGCCTACGTACTGCTAGAGCCCCAACCTGATGGCACCTACGAAGCCACCGGCCTTTTTCCCGAGAAGCCCGCCACAGTGGGGCGCCAAGCCGTGCTGCGGGGCTCCGTGCAGGATGTATGGCGGCGCGGCATTCGGTTGCGCTACGGCCTAGAGCGGTATTACGTGCCCGAGGACATGGGCCGGAAACTAGAGCAGCGCCAGAGCCTGCGGGTGCAAGTCAGCATAGCCCCCTGGGGGCAAGCCCGCATCACCAAGGTTGAAACGAGCCCGGAATAGTACCCTCCACTATTCATATATTACCTTGCTTTATTATATTGCTGACCTAAAGTCGCGCTATCATTCTTCCTACCCTACCTACCCTATTGCATGTTGCTGTATCCATTCCATTTTCTACCGCATGAAAGTCAACCTATCCAACTTGTCCGTGGTGCTGGCCGCTCAGCGCCAGGCTACTCAGCCTAAGGCTACCCGTAAAAAAACTACGACCTCTGCCGAGCCTACGCTTCATTCCGTAGCCCCAACTACCCTCAAAAAGTAAAGCAACATCGCCCGGACCTATATGTAGGTTCGGGCGATGTTGCTTTAAGGTTATGCTAGACAATCAGTTCAAAAGGCGCTCAGTAGGCGCTGGCTACAGATTACTGCTGCGGAGCAAATCCTCATCGGCCCGCTCCATTTCTACCAGGGCATATTTTTTCTGGTCTGTGATGTTCATTTCATCCAGGGCATCTATCAGGTCATGATATTTGGCACCCTCGCTGGTTTTAATCAGAATTACAGGGGCAGGCTGCTGGCGTTGGCGTTTTAGAAGTACTTGGCGCAGGCCAGCATCACTAAAATTGGTGGTGTACAGAGTAGGGCGCGGCTCGTTGGGCGTACCTGCTGGCGTGTTCAGCCCGAAAAAGTAATGCACTTGGCTGTTCTTGCCCAAAATCAAGGTCAATGCCTTTTTCGTTGGCACTGCGGAATCAGGCTCATCAACATCCGGCTTTACGGGCATGGCCAAGTCCATTACCGTCGGCTTGTTAAAGGTAGTTGTCAGCATGAAGAAGGTAAGCAGCAGAAAAGCCAAGTCGACCATGGGTGTCATGTCGAGACGAAAGGCAATTTTCTTCGCGCGGGGTTTGCCGCCACGGGTTACGGGTGATGCTTGAATCTCGGCCATAACAGAGTAGTGATTGAGTGGATAAGGTTGTATTCAGTTAACGCTATACTGCTGCGCGTTATTGTCAGCTCCACAGGCAGGCTGCTTTTCACACGTACCCATTGCGCTTCTTACTTCGCTACCTTGCTGTATAGTGGCCAACCTGGCGGCACTTCAGATGACCCGTTTCTTGTACTCTTTCGCCACGGCGTTAGCCGTTTGGCTGGTGCTGTGGCTGACGCTTGTTGGTCCACGTTTGCTTTGGCAGCCCACCCTCGATGTACAGATGCATAACACCTACTTTCTTGTGGGCAGTTATGCTAGTCAACTGTGCTCTTTTCTGCTCCTGCTGCTTTTCACATTGCTCCTCCATTTCATCCGGCGGCAGGTAGTTAAAAGCGCAACGGTGGCTTTAGCTTGTAGCGTTGGTAGCGCTCTGCTGCTCTTCAGGTGGGCAATGCTCAGTTATTTCCATCCTGCTTCTTGGCTGCTGCAAACCGCCCAAACAACTGCTCCTGCGGTAAGCCGCTTAGTGAAGGCGGGGTGGGTAGTGCAAGCATTTTTGCTTGGAGTCGTAATCTGGTCGGGCATAACCTTTTGGCGCCTCCATCGCTCTCGGTAGTTACTTTCACCTACGTAAATCGCCACACTCGCTCCGGCGTGAGGCAGGCGTGCAGGCGCGTATCGCCTTCCCAAACGTCCAGGATGCGGGGCACGGGTGGCTCCAGGCCTACCCCAATCCGTAGCGCGTCGGGGCGGCATTCCAGCAGAAATCGGTCGTAGAAGCCTTTGCCGTAGCCCACGCGGTGGCCGGTTTCGTCGAAGGCCAGCAGGGGAATCAGTACGGCATCAAGCTGGGCCGGCTGCACTTCTTCGGCCCCAACCGGCTCCGAGATTCCCCAGCGGTTAGTGCGTAGCTGCGTCTCGGGCGTAAGATGATGATGGCGCAGCGTTTGACCGTCGGACTGGACTACCGGCACGGCTATCCGTAACGTCGGCAGCTCAGCCCACAGCTGCCGAAGTAACGGCCACGTATCGGGCTCCTGCTGCCGAGGAATAGGTAGGAATACATGCAGCCACTGCCAGGCTTGCAGGGGAAATGCTTGACGTAGCTGCTGCCACAGCGCTTCGCTACGGCGGGCCAACTCCTGCGGGGGTAACTCGCGGCGGCGTGCTAGGGCCTCGCGGCGGAGGTCGGCTTTCAGCATGGCTCACTTGCTTTTTACAGGGAACGGCCCGCTTCAACATGAGGCGGGTCGTTGGAAATACTCTCTGTTTCGGGCCAGTTCAACCCTACTCCTCTTCCAACACCGTAAACTCCAGAGCCAGCGGGTCGAAAGCTTCCACCAGCTGCTGAATAAACTGCGGGTTGTTAATCAGGATGCTCAGCACGTTGTCGGTGCGCTCCTGCAGGTGGCCGCCGGGCATGAGCTTGTCTTTGAGGGCCGTGAGCTGATTGTAGGCCGTTTCGTGCTTGGCTTCGGCGGCTTTGCTCAAGCGCTTCTCCAGCCCCGCTACGATGCCCGTTACCTTTTGCTGCTCGGCGGCTACCGTTTTCACTAGCGTGGGGTCGAGGCGCTGGGCCAGGGCCGACACGGCTTGGAAGGCAGCGGCTAGCTGCTTTTGTTGCTCCTGCAGGCTGACTTCTTCTTGCCCCAACGTGGCACCTACTTGTTTTTTCAGCTCCGGCAGCGGCCGGAAAATGTCCGTGGAGGTCAAGCCCAGCTTGCGCAATTTGCCGGCGCTAGCCTTGCCCACGTACTGGGCCGAGTTGCGGGGTAGCAGAATGGGAAAGGGCACGCCATTTTCTTCAAACACCCCTTTTAGTTGAAACCAGTACGCTACTTCGGCCCCGCCGCCAATGTAGCAGAGGTTGGGTAGCAACAGTTCCTGGTAGAGTGGGCGCAGTACTACATTGGGGCTGAACTGCTCCGGGTGCTGCCGCACCAGCTCCAACAGCTCGGCCTGGCTGTGGCAACGCTCTGTATTGCGTACCGTAATCTGGGCGCAGTCCTGGGCAGCATCGTACTCCAGCCGCTCCCGCTTGCCGGTGTCGGTGAGGAAGAACAGGTTAAGCGGGCGCGAGTACACCTGGGGCTTGTAGCCGGCCGCTTCCAGCCGGGCGTTGGCCTGCTGTACGGCGCGGTGAGAAGCCTGCGCCTCAACTTCTTTTTCGAGCACGGGTACCAACGCTTGCTTCAGGGCTGGCGTATCGGCATCCAGGCTTACCAGACCCAGCTCGCCGAATAGGTCGTGGGTGAGTCGGCGGGTAGCGGCGGCTAAGGTGTCGGCTTCTTCGTACGCCTGGCGAAATAGGGCCGGCACATCGGCGGGCAAATGGTCGAGCAAGGCTTCCTTCATACCGTCCAGCTTCAGCCGGCCTACCGGCCCACCGGTTTCGGCGGCGTTCCATTCGTACTTTTTGCCGAACAGGTTAAAGTGGTTGATTTCAGCGAAATCGTGGTCCTCCGTAGCCATCCAGTACAGGGGCACGAAGTCGTACTGCGGATATTTTTCCTTGAGCTGCCGACTCAATTTCACTGCCGTAACAATCTTGTACACAAAGTACAAGGGCCCAGTGAGCAGGTTGAGCTGGTGGCCGGTAGTGACGGTGAACGTCGTTTCCTGGCGGAGCAAGTCGAGGTTGGCTTGCACGGCGGGATGCACGGTAGGTAGCGTAGCGTACTGCGCCCGCAAGGCGTCTACCAGCCGTTGCCGCGCCTCGGGCGTATAGGAAGCGCGCTTTTCCTCTATCTGCGCCGCAAATTCATCGAGGGCCGGGAAGCGGTGATAAAACGGAGCCAGGGCTTCGTGCCGGGCCAGGTAATCGGTCAGCAGGGAAGAAAACGCGCCGGTATCGGCGTAACGTAGGGTCGTGACGGACATACGGAGGGAGAAATATTCGGCTATAACCGGCCAGCGTCCACAAAGTAACTGGCAATTTCCCGGACCCGCAGATTTTAGCCCTGTCGACTCCCCGCTGGCGGCACTTTTAAGCAGTCCCGAACCCTGTTTACTGCAAAACCCAAAGCGTATCCACGTTTAGAATCAGGGCGCGCCCTTGCAGCAGACGGGAGAGAATACTAGCGTGCTATGCTACCCGATAAGCTGCACCCTCACTGCTTGCAAAGCGGATACAAAAAACCCCACCCCAGCATGCTGGGGTAGGGTTTCAGATAAGAAGCTCTCAAATTTTCTAGATCAGCTTGCCATACAGGTCAAAGTCAGACGCCTCGGTTATCTGCACTTGGGCGAAGTCGCCGAGGCGCACGTAGGTGTCTTTGGTGGCAGGCACCAGCACTTCGTTATCTACTTCAGGCGAATCGAACTGGGTCCGACCCACGAAGTAGCCACTTTCCTTCCGGTCGAAGAGAACTTTATGGGTCTGGCCTACTTTTTCCTCGTTCAGCTCCATGGAAATCCCCTGCTGCAGCTCCATGATCTGGTCGGCACGGTGCTGCTTTTCCTCGGCGGGCACGTTGTCCTCGAGGGTGTAGGAGTGGGTGTTGTCCTCGTGGGAATACGTGAAGATGCCCAGGCGGTCAAAGCGAGTATCCTCCACGAAACGGTACAGCTCCTCGAAGTCCTGCTGGGTTTCGCCGGGGTGGCCGGCAATAAGGGTCGTGCGCAGGGCAATGTCGGGCACGCGCTGGCGGATGGTGTCCACTAGCTCCACGGTGCGGCGCTTGCTGATGCCCCGTCGCATGGTTTTCAGCATGTTATCGGAAACGTGCTGCAGGGGCATATCCAAGTACTTGCAGATGTTCTCCCGCTCGTTCATCACGTCTAGGGCATCCATGGGGAACTGGGAGGGGTAGGCGTACTGCAGCCGGATCCAGTCGATGCCGTTTACATCGGAAAGGTGGCGCATCAGGTCGGCTAGCTTCCGTTCGCCGTAGTGCTGCAGGCCGTAGTAGGTCAAATCTTGGGCAATCAGAATCAACTCCTTCGTACCCATGGAAGCCAAGCGCTTCGCTTCCTTCACGAGGTCCTCGATGGGGCGGTCCTGGTGCTTGCCGCGCATGAGCGGAATGGCGCAGAACGAGCACGGACGGTTACAGCCTTCGGCAATCTTGAAGTAGGCGTAGTGGGCGGGGGTCGTCAGCAGCCGCTCACCCACCAGCTCGTGCTTGTAGTCGGCTTCCAGCTTTTTCATCAGTTGGGGCAATTCCAGGGTGCCGAAGTAGGCATCCACCTGCGGAATTTCCTTTTCCAGGTCATCCTTGTAGCGCTGCGACAGGCAGCCCGTCACGTAGAGTTTTTCCAGGCGGCCGGCTTCCTTCTCGTCGGCGTAGCGCAGAATAGTGTCAATGCTCTCCTGCTTGGCGTTGTCAATAAAGCCGCAGGTGTTGATAATGACGATGTTGGCGTCGCTCGTGTCGGCTTCGTGCGTTACCTCAAACTGGTTGGCGCGGAGCTGGCCCATCATCACCTCCGAATCGACGAGGTTTTTGGAGCAGCCCAGGGTAATAACGTTGACTTTATTGGCCTGTTGGCTTCTTACTTTCATAGAGTGTAGCGCGAAGTTTTGCTTCGCGAATCAGTGAACAGGCGGCCGGACAAGACTTTCTAGCTGAGAAAGTTGCCCGCTACGGCCCGTAGGGAAAATCGGACCGCAAAGGTACGCAGCCCGCAACGCCTTTTCCTACCCGTAAGGTTTCTTTCCTATCTTACTACCTCTATTTTGCTTGGTGCTTTATTTTATGTTTACCTCATTCCTTGGATCGTATCCGCGCCTGGGTTTGCTACCCCTGCTAGGTTCAGCTTTGCTGCTGGCGCAGTGCAAGAAGAAAGAAGTCGAGCCGCAGCTTCCACCCGAAACTACGACCGGGGCCATGACCTTCGGCTGCAAAGTAGATGGTCACGTCTTCACGCCGCGCAATGGACAAGGCCAAGAGGGCCTATACGTGCAATACGTCAATCTGGGCACCGGGCCACAGGGGGGCTGTTACTTGAATATTCCAGCAGCAGACTGGAAGGCAACCCCGATCAAGGCAGTGAGCATCACCACGGATAGTCTGTTGGTCGAGGAAGGTAAAACGTATGCGTTTAAAAACAGCAAAGGCACGGTACACGCCTTTTATGCCGAAGGAGGTAAACATCAGAAACTAGATTCCGACGAAGGAGAGCTTACGATTACCCGCTTTGATGCCACGCAACGAATCCTGTCGGGTCGATTTCATTTTGTTGGGACTAATCAAACGACTCGCAAGCAAGTTCGCGTCACGGAAGGGCGGTTTGATGTACGGTTTTAGTACGAGTGCTTAATCTATGCCGCGAAAACAAAAAGCCCGCCTGCGAAAGCACAGGCGGGCTTTTTGTTACAAGGGCACCCAGGGAATCTTCTACTTCTTGAACAGTGAGTTTACGAAGGTGTGGCGGTCGAAAAGCTGCAAATCAGTCATCTTCTCGCCTACCCCGATGTAGCGCACTGGTACCTGCAGCTGATCGGAAATACCGATGACCACGCCGCCTTTAGCCGTGCCGTCGAGCTTGGTAATGGCCAGGGCCGATACCTCGGTGGCTTTGGTAAACTCCTTGGCTTGCAGGAAGGCATTTTGGCCGGTACTACCATCGAGCACGAGCAGGACTTCGTGGGGCGCATCCGGAATCACCTTCTGCATCACCCGCTTGATCTTGCTGAGCTCGTTCATCAGGTTCACCTTGTTGTGCAGGCGACCGGCCGTGTCAATAATGACTACATCGGCTTGCATTTCCACGCCTTTCTTCACGGCGTCATAGGCCACGGAGGCGGGGTCAGTGTTCATGCCGTGCGAAATAACCGGCACGCCTACCCGCTGCCCCCAGATGATGAGCTGGTCCACGGCGGCAGCCCGGAAGGTATCGGCAGCGCCCAGCACTACCTTCTTGCCCGCCGAGTGGAAGCGGTGGGCCAGCTTGCCGATGGTGGTGGTTTTGCCCACGCCATTTACGCCTACCACCATAATCACGAAGGGCTGACCAGTGTTATCGGGCCGATCAAGGATGGCGCGGGAGCCCGTGGCGCTGCTGTTGCGGTCCAGCAAATCGGCAATTTCCTCGCGCAGGATGCGGTCCAGCTCGGAGGTGCTCACGTATTTGTCGCGGGCCACGCGCTTTTCGATGCGGTCAATCACCTTCACGGTGGTATCAATCCCGACATCGGCATGCACCAGCAGGGTTTCCAGGTCGTCGAGTACGGCCTCATCCACGGTGCTTTTACCCACCACGGCTTTGCTGAGCTGATCGAAGAAGCTGGTTTTAGTTTTCTGCAGCCCTTCATCGAGGGCCTGCTGCTGCTCCTTGCTTTCCTTGTCCTTCTTGAAAAAATCGAAAAGTCCCATGCGGTCAGGATGTAGGGCGAAGCTCCAGCTTCGCGCATCGTTGCTGAGGCTGAACGGCTTGCCGAGCTTTTAGAAACTCAGCGGCAGCGGTTCAGCGGCACAAAGCTGGAGCTTCGTGCTAGAACGCAAAAAAGTCCCACGGTGGCGGGACTTCTTCACTTCGGTCGGAATGCCACGGGGGCGCCGGATTACTTAACGCCAGTGGCGATGTATTCCTGCACTTTATCAACGGGCACCATTTCCTCTTTGAAGGTGTAAGCGCCGGTTTTCTCCGATTTCACAGCACGGATAACTTTCGCCCAGTCCTTGCCGCCGGCAGTTTTCAGGGTAGCTACTACTTTCTTAGCCATTGCTCAGATTACTTGATTTCCTTGTGAACGGTCATCTTCTTGAGCACGGAGTTGAACTTCTTCAGTTCAATGCGCTCAGGAGTGTTCTTACGATTCTTGGTGGTGATGTAGCGCGAGGTGCCCGGCTGCCCCGAGTTCTTATGCTCAGTGCATTCAAGGATTACCTGCACCCGGTTGCCTTTCTTAGCCATCTCGACGGGGTTTTTTTGGTATTAAGGACTGCAAAGGTACGACCCTTTTTGGAATTGCCAAACAGTCAGTGACATTCCCCGCAAAACTGTGCTCGGCCCTTATCCGACTGGCTCCTACTTGAGTGCAGGCAGCGTGAAATCATCCAAAGCGCTGGGCTTGGCCATTAAGCTTTCTACTTCTGCCACGGTACGCGGGGCTTCCCGCGAGAGATTTTCGTAGCCCATGGTCGTAATTAGTACGTCGTCCTCGATGCGCACACCGATGTTCCACCACTTCTTGTCACAGGGGCTGCCTTCGGGGATGTAAATACCTGGTTCCACAGTGATTACGCTACCTGCGCGCAACGGACCATAAGTACCGGAATCATGCACATCGAGGCCTAGGTAGTGGCTGGTGCCGTGTGGAAAGTACTTGCGGGCTTCCTCCGGCTTCTTGATAATACCTAACCGAAGTAGCCCTTCCGCTACTACCTGCTGGGCAGCCTTGTTGGGAGCTTGAAACTCATTGCCGGGCTTGCAGGCAGCAAATCCAGCTTCTTGAGCGGCCAGCACCAACTCGTAAATCTGGCGCTGGGCCGGGCTGAATTTGCCGGAGGGCGGAATAGTGCGCGTAACATCAGCAGTATAGCCGTGGTATTCGGCGCCGCAATCCATCAGCAGCAGGTCGTTTTTTACTTGGGGCTTGTCGTTTTCGGTGTAGTGCAGAATGCAGGCGTTGCCACCAGCCCCCACAATGCTGGGGTAGCCCTCGAACTCGGCCCCGTACTTTTTGTACACGTACTCGTGCACGCCTTGCAGCTCCATTTCGCCCATTTCAGGACGGGTTGCCTTCATTACCTCCTGCTGGCCCACGGCGCTAATGCGCACGGCCCGGCGCAGGAGGACAAGTTCCTCGGGGGTTTTTACTTCCCGCAACTGGGCCAGCGCCGCATCAAGCACTTGCGTGTCGAAGCGGCTGGCGGGGCGGTTAGCCACAGCTTTCTGGCGCTCGGCGTCGGTTTTGGCGTTCAGGTACCCTTGCACGTAGGCATCCTGGGCTAGAGCGGGCTGAGTTTGGGTTAGGTTCTGGAGGTAAGGGACCAGCCGCGCCGCACCCGTCAGGCCACGCTGCTGAATAAGCTGCTGAGCCTCCGCCACGACGGGGTTTACATCGGCAGGGAGGGCGGCCTGCTGCCGAAACGAGGCGAGAAGGTTGTATAGGTCGGCGGGGTCCCGGCTGTCGTCGCGCACGTCCGTGGCCAGGGGCGAGTACATGATGTGGGCGAAGCCAGCCCACCCAATGCCGGCGGTTGCAAACTCCTTGTTATCGGCTACAAACTGCACCTGTAGCTGCTGCTTGGCGCCCTCCGTGCCCAGCCGACGGCCAGTCCACTGTTCGGCTTGGGGGTCGCGGGGTTGCACGAACAGGGCTTCCGTAACGCCTGCTTGCCCTTTAACGGTCTGTGGCTCCTTGAACAGCACCAGTACCGCGTCCGGCTCAGTATAGCCAGTCAAGTAGTAAAAATCGGGACTCTGGTGGTAGGTGAAATCGACGTCGTTGGCGCGGTTGCGCACCGGGGCGGCAAATAGCACCGCTACTGAGCCGGCCGGCAAAGCTTGGCGCAGCAACTCCCGCCGCTGCTTGTGAAATGAGGGCGACAGAAAATCGGCCGGGCGGTCGGGGCCGGCGGCGCGCTGGGCCTGGGCCGAGGGAGCCGCTAGGAGCAGGCCCGCGAGCAGGAGAAGATGAGCGGGCTTGGGCAGCAGCGAGATAGGCATAGCGAGGAGTTGGGTCCCTGGAGTTACCCACGAGAGGCAGGGTGCGGACCAGATATACTGCAACTTCCGAAAAAAGCAGCACCTATGCCAGCCCGGAATACGGCACCTGCTACCTATTGCTATACAACAGCGCGAAGCTTCCGCTACCCGCAGAACCGAGAACTTCCAAACAAGGAAATACTCTGAATCTGCGCGTGGCGGAAGCTTCGCGCTAAAAGGCTACTGGTTTCCGAAGAAACTAGTACACGATGAAGCCTTGCTCCTTGGCCTTCTTCAGGACCGACATGATGCCGTTCTTGTTGATGGTACGGATGGTGCTGGCGGCAACTTTGAGCGTAACCCAGGCGTCTTGCTCCGGGATGTAGAAACGCTTCTTCTGCAGGTTCGGGTAGAACTTGCGCTTGGTCTTGTTGTTGGCGTGCGAAACGTTGTTGCCTACGCGGGTACGCTTGCCGGTCAGATCACAAACTCGGGCCATGATATCAGGAGCTTAGAGGTTTCAATGCTAGAAAAAGGGACGCAAATATCCGAAGTATTTTGACAGAAGCAAACCCACGGGCTGAAAAATAGCAGGTTAGCCCGTTTTCCGGCCCGGACGGGGCTTCTTTTTGTCGCGCCCGAACTGCCAAGGGCAGTGCCGGCAGCCGTTGCCGCAGCAGGTACCCCGCCGCAAATGGTACTGTTCCGTGAAAACCATATAGCCTTCCGGGGTCAGGTAATAGTCGCCGGGCTGGAGGGGTTGGGGAGCGGAACGGGCCACGAAATTACAGGAAGTGAAGCCGCAAGATACGCAGGCTCAGCCAGTGCGGCCGTTGAAAACATGTTCTTACCCTTGGGAGTATATAGTCTACTCCGCGCTTGGGCTTATGGCGCCGGCTGTCCTGCATCATGCGCCCTCTGCTACCCTTGTTTTTGGCTGTGCTGCTGACCGGCGCAGCGCAGGCCCAACACTCTGAATCGGCTGGTGTTGCGCTGCTGGTTGAGCAACTAGCTCAGGCGCCGGAAACCTTGCCGGAACTACCCTTGAAAGAAGCCCGTCGCACCTTGCCCCAAGCGCGGCAGCGCTACCAGCGCGGCCTACCGGCCAGCACTAACTTCTACCTCACGGCCCGAGTACTAAATGAAACGGCTACCCCCGAAGCCGTGGTAATACTTGTTGAGCGGTGGCAGGGTAGCCGCATCAGCGGCCGTATTCTGCGGCTAGACCCCAACGGCCGCGCTACCCCCGGCCCCGCTGCCGAGTTCGAGGAAGCTGCCGTGCTAGACTGGGTGCTGGTGCAGCCCAACGGCGCGGAGGAAGGCAACTACCTCGGCAAATTCTTGGACCTGGAAGACCGACTGGCAACTCTGCACGACTAGGTAGTTTGCCGCGCCGGCCGTCGGTTTACTCGCCTTTCTTCGGAATGTTCTTCAAATCCTGCAACGTGCCGCTGCTATTGAAGCGCATGGTCATGTCCTTGGGGTTGTGCTGGCCGGCGGCAATTACGGCCGCGCCGGTGAGCTTGTAGTTGGTTTTCTTCGCTTTGAAAAGGGTTTTGAAGGCAACTTTGGGTAACCCCTTGGGTTCAAACTTCACGTGAATGGGCATAAGCTCCGTGCCGCGCTTACGAAACGAGACATCCTTTTCCTCCACGCCCTGCACCTGCATGTCGTCACTGATGCGGAAATCATAGCTCACGCGCCGAACCGTGACGGGAAACGGGTTGTAATTGGTCACCTTCAGCGTGACAACGGCTTCACCGTTCTTCAGCCCCAAGTCTTTTACGTCTACGTCGGCTACTTCCACCTTCGGAAGTTTGGGCAGGTACACCCGTTTGGTGATGTTCACCGGAATCTTCTGGGGGCCGGCCACGGGTAAGCGGGTGTACAGGTTCATGGTCATTTGCACGTCTACGCAGTCCTGTTGGCTGTTTTTGAGCGTGTTCTTGACGTTGCTTAAATCCACGGACATGGGAAGCTGCAGGTGGCTGACGGCGTTGCCCTGCATGACGGTAGGCTTGTCCTTGGTACCCTCAGCCAGCAGTTTGCCATCTACGCGGGTCTGGTAGCTTAGGCTATCAATTTGCAGGGTTACGGGCATGTGGTTGCGCAAATCCGTCTTTACCTGAGCCTGCAAACGGTCGGCGGTAATATTATTAACGGAGAGGGAAGTATTTTCCAGGGTCGGCAACAGTTCCTTGCCCTTATCGGTTGAAAAGTAGGCCCAGCCGCCGCCCAGCAATAGAACCACAAGCAGAGCCAGTATAAAAGTCCAGACGGGGTGACGGCGTACGAAAGTAGCGGCCATAGTTTCGGAAGCTGCGTTGGAGAGTGAACTAGAATGCTACCGGATAGTATATACGGTTGAGCTTCAAGAATTTACAAGGCAGCACTTTTCTCTTACTCCTGAAAGCAGGGAAATGGTTATGGCCGAGCTTGCCTTGGCAGCTCCGTATCGGGCCCGCCTTTTTCCGTAGTTTTGAACTAGTTAAGTCCGCTGTTAACCCAAACCACCCTTGTTATGCAGTCCGCCCCCACCCACCCCACTGCCGACGTACTCACCTCGCCCAGCCGCAGCCAGGAGCTTATGGCGCTGGAGGACCAGTATGGGGCTCACAATTACCATCCGCTGCCCGTGGTGTTGGCCCGGGGCGAGGGCGTGCACCTCTGGGACGTGGAAGGCAAGCATTATTACGACTTCTTGTCGGCGTACTCGGCCGTAAATCAGGGCCACTGTCACCCGCGCATCATTGGCGCCCTCACGGAACAGGCTCAGAAGCTGACGCTTACTTCCCGCGCCTTCTTCAACGACCAATTGGGCCCGGCCGAAAAGCAGCTTTGTGAACTGTTTAACTACGATAAAGCCCTGCTGATGAACTCCGGGGCCGAGGCCGTAGAAACTGCCCTGAAGCTGGCCCGCAAGTGGGGCTACCAGGAAAAAGGTATTGCCCCGAATCAGGCCCGCATTCTGGTGGCCGAGCACAACTTCCACGGCCGCACCACGGGTATCATCTCCTTTAGCACCGATCCGGACTCCACTGGTGGCTTCGGCCCCTACACGCCCGGCTACCAGGTAGTACCCTACGATGATTTGGCGGCCCTGGAAGAAGCCGTGAAAGACCCGCACGTGTGCGGCTTCCTAGTGGAGCCCATTCAGGGTGAGGCCGGCGTCATGGTACCTTCGGAGGGCTACTTGGCTCAGGCCGCCGCTATTTGCAAGGCTCACAAGGTGCTGTTTATTGCCGATGAAATTCAAACGGGCCTGGGCCGCACCGGTGAGCTGCTGGCCGTGTGTTACGAGGGTGTGCACGCCGACATTCTAATTCTGGGCAAGGCCTTGAGTGGGGGCGTGATGCCGGTGTCGGCGGTGCTGGCTCGCAACGAAATCATGCTCACTATTCAGCCCGGGCAGCACGGCTCTACGTTTGGGGGTAATCCGCTGGCCTGCGTGGTACTGCGGGCCGCCCTGGACGTGCTGCTGGAGGAAAAGCTCACCGAAAACGCCCGCGTACTGGGTGAAGTATTCCGGGAGCGGATGCGCCGGGTGCAGCAGCAGCGCCCCGAGGTAGTAGAGCTAGTACGTGGCAAGGGACTACTCAACGCCGTGGTTATCAAGCCCCGCCCCGACGGCCGCACGGCCTGGGACGTGTGCGTGACCTTGATGGAGCGCGGCGTGCTCGCCAAGCCTACCCACGGCGACATCATTCGGTTTGCCCCACCCCTGGTTATTACCGAGGAACAGCTCCACGAAGCCTGCGACATTATTGAGCAGGTAATCCGGGAGTTCTAAGCTCTATGAAGAGTAAAAACTTTGGATTAACACAGGTCGTCAGGCTGAGCACAGTAAAACATTTCGCATGCTACTGTCAGCCCGCGAGATGCTTCGTCTCTGCATGATGCGCAGAATAATCAGCCTGACGTTCTTTTTTAGCTCAAACACCCTTACTGTCCACGCCGGTTAGGTTGCCATACTTGAACCCGGTACGCTGGCTTATCCTTTTCCTAATCGGAAGGCTGGTTTGCCATTTTGCTGCAGTATCCTTTTACAAGCGGGGTCCCTGAGTAGGGGCCCCGCTTTGGCGTAGTATGGGGCTTGCTTGCCGTACGTATTACCCGGTTGCTCCGCACAAAAACGGAGCAGCCTTACCGGGAAATACTGAATTTGGGTGCGTTGGTCGGCACGGCCGCAACACGGAGTTGGCCGCGGGAGTATGCTGGAGCAATCTTCCAAACTTTACGACTAGCAGCTATGCTACAATCAGTTATGTATTCAAACTGGTGGGTAATGGCCCTGCGCGGACTGTCGGCCGTGCTATTCGGCTTGCTTACTTTCCTGATGCCCGGCCTGACCTTACTGGTGCTGATAACCTTGTTCGGGGCATACTGCCTGGTGAATGGGGTGCTCACCCTAATCACGGCCTTCCGCGGGGGGCGCAACCAACCGCGCTGGTGGGCCCTGGTTCTAGAAGGGGCCGTCAGTTTGGTTGCTGGGGCCGTGACTTTAGCCTGGCCCGATCTTACCTCCCTGGTGCTTCTGTACGTGGTAGCCATCTGGGCCCTGGTAACCGGGCTGCTCCAGATCGGCTCGGCCATTCGGCTGCGCAAGCACATAACCGGGGAGTGGGTGCTGATGGCCGGGGGCTTGCTTTCGGTACTGTTCGGATTGATACTGATGACGAGGCCCATTGCGGGCGCCCTGGTTATTGCCTGGTGGGTGGGGGCTTACGCATTTGCCTTCGGGATTCTATTAGCGATACTGGCCTTCCGGCTGCGGCGGCAGGCCAGCCACCAAGGAGCAGCAGCTTCAGCCAGCTAAGTGGCGGGCCAGCGGCCACGCCCACCGACGAAACCGCGCTTCTGGCGGGGCATGGCCGCAGATTAGCCGAGGATGCCAGCAGGGGGCTAGACGAGGTAGTAATTTTGACTCATTACTACTTCAACATCTACTCGTTATGCGTACTCGTCGGTTGCTTCTGTTGTGTGGTTTGGTGTCAATGCTAGCAAGCAGCTGCCAGACGAGTCGCTCGGCTTTTCAGGCCCGGCATTTGGGTCCGGTAATGTCGTTTTCCGCTGACACGGCTACCACGGTACTGCTGCTACACGACTCCCAGGGCCCGCAGGCCACTCGGGTGCAGGTAACGGCCGCCGAAGCCGCTGCCTTCCGCCAGCAGTAAGCCGGGAGCGGGTTTCCCGCTGACGTTTCACCCTGATTTTCACACACCACGCCGCCGTGGTCCAGTCCAAAGTGGGCGGGGCCGCGGCGGTGGTGTTTTCGGCCAGCTGGCTTCCGGGAGCCCGAAAATGCGGCCCGGCGCGGCGTTTGTTTTACCTTGGGCCATGCATGTATTCCGATGGTGCCGCGGCTGGGCGGCAATTGCGCTGCTGGCCACTAGCTGCCGCAGCGAACAGGTAGCCTTTCAATTCCGACCTACTCCTCCCAGCGTTGCTCCGGCCCCCATTTCTGTCCCCTCTCCCACTACTCCCTCTCCGGCACCGGCACCGGCCCCTGCCCCGCTGGAACCCACCCCTACGGCCTCCGTTGCTACCCCGGCCCGCCCGAAAACGCAGCAACTGGCTCACCTGCCACAGCCACCTCAACAGCTTCACCGTCAACTACTTCGTCGCCATCAATCCCAGGAAACTACGGCCCGGCCCCAGGCACAGCTTCCGGACAGGCGCGACACGTGGCATCTGCTGCTGGGTGGGTTGCTGATAGCGGCTGGGGTAGTAACGGGGCTGCTGCTGGGCGGCTGGCTGGGGCTAGGTGTAGGGGCGCTGATTGTTGTTCTGGGCTACTACTTTCTGGTGCTGGGCCTAGGTGGCAAACACGCGTGGCTGGAGATTTTTCAGGAGTTTTTCAACATGTAACCACCACATACTGCACAAATTATGGCGTACGGTAAGGGCATCCTGCTATTCCTTGCTGGTGCTTTGGTCACGGGTTGCCGAAGCGAAAGGACTGGGTTTCAGTTCAGGCCAGCTCCCGTGGTAGCAAAACCGGAGGTTCCGGTTGGCACAGCCTCGCCACCCGCCGCGAAGGTGGCCCGCCTGAGCCTACCGGTAGGGCCTGACTGGCGGTCCTCAGCCCGGAGCCGAAACAAACAACCACGCCCGGCAGCCAAGCGGCGGCCAGCTTCCGCAGCCACCAGCCATACCCGCACGGATGCTGCTCAGCACCGCCAGCAGCCGAAACCGTCGTTTCACTACCGGAGCCCGCGCGAACTGCACTTTGGGCCAAACGCCGGCACCTTTTTACTGCTAGTGGTTGGAGGAGTTATAGGCCTGATTGTGGGTGCCTTTATCGGTTCTACTGCTGGCATTATGGTAGCCGTGGCAGGCCTGGCAGCCGTAGTGCTGGGCTTCCTAGGTTTTGTGAACCAGTGGTAGCCTGATCTGCCAATTCCGCAACCTTACCTTTGCCGCGGTTGTTCTACCCCGTCTACCTCACTGATAACTGAAAGCTACCCATGCCTATTTTGCCTACGCACCGCCCGCGCCGCAACCGTAAGTCCCAGGTTATTCGCGACATGGTGCAGGAAACCCGCCTTACAACCCACGATTTTATTTACCCCATTTTCATCACCGAGGGACAGAACCAGCAGGTGGCCATCAAGTCGATGCCGGGTATTCATCGGTTTTCGGTTGATCGGGTTATCGATGAAATTGGTCAGTGCGTGGAGCTAGGTATCAAGAGCTTCGCGCCGTTTCCGCAGGTGAACGAGGTGCTAAAGGACCGGCTGGCCCGCGAGTCGGCCAACATGGAAGGTCTTTACCTCAAAACCGTAGCCGAGATTAAGCGGCAGTTTCCAGAGGTAGTGCTGATGACCGACGTAGCCATGGACCCCTATTCCAGCGACGGCCACGACGGCATCGTGGACCCCGACTCGGGCGAGATTCTCAACGACGCTTCCCTAGAGGTGCTGGGTCAGATGGCCCTAGCTCAGGCCCGGGCCGGTGCCGACATTATTGGCCCCTCCGACATGATGGACGGCCGCGTGGCCTGGATTCGGGAGGTGCTGGACAGCAACGCGTTTTCGCACGTGAGCATCATGAGCTACACGGCCAAGTACGCCTCGGCTTTTTACGGCCCTTTCCGCGACGCCCTGGATTCGGCCCCCAAGAAAGGCGACAAGAAAACCTACCAGATGAACTACGCCAACCGCCGGGAAGCCCTGGTTGAGCTGGCACTTGATGAGCAGGAAGGCGCTGATATGGTGATGATTAAGCCCGCCCTAAGCTACCTCGATGTCATTCGGGAGGTGCGCAACAACACCCAGCTGCCCGTCACGGCTTACAATGTATCGGGGGAGTACGCTATGGTGAAAGCAGCCGCTCAGCAGGGCTGGCTTGATGGGGAGAAAACCATGATGGAAGTGCTGACCAGCATCAAGCGGGCCGGGGCCGACGCCATTCTGACGTACTTCGCCAAAGAAGCCGCCGAGGTACTGCGCCGGGGTTAGCACTCTAATGCTTAGAAAAGCGGAATGGGCTCGGCTTGTTCCGCTTTTTTTATGTCTTCACTCAACATTCACGTTCCTTATGCCAACGCTTCGGCTTGCTACCTCTTCCGATGTCCCTGCTATTCTGGCTCTTATCCGGCGAGTAGTGCCGCTGATGCAGGCCGGCGGTAACCAGCAATGGAGCGCCGATTACCCGAATGAGCAGGTGTTTCAGCAGGACATTGCTCGGGGCCACTTGTGGGTAGCTGAGTTACACGGCGCAGTAGCGGCCGTTGCGGCCCTCACCCACAACGACCAAGATGCCGAATACGCCCAAGCCGACTGGGATTTTGCGGAGCCGGCCCTGGTAACTCACCGCCTAGCTGTCGACCCCGCCGCTCAGGGCCACGGGCTGGCCGTAGCGTTGCTGGAGCAGGCCGAACGGCTGGCCCTTGCCTACGGTCTGCGCGTGCTGCGCGTAGATACCAACTCCGAAAATCAGGCCACGCAACGGCTGTTTCCGCGGCTGGGCTACCGCTACGCCGGCGAAATCACGCTGGCTTTCCGGCCGGGGCTACGGTTCTTCTGCTACGAGAAATGGGTGGGGTAAGCTAGCGTACATTGCCCGGAGTTTGGCCCTTATTTGGTTTTCAGTACCATCCTCCGGGCACTATTCTGCGGGGATAAGCAAGCCACCCTACTTGCATGTTCCGCCTATGAGCCGGGCCGACGTGGTAGTGGTTGGGGTACACTCGGGAAAACTCACTTCTTAAACGGCCAGCGCCTGAGCTGACGGCTCCAGAGTAGGAACACGCCTACCCCTACCGCCATCATCAGCAAGGCCCCCACCTGGAAAGGCAAAAACAGCGTGACCGTTTGGGACAGGGTGAGCCTGATTCCGTCTTGAATGCTCAGGAATACCCACAGCCACACGGCTACGGCCACAAGTACGGGCAGCGGATACAAGGGCATTCGGAAGGGTAGCCCCTGGGTGCCGCGCCGCCGACGCAGTAGTACCAGCCCTACGGCCTGCCCCACAAACTGCACCAGAATCCGCATGGCCAGGATGGCACTGATGACTTCGCCCAGCTTAAAAAGCAGGCTGAACACAAACCCTACCCCACCCAGCAGCAGCAAGGAAACGTGGGGGAAATGCTTGGTAGGATGAGTGCGGGCGAAAATGGGCAGAAACTCGCCGTCGGCGGCCGCGGCGTAGGGAATGCGCGAGTAGCCCAGCAGCACGGCGAACAAGGAAGCAAATGCCACCCACAGCACCAGGGCCGTAGCCGCTTTGGCCGCCGTAGCGCCGTAAATCCGCTCCACAAACGTGCTGACAATGAACTCCGAACGGCTGGCTTCGGCCCACGGAATTACGGAGCCCACGCTCCAGTTCAGGAGCAGGTAGAGGGCCATAATTCCGAGAATGCTCAAGAAAATGCTGCGCGGAATGATTTTGTGGGGCTCCCGGACCTCGCCGCCCAAGTGGCAGACGTTGTAGTAGCCTAGGTAGCTGTAAATGGTTTTGACCGTGGCCTGGCCCATGGCGGCGGAAAGCAGGACTCCGGGCAGCGCCCCCAGCCCACCGGCCGGCAGCCAGGCTACTGGGTGGGTAGCGTGCGTCACCCCGCCCAGAATCAGCCAGCCCATGAGTCCGAGCACGCCCAGCCACAACAGCACCCCTAACCGCCCGATATCCTCAATCTTGCGGTAGAGCAGAGCCAGCAGCAGCAAAACCACCCCGCCCGATACCAGCTTGGGCTGCCACCACTCGGTGAGGGGCACGAGGTAGCCGAAGTACTGGGCAAAGCCGATGGCTCCGGAGGCCACTACCAGCGGCGCCTGCACCAAAGTCTGCCACACGTAGAGAAACGACATAAGCCGGCCCCACTTCTGCTCCCCGTAGGCCAGCTTCAGGAAGCGGTAGGAGCCGCCGGCTTCGGGGTAGGCCGCCCCCAGCTCACTCCAGATTAGCCCATCCACCAGGCTCAGAGCCGCGCCTACCAGCCAGGCCAGCAGAAAGTTAGGTCCCATGAATCCCATGACCAGCGGCAGCGTCACGAAGGGCCCAATACCCACCATATCAATCATGTTCAGGGCCGTAGCCTGCACCAGCCCCAACCGCCGGTGCAGGGTAGGCGGGGCCGGGGCCGAAGCTGGTGCGGGGGTAGAGGGAGGCTGATCCATAGGAAACGAGTTGAAGCTGTACAATCCGCAGAAGCCCCGATTGTTCATGCACCTACGAACCGGACCCAGCCGCAGCCAGCCGGCGGGCTCATCCAACCTGGGTTTGCCGGGTTTCGTACCACTGGCTCAGTCACCACGCTTCACATGCACTGTACCGCCACTTAGAGGCCCCGTTGTAGTAGCCTGAACAGTAGGGGGCCGGCGGCTGGTGGCTGGCCGTAGTGGCCAAGAATTTAGCCGCATCTTCGTGCTGGCCGCCGGCGCTACGACCACCCACTACGGCCACTATACGGGGGCTTCCCTTTTTGCTCGTTGTTTTTATCCTGTGCCCTAGCTCTACCACATGGCATCCCAGTCCTCGTCTAAAATTGCCATTTACGGTGCCATTGGGGCTAATGTCGCCATTGCCATCAGCAAGTTTGTAGCGGCCTTCTTTACTGGTAGCTCGGCCATGCTTTCGGAAGGTATTCACTCCCTTGTAGACAGTGGCAACGGGCTGCTAATTTTGTTTGGGGTGCACCAGGCCCAGAAGCCCGCCAATGCTCGCCACCCTTTCGGCCGCAGCAAAGAGCTGTATTTCTGGTCGCTGATTGTGGCCATTCTGGTGTTTTCCGTGGGCGGGGGCATGTCATTCTACGAGGGCATTGCGCACATCAAGCACCCGGCCCCCATCACCGATGCCACCTGGAACTACTGGGTACTAGGCCTTTCACTGGCTTTTGAAGGCATTTCCTTCTTTCTGGCTTTCCGCGAGTTCAACAAAAGCCGCGGCGAGGCGGGCTTCTGGGCTACCCTGGGGCGCAGCAAGGATCCGTCGGTATTTGCCATTCTGATGGAGGACTCCGCAGCCCTGCTAGGATTGGTTATTGCCCTGGCTGGGGTGTACTTCGGACACATGTTCCAGAATCCTTACTTTGATGGGGCCGCTTCCATCTGCATCGGGGTGCTGCTGGTTTCCGTGGCCGTGTTCCTCATCTACAAAACCAAGGGCCTGCTTGTGGGCGAAGGGGTAGAAGAGGAAACCCTGGATGCCTTGGAAGCACTGGTGCGGCAGCAGGCCGGGGTTGAGCAAACTCGCCGGCCCCTGACCATGTACCTCGGCCCCCAAGACGTGATACTGGCCCTAGACGTTGATTTCCACGACCATTTGTCGGCCGTTGAGGTTGAAAAAACCGTAGACGAGCTTCAAGATAAAATCCGGGCCACGTATCCGGAGTTCAAGCGCATCTTTATTGAGGCCCACGGTTTGGCCGGCCAGCAGCGTACCCCGCTGCCACCCGGTCCTACCTCGGCCTAACTCTAAGGGTTGCTCTCGTCTTGGCGGCTGGCGCTGCCAGGACTTCGTTCTCTCCTTTCCTGCTGCTATGCCACACGACTTCCTCGCTACCTCCCCCTTTCAATCTTTCTGGATGGCCGGTTTTGAATGCACCGACCAGCAGAACGCCTTCGGCAACCGCGTCGATTTTCTCACGCTCACCGGCCACCTCCAACTCCTCGACGACGACTACCAGGCCGTGCGCTCCTTTAATCTGGGCACCGTGCGCGAAGGCATCCGCTGGAGCCAGGTAGAGCGCACTCCCTACCAGTATGACTGGAGCACGGTGCAAGTGCTGCTGGACGCGGGCCAGCGCAACGGCATCCAGCAGGTCTGGGACTTGTGCCACTTCGGCTACCCCGACGACCTGACCCCGCTGCACCCCATGTTTGCCCGCCGCTTTGCGCACCTGTGCCGGGCCTTTGTGGAGTTTTACCGCAGCCAGCGCCCCCACGATGTTCTTATCGTGACGCCCATCAACGAAGTAAGCTTCATGAGTTGGCTGGGCGGTGATGTGCGGGGCACCTCACCTTATTGCGTGGGCCAAGGCTGGGAAGTGAAGCGCGGGCTGATGCGGGCCTACATTGAAGGTGTAGCCGCCCTGCGCGAGGCCGACCCCGGCATTCGGATTCTGACCACGGAACCTCTGATCAACATTGTGCCCCGCCACGGTGCTGGCCCTGCCGAAACGCGTCGCGCCCGGGAGTTTCACCTGAATCAATTTCAGAGCGTGGATATGCTGGCCGGGCGCCTGTGCCCGGAGCTAGGCGGCCGCCCAGAGTACCTGGACCTGCTCGGGTTTAATTTCTACTACGACAACCAGTGGCAGCTGGAGCCCCACCAAACCCTACCCTGGGCCAACGATTTTAACGACTCGCGCTTCCGGCCCCTGAGTCATTTGCTGCGGCAAGCCTACCGCCGCTATGGCCGCCCGGTAGTACTCACCGAAACCAGCCACCCCGGCCAGGACCGCCCATTGTGGCTGAACATGATTGCCCGCGAGGCAGCCCACGCCCTTAAATCCGGAGTTCCCCTGCTGGGCGTTTGCCTCTACCCCATCATCGACCGGCCCGACTGGGACCACCTGACCCCCTGGCACCGAGCCGGCCTCTGGGATGCCGACCTGACCCAGCCTGCTCCCGGCCTGACCCGCCTGCTGCACGAGCCCTCCGCCGATGCTCTCACCCAGGCGCAGCACACCGTGGCCAAGGCGCTGCGGCAGCCCGTTGAGCAACTTTCCTTCTCCTGAAACACATGAGCGGTAGCCCCACTTCTGCCTCAGCTGACCTGCTTCAGCAGTTCCAGCAGGCCTTTGCCGACGTAAACCTGTCCTCCGCGGAAGCCCACCACCTGCGCGACCGGCTGGCGAGCTTTGCCGGACAGGGCGGCGACGTGGGGCAACTGCGCCATCAGGTGTTTGCCTTGGCTCGGGAGCGGTTCAACACCTTCAAGGACAAAGCCGTGGTAGAGTGGCTGGAGGCGGCCACCATATTACTGCCCGAAGCAACCCTTCCGGTTCCGCAGCTCCAAAGCAGCGCCGCAGAAGTGTATTTCAGTCCCGGCCAAGAGTGCGTAGCGGCTATTCGGCGGTTTATTCTGGAGGCTCGGAGTACCCTGGACGTTTGTGTATTCACGGTGGCAGATGATCGGCTGACTGATGCTTTGCTCACGGCGCACCGGGCAGGCGTCCGGTTACGGCTGCTCACCGATAACGACAAGCTCTTTGACCGGGGCTCCGACGTGCGCCAGTTGCACGCCGCCGGCGTACCCGTGCGCACCGACTGCACCGAGTACCACATGCACCATAAATTTGCCCTAGCCGACCGCCAACGGGTGCTTACGGGCAGTTATAACTGGACTCGCTCGGCCGCGGAGCACAACCTAGAAAACCTGCTCATCACTTCGGATCCAGCCATTGTGGCCCGCTACGCAGCAGAGTTTGAGCGCCTATGGGCCCAACTGTCTGCTTACCAAGGCTAACGGCTCGCTTCAATACCCTGGGCTGTACCACGCAACAAGGCCCGGCGCTCAACTCCCAGCAGGAGCCAAGCGGCGGGCCTTGTTGCGTAGTTCTGGAACCAGCCTAGGCTTATTTGGCCGAGGTAGTCTGGATTTGGGCGCCTTCCGCCGAAGGGCGCCGGATGATCAGAGGAAGTTTAGTGGTTTCGATGCCCACGGTCAGGTTCAGGTTGTAGTCGCCGGCGGGCAGGTCGGTAAAATCGAGGGACTGGTGATGCGAACCGGCCGGCTGCTTACGGTAGTCCGACACGCGCACGGCAATGCCGCGCTGGTTGTACAGCACCCAGCCCAGGGGCTTCTCCTGGGCCAGCTGATACGACATCTGCACGACGCCGTTGCTGGGGTTGGGGTACACGCTCATTTGGTTGGCTCCTACGCCGGGCAGGCTCATGGCCGCTACTACCGGCGGAGCTTGGGCCGGGGCTACGGCCGTTAACTTCCACTGCTGGGCTTCTTTGCCGGAATAACGCCGCTGCTCCACTCCGCCGCCTTCCGCAACGTCAGCTGAATCCCTCGCGGAAAGGGCCTTGCGGCTGTGCTTGGCAAGCAGCTTGTAGTAGCCACCGCCCACTTCCTCAATGCGCCAGATTTGGTTGTTACCGCTGTAGTAGTTCCAGAGGCTCATGGGCGCCCCGTTGGACGTGGAGCTGCCCAGCACCTCCAGTACCTTATTGCTGCCCTGCACCGAAATGCGGTAGAAGCCTTCACCAGCCGGCTCAATTTTCCACTGGGGGGCCTTGCCTTTGCTGTTAGGGTCCAGTACCCGGCTGGCATACCGGCCTTCGTCAGGCACTTCCAGCGGGGCCCCGGTGGTACGCACCGTTAGGGTATACACGCCGGGAGTCAGGGGCACAGGTGGGGTAGCCGTAGCGGCGGCTTCGGCGGCGGCCTTGGCTTTCGCGGCGGCTTTGGCAGCGGCCTTTTCATCGGCTTTAGCTTTCGCAGCTAAGGCCGCGGCGCTTGGGGCCGGGGCGGGCTTGGGAGCCGCTTTAACGGGGGCCGCTGGTTTGGCCGCTGCCGTAGCAGGTTTGGCGGTAGCAGCGGCGGGCTTGGTGGCAGCAGCGGCGGGCTTGGTGGTAGCCACCGGTTTGGCCGTTGGGGCAGGCTGAGGAGTAGCGGCTTTGGCTACCGGGGCCGGGCGCGGCCCTGCCGGATCGGGAGTTGTGGGGGAACCTAGGGGGTAGAGGTTGCCCATAGGAATGACCTGCGCGGCTTGCCCCGGTGGCACCCACTGGAGCTGAATGCCCGCTTCGCCGCCGCCATCGTTGTACTCCAGCCGGATGGTGGTTTTTTCACCGGCCGCTAGGCTTACGTTTGGGTCGAGGGTGCTGTTCTTTTTTCCATCCCAGGTATCCAGTACTTTTTTGCCATTTACCCACAGCCGAACCTCATCTGAGGTAAGCGCCACGAAACGGTAGCGGCCGGTACTCGGGGCGGCCAGCAACCCTTCCCAGCGCACGGAAAAGTTATCGGACGGTACGCCGGCAGCCGGCGCGGCCATGCCCCATCGGAAGTCAATGGCGCCATCAATCCGCTGCAGGGCTGGGGCGCCGGCCAGGCTGCCATTGGTGAAGTAAAAGCCCGTGAGGCCGGTACCGAACCCTTGCACTGGCTTAGCTACCCTACCCACGGGAGGGTCAGCCAAGAACCTAGCTTCGGGCCGGCCGGGCGTGGTTGCCACAGCAGGCGTGCCGTTGGTGAAACCCAGCCAGGCCAGGGAACAGACTAGTAGATATCGCACAATATGGAAACTTTGGGTGGACAAATCAGGGGAAGCTGAACCCTACAGCGGCAACTCGGGAAACCCTACGCATTTTGTACATTTTCCGGGTTGGTACTATTTCAACAAGATAAGCCATTTAGGCCAGAATCTTCCCATCTCACTGCCAGTCTGGACTTTTCGCCCGTGAACAGTCCCGCAAATATCGGGTTTTAGGACGTAGGTACGGCTGGGTAAGTGCGTATTTTTGATCTTTCCCTTCCTACTATGACTGAGGCTATTGCGTATTTACCTACCCCACTGGGACCGTTGGAATTGCGGGGTACGGAGGCTGGCTTGCACGAGGTGCAATTCGTGAAGCCGCACCTACTGGCAGCGGTTCCTGGGGCCGCTGCAACGGCGCCCATCCCGGTGTGCTTGCTGGAGCCGCACCGGCAGCTGCGGGCTTACTTCAACCGGGAGCTACGCGAGTTTGACTTGCCGCTGGCCGTAACGGCCGGCACCGAGTTTCAGCGCCGGGTTTGGGCGAACTTACCCACGGTGGGCTACGGCCGCACGGCATCCTACCTAGATCTGGCCCGGCACCTGGGCAACCCGGCCGCCGTGCGGGCCGTGGGCGCTGCCAACGGCCAAAATCCGCTGACCATTATCTGGCCTTGCCACCGCATTATTGGGGCTAGTGGTCAGCTCACCGGCTACGCTGGTGGCCTGGACCGCAAGCGGTGGCTGCTGGCCTTTGAGCAGCCGCTGACCCAGACGACGTTGTTTGGCTAAGCAGGCTACCTATCCCGCCGGCCGGAGCGGTAGCCCCACGAAGGCAAGAAGCTCCCGGTAGATAATGTTATGCTGCCAATACAGCTGCAACACCATCGGAATGTGGTTTTTGCCCGGCAACACCCGGTAACCCGGGGCGTGGCCTAGCTTCGTTAATTTCTGCCGGAACCGCGCACTGCTGCTTTGAATAGAGGGGTAGGTTTCGCCGCCCACGTACACCAGAAAAGGCGGACTCTGGGCCGTGACGTGATAGAGCGCCGATACTTCCCGCCAGCCTTCCGGCTGCCGCCCGAACGACACCAGGTACTGCGCATCACCGGCGTACTGCTTTTTCTGGAGGTAGTCGTACATGTCTAGGCCGGCGGGGTCATCGAGAATAGCGCCGCGCACCGGATTCTGGGCTACTCCTCGCCGTTCAAACAGGCGGTTATCGGCAGCCAGCAGCGCGGCCAGGCCCCCGCCGGCGGAGTGACCCATTACGAAGATGCGGCTGGGGTCGCCGCCGTACTCCTTAATGTGGCCAACCGTCCAGATAACGGCCCGGGTGCAGTCGTCGGCCATTTGCGGCACTTGTACCTGCGGAGCTAGTCGGTAATTGATGATAACCGCTACCACGCCCTGTTTGGCGAGCCGCCGCCCAATAAACGAGTACAGATTTTTGCTGCCGCTGTTCCAGTTGCCGCCGTGAATAAATACCACCACGGGCCGCAACGTGGCGCTGCTGGCTTTGGGCGCATACACATCCAGCCGGTGCCGCTGGTCCTGGTACGCCGAGTCGGTGACGGGCACGTAGGCCACGTCTTGGGTGCGGCGGCTGGGGCGGGCCGTGGCGTATTCGTTGGCAACGGCCAGCAGCAGGGCCAGCACTAACAAGGCGGGCAACACCCGGAAAAATAATGTGGGCATAGAAAGCAGGAAACGGCAGAAAACAGGTACGCTCATCGACCCGGGCCGGATTGCGGGGCCTACCCGAAAGCGCCAACGGGAAGCCCGCGCGCAGGTTGCCCGCCGTCGGTTATCTTTGACAGTTCCCGGCGGCTTACTTTTTGCCGCTCCTGTTCGTTAGGCTTTTATGAAATCCACATTTTTACTTGCGGCGGCCTTACTGCTCTGGGGTGCCGCACCGGCTCAGGCTCAGCGCAAAAGCAAATCGGCTGGCCCGGCCCTGGAAATGACTACCGCCGCCCGCCGGCTCCAGCCCCTGTTTGGGGGGCTCACGCCCGCCCAAGCGGAGCAATTGGTAGGCCCGGCGTACGTAACCAAGGTAGCCGGCAGCTTTGCCTCGCGCGCCGAAGCCAGCCGCTTCTTCAGCACCAAAGGTTATGAGTACCTGCGGGAAAGCCAGCCTGACACGGCCGCCTACCGCTTCAATCTGGCCTGGGTACTGGACCCCACCAACGCCGACGCCTACCGCGGCCTGGGCATTGTGGTCAGCCGCAATCCTACCCCCGACCAAGCCATTGAACTGCTTACCCGCGGGCTGGCCCTGGCGCCCACCAACAATCTGTTACTCAGCGACCTGGGCACCAGCTACATGATGCGCTACGAGCTGACCAAGAAGAAAAAAGATCTGACCACGGGCATCGAACTCCTGGAAAAAGCCACCACCCAGGACGCGACGAATGCCGTGGCCTGGCAGCAGCTAGGGCGCGGCTACTACTACCAGGAAAAGTACGACCAAGCCTGGGCCGCCGTGCACAAAGCCCAGAGCACCGACCTTACGGCGGTAGACTTCGACTTGGTTTCCGACTTGCTCACCCACCTACCCGACCCGCAGGGCAAGTTCAAATAAAGACCCGCCCGCTGGCGTTAGGCAACGACTACTGCCCCGGCCGCGTATGCCGGGGGCCCACCTACCGTCTACCCGCGTGAACATTCGTCCTCTTTTCCCCGCCCTGTTGCTGCTCTCGGGCCTGGCAACAACCCAGCAAGCAACTGCCCAGGATGGTGGCCCCGAACGCCGCCGCCGGTATTATGATGGCAACGCCCGCCCCTACTACCGCGGACCGGTTCGGTTTACGCTGGGCGGGGGCGTGGGGCTGTACAGCGGCGACCTGACCAGCGGCCTGGGTGAGCAGTTTGTAGGGCCTAGCTTTAGCGCCGGGCTGCTCTACAAAGTGCGGCCCCGCTGGCACGTGGGCGGCGAGGCCTCCTATGTGCAGCTAGGCGCGAAAGACCAACTAGCGGAGCGCAACCTAGCCTTCCGCAGCCGCAACGGGTCCGGGGTAGTACTGGTTCGGTTTGAGCCTTTCCGCGACGAGGCAGCTTTTGCCGATCCGCGCCGGCCAGCGGCCTTGATTAAGCCTTACCTCAAAGCCGGCGTGGGTTTTCTGCTCTATAGTCCCAAGGCGTACAACGGCACAATGCGCCCCGACGACAATACCGTGTTCCTGCCCTCAGAACGCAACGACTACCCCGCAATGGCCCTGGTAGCACCCGTCGGCATCGGACTCACGTTGCGCCTTACCTCTCAACTGAATGCATCCATTGAGGGCGCTTATTCCTTCACCACCACCGACCAGCTCGATGATATCAGCCCGGTGAGCGGCCGCTCCTCCTCTGACCGCAACGATGGATTCGGGCAAGTGGAGCTGAAACTAGAGTACGCGCCTTGGAAACGGTAACGCGCAGTTCCAGAAACACATAGGCCCTGACTTAGAGTCGGGCCTGTGTGTTTCTAGGGTTATGTGCTTCTAAAAAAGGCCCGCCAGATGGTGGGCCTTTTCGTGCCGGGAAGTTTCCTGCTCGACTACTGCTAGCCAGGGTAGAATCCTCATTTTTGCGGGGGCAGTTACAACTGTCAGATCAATCTGTAATCCGTACAACACTTCAGATACTCCCATATCTCTCTATGCAAACTTCCTCATCTAGGCCGGGGCGCTGGAACCTGACGGGCCAAGTGGCCTTGGTTACGGGCGCTTCCAAAGGCATAGGCGCAGCTGTAGCAACTGAACTGCTGGCCCTGGGCGCTACGGTGGTAGCCGTAGCGCGTACGGCTCCGGACCTGGAGCAGCAGGTAGCTCAGTGGCAGCAGCAGGGCCTGGACGCCCACGCCCTGCCCGCCGACATAAGCACACCGGCCGACCGGGCCCACTTGCTGGCTACGGTAGCTGAGCGGTGGCCGCAGTTGCACATTCTGGTTAATAACGTGGGCACGAACATCCGTAAGCCCACCGTGGAGTACTCCGAGGAGGAATACCGCTATTTGTTGGCCACCAACCTAGATTCGGCCTGGGAGCTAAGCCGGGGGGTGCAACCGCTGCTGGTAGCCGCTGGCGGGGGTAGCATCGTAAATATTTCCTCGGTGGCGGGGCTGGCCCACGTGCGCACCGGGGCCGTGTACGGCATGACCAAAGCAGCCTTGATTCAGCTGACTCGCAACCTGGCCGTGGAGTGGGCCGGGCTGGGCATTCGGGTAAACTGCGTGGCCCCCTGGTACATCAAAACGCCGCTGGCTGCCGGTGTGCTGGGCAACGAGGCGTACTTGCATGAGGTGCTGAGCCGCACGCCCATGCGGCGCATTGGGGAGCCGGAGGAGGTAAGCGCCGCCGTGGCCTTCTTGTGCCTGCCGGCCGCCAGCTACATCACGGGCCAAACCATCAGCGTCGATGGGGGCTTCTCGGTGAATAGCTTCTGAATAAGAACTGAATAACGGCGTAGGCAGCTAATAACTCTGCGCCATGAGGTGAGCCTAATAGCCTGAAAAGTCCTTATCGTATCATACGATAAGGACTCTTTAGGCTGAAGCAGATAAGAAATTAATCAGGAAGGCGTCGGCAGTGGGCCGATCAGACTGTGTAGTCAGTAATGAAAGAACGTCATTCCGAGCTTGTTGAGGAATGACGTTCTTATGAAGCGGCTAATGCTACCTGCCTACACAAACGGTTACGCCTACTCAATTGCTCATGTGGCGCAACGCAGCTTCGTAGCGGGGCAGGGAGCCGTCGGCGGAGGCCAGGTAGAGGAAGGGTTCGATTAGCTCTAGCTCCATGAGCAGAAACTCGCCGTTCTGGTCCAGGCCATCGACGCGGGCGTAGAGGCAGCCGGCGGCAAACTGCTGCACAATGGCATCGGCAGCTTGGCGCAGGTGGGCCGGGGCCTGCCGGGGCTCAATGCCGCCGCCGAGGTAATGTTGCACCCGAAAGTCGCCGGACTTGGGGGTTTTGAGCACGCAGTGGCTGAACTCGCCGCCGAAATAAATCAACGACCACTCACCTTCTTCCTGAATTTCGGGCTGGAAGGGCTGCACTAGGAAATCCTCGTCGCGCAGCAGTTCCTGCAGTTGGGGCTGGCGGATGGCCGACTCCTGGCGCGTGAGCACGAAGGTATTTTTGGCGCCCCCGCTCACGGCGGGTTTCACCACCAGCGTATCGTGGCCCAGCTTGTCGAACAGAGCGGCCGTTTCTACGGCCTGGCCGCGGCTCAGCCAGTGGGTGGGCACAATGCGCACCCCGGCCTGCTCCATATCCAGCAAATACTTTTTGTCGGCATTCCAGCGCACGGTAGCCGCGGGGTTCAGCATCTTCACACCCAAGCTTTCCATCCGGTCGAGCCATTCGTAGAACTCGCCCACCCGGTCGAAGTAGTCCCAGGGCGATTTCACGACTACCACATCATAGCGGAGCCAATCAACGGCGGGATTGGTCCAGACGCGGGGCTCCACCGTATGGCCCTGCTCGCGCAGGTAGCGGGTCAGCAGGCCGTCCTCATCTTCCACGTTGGGGGCGGCGTACTGGGCAAGGCTTTCACAGGTAACTAAGGCAATATTCATTACGGGTGCAGAGGGAATTTGTCGGTTTTTTCGGATACAGGCGCCGGTTGGCGGCCTGGATGGGCTACTAGACGGTAAAGTTGCACTGCGGTTGCGCTTTGCTTATTAAAGCGCAACAAAGCGCAACCACGCTGTCATTCCGAGTGGAGCGAGGAATCTAGGCTCGCCTCTAGAGAGTAACCCAGATTCCTCGCTCCACTCGGAATGACAAGGGAAAGCAGAGGTAGCTCCCTCTGCTTTAGTCTGAGGGTGCTACTTCTTGCCCGCGCTAAGGTAGTCGGCGGCCAGGGTAGCCAGGGTTTTCACGCCCAGGGTCAGCCCGCTTTCATCCACGAAGAAGCCGGGCGTGTGGTGCGGGGCCGTGTCGGCGGGGTTCTTGCCCTTGGGCATGCCACCCACGAACACGAACAGGCCGGGCACTTTCTCCTGGAAATAGGCAAAGTCCTCGGCCCCGGTCACGGCCTTCTGCACCCGCACGTTGGTAGTGCCGGCGGCCCGGTTCAGGCTGGGCACCATCTGCTCGGTCAGGTGCGGGTCGTTGTAGGTCACGGGGGCGTAATTCACGATGTCTACCTCGGCTGTGGCCCCGGCGCTTTCCGCAATATTGGTGGCCGTACGGCGCACCGCTGCCCATATTTTCTGCTGCATGTCCTTGTTAAGGCAGCGGATGGTGCCGGTCAGCTCCACCTGCTCGGGAATGATGTTGTTGCGCACCCCACCGTGCACCATGCCCACCGTCAGCACAGCCGCGTCTTCCGTCAGTTCAGTTTGGCGGCTGACGATGGTTTGCAGGCCCAGGATAATCTGGGCGGCCGTTACCACGGGGTCAACGGCCAGCCAGGGGTAGGCGCCGTGGGCCGATTTGCCCTTCACCTTGATGTTGAATACGTCCGAGGAGGCCATTTCCCCGCCGGGACGGTAGGAAAGCTGGCCTACCTCAGTCTGGGCCTGAATGTGCACCCCGAAAATAGCATCCACCTTGGGCTTGTCGAGGGCACCTTCCTGCACCATGAGGCGGGCGCCCCCTACCACGCCGGGCAGGGAACCTTCTTCGGCGGGCTGAAAAATAAACTTCACGGTGCCGGGCAGGTCCTTCTTCACCTGGCTCAACACCTCGGCGGCTCCCAGCAGCATGGCCACGTGGGTGTCGTGGCCGCAGGCGTGCATGACGCCCACTTCCTGGCCGTTGTAGGTGGTGCGGGCCTTGGAGGCGAAGGGCAGGCTGTTGCTTTCCGTCACGGGCAGGGCGTCCATGTCGGCGCGCAGGGCCACCACCGGGCCGGGCTTGCCACCTTTCAGAATCCCGACGACACCGGTACGGGCCACGCCGGTTTGCACCTCAATGCCTAGCTTTTTCAGGTGCTCGGCTACTAGCGCGGCGGTGCGGATTTCCTGGTTGCCGAGTTCGGGGTGCTCGTGCAGGTCGCGGCGCCAGGCAATAACCTTGGCTTCCTGCTGGGCCGCGAGCTTGGCAATTTGGGCGTCGAGGGCTGTGTTTTGGGCCAGGACGGGGGCCGCCGTGAGGAGGGCCGCCGTGAGGGCAGTACAGGTAGTAGCGGAAAAAAGCTTCATGAGGAATCTAGAGGTAGAGGCGCACAGGCCGTTGGAGAGGAAAAGTACGCCGCAAACCGTTTCGGACCGAAAGTGCCCCGCAAAAAACCGCGCTAGCTGAAATGGCGGTAGGTTTGCCACCGCGGCGTCTACTGCCTCTGGGGCGGCAAGACGAGGCCGCTTTACTTCTCTCGTTGCATGTTGTCTTCTTTTCCCACTTGGCCGGAAGCGTGGCGGCACCCGGCGTTCCGGCGGCGCCTGCTGCTGGTACTGGCCCTGCTGCTGCTGCTGGCCGCCAGCCTGCCGCGCTTTTTTGCCTGGGTGCAGGCCCGCCCCGGCATTATCCTGCCCGATCCGCTGCTGGCCTTGCTGCCCGCCCGCAACGTATCGGGGCTGACGTTTGCCATTATTTACCTGGGCATTGGACTGGGAGTAGTTACGCTGCTACCCCAGCCCTACCGGCTGCTACGGGCCCTCACGGCCTACCTACTCCTGCACGGGTTTCGGTGCCTGACCCTGGCTCTATTCCCCCTGGAGCCGCCCATTGGCCTGATTATACTCCGCGACCCGCTGGTGGAGCAACTGTTTTACGCGGCGCCCGCCCCCATTACCAAAGACCTGTTTTTTTCGGGCCATACCGCCACCTTGTTCCTGCTGGCCCTGGCAGTACCCGCTGGCTGGCGCCGCCGCGTTCTGCTCGTAGCCACCGTGGCCATTGGGCTGCTGGTGATGATGCAACGGGCCCACTACAGCTACGATGTGCTAGCCGCTCCGCTGTTTGCGGGTCTGAGCTTCTGGCTGGCCGGCAAGCTGACGCCCAAACAAGGCTGAGTCTAGCTCAGATTTTATTTCAAGTGCTTCTCGTAGATGCCGGCCGCAATGCGCTCCGTGAGGCCTTTGGGCACCAGAGAAGTCAAAGCCGCCGATACCTTGTTGAGCGCGCCAGGAATCACCTCTGCCTCACCAGCTAGCAGGGCGGTAATGCCCGCTTCGGCTACCTGTTCGGGCGTCATGGATACTTTGTTGGCCACGGCCTGCAGGTCGGCGTTCATGCCGGCGCGGTCGGCAAAGTCGGTGGTGGTGGCGCCGGGGCTCAGGCACGTTACTGACACGCTGGTTTCGCGCAGCTCGTAGCGCAGACCCCGCGAGAAGCTGAGCAGAAAGGCCTTGCTGGCGGCATAAAGCGTAAGGGTAGGCACGGCCTGGTAGGCGGCCGTGCTGGCCACGTTCAAAATGTAGGCCTTGGGCTGGCGACGTAGCAAGGGCAGCAGGGCGTAAGTCAGCTCCACGGGCAGGTGCATATTGAGCTGGAGCATGTTCTGCTGCTGGGCCAGGGGTAGTTCCTCAAACCGTCCCCAGAGGCCATAGCCGGCGTTGTTTACCAGCACGGCCAACTCCTGCGTTTGGGCGGTAACCCAAGCTGCCAACTGGGCAGCCGCTCCGGCACCGGCCAAATCCAGGGGCAGCACCTGAGCTGAGCGCCCCAGCTGCCGGGCTTCCGTGGCTACTTGCTCCAACTGGTCGGCGGAGCGGGCCGTGAGCAGCAGGTCGTAGCCTTGGCGGGCCAGCACAAGCGCCATGGCCCGCCCAATTCCGCGGGAAGCACCGGTAATAAGGGCAGTTTTCAAAGGCGAAATAGTGAAGTAGTGAGGTTGTGCAGTAGCCGTATGAGGTAGTAGGCAGATAGGTAAACCGCCTGTCACCCTGCATAAGCTCAGGATGACAGGCGGTTTACTTACCGAGTATTACTTCACCAAGTGAAGAAACCGCAGATAAAACGGGGTAGGGCTGTTTTCGTGCTTGGGCTCGTATTTGCCGGCAATAATGGGCACGTACATCACCCGGCGGCGGGAGGCTTCGCCCACCAGCGGCGACTGGGCCACGCGGTGCCACATGCGGCCGTCGTGCACGGTTAGGTCGCCGGCTTCAGTTTCCACGGCTACCTCGTGGGGGTCGGGGCCTACGTCTTTGTAGTATTTCTTGCGGAAGAGAATGTCGCGCAGGCCCTGGCGGTGGGTGCCCGGAATGAGGCGCAGGCCCCCGTTGGTGACGGGCGTGCCATCGAGGTGAACCCCTACGTTGAGCATAGGCCCAATTTTCTTGCCGTAGAATACGTCGCGCAGGGAGTCAGTATGCCAGCCCATCTGCGAAAACTCCGAGCCCGCCACGTTCACGTAGTGGTTAATCACCAGCCCGTCCTTCTCGTTTTCGCCTACCCGGCCGCCGGGCGCTTCCAGCAGCGGAAACAAGGCCTGAAACCGCGGGTCCTGCAGAAATTCGTGCAGCACGGGGCTGTGGTGAGAAGCAAAAGCAAAGCGCTGCACAATGGGCGAGCCATCCACATCCTTACCGTACTTGATAGGCACTCCATTTACTTTCTTGACGTCGTCGGTCAGCCACTGGTGTTGTACCTGCTGGGAAGCCTGCAGCAGGCTCTGAACGGTTTCCGGGGAGATGAAAGCGCGAAAGTGGAGAAATCCATGCTCCTGAAAGAAGGCCAGCTGTTCGGCCGTCAGGCTTTCTCCTAGGGTAAAACGAGGATAGGTTAGTTGTAAGGGCATAAGCAAAGGCGGTCAGCAAAACGCCTAGTGAGGGGAGGCAAAGATACGATACCAAGGTTGCCGCTGCAGAAAAAGTGCTTCCCAACCCTGAAATCCGACAACGCAGTACCGTAGGGCGCGCCTCCCGCGGTGAAGAATGAGTGAATCAACCGCCGACCCTGCGTTTGGTTTACCGCGGCTGCGTACCTTAGCTGCAATAGCCGGGGCTCACCCAGGCCTTGTCGCGCATGAAACGCCCCCTATTCCTGCTGTTGTTGCTGATGCTAGCGGCTGCCAATTCCGGGTGGGCGCAAACGGCCACTTCCCGCCTGGTGCCGTTTCGGAAGGGCGGCAAGTGGGGCTACGCTGACCAGTCGCGCCGGCTGGTGCTGCCCCTGCGCTACGACGAGGCCGGGCCCTTCGTGGAGGAAATTGCCTGGGTGCGCCAGGGCCAGCGCTACGGCTACATTGATGGCGGCGGTAACCCCGTGACGCCCCTGCAGTTTACCCGGGCCACTACCTTCCGGCTGGGCCGCGCCACCGTGGAGCTGAACGGCGAAACCTTCGAGTTGGGCCCCACCGGCCAGCGCCTGACCGAGCCCGCCCCCGCCGAGCCGGAGGAAGAGCCCTTAGAGCACGGCGACCTAGTGCGCAAAGAAGGCAAGGTAGGCTTCCGCTTCACGGTAGGTAGCGGCAGCGTGCCGGCTCTCTACGATGAAATTCGGGAGAACTACAACGGCTTGCTGTTTGTGCGCCAGGGTAGCAAGTGGGGCGTTATTGATAGCCGAGGCAAGCTGGTGCAGCCCGTGCGCTACGATGCTATTCGCCTGACGGGCAACCTGATGTTTCCGGTGGTGCAGTTGGGTCAGCTCTTCGGCTACCTCGACGAGGAAGGCAATACGCTCACGGAAATCCGCTACCCCCAGGCCGAGCCTTTCCTCGGCGACCTGGCCCGGGTGCTGGCCCCCGACGGGCAGCCCGGCTACATCAACACCAACGGCCAGGAGTTCTGGGAGTAGTGGCGAAATGGTGCGGTAGTGAAGTAAGAAGAGTGGTAAGCAGGCCGGTAGTCACCATCAGATGTCGAAGTAGTGCGGTTGGTGAAGGTGTTAAGTTGACGCTTCACGCCAGGACGGCACCACCACTAGCTAGGTAGCGTAGCCTATACGCTACCTATTTTATTCCCAGCTGTGCCTCTACTGGCCGCAGAAGGCTAAAACGCGGCGTCCCATCTTTTACTACTACCCGCTATTCGCCGTAAACCGCCTACCTTCCTTTCCCTCCCGAACCCTTAACTGCTCCCGCCTTATGCTCTTCACGCCCAGCCCCATGCTGCTCAAGCTGCTTTACACCCGCGGCAGCCTGCATAACACGCCCGAAGGAGTGGCTTTCAGCATCAAGAACCGCCTGGATACAGTCCGCGTGACGCGTATCGACCACGTCCGGATTGGCGACACGCTGGTTCCGGCCGAGCAAATTGCCCTGGATTTAGGCGACGGGAACGTGCGGCCCGCCACGGTGCTCAACGCCGATGGCTCGGGAATTAACCTACCCGTTGGCCAGACGGCCACGTTTCATCTAGCCACACGTCCGCTCAAAGAAGGCATGCATACGGTGCAGGTGCAGTTTGCGGCGGAGCCCTTCGGCGACCTGACCGTGGAAGTGGAGGACGCCATTGCCCAGCAGCCCGAAAACCGCACCCGCATTCCGCGCTCCGAGCAGGACGACTATTCCGAGGCCGCCATTCAGGCCCGCCAGCAGTTTGCCGAGGAGTTTACGGGTCAGCAGTTCGAGCACCTGAAACAATATTCCTTTGATGCCCACGCCCTGCAAGGAAACTGTGAGCATTTCACGGGGGTAGCCCAGATTCCGGTGGGCTTGGCCGGCCCCTTGCGCGTAAACGGCGAGCATGCCCAGGGCGACTTCCTGATTCCGATGGCTACCACCGAAGGCACCCTGGTAGCCAGTTACAACCGCGGCATGCAGGTGCTCAACCTTTGTGGGGGCGTGAAGTGCACCGTCATCGGCGACGCCATGCAGCGGGCCCCAGTGTTCGTGTTCGACGATGCCCGCGGGGCCCGCGACTTTGGCCAGTGGGTAGCGGCAGAAATCGAGCGAATTCGGCCCGAGGCGGAAAGCACTTCCCGCGTGGCCAAGCTGCAGTACATCGACACCTATCTGGCCAATAAATTCGCCTACCTGCGCTTCAACTTTTCAACCGGCGACGCGGCGGGCCAGAACATGGTGGGCCGCGCTACCTTCGCCGCCTGCTCCTGGATTCTGGAAAACTACAAAGGCGCGCCCATCCGCCACTTCTACCTCGAATCCAACTTCGCTACCGACAAAAAAGCCTCCCAAATCAACGTGATGCGTACCCGCGGCAAGCGCGTGGTGGCCGAGTGCGTTATCAAGCGCGACATTCTGCAGCAGCGCATGCGCGTAACGCCCGAGCAACTGGCCTACCACGGCCAAGTTAGCAACGTGGGCGCGTTTCTGAGCGGAGCCAACAACAACGGCGCCCACTCGGCCAATGGCATTACGGCCCTGTTCATTGCCACTGGCCAGGATGTCGCTAACGTGTCGGAGTCCTCGGCCGGTGTGCTTTACTCAGAAGTCACGAAGGAAGGCGACCTGTACCTGAGCATTACCATTCCCTCCCTGATAGTAGCTACCCACGGCGGCGGTACCGGCTTGGCTACCCAAAACGAATGCCTGCGGATGCTGAACTGCGTAGGCCGCGGCACGGTCAATAAATTCGCCGAAATCGTGGCCGGGGTAGTACTGGCCGGGGAGCTTAGCCTAGGTTCCGCTATTTCCTCCTCCGACTGGGTCAGCAGCCACGAGCAATACGGCCGGAATCGGTGAAATGGTGAATTAGTGAGATGGTGAGTTTACTGTTCTGTTGGCGCTAATGGCGCGGTTTGAACAGTAAACTCACCATCTCACTAGTTCACCATCTCACTACCTACAGCGGATCGGCGGTTACTTTGAAGCGGGAATCGGTGCGGATGGTGATGTCCCGGCTGATGGGCTTGCGGATTTTAGCTTCCGTGGACAGGGTGTAGCTGCTGGCCTTCACGTACTTGTCTAGCTTTTGGGTGGAAGGCGTCAGCTGCAGCGTGTTTACGCCAGTCGGGATGTTATCCAACGAGGCCAGCATGATTTTGTCGTTTGCATCAGTGCTGATGTAAATGGTGATGCTCTGCAGAAAGTCGAAGTTCTCGGAGTTCGGGTCGGTGATGGTGAGCGTAAGCCGGTCGAGCTTTACGTCTTTCACCAGGCTGGCGCTGGTGTTTTCGTTCTTGAACTTCTCGTCGGAGCGAGTCGTCACGGCAATGGGCGTGAGCGGCACTACTTGCCCAATGGGGAAAGCGCTGGCAATTTTCACCGACTGTGAGTCTTCGATATAGAAGGTCAGCAGCTTATCAAGTTTATCACAGCTGGAAAGAATGGCCAGTAGCAGGAGCACCGGGGCCAGAAACAGGATTTTTTTCATGGGTTTTGCAATTTTGGCGAAGTTACGAAATCCGTGCCGTTGTGGGTTTGCTAGCGCGGCTAGTCCACTAGCTCCTTTGCCAGGGTGCACGGCGCGGCGCCACCGTTCCTAGTCTAGGTCCCTACCCCTTTGAAACGTGACAAGCCCTTACGTCCGTGGTGGAGGTAAGGGCTTGTTATGTTAGCAGGCGTTTGGCAAAGAGAGAAAGGATAGCTTTGGTACCCTCACCATGCCATACATGGCATAAACTCGCTCTATCACTAACTCATTCAATCACCGCTAATCCATCATATCAGCGGCGCGGGGTGGGTCGTGCTGGAAGTCGGGCTGCCAGCTCATGGGGTAGCGCGGGTCCACGTAGGGCAGGGCCGCCTCCGTGAGGTAGAGCGGGCGGAACGTGTCCACCATTACGGCCAGCTCGTGGGTTTCCTTTTTGCCGATGCTAGCCTCCACGGTGCCGGGGTGCGGGCCGTGCGGGATGCCGCTCGGGTGCCAGGTAAAGGAGGCCAAATCTACCCCGCGCCGCGACATGAAGTTGCCCGCCACGTAGTACAGCACTTCGTCGGAATCGACGTTGGAGTGGTTATAGGGCGCCGGAATGGCCAGCGGGTGATAATCAAATAGGCGCGGCACGAAGGAGCAGATGACAAAGTTGTTGCCCTCGAACTGCTGGTGCACGGGTGGGGGCTGGTGGATGCGGCCGGTTATGGGCTCGAAATCGTGGATGCTGGTGGCGTAGGGGTAAAAGTAGCCGTCCCAGCCCACCACGTCGAAGGGCGAGTGACCATACACCAGCGTGTGCAGCAGCCCGTCCTTCTTCACCCGCACCTCATACTCGCCCGACTCGCGCACGTCACCTTCTACTAGCTCCGAGGGGCCGCGGAAGTCCCGCTCGCAATAGGGCGCGTGCTCCAGCAGCTGCCCGAAGTGGTTGCGGTAGCGCCGGCAGGTTTCCACGGGACTGAACGACTCGATGATGAGCAGGCGTACCGGTCCTTCCTCGAAGTGCAGCTGGTGAATAATCGTGCGCGGAATTACTACGTAGTCGCCGGGCTCGAAGGCCAGTTTGCCCAATTGGCTCCACAACTCGCCCCGGCCCTCATGCACGAAAATCACCTCATCGGCCAGGGCATTCTTGTAGTAATAGTCCATGCGCTGCTCCGTGGGGTTGCAGATGCTCATGGTCACGTCGGCGTTGCCGAGCAGGGTTTGGCGGGCCTGCAGGTAGTCGCCGCCGGTGGTGGTTTGGGCCAGGGTGCGCAGGTGAGCCGGCTCCAGGGGCCGGTCTTTCAGCAGCTTGGGCGCGTAAGGCCGCGGCTCTCCTACCTTCCGAATGTCGGTGGGCGCGTGGCGGTGGTAGAGCAGCGACGAGACGCCATGAAAGCCCAGCGTACCTACCAGCTGCTCGTGGTAAAGGGAGCCATCGGGCTGCCGAAATTGGGTGTGCCGCTTGCGCGGAATCTGGCCAAGGCGTTGATAGAAGGGCATATGGGTAGGAAGTAGCGGGTGGGAACTGCGGGTAGAATGCCGTAACGTGAAGGTACAAAGTTTGGCCGGAGGCTTGGGTGTTAGTGCGACACTAGAGGAATCTGGGCTACTAACAAGAGGCTAACCCAGATTCCTCCCTGCGTTCAGAAGGACAGAAAGGATGCGTGAACCATAACAATCTTTCGTGTCGTTTCTTTGCACTCTGATTATCAGCCGGGACAACCCAGCTACCCCTGCGTTATGCTCTCGTTTTTGCTCCCCTTGCTTTCCTTGCTGACGATAGCTCAGCCACCCACGCCTGCTCCCCGTAGCCGCACGTTCACGTTCGACTATGCCGCCACCATTCCGGCCCAGCCGGCCGGCACCAAAGCAGTGGACTTATGGCTGCCCGTGCCCCACGATGATAAATCCCAGGATATCCGCGACTTGCAGGTAACTTCGCCCGTGCCGTACGATATTCAGACTGGCCCGTATGGCAACCGAATTCTGCACTTGCGCGCTACTGGCCAAGCACTGCAGGGCTTCACGGTGGATATGCGCTTGCGCGCTACACGGCGCGAACACCTGGCTCCGGCCCTGAGTGGGCAGCGCCCGCCTCGCGAAGCTGCCGACCCCAACTTGCAGCGCTGGCTAGCCGCCGACAGCCTCGTGCCGCTTGACCCGCAAATTCGGCTCTGGGCGCTGGAGGTAGCTACCAAGGCCCAGGCGAAAACCAATTTGGAAAAGGCCCGCGCCGTGTATGAGCACGTGGTCAGCACCGTGAAGTACGACAAGACCGGCCAGGGCTGGGGCCGCGGCGACATCTACTACGCCTGCGACGCCCGCCGCGGCAATTGCACCGATTTCCACGCCGTATTTATTGGCTACTGCCGGGCCCTGGGTATTCCGGCCCGCTTCAGCATCGGCTTTCCGCTGCCACCCGAGCGCGGCACGGCTGAAATTAAAGGCTACCACTGCTGGGCCGAGTTCTACACGCCCGAAACTGGCTGGGTACCCGTCGATGCTTCCGAAGCCGCCAAAAACCCCGACCGTCGCAACTACTTCTTCGGGGCTCACGACGAGAACCGTCTGGAGTTCACCCGCGGCCGGGACTTGGTGCTGGTGCCACGCCAGAACAACCCGGCGCTGAACTACTTTATCTACCCCTACGCCGAAGCCGATGGCAAGCCGCTAACCGGCATCAGGCAGGAGTTTCGGATGCAGGATCTGGCCAAAAAATAGTCTTGGGCCCGGTCACGCGTGCTCAAGGCAGCGTGAGGTATATTACTCTCAACTCAAAGGGGTACCCTTCTGGTGGTCATCGGTTGAGACTACAACCGGTTGAATCATCTATAAGCAAAGGCCCGCTACTCTTTAGAAGAGCAGCGGGCCTTTATACTGTGCTTTGAGGCTTTTATTTACCCAGCAGGCCTAGCATAGCTGTAGTTCCGGGCTCCTGCATAGCGCGCAGGGCGTGCTGCATCTCGGCGTCTTCCTGGTTTAGAACCTGGTAGTAGGCTGACTTGCCGTAGGCGCTGCGGGCAATTAGGGCCTTGAGCTGGTTGCGCAGCAGGGCCGCGCTGCGGCGCATATCAGCGGGGTTCTGGGGCACACCGTCGCGGGCGCCTTTGGCAGCCAGCTGCTGCAACTGCACGTCGTTGATGTGGAAGTTATGGTTGAATTGTTCGAACCGCAGGGCTTCTAGCTCGGCTTTGTGCTCCTGGTAGTAGGTTAGGGCAAACTCGCGCACCAGGTTCAGGCTTTGCAGACGGGTGTAATAAGCAGAGTGGGCCGTAGTGTCCCGGGGCACAAACAGGTCGGGCATAATGCCACCACCGCCGTACACGGCGCGGCCGTGGGCCGTGCGGTAGCGCAATGAATCAGCAAAATGGATGCTGTCGGCGTGGAAAAACTCGCCGTGGCGCTGCCGGTTCTGCAACTCCTGCTCGTATTCGGCCAGGCCACCCCGGTAGGACTTCTGAATGCTCCGGCCTGAGGGCGTGTAGTAGCGGGCAATAGTTAGGCGGAGTTCTGAGCCATCATTCAAGGCAATGGGCTGCTGCACCAGGCCCTTGCCAAAGGTGCGCCGACCAACCAGCAGGGCCCGGTCGTGGTCTTGCAGGGCGCCGGCCAGCACCTCGGCGGCGGAGGCGCTGCCTTCGTCTACGAGCACGACCAAGGAGCCTTCTTCGAAGTCGCCGACTACCCGCGAAAACGTCTGGGTATCGTACTGGTCGCCCTTGCCGTCAGTGTATACAATCTTCTTGGTACCTCCGATAAATTCGTCGGCCATCTTGGTAGCGCGGTCGAGGTAGCCGCCGGGGTTGCCGCGCAAGTCTAGCACGAGGCGGGAGAGGCCCTGCCGGCGCAAGTCGCCCAAGGCCGACTTAAACTCATCGTACGTACCACTGGCAAAGCGGCTGACCTTGATGTAGCCCGTCTGGTTATCTACCATATAAGCCACATCCACCGAGGAGTTAGGAATGCGGTTGCGGGTTACCTGCACGCTGAGCGGGCGGGCCTGCCCGCGGCGCAGCACCTGCAGCAGCACATTACTACCGCGCGGACCGCGCAGCTTGCCAAACATCTGCTCCGTCGTCAGGTGCATGCCCGACACACGCTGCCCGTTCACGGCCAGAATACGGTCGCCGGGTTGCAAACCAGCGCGCTCGGCCGGGCCGTCGCTGAGGGGAGCCACTACGGTTACCGTGTCACGGAAGAGGTTGAACTCTACCCCGATACCGTCGTAATCGCTCTGCAAAAAGGAAGAGGCTTGCTGCTGCTGCTTGGCCGGAATGAACACGGAGTGCGGATCAAGGCGCTCCAGCATGCGGCTAATAGCGTAATCGGAAAGCTCCTCGGCGTTAACGGAGTCTACGTAGTCGCGGTCAACGTAGCTCAGGATTTCTTTGAACTTTAGATAGCCACGAGCCGTGAGGTCGGGGTTCTGATCAGAAGGCCGGAAGGGGTTAGCGCCCAGTAACACTCCACACGCCAAGGCCAGGGCTAACAGCCACGGCTGACGCACCTGCCGCCGGGAATTTTGCGGGGCAGACTCCAACGCGGGACGTGGCGAGTCGGTCGGCTCGATGTTCATAAAGCGTTGAGAGAGTAGTAGTTTAGGCGATACGTAGCGAATTTCAATACGAGCAGGTCTTCAAAACTATTGAAACTATTCCAAGAATACCACCCCGAACATAGAGGGATAGGCATTTTCGAATAACAATGCAATTTTTTATTACTTAAACTCTAATGTATCAGATTTCTCAGTTCATATTCCCGGCTCGGAAGCCCCTGATGGTGAACTTGGTGCAAATATTGTTTTATGACTTTAGAAAGACGAACTGGTTTCGGCTAAGCAGTAAGTTTCGACGATAAACGTACGCCACTACCCCCCGACCGGATTGCCTGGTGGCACCCGTGGGCTTCACCTTTCCGGGCTGGTGTCGTATCTTTGAAGCGCGGCGCGAGGTAATAAACTGACCCGTTGCTGTTTGGCTTTCTATTTTTTCTCTTTGCGATGGGCCGAATTCTTGCCATCGACTACGGGCACAAGCGCGTGGGGCTGGCCGTTACGGACCCGCTTCAGCTTATTGCTACCCCTCTTGACACGGTGCATAGCCAGGATTTGCTGGCCTACCTGAAGGCTTACCACCTGCGCGAGCCCTTGGCGGCACTGGTTATTGGCATGCCCAAAAACCTCAACAATGAGGCCACCGATTCGACGCCGGCCGTGGTGGGGGTAGTGCGCCGCCTACGAAAAGAATTTCCAGAGGTGCCCGTGCACGAGATAGATGAGCGGTTTACCTCGCGCATGGCCCACGCGGCCATGCTGGCCGGGGGCCTGAGCAAAAAGGACCGCCGCGACAAAGCCACCGTCGACCGGGTGTCGGCCACCATTATTCTGCAATCTTTCCTCGAATCCCGATGATTTACCCCATTGTTGCCTTCGGCGACCCGGTACTGAAAACGCCGGCTAAAGACATTCCTGCCGACTTTCCGGCCGCGGAGCTAAAGCAAATTATTGCCGACATGTACGATACCATGTACCACGCCCACGGCGTGGGGCTAGCCGCGCCGCAGGTAGGCAAGAGCATCCGCTTGTTTGTGATTGACTCCGAGCCAATGCTGGACGAAGACGAGGACGGCAACCCCGTTGTGGAGGAGCCCACGGCCGCCCCGGTGAAGCGGGCTTTTATTAACCCCCGCATGGTGAGCGAAACCGGTGAGGAGTGGGGTTTTGAAGAGGGCTGCCTGAGCATTCCGGGCATTCGGGAGAAGGTAGTGCGCCACTCCACCATTGTGCTACGCTACGAGGACGAAAACCGTCAGCAGCACGAGGAAACCTTTTCGGGCATGACGGCCCGCGTGATTCAGCACGAGTACGACCACCTGGAAGGCATCTTGTTCACCGACTACGCTTCGGGCCTGAAAAAGCAACTGCTCAAGGGCAAGCTAGCGCGCATCAGCAAGGGCGACGTAAGTGCCGACTACCGGATGCGTTTCGTAGGTCAGGGCCGGCGATAAGCTCAAGTAGCGCAACTAAAAAGAGGAAGAGCAGTGGTTCCAGATGCTGGAGCTTCTGCTCTTCCTTTTTTGGTTGCTCTGGCTTCGCTATGTTCTTATTTTGTGAAGTATTTCGCAGCTTTACCAAAGTTTATCCTTCTCTACTTATGCCTATTTAGGTGCTGCATTGCTGATGACAACGTGTTCTTATTCAGCCCTGATCCGATATGCCGTCATTATCATTCTGATTAACACGCTTCCTGGAACGGCGCAGGCCTGGGGATTTTTCGGGCATCGGCTAATTAATCGGCTGGCGGTGTACACGTTGCCGCCCGAAATGATTAGGTTCTATAAGGCCAACATCGACTACCTCACTGATAATGCCACCCGACCGGACTCCCGGCGCACGGTAGTGCCAGGCGAGGCGCCGCGCCATTTCCTCGATGTGGATGTGTACGGCGACTCGGCCATCTACAAGCTGCCCCGCTCCTACCCCGATGCCGTGGCTCAACTCGGCGAAGATTCCCTGCTTCGGCACGGCATCGTGCCCTGGCAGGTGGCGCGCATGAAGGGCCAGCTCACGGCCGCTTTCCAGGCTCATGATACCGACCGAATTCTGCATATCTCGGCCGATATGGGCCACTACATTGCCGATGCCTGCGTGCCCCTGCATACTACCCACAACTACAACGGACAACTAACTGGGCAGCGCGGCATTCATGCCCTTTGGGAAAGCCGGCTGCCGGAGCTGCTCAGCAGCGGCTACGACTTCTTTACCGGCCCCGCTCCCTACCTCGACCGACCCACGGAAACTATCTGGGGCGCTGTGGGCCGCTTCCACGCCGCCGTCGACTCAGTGCTGCGCCTGGAGCGGGAGTTAAGCCAAAAGCTGCCCGACGACCGAAAGTACGGCTTTGAGCAGCGTGGCAACCTAACCGTGCGCACCTATTCCCGCGACTTTGCCCGGGTCTACCACCAGCGCCTGAACGGGCAAGTGGAGCGGCAGATGCGCCTAGCCCTGCGCCTGGTGGGTGCTTTCTGGTACACGGCCTGGGTAGATGCCGGTCAGCCGAACCTTAACGCGCTACCCCGTACGCCCTCCGAGAAAGAGCAGCAGCGCCTAGCCTTGGAAGCAAAGCAGGCTGAGCAGCTACCTAAAACTGCCATAGCAGGCCACGAGGACTAGGGCATGTGACCGGTAAGAACGTTTAAATGCAAAAATCACGCGTCCTGCCGGGGCGCAGCCGAAGCGTCTTGCGTGCTGATGTGGTAGCAGTAGCTCAACAGTTCGTGCGAGATGCTTCGGCTGCGCCTCAGCAGGACGCGTGCTTTGGGCTGACGGCTCACAGGGCTTGACATGCTCAAAAACGATTCTTGGTGCAAAGGAGTAGATGTTTGCGTAGCTGTTTCCTTTGCCTGACCAACTGCTTCTGCCGCGCCTCATGAAAAGCTTTACCACCATTGCCCTGCTGCTGATTTCCAACTTGTTCATGACGTTTGCTTGGTACGGCCACCTGCAGTTCAAGAAAATCAGCTGGTTGCATGGGCTGGGGCTAGTGGGCGTTATCCTGATTAGCTGGGGACTAGCTTTCTTTGAGTATGTGTTTCAGGTGCCGGCCAACCGCATCGGATTCGAGGAAAACGGAGGGCCCTTCAGCCTATTTCAGCTCAAAGTCATTCAGGAGGTAGTTTCCCTGACGGTGTTTACGCTCTGCGCCGTTTTCATCTTCAAAACCGACAAACTCGCCTGGAACCACCTAGTTGGCTTTGCCTTACTAGTGGCAGCCGTGTACGTCATTTTCAAAAAGTGGTAAGCCGGAGGCGGGGGTAGCACCAAGCAGCTAAGTAGGAGCCGAAGCCACCACTGTAAGGCGGAGCTTGCCACGCTAGCCAGCCCCAGGCACGGTTGAGCGGGCAGCCGCTGCTTTTCGCCGGGCTGTCGGCAACTCCGCTTCTGCGTATGCGTAGGAAACGCGCCCCATAGCTGGGGCCTTTCACGTTTTATTCCCCTGACTTTATGTCGAAAAAATACAATGCTGTAGCGTTGCTTTTCCTGTGGTTGCTGAGCATACACGCCGTTCAGGCCCAGAAGGTGGGCCTCGTGCTCAGCGGAGGCGGGGCTAAGGGCCTGGCCCACGTGGGCGTGCTGAAGGTGCTGGAGAAGAACCGAATCCCTATTGACTACATTGTGGGCACCAGCATGGGCGCCATTGTGGGCGGCATGTACGCGGCCGGTTATTCGCCCCGCGAAATCGAGGAAATTGTGCTTAAGCCCGAGTTTCAGGACTGGGTGGCCAACCGCCCCCTCGAAGGCAAAGTGTTCAACTTCTACGATGCTGACCCCTCGCCGGCGGCTCTGCATCTGGGCTTGTCCATCGATACGGCGTTTCGCACCCGCGTTACGCCGCGCATTATCAACGACGCTACCCTGAACTACGTGCTGGCAACCATGCTGGCCCCGGCCGGCGCCATATCCAATTACAACTTCGATAACTTATTCGTGCCCTACCGGGCCGTGGCCTCCGAGGTATTTACCCGTCAAAAGGTAGTGCAGCGCAGTGGCTCCCTCTCCGATGCCGTGCGTAACTCCATGGCGTTTCCGCTGGCTTTCCGCCCCATTCGCCAGGAAGACGGGCGCTACCTCTTCGACGGGGCCGTGGTCGACAACTTCCCGACCGGCGTTATTCGGCAGGAATTCAAGCCTGACATCATCATTGGGGTGAACGTGGGCGACGTAGCCTACCGCAAATACCCCAAGGAAAAGGACGACCAGTTGTTAACCAGTACTCTCGTCTTTTTGGGTTCTAATGCCGCTGACACCCTTTCGGTGGGCCCGAACGGCATTTTTATTCAGCCGGATATAACAGATTACACCGCCGCCGACTTTGGGCGGGTGAAGCGCCTGATTGCCTTGGGCGAGCAAGCCACTGAAGAAAAGCTGGCCCTTACCCTGCAGCGTATTCAGCGCCGCGAAGACACCGTAGCCTTGCAGCAGCGCCGCCTTGCGTTCCAGCAGCGCGCCCCCAAACCCGATTTCACCCGCATTACCGTGCAGGGCCTGCCCCGGCAGCAGCAGGAGTTTGTGCGCCGTTTTTTCCAGCGTAGCGGCTCTACCTACACCCCCAGCGACGTGGAAGAAGGCTACTTCCGCCTTGTCAGCAACGACTTCTTTACCAACGTGTACCCGCGCATCCGGTACTCAGAGGAGCAGAAAGGCTACGGACTGAGCATTGACGCGCGCCAGGCCAACAACCTTACCGCCGACTTAGGCGTGCTGCTTTCCTCACGCTCCATGAGCAACTTTTACCTGGGCGGCGCCTACCGCTACCTGAGCCGCTACCTCTATACGGTGCGGGCCAATGCCACGGTGGGCCGCTTTTACAACGCCGTGCAGGGCTCATTCCGGGTAAGCGTGCCCGGCCAGGTTCCGCTGTACTTTGAGCCCATTGTCACCTTCAACAACCTGAACTACCAGGATACCGGCGGCCTGCTTGGGCAGAATGCCGAAACCAGCCAGCTGGTGCAGCGCGACCTGAAAACGGCCCTTAACATTGGCATCAGCCCCAACTACCGCAGCCGCTACGTGCTCGACATCGGCGCCTTTACCAACCGCGACCGGTTTGCCAATACCAGCGAGGTAAGCAGCACCGATGAGCTGGACCTGAACCGGTTTCAGGGCATTACGGCCGGCCTCCGCTTCGAGCGCAACTCCTTGAATGCTCGCCAGTACGCTACCAAAGGCCGCCGGGCTGAGTTTGCGCTGCGTGGCATCACGGGCCAGGAAAAATACGACCCCGGCACTACCGCCAACGAGGTAGAGGGCCGGACCAAAAACCAGCGCTGGGTGAAGGGCTCCTTGTTTGTGGAGCAGTATTTCTCGCTAAGTAAAACGGATTCCGTGGGGGCCAAAACCAACGCCTGGGGCTACCTGCTCGATGCCGTGGCCAGCACCCAGGGCGCGTTTGCTACCTACCGCTCTTCCCTGACGACCTCCGCCGCTTTTCTCCCCCTGCCCGACTCCCGCACCTTGTTCCTGGACAATTACCGGGGCACAGCTTATGCTGGTGCCGGCCTGCGCTATGTGAAAGGCGTTTTCCGGGGCGTAGAATGGCGCTCGGAGGCGTTTGCACACGTGCTAGTGCGCCCCTGGAAACAAGCCTACGACAATCCCGTGCTGGTACGCCGTTCCAACAGCGTAAGCCGCCCCTACCTCACCTTCATGACCGGCCTCGTCTACCAGACGCCCGTCGGCCCGCTCTCCGTACAAGCCATCCACTACGACGACCCAAACCACCGTTTCGGTGTCTTCGCCCACATCGGCTACGTCCTCTTCCGCGACCGGTCATTGGAGTAAATGGTGAAATGGTGAGTTGTCATGGCGAGGAGGCACGACGAGGCCATCTGTCCTGGCCAATGGGTTACCCTTAAGAAGTGACAAGCCCTTACCTCCGTGCTGGAAGTGAGGGCTTGTTGCATTATCAGGCTTGTCACAAGGAGAGAAAGGATGGCGTCGTCGTGCCTCCTCGCCATGACACAGTGCTTCAATCACTCATGCACGAACTCACCACCTCACCATCTCACCATCTCACCCTTTCACTTCTCTTCCGGATAAACTGGCGGCTCCTCGCCGGGGGTGTGGGGCGAGGAGGGGCCGGGCGTGCAGCCGGCCAGGATGGCGCAGTCGAGGTCTTCACCGTGGTACAAGCGGCGGAACAGCACCGTGGCCAGCCACATGGCCAGGGGCGGCGCTACCCAGTACAGCCACAGGCCCCGGTAACTTCCGGCGGCTACCGCCGAGCCCAGGGTGCGCGCGGGGTTCAGGCTCATTCCGGAGTAGGGCGTTTCAAAAACAATGTAAAGCGCCAGTAGAGCGCCGATCAGCCAGCCGGCCCGCTTTTTCCAGGTGGCCGAGTGCAAGGCGGCCAGCAGCACAACCATCAAAATAAAGGAGATGATGAACTCGGCGGCAAAGGCCAGAAACTCCCCCTGCGGTCCGGGCTGGGTTACGGTGAAGTTGACGCTTGGGTGGGCGTAGAGGGAGCCCAACGCCCCCTTCAGGAGTTGCCCCGCTCCTAGCGCGCCGGCCACCTGAAATAGCACGTACCAGATGGCATCGGGGGTGCGCAGCTTGCCTAACTGCCAGAAACCCAGCGTAACGGCGGGGTTGATGTGGGCTCCGGAACGCTTGCCCCAGGGGCTGTAGACAATCAGTACCACCACTAGGCCCATGCTCAGACCTAGCAACCAGTGCCGCACCTGCTCCTGGCTGCGCAATGCTTGGTGCAACGGGGAGGCCGGGTGCTCCAGCCCAGTTGTCAGCAGGGCGGCGCAGGTCATGAAAAAAGCAATGCCCGCCGCTTCCGCCAGGTAATGCGCCCAATGACGGCGCAGGGCGGCAAGCAGGCGGGCAGCGAACGATACGGACATGCAGTGGGAAGTGGGACTAGCCTAGTGAAACGCCGCCAGCCCCGCGCGGTTACTACCGTCGAGCTGAGCTAGCGGGGCAGTCAGGGCCTAGGGTTGCACCAGAATCAGGGCCGAGGAGGCAGACACTTCTACCGTCATGGTTTCGCCGGCGCCCTCTACCGTCCTTATTCCCTGGGGATTGATTTGGTCCTCAGCCACTACCACGGAGTAGCGGCCACCCGGAATGGGTAGGCGGGCGGCCTGGCGGTTGCCGTTGAACAGCACCACAATGGTACGCCACGCGTCGCCGCCGGCATGATCTTTCAGTTGGTAGCCGATGGTAGTGGCCGGCAAGTTGGGCAGGAACTCCAGATGTTGCTGAACCAGGGCCTGGGTAGGTAGCCGGAAGGCCGGATGAGCGCGGCGCAGGGCAAGTAGCTGGCGGTAAAATTCATAGACGCGCGAGTACTGCGCCTTGCGGGCCCAGTCGAGTTGGTTGACGCTGTCGGGCTGGTTGTAGGAGTTATGGGAGCCGCCTTTGGTACGCAGAAACTCGTCGCCGATGGGCAGGAAGGGCACGCCTTGGGAGGTGAATACAATGGTGTTGCTAAGCAAATCCAGCTTGATGAGCTCGGCTTCCGAAGCGCCGGGGTTACCCACGGTCAGCTCGTCCCAGAGTAGGCGGTCATCGTGGCAGGCCACGTAGTTGATGGCTTGGGCGGGGGTAGTGGCCCAGGGCGCTTTGGCGTAATTTACCTTGTTGTAGTCGAGCTGCGGGTGTTGGGTAGCGCCCACAATGCCAAACTTCACGCTTTCCTCCTGCCCTGGCTGTCCGCCCACAAAGCCCGGGTCGGCGGGGCGCGACACGCCGCCTTTCACCCCGTCGCGCAGCTCGTCGCCGAAAGCGGCAATGCGGTCCAGCTTGCCTACGTTGGCTTTCACGGCCCGCTCGGCTTCGGGCAATGGGCTCGGGCGGGCCGTCCAGCCCTCCCCGTATAGGAAGATGCTGTGGTCAATCTGGTCGAGGGCCACGCGCAGGGCCCGCATGGTGCGCAAATCCAGGATGCCCATCAAGTCAAACCGAAACCCATCGACGTGGTACTCGCGGGCCCAGTACACCACCGATTCCACAATGAGCTTGCGCACCATGGGCCGCTCGGAGGCAATTTCGTTGCCGCAGGCCGCCGCATCAGATAAGGAGCCGTCGGGGTTATGGCGGTAGTAGTAGCCGGGCACGAGCTGCTCAAAGGAGGTGCGGGCAACGTCGGTGGTGTGGTTGTACACTACATCCAGAATCAGCCGCAGGCCCCGCCCGTGCAGGGCTTGGGTTACTTGCTTTAACTCCCGGATGCGGGCGGCGGGGTCGGCAGGGTTGGTGGCGTAGGAGCCTTCCGGCACGGAGTAGTGCAGCGGCTCGTAGCCCCAGTTGTAGCGGTTTTCGCTCAGCTTGCTTTCATCAATGGAAGCAAAATCATTAACGGGCAGTAGGTGCAGGTGGGTGATGCCCAGCTCCGTGAGGTGGTCGAGGCCCGTCTTCACGCCGGCGGGGCCGCGGGTACCGGCCTCCGCTACGCCCAGGTACTTGCCCTTGTGCTGAATGCCGGATTGGGGGTGCATGGACAGGTCGCGCACGTGGGCTTCTCCGATGACGATGTCGGTGGCTTGTTTCAGCTGGGGGCGCAGGTCCTCTTCCCACCGGGCCGGACTCACGGTAGCGGGGTCGAGCAGGGCGCCGCGTTGCCCGTTCAGGCCCACGGCGTGCACGTAGGGGTCGGGCACCTCCGCCATTTGCCGGCCCTTGATGGTGGCTTGCACCACGTAAAATTGCCCCGCCGGCTGGGCCGGCAAGGTGTACAGCCAGGTGCCGCCCGTCGATTTTTGCATGGCGTACTCGGCCACGGGCGCGCCGCCAGTGCCCTCGGCATACAGCTTCAATTGGAGCTTTTCGGCCGTGGGCGCCCACACCCGCAGGCGGGCCTGGCCCCGGGTAAAGGTCAGGCCGAGGTCGGGCCCTTCGTAGGTAGGCAGCAAGGCGTAAGTATCCGCGACGCGGGCGGTGCGGCAGGTGGTGAGGGTGCTCACGGCAAGCACTAGGGTAAGGACAGACCGAAACTTCATAGGCCCCAAGTTCGGCATTTTGGCGTGGAGCGCGAAGCGCCGGTGCGGGGCTACAACCGGTGGGCAAAGGCCCGCAGCAGCTCGGCAACTTCCTCGGGTGCTTCGTAGGGTAGCAGATGGCCGGCACCGCCAATAATTTCCAGGGGCGTGCCCACGGGCAGCAGGGGTAGTGTTTCCAGCCCGTGCACCGACGGTGACATCACATCATCCTGGTCGCCGACGATGATGGTGCAGGGCACGCGCACGTTGCCCATCTGGGCGCTGAGGTCCTCGCGGCTGCCGTGTAGTAGCCAGGCATCCCAGGCCAGGCGGGTGCTGCGCAGATTATCGTCCAGAATTTGCTGGTGCAGAGGCTCGGGCAGGGTGCGGACGGTTATTTTCTGGAAGGTTTTTTCGGCTTCCGGGCGCTTGCCATAGGCCCGCAGGCTGGCCATTCGGTCGGCATCGGTCATGGGCTCCGGGCTGGGCGGCGAGGGGCTCAGCAGGGCCACCCCAACTAGGCCGGCGGGTTGGTGGGCGGCTAGGGCCAGGGCAATTTTGCCACCCATGCTGTGGCCCACCAGCACGTAGCGCCCTACCTCATTCTCGGCAATGAAGCTTTCCACCTGCCGGGCATACGCCCCCACCGAATAGCTACTGACGATAGGCTCCGGCGCCGCACCAAAGCCCAGCAGATCAGGCGCTAACAAGGGGTAGTCGGGGGCTAGCAAATCGGCCACTGGTTGAAAGGCGCGGCCGGAGCCGGCCCAGTAGTGCAGGCCAATAAAAGTAAGCGCGGGAAGAACAGCAGGCATAGTTGATGTAGCAAGGTAGGTGGCCCGCACGGCTGAGCTTGCGGGCCGCAAACGGGGTAGCTGCTGTACGTAGGCGTACTGGGTTACAGCCGGGCGGAACCCGCAAGTTTCTCCAGGGCCGCCCGGAACTCGGATGTGTCATAGTCGGCCATGCCCTCGTGACGGGCCGCAATCTGCCCATCAGGCCCCACGATAATGGTGGTCGGAATTGACTCAGACTCGAAGGCCGGGGGTAGCGGGGCGGCGGGAAAATAGGCAGGAAAGGTGTAGCCCTTGCGAGCCATCAGACGGCGCGCCTTCTCCGGATTCTGGTCAAACGAAATCATCACGAACGCCACTTTTCGCTTATCTACTTGGTTATAAAGCTTCTGCAAACTAGGCATTTCGGCCACGCAAGGCGGGCACCAGCTAGCCCACAGGTTCACCAGAAGTACCTTGCCCTGCAAGTCGCGCAGGTTGGCCGGCTTGCCATCCAAGGTCAGCAGGGGCACGTTGTGCGGGTAGGTGCCGGCCGTGGGTTGGGCGCGGGGCATAGGCGCGGGCGCAGGCAGGGTTGGCCGCCACAAGCCGGTAGCCAGTAGCCCCCGCTGCACCCCACCGAGTACTGGCGTGCGCAAATCAGTAAAGAGAACCACCAGCAAGGCAATGAGCCCCATCCACTGGATTAGCGTACTTGCTGTCGGCTTTGAAAATTGCATAGGATGGGTTGTCGGGTGCTGAGTGCAGCAAGATAGCGCCACTGCCGCCTACCCCGCCACCGACCGGCGCTACCGGTTCGGGTAAAGCGTGACCGGAGAAGAAAGTTTGGCGCGTAAAACTACACACGGCCGCTCCCGATGCCCGGGGCGGCCGTGTGTAGTAGGTAGTTTGGCGAAGAGCGGTGGCGGCTGGGCACTGCCGCCTGGGATGCTCCTAGCTGCCCGCAGGCCTGCGCCTAGAGGGCTTTACATGGCTTTCTTCCGCGTGGCCTGGAATTTTTTGATTTGAGGGTCGATGATTTTCTTGTCGCCGACTACCACGATGGTCATGGCTTCGGGGCGCACGTATTTGCGGGCGGTTTCGCTGACTTGCTGGGGCGTCACGGCGTTGATGTTCTTGACCTGCTCCGTGAGGTAAGAATCGGGGAGGCCGTGCAGGTCCAGGGTGTTAAGCTGGCCGATGATGCCGCCCGGCGTGGAGTTGCGCAGTACAAACAAACCCGACTCGTAGTTCTGGATGCCTTTCAGCTCCTCAGTAGTGGGCGGGGTTTTCTGCAGGCGCTCAATCTCGTACACGATTTCCTTGAGCGAGTTGCCGGTTTCCTGGGTGGTCACGTCGGCGTTTTGGCTCCAGTTGCCGGCACGGTAATGGGTTTCTACGAAGCTGTAGGGCGAGTAAGTATAGCCCTTGTCCTCACGGATATTGCGCGTAATGCGCGAGCCGAACGAGCCGCCAAGCAAGGAATTCATTACCCGCACCTTCATGTAGTCGGGGTGCGAGGGGTCCACGACGGGCATCCCAATGACGATGGTAGACTGGGGCGCGCTGGGCCGGTCCAGGGTCAGCACATCGGGCCGGATTTGGGCTTTGGCAATTTCAATGTGGGGCACCGGGCCTTTTGCCCACTCGCTCCAGCTTTTGGTAATGGCCTGGCGCAGAGCACCCTGGTCGAACTTACCGGCCACGTACACGCTGGTGCGCTGGGCCCCGTACTGGTTCTGGTAGAAGGCTTTTACCTGCTCCAGGGTCAGGGCATCAATGGCGGCATCCGTGGGCAGGGGGCGGCCGTAGGGGTGGCTACCGTAGAGGGAGGCGGTGAACTTTTGGCGGGCCTGAGTGCCGGGCTGAGCGCGGGCCAGATTCATCTGGCGCTTAAAGTCCGCCTTGATGCGGGGCAACTCACTGGCCGGCAGGGCGGGGTGCTGCACCACATCGGCTAGCAGCGTAGCCAGCTCAGGCGCGTACTCCGAGAGGCAGGAAGCCCACAGCATGGTTTGGTCTTGGCCCACTGAAACGTTGAGGGAGCCGCCCATGCGCGCTACCTTATCGGCTAGCTGGGTGGCGTTGAGCGTGTTGGTGCCTTCGTTCAGGAGCTTGCCCAGCACGTCGGCAATGCCTACTTGGTCAGGGGCTTCGTGCACGTTACCGGCCTGAATGGCTACCATCATCGTCACTTTGGGCACCTGGCCGTAGGGTACTAGCTTGGCCGAAAGCCCATTGGGTAGCTCAAACTCTTCCTTGGCTGGCAGGGCAAAATCACGGGGCGTGCCACCGGGCGGCGGGGTTTCCTTGGGCGTTGCCGGGACTGGGGCGGCAACTGGCTTGGCTGCCGTCGTGGCTTTGGCGGCTGGTTTGCTGGCGGGTTTAGTTTGGGCGAGAACTGCAGGTGCGGTACTCGTTAGGAGGGCGGCGCTGAGCAACCCGAAATAGAGCGTTTTCATAAGTCGGGTTAACTTTTAGCCAGTGGGTTTACAACAACAATGGTCCGGTTGGTGGGCCGCAGGTACTCCTGAATGGTGCGCTGCATGACCTCGGGCGTGATTTTGCGGAACTCGCCTTCGAGCGTATTGATGCGGGCCGGATTGTTATCAAACAAGGCAAAGGCCGCTAGCATGTCGGCCCGCCCGAAGTTGTCGGAGCCGGAAAGCTGGTCGTAGAGGGTAGAGCGGAGCTTGACTACCGCCAAATCCAGGGTCGATTGGTCGATGCCGCCTTTGGCCAAGCGGTTGATTTCCTGGTCCAGCACACTCACTACGGAGTCCGACTTCACGGTCTGGTCGTAGGTCAGGTTGCCCATCCAGAGCATGGGGCCGGCATAGTTGAAGGCATTGCCGAGGTAGTTGATGCCTCCGCTCACGTCGTCGGTGAGGCCGCGCTTCTGCACCATAGCCTGGTAGAGGCGGGAGTCTTTGCCCTGCAGCAGAATCTGGTCGAGCAGGATGAGGGCGTAATACTCGGGGGTGTTGCGCTCGGGCATGTGGTAGGCAAAGGCCAGGGCAGGCTTGGTGGCCAGCTTATCGTCCTTGGTGAAGCGCTGTTCCTTTTCCTGGCGGGGCTCCGTGAGGTCGGGCTTGGGCGGCTGGGCCACGGCCGGAATCCCCCCGAAGTACTTCTGCACCCAGGCTTTGGCTTCGGTCGGTTCAAAGTCGCCGACGACGGCCAGGGCGGCGTTGTTGGGGGCGTAATAGGTTTTAAAGAACTGCTGGGCGTCCTCGAGGGTAGCGGCGTCGAGGTCTTTCAGGTCGCCGTAGAAGTTGTGGGCGTTGTTCCAATTTTTGTTGGCGTACTGGGGCATGTCCAGCCACGGAAAGCCGCCGTAGGGCTGGTTGAGCACGTTCACGCGCACCTCGTTTTTCACTACCCCCTGCTGGTTGGTCAGGTTGGCTTGCGTGATGGCCAGCCCGCGCATGCGGTCGGCCTCGGCCCACAGCATGGTTTCCAGCTTGTGGGCGGGCACTACCTCAAAATAGTTGGTAAAGTCGAAGCGGGTAGAGCCGTTCAGAATGCCGCCGTTTTTCTGAATCAGCTGAATAAATTCCATCTTGCCCAGGTTCTGGGAGCCCTGAAACATCAGGTGCTCAAACAAATGCGCAAAGCCGGTACGGTTACGGGGCTCGTTGCGAAACCCAATGTTATAGTACGCCGCTACCGTGGCCGTTGGGGCGGTGTGGTCAGGAGAAAGAACGACTTTCAGCCCGTTCGGCAGGGTGTAGTACTCCACCGGAATCTGAAAAGACGACGTTACTGCCTGGGTGGGGGCGGCCTCAGCGGTAGGCGACGGGGTAGTGCTGGTCGTAGCCACGGAGGTAGCCTTGGGGCTGCAGGCACCAAGGGTCAGCAGGAAGGCCGTGCCCCAACTCAGGGCATAACCTATCGGGGGTAGTGGTTTCATAATCAACAGGTAGGAGTGGTGAAGTATCCGGGATTGGCCACAACCTACACAATCTGCCGCAAAGAATTAATCCTACTCTATATAAGGAAAACAAATAATCAACAAACCGGGCACAGCCGGGTATTGGCGGCCGGTTTTCGTCAATGAATACCCAGCCAGGGTAAGCCCGATAACTTCCTATCGGTGGCTTGCCTGTATTCCAGCAAGAAGGGCCTGGCTCGTTGCCTCCGGAAACGAACGCCTAGCTACCCTTCTAGCAGCCAACCTTATTTCTCCACTTTCAGCGTGGCGGGGCGAGTGGTGAATTCAAACATTTCGCCGTGGGGCATGATGGTGATTTGGCCGAATTCGCGGATCATCATTTTGTAGCTCTCCCCCACGGGCCTGATCTTCCGGTCGAGGTCATAAAGGCCGCAGGCATTGACGCTCAGGCGCTTCTCGGCCAGACTGATGTCCCAATCGAGTTGGTCGAGGAGGCTGTACCAGGTGAAACCAACCACGGGCACGCCATCTTGACGGATGCGCTGCACGTTCACCCATTGCTTCCAGAGCCAGCATTCGGCGTCTTTGGCGTTGAAGGTGTTGGTTTCGGTGTGCATCACGGGCTTGCGGTACCGCTCGTAGTATTGGCGCGTCATGGTGTACCAACCCAGCACGTCTTCGGCCGCGCACCAGTCGCCGTTGGGCTTGATAATCCGCTCGTTACGCCCGTAGTAGTCGTTGCCCATGATTTGGTAGCCAGGCGGCTCCCCGGCCATAAACCAGTCCAGCTCCTGGCGGGTCAGGCCATTATCAAGGCAGTATATCAGCACTTCCGAGTCGATGGGGTGGGCGTAAAGCAAGTCCAAGGACAGGAACCGCAGCTTATTAAGCAGGCAGATTTCCGGGGTCGGCACGGCGCGCATCTCGTGCACATACTCCGCCGATTCACTTTGCACAATAATACAGTCGGGGCGGTACTTGGCAATCTGCTGGTTGCCCATGATGCTGGCCGCCGCAATGTGCTTCATGGCCGTAATAAAGGCTCGGTCGTCGCGGAGTTGCTCGTTCCAGATACCATCCTTGGCGGAGGCCCGGGCCGTGACGTAAATCTCGTTGACGGGAGTATAAAAGCGCACCCAGGGGTAGCGGCGGGCCACGGCTCCGCAGTACTCCGCGAAGTGTACCGGCAACTCCGGGTTCTGAAAGTTACCAATCCAGTCGGGCACGCCGAAGTGCATCAGGTCCAGAATGGGCGTGATGCCCAGGCGCTTGATTTCGGCCATGGCCTTGTCGGCAAAGTCCCAGTCGAACCGGCCCGGCGCCTTATGAATCAGGTAATAGGGCAGGTTGTAGCGCAGCACTTTGAGCCCCAATTCCTTAACCAAGGCCAGATCTTCCTTATACCGAGTGTAATGGTCAGTTTCGGCCAGCAAATCGCGCCGAATGGTGCCGTTGGCAATGGTGGGGTACGAGCACTCAATGCCGGTGGCAAACATGAAGTTACCCGCGTTGCCAGTAGGTAGGCCGCTGCCATCATGCCCCGCCGCGCCGCCATGCTCGTCGCCCTCGTACAGGCCGTCGCCGAAGTTGTCTTTGATGTGGGTTAAGAAGCTTTTAGCCATTGGGCAATAGGGGTCAGGTGGCAGTTGTTGGTACAGAGTGCGTTGAAAATGGGCATATGCTGACAACTGACAGCTGGCACCCGACAACAGAAATCACCTATCCAGCCGCTGCTGGGCGGCCAGGAATTTGTCGGCGGTGCGCAGGCTCAGGGCCATGATGGTAAGGGCCGGATTAACGCTGAGGGCGCTGGGAAACACGGAGTTGTCGCAGATGTAGAGGTTGGGCACATCGAAGGCACGGCCTTCGGGGTTAACTACCGCGTCATCGCCGGAGAGGCCCATGCGGGCCGTGCCAATGGTGTGGGCGTACCGCTCATAGGCCCAGATGTCGCGGGCGCCGGCGGCCTCCCAAATCTGGCGCATGAGCTTTTCGGCGTGGGCGTTCATGCGCTGCTCGTTTTCCTGGGCCGTGAAATGCACGCGCGGCTTGGGCAAGCCACGCACGTCTTTTTCGTCGGCCAGTTCCAGAAAGTTGTTCTCGTGGGGCAGACAGTCGCCGAGAATGTTGATGCCGGCGGTATGGTTATAGCTGCGCATGTAGTCGCGCAGGGGCTGGCCCCAGAGCTTGCGCTTGCGGGCCATTTGAGAGGCAAACGTAACGGGCATCACGCCAATGCTTTGGAGCAGGTAGCCGCCCACAAAATCGGCATCTGTTGGCCGGTGAGTATCCTCTGAAATCAGCCCGCCCGGAATACCCTTGTAGGGCCGGATGTCCTCCTCGAACGTGCCCCAGACTTGCATACCAGGGTGGGCCATAAAGTTTTTGCCGACCTGCCCGCTAGTCAGGGCCAGCTCGTTGAGCAGCAGCAAGCGGGGCGTTTCTACGGCCCCGGCGCACAGAAACAAGTGGCGGCAGCGCTGGCGTTTTTGCTCCCCATATTGGGTGTAGACTACCGCCGTCACGCGGCCCTTGGCGTCGCGCTCAATTTCGGTTACAAAAGCGTCCGCCCTGATTTCGGCGCCGTGGGCTTCGGCCAAGGGTAGGAAGGTGACGTCCATGCTGGCCTTGGCCCCGCGGTTGCAGCCAGCCTGGCAGAAGCCCCGGTTGGTGCAAGCCTCGCGCCAGCCCACCCCCTCCTGGTAGTAGCGCGCTGACAGCGCCGCATTAGCAGCCGGCGACGTTTGAATGCCTAGGCCTGCGCAGGCTTTCTGCATGAGTAAGGCGGCCCCGTTCAGAGGAAGCGGCGCCAGTGGGTAGCCCGTGCGACGCGGCGGGTCCCAGGGGTAGGGCGTGGGCCCACTAACGCCTAGAAAGTGCTCCAGCTCCTCGTAATACGGCTCCAGCTCCTCCACACCAAAAGGCCAATCAACCCCCTTGCCGAAGTCGGTGAACAGGCGCAGGTCGTCGCGGTGGGCGCGGGGCGTGTAGGCAGTGTAGTGCAGGGTGGAGCCGCCCACGCCGGTGCCGGAGTTGTTGTTGCCAAAGGCTACCGGGTTCTGGCCCGCCGACAGGCGTTCATCGTTCCAGAACAGGAAGTGCTGGGCTTTTTCGTCGGTGGCGTAGTCGCGGGTAGGGTCGCGGCGGGGGCCGGCTTCCAGGGCTACTACCTTCAGGCCGGCCATGGCCAGGCGGGCCAGCAGCGGCGCACCGCCGGCTCCGGTACCAATCACCACGCAGTCCACTTCGTCCACGGGGTCGGGCAGCGGGGCCGGCTGCTCCTGCTCAACGGGTGCCTGGGCGAGCAAACCACCGTTTTCCGCCAAGATGCTTTTCAGCAACGGATCCTGTATTTCTGGCTTCGCGGGGTTCAGAACGCCTTCCTCCAGAACTTCTTCGTCGGGCATAAGGGAGAGGTAAGATGATGAAACGGTGGAATGGTAAGCTGGTGAGCTAGTGGCTTTTCTGGACTAGCGGCGTGTGCTGCGCCACTGACACTGCCTAGGTTCGTGGCACGGAAAACTCAACTGTTCAACCGCTTACGGTTTCACCTCCTCCGGCTCGCGGGCCTCCAGCTGGTTAGGTTCGATGCGGTGCCAGCCGGGCACGTCGGCCATGCCCACGTACCCAATTTCCTCCTGGGCCAGCGGATGGGAATAGTAGGCCTCGGCCAGCTCGGCCAGTAGCTCCTCAAAGAACCGGTCGATGGGCAGGTGCTGCCAATTTTCGCCGGGAGCAGTGCCGTTAGCCACGGCCGCCACAACCTGATCTTGCTGAGGTTCAGACAGGTGCCCGAAAGGCCGTTGAAACAGAACCTGAGCCGCCTGATTGATGCCCCCCAGGCCCAGACGGTAGGCTTCCCGGTCGGGCGGCATGGCATCGTAGCGCCAGCCATCGGAGTCGCCCTGGGCCAGGCGTTTATCTACCACCGGGGCTAGTTCAATAGGCTCGGGGCGCTCCGGCTGAGGGTAAATGCGCGCCGCTACCGCCCGCAGGAGCTCGTACGTAGCCTCATCAAAAAACTGGGGCGTGTACTCGGAGGTATCCAGACGGGGCAGCAGGGCGGCGCGGGTAGCTTCCGTCACGAGGTCGGTTTGGAGCAGGGCGCGCACGGTGCCATCGGGGTAGTGAGGGGAAGCCATTCGGGTCGGAAATCAGCCGGTGAGCAAGAAGAACGTAGCCCTACCTGACGAGCTAGGTTGACGCAAGGTTTCTACTCAACAATAAAAGCTCCTCTTTGACTTAAAAATGAGATGCTTTTGCGCGTAAGGCCCGTTTGCCGCCAACCCGTTAGGCCCACCAAGCCTCGCCCAACAAGCCAGCAAGGCTACCATGCGGCTGTTGACTGGCGTTACTGGTCGCTGCTCATTTTACCACCCGTAACGTGCACCAAGGAGCCAGTCATGAACGAGCCGTCCTGGGAGGCCAGCAGCACGTAGGCGGGGGCCAGCTCTTCGGGCTGGCCGGGGCGGGCTAGGGCTACCTCGTAGCCGAACTTTTCAATTTCTTCCTGCGGCATGGTGCCGGGGATGTTGGGCGTCCAGACCGGGCCGGGCACCACGCAGTTTACCCGAATGCCTTTCTCGCCGAGGTAGGTTGCCAGGCTTTTGGTGAGGGCATGAATGGCCGATTTGGTACAGGCGTAATCCACCAGAATCGGGATGCCGGTAAGCCCCACAATGCTGCCGGTGTTGATGATGCAGTCATGCTGCTTAAGGTGGGGTATAGCGGCCTGCGCCATCCAGATGTAGCCCAGAATGTTGGTATCGAAGGTGCGCCGGATTTGCTCTTCGGATATATCCTCGAACTTCTCGGCGCTCATCTGAAAGGCCGCATTGTTGACTAGAATGTTCAGGCCGCCCAGCTCTTTGCGGGTCAGGCGCACGGCCTGCTTGCACTGCTCTGGGTCGCGCACATCTAGCTGTAGCAGCAGGCACTGGCGGTGTTGTGCTTCCACAAGGCGCTTGGTTTCTTCGGCGTCCAGGGTGTTTTCGTTGTAGAGCACCGCTACGTGGGCGCCTTCCATGGCAAAGGCCACGGCCACGGCCCGCCCGATGCCGGAATCAGCGCCGGTCACCAGCGCAATCTTGTCTTGAAGCTTGCCCGCGGCTCGGTAAGTAGAGAAATCCATGGCCGGCTGCAGCTTCATATCGGCTTGCCGGGCGGGGTAGGGCAGCTTCTGCGCGTGCGCCTTCATTTCCTTGGCCGTCGGCCGCTTCACGGGTTGGGGTGCCTCGGTAGCGGCGGCCGCTTTTGTGGCGGCGGGCGTGGCAGCCGACTTTTTACCCGGCGCGGCCTTAGCAGCCGACGGAGCGGGAGTAGATGAGGCAGAAGGTTTCTTGGCAGCCATTTGGGTAGCAAAGTATAGTTGAGGTTTCTGCTTACGCAGATTCCGACCTCAACAGCTAACCGGTATGCCCTTGGTTGGAACAGCCGTTCTGGCGGGGCCTCACCCCCAGCCCCCTCTCCTCAGGAGAAGGGAAGCCACGGCGGTAAGCGGTAATAAGTGACACGTTAGCAAGAAGTCGGGGCAGTAGCGGCTGGAAAACCAGGTTAAGCAGTTTCAGACCGCCGGGCCTACAGTGCGTTGAGCCCAAAACCGAAAACCCGCTTCGCCTCCAGTGTCATCCTGCGCTTGCCAAGGACCTTACCACGTAGGAACAGGACGTTGTTACGTCAATCGTTTACGCGCTGCTTAGGATGACACTGGGAGGCAAACGGGAATGGAATGAGGTTAATTGCTCAAATAAAAACCCGCCCCTGCTTGCGCCGAGACGGGTTTTATATAGCAGATTACGAGCAGGTTAGTGCTTAGTTATTCTGGTAATCAACGGGCTCTTTCACGTCCGCGCCCTGGTCTTGGAGGGCGGGGTAGTCGATGTAGCCCTTGTCACCGGGCACGTAGAAGGTGCTGGGGTCAGGGGTGTTGAGAGCCGCCCCAACGCGGAAGCGCTCCACCAGGTCGGGGTTAGCAATGAAGGGTACTCCGAAGGCAATCAGGTCGGCCTCGTTGTTAGCCAGGGCCTTGTCGGCGGTGTCGTGGGTGTAGCCACCGTTGAGGATGAAGGTGCCGTTGAAAATCTGGCGTAGGTGCGCGGCTACGGCCGGAGTGCCGGGCTTGGCCGCCATCGGGTGACCAGGCAGGGCCTCAATGACGTGCAGGTAGGCCAGGTTGAACTGGTTGAGCTGCTCGGTAACGTAGCTAAAAGTGCGTACTGGGTTCGAATCGTGGATGCTGGCGCTGCCCTGGGGCGAGAGGCGGATGCCCACCCGGTCGGCGCCCAGCTCATCGACTACCGCTTGCACTACTTCCAGCACGAAACGGGTGCGGTTTTCCAAGCTGCCGCCGTACTCGTCGGTGCGCTGGTTGGAGCCGTCCTGGATGAACTGGTCGAGCAGGTAGCCGTTGGCCCCGTGGATTTCGGCCCCGTCGAAGCCGGCCAGCTTGGCGTTGCGAGCCGCCTGGCGGAACTGGTCGATTACCCCCGGAATTTCGCTGAGCTCTAGGGCGCGCGGCGTGGGCACATCCTCGAAACCCTGGCCGGTAAAGGCTTTGGCGCCTTCCGGCTTGATGGCCGAGGGAGCAACCGGCAGCTCACCCTTATGGAAGAAAGGGTGCGACACCCGGCCTACGTGCCAGAGCTGGATGTATATGCGGCCCCCGGCGGCGTGCACGGCGTCGGTTACTCTCTTCCAGCCGGCTACCTGCTCCTCGGAGTAAATACCCGGCGTGTTGATGTAGCCCACGCCCTGGGGCGACACCTGCGAGCCTTCCGAAATGATGAGGCCAGCCGTAGCCCGCTGCACGTAATAGGTCACAACGGAGTCGGTGGGTACGTTGGCGGGGTTGGTGGCCCGGCTGCGCGTCATGGGCGCCATGGCAAAGCGGTTGGGCAGGGAAAGCGCGCCCACTTGCACGGGCGTGAAAAGATTGGTGGTTTGGCTCATGATGAAGTCGATGGTTGAGAAACAATGACGTACCGTTTCAGCACCCATCAACTAATGTCTATACACCAATGTTTTCATCGTCCTAACAAAAAGCAAAAACTGTTCTTCCACTGTAGACCGAGGAATCTGAGATTCGCCCCTGAATTCCCTGGCCCCTCGTTCCACTTGCAGGGACAGTTCTGTAGGACGTTACTGCTCAACCTATTGCACCACTACCTCCACGCGCCGGTTGCGGGGGCGCTGCTGCGGGTCGCGGTTGTCGGCTACTGGCCGGGCCCCGCCGTAGCCCCGGGCCGTAAGCCGCACCGAGTCAACACCTTGCTGCACGAGATACTGCCGCACCACCCGGGCCCGCTGCTCAGAGAGGCGTAGGTTTAGGGCGGCTTCGCCTACATTATCGGTGTGGCCAGCTATTTCCAGCTGCATAGTGGGCTGGGCGCGCAGTGTACGAGCCAGGGCATTCAGGGTAGGACGCGAGCTGGGCAGCAAAGCCGCCGTGCTCTGGGTAAAGTAGAGGTTGGGCAGCGTTACGGCCGCGCCTTTGCTCAGCGCCGTTAGGTCGGGTAGATGGGCGGTGGCGGTGTCGGCTTTTGCGGGCGCTGCTCTGGTCACTACCGGCACCACGGCTGACTTAGGTTTGGCCGCAGCTACGGGCGCTGGGCTGCTAGCTGCGCGGGCCGGCTTTGCATTTGGCTTTGGCTTGCCGCCGGAAGCAGCCGCCGGTGCCGCTGCCGGAACGGAGGCCGCGGCCTTGGGCTGGGGCGGCGTAGCCTCCACGAGAAGTAAAATATTGGTGGGCAGAGTGGAGTACAGATTAGCCGCTGGAATGGGCTGCGGTTCGTTGAACGTGTTGAAATCGGGTAGCTGCCAGGCTAGTAGTGCCCGCGAGTCCCGGTCGCTCTGGTAGTATTCCACCCGCAAGGCGTAGTAGCTCCCAGCTTTCATTTTCAGGTGGGTTGTGGAAACCGTTACGAGCTGATCGTGCCAGGAATCCAGCACTTTCTTCCCGCCGATCCAGACGCGCATCCCGTCGTCGGTAGCAATCTGGAAGGTGTACACCCCCGTTACCGGGGCATATACGTGGCCTGCCCAACGCACCGAGAAGTACTCGCCCGGCACGCCTGGTCCCGGCGACACAAAGTGGTTGCCGCTGGGCCCAACGGTCCAGTTGAAGTCGATTGCTGCATCGGTGCGAGTCAGCACTAGCTTCTCAAACTTTTTACCCTCGTAGTACTGTCCACGCAAGCCCGAGCCGGCCTGGTGTTGAGCCAGCGTCCAGCTGCTCAGCAGGCATAAGCAGCCCGTTAACAGTTTCTGACACAGAGAGGATAGCATCATAGTCGCAGACATCTAACGTATTGACCACAAGATGAACAAAATGCCAAACCGCACGAACTTTATTCAATGAGCAGGCCATTCCGTACAACGAACCATTCAGCTAAGCCTATATACTTCTGCTAAGCAAACCGTGCAGCAAGCCACCAACTTGCTGTTGCTACCCGCCTGTAAAACGCGACATTCCACGTCGTGTCGGTGAGCAGTAAGCATTGGACGATGTGAGTTAAACAACTTCAGCAACGACTGAGACGCGAAGCGTCGCGTCTTCTGCAGGCGTGCAGCCTGAAAGCGAATGACTCTACCTCCCTCCCAAAACTTCCCGGATTGAAAGTTGAAGATTCCGGTTGTATCTTCGCCCTGTTACTTATCCAGAAAGACCGAGGGATTGGGCCCGATGACGTCTTAGCAACCTGAATAAAACAAGGTGCTAATTCCCTTTCCGGGCGGCTTGGGCGGTTTGGAAGAAGATAAGAACAGGACTCGCGCCCCCACGCGGCTCTTTCTGGATAGGCACTTTTTTGCTGCCGATTTTCTTAGAAGAGCCGATATGCCGACGACCCTCCACCGCCCCCACTCCCCGCTGCACGACATCCTGGCCCAGCGCGTCCTGATTCTGGACGGCGCCATGGGCACCATGATTCAGCGTCACAAGCTGGAAGAGGCTGATTTCCGGGGCACCCGCTTCGCGAATCATCCCAACCCTCTGCGCGGCAACAACGACCTGCTCAGCCTCACGCGGCCCGACATCATCAAGGGCATCCACGCCGATTACTTCGCGGCCGGGGCCGACATGGTGGAAACCAACACGTTCAGCGGCACCACCATCGCCCAGGCCGATTACGGCCTGGAGGACATTGTGTATGAGTTGAACTATGAGTCGGCGCGCATAGCCCGGGAGGTAGCCGACGAGTTTACGGCCCAGAACCCCGCCAAGCCTCGCTTCGTGGCCGGCGCCATCGGGCCCACCAACCGCACTGCCTCCCTGTCACCCGACGTAAACCGTCCCGGCTTCCGGGCCGTGACCTTCGATGAGCTGGCCACCGCCTACCATGAGCAAGTGCGCGGCCTCGTGGAGGGTGGCTCCGACGCCCTGCTCATTGAAACCATCTTCGACACCCTGAACGCCAAGGCGGCGCTGTACGCGGTGCAGAAGTTCTTCGACGAAGGTGGCCGCCCGGTGCCCGTTATGATTTCCGGTACCATCACCGACGCCTCTGGCCGCACCCTTTCGGGCCAGACGGTGGAGGCTTTCTGGAACTCGATCCGGCACTTGCCCCTACTGAGCGTGGGTTTGAACTGCGCCCTCGGCGCCGATCAGCTGCAAGTGTATATCAAAGAGCTGAGCCGCATTGCCGACGTGCACATTTCCGCCTACCCCAACGCCGGCCTCCCGAATGCCTTCGGGGGCTACGACGAGTCGGCTGAGGAGTTTGCGGGCGTGGTGGAAAATTACCTCAAAGAAGGTCTCGTGACGGTAGTAGGCGGTTGTTGCGGCACCACGCCCCAGCACATCGGCGAGCTGGCTCGCCTGGCGGAGCGGTACGAACCGCGGCGGGTGACCCTACCCCAACCCCTCCCCGGTGGGGAGGAGCTTAGATCAGCTTCTGCTGATAGGATAACCAACATGTCTGGCACCCCTCCCCACCGGGGAGGGGCCGGGGGTGGGGTAACCCGCCTCGCCGGCCTCGAACCGTTCAACATCACCCCCAACAGCCTATTCGTCAACGTGGGCGAGCGGTGCAACGTGACGGGCTCCCGCGCTTTCGCCCGCCTTATCCGGACCGGAAACTACGAGGCCGCCCTGCAAGTAGCCCGCGACCAGGTGGAAGGCGGTGCCCAGGTCATCGACGTGAACATGGATGAGGGCATGCTCGACTCGGAGCAGGCCATGACCACCTTCCTGCACCTGATTGCCTCGGAGCCCGATATTTCGCGGGTGCCGATTATGCTGGACTCTTCGAAGTGGAGCGTGCTGGAAGCCGGCCTTAAGTGCGTACAAGGCAAGAGCATTGTCAACTCCATTTCCTTGAAGGAAGGCGAGGAAACCTTCAAGGAGCGGGCCCGCACCGTGCGAGCTTACGGCGCCGCCATGGTAGTCATGGCCTTCGATGAGAACGGCCAGGCCGATACCCTGGAAAAGCGCATCGACATCTGCCGGCGCAGCTACGATATCCTGGTAAACGAAGTCGGCTTCCCGGCCGAGGACATCATCTTCGACCCCAACATCCTGACGGTGGGCACCGGCATGGAGGAGCACCGCAATTATGCGCTGGACTTCATTGAGGCCGTCCGCTGGATCAAGCAGAACCTGCCCGGCGCCCTCACCAGCGGCGGCGTCAGCAACATCAGCTTCTCTTTCCGCGGCAACGATGTGGTGCGCGAGGCCATGCATTCGGCCTTCCTCTACCACGCCATCCGGGCCGGCCTGGATATGGGCATTGTGAACCCCAGTCAGCTGGCCGTGTACGATGAAGTGCCCAAAGACCTGCTGGAACTGGTGGAAGACGTGCTCCTGAACCGTCGCCCCGACGCCACCGAGCGTCTCGTAGACTTCGCCGACACCGTAAAGCAGAAAGACAAAACGGAGGTAGTAGCCGACGCCTGGCGTAGCCTGCCCGTAGCCGAGCGCCTGCAGCACGCCCTAGTAAAAGGTATTACGGAATTTATCGACGAGGACACCGAGCAGGTGCGCCAGCAAGTAGCCAGGCCGCTCGAAGTAATTGAAGGCCCCCTGATGGCGGGTATGAACGTAGTGGGTGACTTGTTTGGCGCGGGCAAAATGTTCCTGCCCCAGGTCGTGAAATCGGCCCGCGTGATGAAGAAAGCCGTGGCCTACCTGGAGCCTTACCTGCTGGCCGACAAGCAAAGCGGCGACCGGCAAACGGCCGGTAAAATCCTGCTGGCCACGGTAAAAGGCGACGTGCACGACATCGGCAAGAACATCGTGGGCGTAGTGCTGGCCTGCAACAACTTCGACATTGTGGACCTGGGCGTAATGGTGCCCCTGGAAAAGATTCTGGACGAAGCCCAGAAGCAACAGGTGGACGTCATCGGCCTGAGCGGCCTCATCACCCCAAGCCTAGATGAAATGGTGTACGTGGCCCAGGAAATGGAAAAGCGCGGCCTCCAGACTCCGCTCCTCATCGGGGGCGCCACCACCTCCCGCCTGCACGCGGCCGTGAAAATTGCGCCCAACTACTCCGGCCCGGTGGTACACGTGAATGACGCTTCCCGCTCGGTAGGCGTGGCGGCGGCTTTGCTGGGCTCCGCCGATGTGGAATACGCCCGCACCGTGCGCGAGGAGTACCGCCAGCTCCGCGAAGACTACGCCGGCCGTCAGCGCGAGAAGAGCTACCTGCCCATTGAAGCCGCCCGCGAAAACGGCTTCCAGGCTGACTGGGAAGCCACCCGTATTGTGAAGCCGAGTTTCCTGGGCACCAAAACACTGGAAGACTACCCCCTAGCTGAGCTAGCGGAGTACATCGACTGGACGCCCTTCTTCCAGACCTGGGAGCTGAAGGGCCGCTACCCCCGCATCCTCACCGATGAGAACGTGGGCGAAGCCGCCACCCAGCTCTTCCATGACGCCCAGAAGCTGCTCAAGCAAATCATTGACGAGAAGCTGCTCACGGCCCGCGCCGTAGTGGGTTTCTGGCCCGCCAACACCGTCGGCCACGATACTATTCAGGTGTTCAAGGATGACAGCCGTGAGGAAATCCAGACGGAGTTCTTCACCCTGCGCCAGCAGAGCGAGAAGGCCCCCGGCGTGCCCAACCTCGCCTTTTCCGACTTCGTAGCTCCCCGTGAAACTGGCCGCGCGGATTACATCGGGGGCTTTGCCGTGACGGCAGGCCTGGGCATTGAGAAACTGCTGGAGAAGTACGAGCAGGAGCACGACGACTACTCCAGCATCATGGTAAAAGCCCTAGCCGACCGCCTCGCCGAGGCCTTTGCCGAGCGCCTGCACCAGCGCGTACGCGAGGAATTCTGGGGCTACGACCCGGCCGAAAATCTCACGAACGAGGACCTCATTCAGGAGAAATACAAAGGTGTGCGCCCTGCCCCCGGCTACCCCGGTTGCCCCGACCACACCGAGAAAATTACCCTATTCGAGCTGCTCGACGCCGAGAACAAAACCGGCATCCGCCTCACCGAGAACCTGGCCATGTACCCCGCCTCCTCCGTGAGCGGCCTCTACTACGCCCACCCGGAAAGCCGCTACTTCGGCCTCGGCCGCATTGGCAAGGACCAGGTAGCGGACATTGCCGAGCGCAAGAACATGCCACTTGCCGAGTTGGAGCGCTGGCTGGCCCCCAACCTGAACTACGACCCGGCCAGCGTGCCCGTAACGGCGCTGTAGTGGCCTCACCCCCTCTCCCCCGGAGAGGGGGTGAGGCAACCCTTGAGGCAATCGACGCCCGCCTAACCGCTGACAGATCAAAATGGCACCAACACCTAAAAGGCTTCAGCGCCGAAATGCGACGGAACCCAACCGAGGCTGAAAACAAGCTTTGGCAAGCTCTGCGTAACCGACAACTTGCTAACGTCAAGTTCCGGCGCCAGCACAGTATTGACCTCTACATTGTTGATTTTGTGAGTCTTGCGCGCAAATTAATTGTAGAGGTAGACGGAGAAATCCACAACCAGCCTGACCAGCAGGACTATGATGCGGGCCGCTCTACACCACTGCAGGAACTCGGCTACCGAATCTTACGCTTCTCTAATAACCAAGTGCTGCACGAACCAGATCAGGTGCTAGCAACTATCAAATCTGCCCTGTAACCAAACCACAGCCCCCCCAAAAGTCGCCAGGCTCCCTCTCTCCACGGGAGAGGGGGCCGGGGGGTGAGGCACCCACCAGAACGAGCCGGGACCACCAACCCATATGAAAGTAACCGAACACCTAACCCGCGCCGACGGCAAGACGCTGTTTTCCTTCGAGGTGCTACCCCCCAAAAAGGGCGAGAACATCCAGAACCTGTTCTCGAATATTGAGCCCCTGATGGAGTTCAAGCCGCCGTTTATTGACGTAACCTACCACCGCGAGGAGTACGTGTACCGCCAGCACCCCAACGGGTTTCTGGAGAAGAAAACCGTGCGCAAACGGCCCGGCACGGTGGGCATTTGCGCGGCCATCAAAAACCGCTTCGACGTGGATACCGTGCCCCACCTGATCTGTGGGGGCTTCTCGAAGGAGGAAACGGAAAACGCCCTCATCGACCTGCACTTCCTCGGCATTGATAACGTGCTGGCGTTGCGCGGCGACCCCATCAAATCGGAAGGCCATTTCAAGCCCGACCCGGATGGGCACGCCTACGCCGCCGACCTGATTGGGCAGGTAGCCAACCTGAACAAGGGCGAGTATCTGGATGAGGAACAGGATGATACGTGGGCTACGAACTTCTGTATCGGCACGGCCGGCTACCCCGAGAAGCACTTTGAGTCGCCGAACTACGGGGCTGATTTGCGCTACCTCAAGCACAAGGTGGACCGCGGCGCCGAGTACATCGTGACCCAGATGTTTTTCGACAACGAGCAGTTCTTCAACTTCGAGAAGCGCTGCCGGGAGGCGGGCATCACAGTGCCCATCATTCCCGGCCTGAAGCCCCTGACCACCAAGAGCCAGCTCACCATGCTACCCCGGGCCTTCTACCTCAACATCCCGGAAGAGTTGGCCGATGCCGTGCACCACTCCGCCGACAACGCCGCGGCCCGGGAAATCGGCATTGAGTGGTGCATCAACCAAAGCAAGGAGCTGATGGCCCACGGCGTGCCCTGCCTGCACTATTACAGCATGGGCAAGTCGGAGAGCATCCGGCGGGTAGCAGCAGCTCTGTTTTAAGCGGTGAGATAGTGAAATGGTGAGATGGTGAGTTTTTCGTTTTAACTGCGCCACTTGCGCCCATGGAACGTAGAACTCACCATCTCACCATTTCACTACCTCACCGCTTGGATACCCTCAACGACCTGTTTGCTCGCCTGCGGGAGGCCACGGCCCCGGCCGAAATTGAGGCCTTGCAGGATGGCATCTGGCACATCTGGCTGACGGCCGGCCACCCCGTGCTCGACAAGCACCTGGAAGCGGGAATGCGCGCCCTCTCAGCCGGCGACTATACCCTTGCCATTCAGGAGTTTACTTCCCTTACGGAAGCTAGCCCCGACTACGCCGAGGGCTGGAACAAGCGGGCCACGGCCTACTACATGCGGGGCGAGTATAACGCTTCTCTGCGCGACGTGCGCGAAACCCTACGCCGGGAACCCCGCCACTTCGGGGCGCTGTCGGGGTGGGCCACCATGCTCCGGATGCTCGGCGACGACCGGGGCGCCCTGCGCGTACTCGGCCGGCTAGAGAAAATTTGTCCGGCCTGGCCGGGCCTGCAGAGCCAGCTGCGCGACCTGCGCGACCGGCTGGAAGAGTAAATCTGCTAAGCAGCTGAGCCTGACAGTGCTTCCCTATTCTTGAGTTGCTGAACTAGGAGGAAATTTGTAGATTTCCCGGACCAGGCTCTACCTACGGTTACTCCCCCCAGCCGTGTATAGCCGCGCTGCGCCGTGTTGGCCCAGCGTTCATGGTCCCACCCTTCTACCCCAGCCCCGCGGCTACTGGGAGCCTTATAGAACTTAACCAAGATTTATTTCTTACCCTTTTGCCCGTAGCCCGCTGGTATTGCCAGGGGCTGCCGGGGCATTTCTGCGCGCACATTCCCCTTTTCCCACCCCCATTTCTCTTCTATGAAACAACTCATACTCCCTCTTCTAGTATTCTCCTCCGTGGCGGCATCGGCCCAAAAAATGCGCAAGTCTGAACTAGAAAGCGGACTGCTGGAGAAAGGTCAAAAAGTTGGGGTTTGGGAGTACTACGCCTACACCCGCGACGGGAGTCAGGTAGTAACCCAAAAGTACGACCACACCGCTAAGAAGCTGGTATTCAACCGTCCCTTCGATGATGTGCCCTACTCTGTGCAGAACGCCGCCGGCGAATGGACCCGCCAGCGCGTAACCCATCCCGTCTTTTTCATCGGGGGCGATGCGGCGCTGGCTACTTATATGACCAAGCTTAATTACCCGGTGGCGGCCCAAACCAAGAACGTGCAGGGCCGGGTGCTGGTCTCATTCGTGGTGGACACCCTGGGTCAGGCTTCCAACCACCAGGTGCTGCTGGGCATAGGCTCCGGCTGCGACGAAGAGGCCCTGCGGGTGGCTCGCAGCATTCCGGCCCAGTGGATTCCGGCTCGCATTGGCAGCCATGCCGTGGTTTCCAAATATGAAATGCCTTTCACGTTTCGGCTGCGGCCTCAATAGGGCTTGCGCACCGCTTTCAACTACGGTACTACCCCACAAACACAGCCCGCTTCGTAAAGAAGTGGGCTGTGTTGCGTATAGTGCCTACTTGCGTTTACTCTCCCACCTCAACAATCAATACCTTGCCGATATGAAATCTCTCCGTTTGTTTTTGCTGCCCGCCGTCGGATTGCTGCTGGCCGCCTGCGACACTACCCCGCGTGAGCGACAGGAAATGGTAAAACAAGAAGCCCGCAAGCTGGATACCGTCGCCGACCGGGCCGCGGCCAAACTGCGCGTGGCCGGCCGCCGGGCGGCCCGCTTCGATTCTGCCTCCCGCGCCCGTAGCCGCCAGCCCCTAGACAGAGCGGCGGAAGCCACCTTTGCCAGCCAGTTGCTGGGCACGTACACGGAAGTTGAACAGCTTACGCCCCAAACCATTGAGCCGGCTTTCGTGCAATTCATGCAGCAGGTGCGGGCCAACCGCCGGGAGTGGACCCAGCGCGACTGGGACTATGCTACCGCCATCAGCCGGCGCCTCAATGAGCGGTTCCGGGCTATTCGCCTCGACATCAAGGGCCGCGACGAGCTGCACATCCGGGCCCTGCAAACCGAATTCACGGCCCTGGAAACCGGCCGCGACGTGAAGGATTTAGGCCAAGCCGTAAAGCAGCCCTAACCCCGCGCACGTTCTGCTTCTGAGCCTCGCCCTCCCGGCGGGGCTTTTTAGCTGGCGTTTGGGGGTAGCAGTAAACATGTGCCAACCAGCGCTACCGCAACGAGCCGGGCAGCTTCCTCGTCTGTATGTTTCACCTATGTCCTCCTTTCTTCTTTTCCGCCTGCTCTGGGCCAGCCTGCTGCTAACGGTGCTGGGTAGCCTTACGGCGCAGGCCCAGCAACCTGCCTCAGCCACCCGCCTGCCAGTAATTTCTACCGCCGAAATCATACCCGCCGCCGACCAGTGGCTTAGCCCCGGCGACCGGCTGCACGTGCGCCTGATCGGCACTGCGGGCTTGCGGGCCACCTTTCTGCGGGGGCTACCGCTCACGGAAATGCCGCCCGCGCAGGCCCAGGGCAAGCGCGGGGTGTACCAAGGCACCTACGTAGTACAGCCCGGCGACACCCTTCTCAATCGACGCATCAGCTTTCAACTGCTCACTCCGGACAGCCTAGTGGCCACGGCTTTCAGCCGGCATACCGTCCGGTTTCTGAACCCGAATGAGCCCCAACTAGCTCTCACCAAGGGCGAGCTGGCCTACCTCAACTACGGCCTGGGCGAAGACCGGCTGGGTGGGGCCAAACTCGGCTACCTCGATTCGGCGGTGGTATTGCACCTGACGGGGCGGGTAGGCAGCCAGTACCGGGTGCAGCTGAGTGCTACCCAACTAGCCTGGGTGCCCCAGGAGGTAGTGCGCCTGCTGCCGCCGGGTGGCTTCGTGCCCGCCGCCCTAACGGGTTCCTGGAGCGTGCAGGGCGACTCGGTCTATGACTATGTGCGTATGTCGCTTGGTCAGCGCCTGCCCTACCGCTCCCAGCTGCTCACTGAACCCAGTCGGCTGGTGGTGGATGTGTTTGGGGCTACCTCTAACACTAACTGGATAACCCAGCGCGACGGCCTACGAGAGCTGGGCGACGTGAGCTACGAGCAAGTACAGCCCGATGTGTTCCGGCTGGTGCTACCCCTGCGCCACCGCCAGAGCTGGGGCTACCACATCGGCTACCGAGGTAACACCCTGGAAATTAAGGTGAAGCGTCCGCCCCAGAAGCTACGCCTGCGCGGCCTGACGGTGGCCCTAGACCCGGGCCACGGCGGTACCAACGTGGGGGCCACCGGCGCCAGCGGCGTCCGCGAGAAAGACCTGACCCTGGCTATTGCCCTGAAGCTGCGCCGGGAGCTGGAGCAAGCCGGGGCCCGCGTGCTCATGACCCGCAAAACCGATGCTACCGTGGACAACGGCGACCGGGTGCTACTCCTGCGTCGCCTCAACCCCGATGTGCTGGTCAGTATCCACGTCAACTCTTCGGGTAGCGCCGCGGCACAGGGCACCAGCACTTACTACCGCTACGTGGCGTTTCGGCCCCTATCGGTGGCGCTGTACGAGCAGATGCGGGCCACGGGGCTGGCGGGCTTCGGCAACGTAGGCGGCTTCAACTTCGGGCTGAACGGCCCTACTGAATACCCGAACGCCCTCGTCGAAACAGCCTTTGTGTCTAACCCCGAGGATGAGAAGCGCCTGACGGACCCGCAGTTTCAGCAGCGCATGGCTCAGGCCATGAAGCAGGGGCTAACGGAGTTTCTACGGCGCTGCCGAGCGCGGGGGCCGCGGGGGTGGCTGCTGGGCCAATCGGCTACGGAGTAAATAGGCGGCCGACTGGTAGGCGCCATTCGTGCCGGAAGCTGGCTTGCTGGTATGTACCTACACGCGTGCCTGCCGTATAGCCCCGGAAATGCCGCGCGAGCAGACAAGCTTAGCTATAGCTGTTTAGCAAAAAATAGTTGAGTTAATCACTAAAAAAGCCTCCTAAAGCCTCCTACCTTATTGGCACCCAACGCGTACAGCCGAGCATTATTCGGGATGCCAGTTGGCAAATCCGCTCTTTCACCTACCTAAAAAACACCCGTTCCCGCATGGCAAACAATTCTTTACTTGACCGCAGCCGCACTGTTGCTGGCCCTGGCTACAATCGGTGGCTAGTGCCGCCGGCAGCCCTGGCCATTCACCTTGCTATTGGGCAGGCGTATGCGTTCAGCGTGTTTAAAAAGCCGCTGGGCTCCCTCATCAGCGGCAATCCGGATGCCCCAGCCCCGACCGACTGGACCCCGGCGCAGCTTGGCATCATCTTCTCCATTGCCATCGTGCTGCTGGGCTTATCGGCAGCTGTATTTGGGAAATGGCTGGAGCGGGTTGGTCCTCGCAAAGCCATGCTGGCGTCGGCCTTGTGCTTTGGCGGCGGCTTTTTCATTGCGGCGCTGGGTGTGCATCTGCACAGCCTCTGGCTGGTGTATTTCGGGTATGGATTCGTGGGCGGTATTGGCCTTGGCATCGGCTACATTTCGCCGGTGAGCACGCTTATCAAATGGTTTCCCGACCGGCGGGGGGTAGCTACCGGCATGGCCATTATGGGCTTTGGCGGCGGAGCTATGATTGGCTCTCCTCTGGCCGTGGCCTTGATGGACCGTTTCAAGGACTCGGCACCCCAGGGCGTAGCTCCCACTTTCATCGTTATGGGCCTTATCTACCTGCTGTTCATGCAGTTTGGCGTCTGGACCATTCGGGTGCCCGCCGACGACTGGAAGCCGGCCGGCTACACGCCGTCTACGGAACACAACGCCCTCATTACCAGCGGCAACGTCACGGCCGACAACGCCATTAAAACACCGCAGTTCTGGCTGCTGTGGGTGGTGCTGTGCATGAACGTAACCGCCGGCATTGGCGTGCTGGAATCGGCGTCTCCTCTTATTCAGGAAGCCTTTTCCGATAAAAACCTGGGCGCTGGTCGGGGCGTAACAGCGGCGGCGGCGGCCGGCTTTGTGGGCCTGCTGAGCTTGTTCAACCTGCTGGGCCGCTTTTTCTGGTCGTCGGCTTCTGATAAGCTAGGCCGCAAAACCACGTACGCCATTTATTTTGGGCTGGGGATTTTACTGTATGCCCTGGTGCCCACGTTGGGCGCCAGCGCCTCACTGGCGCTGTTTGTGGTTGTGTGCTGCGTTATTCTGAGCATGTATGGCGGCGGGTTTGCTACCATCCCGGCTTACTTATCCGACTTGTTCGGTAAAATGCAGGTAGGCGCTATTCATGGCCGGTTGCTTACCGCCTGGAGCACCGCCGGCGTGCTGGGCCCTCTGATTGTTAACTACCTGCATAGCAGCGCCAAAGAGCAGAATTTGGAAGGCGCCGCCGCCTATCAGTCGGTGTTCTATACCATGGCCGGCGTGCTGGTTATCGGTCTGATTGCCAACTTCCTGGTGCGGCCCGTTGCGGAGAAGTATTTCGAAAAGGAAGCAGCCCCGCAAAAGGCTGTGGCCTAGCAGTTTGTTCGTTTAGTTGGCTACGGCTCAGCTCTCATCTTCTTCATTTTTCCCATGGAACCTACCGTAAATCGTACCGCTACCCCCGAGCCTTCTTCGGGAGCAGCCCTGGGCATTGCCTGGCTATTTGTGGGCATCCCGCTGGCCTGGGGCGTTGCCCAAACCTTTATCAAAGCCCTGGCGCTGTTCAAGTAGCAGACCTGCCCGCATTTTTTCCTCTTCAGAAGCACCCAATGGGGTGCTTCTGTTGTTTTTGGCTTGTACGGCCCCTCAGCCCCGCCTTTTCTGTATGCCCCCGGATTCTTCCGCTCCTGCCAACATTGTCCTGCTCGAATCGTTTCGGGATGTTATTACCGCGCATTTAGCTAAAAATCAGCTTGATGCCGCTGGCATTCCTTGCTTTCTGGGCAACGAAAACCGGCCTTATGGGCCCGTGCTGGGAGCGGTGCGCCTATTCGTGCGGGCCCCGGACGTAGCGGCTGCCCACGAAGTACTGCACGCCCAACGGGCCCCCATGCATGCCATGCCCCCCGAGCCGGCAGAAGAGCCAGCCGCCGGCACCCGGCGCTGCCCCCGCTGCCACCATGCCGACGTAGTCTGCCGCCACCAGCCCCAGCCCACCGACAACCTTTTCGTGAAGCTGCGCCTCTGGCTTCAGGCCCCCGAAAAGCCCCAGTGTCATTGCTTTACCTGCGGGCTGGAGTTCGAGGCAGAATAACACGAGAGCCCGCGGGAAATAGCTTCCCGCGGGCTTTCTTTCGTTTAGTCGTTATATTCAGAAAACGTGCTACCCCTTCTGCTTGCCGAGAAGGTAGCGGCTAGGCACTGGCCCGGCCCAACTTGTACAGGATGCGGTAGTGGGACTGAAGCGCGCCCCAGAACGAAGCGTTTTCCAGGTAGGGCAAGCCGAACTCCTGGGCCGTGTTGCGGACAATCACCGACAGGGCAGGGTAGTGAATGTGACAAATGCGCGGAAATAGGTGATGCTCAATTTGCCGGTTCAGACCCCCGCAGAAAAAACTGGCCAGCTTGCTGGTAGGCGAAAAGTTGGCCGTGGTTTGGAGCTGGTGCACGGCCCACGCTTCCTGCATTTCGCCTTGCGCGTCGGGCAGCGGGAAAGCGGTACCTTCTACCACGTGCGCCAGCTGAAAAACCAAGCCCAGCACCAGCCCTTCCACGAAGTGCATGGTTAGAAAGCCCAGCAGAAACTGCCACCAGGTAATAGGGAGGAACACCAGCGGCAAAACAATGAATAAGACGTAGTACAGGGCCTTATACAGGAATAGGTTCACGTATTCCTTGCGGGGATGATTGGCGACATGCTCCCCAATCTTTGCCTGAAAAAACTTAACGTAGTCCTTGCGCAGCACCCACGACAACGACGCCAGCCCGTACAGGGCAAAGGCGTAGAAGTGCTGAAACCGTTGCCAAGGGCGTACGGGCTCGTCCTCCGACAAACGCACCAGACCGGGCGCTACCTCAATATCTTCGTCGTGGCCGGGAATGTTGGTGTAGGTATGGTGCACCAGGTTGTGGGTAATGCCCCACACGTAGGGGCTGGCCCCCAGCAAATTGAAGAGCAGGCCCAAGCCCTTGTTTACGCGCTTGTTAGCTGAAAAAGCTCCGTGCAGGGCATCGTGGCAGATATTGAAGCCGATGAAGGCATTGGTGGCTCCCAACAGTCCGGCCGCAACCAGCATGCCCCAGGGGCCTAGCAAGCCGGATAGAATGAGTGCGTACAGCCCCACAAAGCTGACCAGAAACAGAATGGTTTTTCCCCACATGGCCCGGTTGGCATGCCGGGAAAGCTGGTGAAGCTGAAAGTAAGCATCCACCCGCTGGCGAACTGTGGCAAAGAAAAGTGAACGGTTGGCGTTCGTGAATTTAAGCGAAGCACTCATAGACAAAGGGAAAACTGCGCAAGAGCAGTCCACACCGCTTCGGCCAGAAATGTTGTTGTAAGTATAGGCAACCACAAGAGTACAACAAAAGTGCCACCGAAACACGGAGGCGCGGCCCCTACCCGCGCAAGGGGTACCCAGCCGGCCGCACCCCGCCCCAGCCCAAAAGTGCCATCCAAGTAGTACTGAGGTGCGCCGAACGGGTAGCTGCTGATGTGGCCTACTGCTCTGGTAGTAGAGGAAGCCAAGGCCCGCAGCAGAACGACTCGGCCGGCACCTATAAAGCAGGTAATCGGGAAATCTGCGCCGAGTCAGGCTGGTATAAGTTGTTTGCTTGGATTCAGCTCAGCACGCAAGGCAGCACAAATGATACTTGACCGCTGAACATGAGTATTTATCAAAATCATCCTACTTATTCCTTAACTAGTCATCTACTAATAAGTATATTACACTACATGTATTGACTATATTTGCTACTTTATCACTTTTCCTATCTGTCGTAGATGTCTGCTGTTTCGTCTCTTGGCTTTTCTGATCATGTAGCCGCTCCACCTACTGACGAAACAGCGTGGCGCACCTGGGCCGAGGACCGCATTGCAACTTTGCAGCAGGCGCTGGCCGCTACGCAGGCCCAACTGGCCGCGGCCCAGCGACCGAGCCAGCCGAAAGCGCCAGCCAATAACTGCGGGCCCATTCCCGGCAGCGACACTGCCTCCGAGCCCGCCGCCGAAGCAGGCCCCGACGCCCCACAGAATTTCTACGAAGCCATTCTGCAACAGCTACCCGTGGAGGTTGCCGTTTTCGACGCCGAGCACCGCTACCGCTTTGTTAATGCCAACGGTATTCTGGACGCGGCTACCCGGAGCTGGGTTATTGGACAGGACGATTTTGCCTATTGCGCCCACTTCCAGCGCCCCCGGAAGCTTGCCGAGCAGCGCCGCCAGTGCTTTGAGCAGGCCGTGCAAGGCCGCACCGTCGTTTCGTGGGAGGAAGTGCAGGAAACGGCGGCTGGCCCCCAGCACATCCGGCGACATTTCCTACCCGTGTTTGCAACCGATGGCTCCCTGCGCATGATGGTGGGCATGGGCGTAGATATTACCGAGCGCCGCCAAGTAGAAAAACAACTGGCCGAGCAGCGGGCCTTTTATGAGTTTGTGCTGGATCAGTTGCCCTGCGACGTGGGCGTTTTCGACGACCAGTTCCGCTACCTGTTCGTGAATGCCAGCGGCATCAAGGACCCAGAAACGCGGAAGTGGATTATCGGCAAAAACAACTTCGACTACTTTTCCCGGACCAATTACCCGGCTTCCATGGCCCACGAGCGGCACGCCCAGCTGGAGCAAGTGGTGCAGCAGCGCAGCCTCGTGACCTACGAAGAAACCTTTCTGCGGCCCGAGGGCAGCCGCCACCAGTACCGCTGCCTGCAGCCCGTATTTCACCCTGATGGCTCCCTCCACATGATTCTGGGCTACGGCCTCGACGTGACGGAGCGGGTAGTGACGGAGCAGGCTCTGCGCCACGCCAAGCTGGCGGCGGAGTCGGCGGTGCGGGCCCGAGAAATTTTCCTGGCCAACATGAGCCACGAAATTCGCACGCCCATGAACGCCATTCTGGGCATGAGCCAGCTGCTGGCCAAAACCCCGCTCACACCAACTCAAAGCAGTTACCAGCAAGCCATTACCACCTCCGCCGATAACCTGCTGGTCATCATCAATGACATTCTGGACCTTTCGAAGCTAGAAGCGGGCAAGATGGTGCTGGAGCAGGTGGGCTTCGGCCCTACCCAGTTACTAGCTCAGGTAGAGCAAACCCTGCACTACAAAGCCGCCGAAAAAGGCCTCTGCCTGAGCACCCGAATTGGGGCGGGCATTCCGGCCGTCCTGCTCGGCGACCCGTACCGCATCACGCAAGTGCTGCTGAATTTGGCCGGCAATGCCATCAAGTTCACGGAGAAAGGACAAGTAGTCATTTCCTGCGAAGCGGTGGAGGCGGCAAATGCCCCCATCGGAGCCGTGGATGTTCTGTTTCAGGTAGCCGATACGGGCGTAGGCATTGAGCCGGAGTTTCTGGCCCACATCTTCCAGGAATTCAGCCAGGAAGATGCCTCCGTCACGCGCAAGTTTGGCGGCACTGGGCTGGGCCTGCCCATTTGCCGCAACCTAGTCAAACTCATGGGCGGCGACGTGCAGCTGGAAAGCGAGAAGCACCGGGGCACGATTACGCGGTTTATTCTGCGCCTACCCGTGGGCACAGCCCAGGACCTGCTGCCCCAAGTGCTGCTGACTGAGGACAGCCCGCTACGCCAGCACCTACGCCATAAGCACGTACTGCTGGTGGAAGACAACCGTTTCAACCGCCAGATTGCCAAGACGTTCCTGCAGCAGGCCCAAGTACAGGTGACCGAAGCCGAGCACGGCGAGCAAGCCGTAGCCCTGGCCCAAGAGCAAGTGTTCGACCTGATCTTGATGGACATTCAGATGCCCATTCTCGATGGCTACGGCGCTACTGCCGCGTTGCGCCAGCAATTGAAACTCACTACGCCCATTGTGGCTCTGACCGCCAACGCTATTAAAGGTGAGCGGGAGAAGTGCCTAGCCGCGGGCATGAACGCCTACCTGGCCAAGCCATTCCAAGAAGCCGAGTTGCTGCAGGTAGTAAGCGAGTGGGTAGTGCCACAGACGCAATCAGTTACGCCAGTGCCTACCCCTTCGGTTACGCCTGCAAGTGCCGCGCTTTACCAAATTGACGACTTGCTGAAAGTTGGCCAAGGCGACCAAAGCTTCGTGACTTTTATGCTAGAAACCTTCGTGGAAAGCAGCGAGGAACTGCTACTGGAAATGGCGCAAGCCCTGCAGGACGGCAACGTAGTTCGGCTGAAAAGCGCGGCCCATACGCTCAAGCCCGGCCTAGCCCACCTGCACGTGCTACACCTGCTGCCAGTAGTTACGGAGCTCGACCAATGGCCAGGCGAGTTTCAGCCTGAGCCTTTAACCACACTGGTAGCTCGCATTACCCAGCAGCTGCGGGAGGTCATCACCCAAATTCAGGAGTCGTTGGCTACCGCTCCCGCTTCCGCCGCAAGTTCCACGGCGGAGTAAGCTAAGTAGTCGGTCTGCCTGCTGCCTTCCCCTGGCGCGGCAGTTATTAGCCTCGGCCTTGCCGCAAGCTCTGCAACAGGTGCTTACCGAAACCGCCACGCGGGCAGCACCGATCCGGCCGGGAAGTGCTCCTGCTCCGGCGGCAGCTCCAGGAAACCCGCCGAAGTCAGCAAGCTGGCCATGTCGCCGGAGCCACCGGCCCGCTCGGGGGTAGCCAGCAGGCGGCCATCGAGGCCGGGCTCCAGGCTTACCAGCAGAAAGTGCGTGAGGCGAGGCCGAAACTGCACGTCTTCGGTCAGGATGGCCGACACGGGGCCGCCGGGCGGGGCCTGCGCGGGGCTTGGAGTTGCTTCGGCCTCGGGTTGCTGGGCGGCGAGCAGCCAGGGCCGGACGTAGCGGTAGAAGTTCACGAAGGTGGAAACCGGGTTGCCGGGTAGGGCAAACACCACCGCGCCGCCGGGCTGCTGCCCAAACCAGAACGGCTTGCCGGGCCGCTGCTGCACCTCGTGGAAAATCTGCTCTACGCCCAGCTCGCGCAAGGTTTCGGGCAGAAAATCAGCTTTGCCTTTTGACACGCCGCCGCTGAGCACCACCGCGTCGTAGTCGTGCAGCAAAGCCGGTAGTTCCTGGCGCAGGGCTTCGGGGTCGTCGTTCATGTGAAAGGTATCGGCGGCCGCTCCGGTTTGCCAGGCGGCGGCTTGTAGCATCAGAGCGTTGGAGCGCCGAATCTGGTGGGCCGCCGGTTTCTCCGTGATGGGTACTAACTCGTCGCCGGTACTTACCACGGCCACTCGTGGCCGGCGTGTAACGGCCACCGTAGCGGCCCCAATGGTGGCGGCTACGGCTATTTCGGCCGGCTCCAGGCGGGTGCCGGCGGGCACCAGCAAGTCGCCCCGGCGGCGGTCGGCGGCTTGGGCGTGCACGTTGTGACCTAGGCGCGGGGGGCAGGCCTGCACGGTGGCGTAGCGCTGGCCGGCCGCATCGGTTCGGAACGTGAGATCTTCGTAGCGAATAACCGTATCAACGCCCACCGGCAGGGCCGCACCAGTCATAATTTCTACGGCTGCCTGCGGGTCGTGCAGGGGCTGGGGTGGCTGGCCGGCAAACTGCGTGCTGTCGATGCGAAATTCTGTTTGTCCCGCTTCCAGGGCTGCAAAGCGCAGGGCAATACCGTCCATGGCTACCCGGTTGAAGGGCGGAAAGTCCCGGTCGGCGCGCAGGTCTTCGCGCAGGATGCGGCCCGCCGCCAGGGGTAGCGACAGGTACTCAACGGACAGGGAACGAACGGTGGCGGTAACCAAACGGGTAGCTTCTTCGACGGAGAGCATGGCAGGAAATAGAACGGATGTAGAGACGCATCTTTGCGCCGCAGCGTTACGGTATAGTGTCATTCCGAGTGCAGCGAGGAATCTGAGTTAGCCTCGTGGCCGGAACCCAGATTCCTCGCTGCTTGGAATGACACCTTACCACAACGAAAAAGCAAAGTACCGGCCTTGCCGGTTTGTTTACCATTCGCAACGACTACGCGCAAAGATGCGTCTCTACTGCTACTATGCCTGACTCTCCCAAACTCACCCACCTGAATGCAGCCGGGCAGCCGGCCATGGTCGATGTCGGCCCGAAGACGCCTACTCGCCGCGTGGCCCGGGCACGCAGCCGCGTGGTGCTCGGCCCCGATATTATGGCCCTGGTAAAAGAAGGTGACCTGCCCACCCGCAAAGGCCCCGTGTTCCAAACCGCCATTCTGGCCGGCATTATGGGAGCTAAGCGCACTTCGGAGCTGATTCCGCTCTGCCACCCCCTGGGCCTCGACGACTGCCAGGTACGCATTGAACCCGATGGGGAGGATGCCGTGCTGATTGAGTGCACCGCCACCGTGACCGGCAAAACCGGCGTGGAAATGGAAGCCCTGACCGGCGCTTCGGTGGCCGCCCTGACCATTTACGATATGTGTAAGGCTCTGTCGCACAACATTGTTATTCAGGAAACCCGCCTGCTGGAGAAGACCGGCGGCAAACAGAACTTTCATCATGCCGGATAACTCGACTTCTGCCGCTGCGGGCGCTACCCCTATTCCGCGCGCCAAGCACGCCCAGCTCACGCGGCCTGACCTGGGCGAGTTCGGCCGGCACGAACTGGCTATTTTGGGCGCGCCCTGCGGCAAGATCAAGGAGCTGACAGCCCGCTTGCTCCCGCTGCTTGCCCCTACCCTGCGCGTAGCCTACGTGGATGCCGACCACGCCGCCGGCGACGATGCAGCCCAGGGTGGCAATGGCGGCCAAGATGCCATTCTGCAAGCCGGCGCCACCGCCGAGCTAACTGATAAAATCACCTTCGCCCGGCTAGACACGAAGCGCGGCTTCGACAAATTTAGCCAGCAGGAGTGGCTGCAGCACCAGAGTCTGGTGCTAGTGAACGGCAACCATTTCCGGGCCCGCCAGCAGCTGGTAATACTGGACCCAGCCAAACCCGTGGAGAAAAAGCTGGACCGCCTGACGGACGTGCGGGCCCTACTCCTACCCGAAGGCGTAACCGAAGTACCGGCTTACCTGCGCGCGCACCTAGGAGAGGCGAATGTTCCCATCATTCCCCTTCACGACGTAGAAACCCTGGCCGAGCTGATTCTGCAGGAGTGGCACGCCGCCGCGCCGCCGCTGCGGGGCCTGGTGCTGGCCGGGGGCCGCAGCCAGCGCATGGGCCAGGACAAGGGCAAGCTTAGTTACCACCAAGGCCAGGAGCAGCGCGCCCGCGCCGCCGAGCTGCTGGCCGGCTTCTGCCAAGACGTGCACGTTTCCTGCCGCCCCGACCAGGTAGTGGAGCTGGAATATGCCGGCCTGCGCCCCCTCCCCGATACCTTCGCCGACCTGGGCCCGCTGAGCGGCTTGCTGTCCGCCTTCCGCCTCGACCCCAATGCTGCTTGGCTGGTAGTGGCCTGCGACCTGCCTTTCCTCTCGAACACTACGCTAGGCCACTTGGTAGAGCATCGGCAGCCGGCCCGGATGGCCACTGCCTACCAGAGCCCCGAAAATGAGTGGCCCGAACCGCTCATCACCATCTGGGAGCCCAGCAGCTACGGCACGCTCCTGCGCTTCCTGAGCCTGGGCTACAGCTGCCCCCGTAAGTCCCTGATCAACTCCGACATAGAGCTACTCCCCCCGCCCGCACCCGCGGAGCTGCGCAACGTGAACACACCGGCAGAAGCCGAGCAAGCCCGACAGGAACTGGGGTAGCGTTGCTCTAAAAACGCATTGTGGCCAGAGTCAGGAATATGCTGCTACCTTCAAGCACGTTCCTGACTCTAGCTACTACTATGAAACGCTATTATTTATTATGGGCGCTCCTGAGCGCAACCGTTGCTACCCAGGCCCAGCGGGTAGCGCCCAATCTAAACCTGGATGTTGAACAGGTAAACCCCAAAACCCATCTGCCCGTCGGCTGGTGGGCGCCCGCGGGCAACGGGTACACGGTAGCTGCCGACTCGCTGGTAAAACACCACGGGCGCTACGCCCTGCGGATTCAGTCCGCTGGTGCGAAGGCCGGTGGGTTTGGTGTCGCCTCAGTTAAGCTGCCCGTCAACTTTCAGGGTAAAACCGTGACGCTGACCGGTTTTCTCAAAACCGAGAATGTGCAGAATGGCTACGCGGGCCTGTGGCTTCGCGTCGATGGGCCGCAGGGCGTGCTGCACCTCGACAACATGTCGAAGCAAAACCTGCACGGCACCACCGAGTGGGGAGCCTACTCCATCACGCTACCCCTCGCTGAAGCCGCGGAGTCCGTGGTGCTGGGGGGCCTGCTGCCGGGAACCGGCACTATGTGGCTCGACCAGCTGGAACTTACCGTCGACGGCAAGCCGCTGGCGCGGGCGTTGCTGCGCCCTATCAAGCATTACAAGGCCGAGCAGGACACGGCGTTTTACTCGGGGTCGGGCATCCAGCTCAGTTCACTCAACAAGCAGCAACTTGAAAACCTGGCGGTACTGGGGCGGGTGTGGGGCTTCGTAAAATACTACCACCCGGCCGTAGCGGCGGGCGAGCATAACCTGGATGCCGCGCTGTTTCGGGTGCTGCCGCAGGTGCTAGCTAGCTCTTCCACCGCGGCCCGCAGCCAACTACTGAGCAATTAGGTGACCAGCCTGGGGCTGGTGCCTCCTTGCCCTACCTGCCGGGAGCCAGCCCCGGAAAGCATCCGCCTCCAACCCGACCTAGCCTGGTTTACCGACAATCGCCAGCTGAGCCCGGCCCTGAGCCAGCAGTTGGAGTACCTGCGTCGCAACCGCAACCAGGGTCCGCACTATTACGTGAGTACTGTGCCCGGAGTGGGCAACCCCATATTTCAGCACGAGGAAAAATACGCCCTGCTAAAAACCGACTTGCCCGATGACGGCTTGCGGCTGCTGGCCTTGTACCGCTACTGGAACATGATTGCCTACTTTTTTCCCTACCGCTACGCCATTGGGGAAGATTGGCAGCGGGTGCTACCCGAGTTTCTGCCGCAGTTTGTGGCCGCCCGCACCCCCGAGCAGTACCACCTCACGGCCCTGGCCCTCATTGCCCGCATCCACGACACCCACGCCACTATTTATGAGCCAAATAAAATTCTGACTGCCTACAAGGGCAAGTATCATGCGCCCGTGCAAGTTCGGTTTGTGGAGGGCCAGGCCGTGGTAACGGACTTCTTTGATCAGCAACTGGGTTTGGCCACCGGCCTGCAGAAAGGCGACGTGGTGCTGCAGGTTGACGGCCGCAAAGTAGCGGACCTGGTAGCCGAGCGGCGGCCCCTCACGCCGGCGTCCAACGAGCCTACCCAGTTGCGCAACATCGCCCGCGGCTTGCTGCGCGGCCCCACCGAGCAGGTATCGGTGCTCGTCCGGCGCAACGGCCAGGAGCTGCCTTTCACCCTCAACCGCTACCTGTTCAGCAAGCTGAACCTAGGCCTTGAAAGCGGCACTCCCGACCCCAAAGCTCCCGCGTGGCGCGTGCTCCCCGGCAACATTGGCTACCTCTCACTGGGCACCATCAAAAACCAGGACTTGCCCGCCATCATGCAGGAAGCCCAGGGCACTAAAGGGCTCATTATCGATATCCGCAACTACCCCTCTGACTTTGTGGTGTTTACGCTCACCAGCTACCTACTAACTAAACCAGCTGACTTTGTGCGGTTTAGTGCACCCATGACTACGTATCCGGGGCTGTTTCTGCGAAGTTCACCGCTACAAATAGCGCCAGGTAAGAAGCCAGCGTACCCCGGGAAGGTGGTTATTCTGGTAAATGAGCTTTCCCAGAGCAACTCCGAATACACGGCCATGGCCCTGCGGGCGGTACCGGGGGCCACGGTGCTAGGCAGCACCACGGCCGGAGCCGACGGCAACGTTTCGGCCATCACGCTACCCGGCAACATTAACACCTACATTTCGGGCATTGGCGTGTACTACCCCAACGGCCGCGAAACCCAGCGCGTTGGTATTGTGCCCGACATTGAGGTAAAACCTACCATCCAGGGAATTCGGGAAGGTCGGGACCAAGTGCTGGAACGCGCCGTAACGTTGCTGGAGAACAGCGCGGCGAAATAGTCAGGTGCTACGGGTGAGCAGCTACCCACACGTCGCCGTCCTCGTAAAATTCCTTTTTCCAGATAGTTACTACCTGCTTCAGCGTATCGATGATGTACTGACAGGCGGCGAAGCTCTCGGCGCGGTGGGGCGTGGACACGGCCACGACCACGGCCACGTCGCCGATGTGGAGGGTGCCTTTGCGGTGGATGACGGTGACTTTTTTCAGCATCGGCCACTGCTCTACGGCCTGTTCGGCTACTTTGCGGAGCTGGTGCAGGGCCATGCTGTCGTAGGCTTCGTATTCGAGGCGCACCACGGGGCGGCCGGTGCTTTTATTGCGCACGGCCCCAATAAACGTATTAATGGCCCCGGCCCCATCGTCTTCCACCGTGCGCAGGGCGGCGGCTACGTCGATGGGCTGGTCGGTCAGGTCGATGTGAATCAAGGGAATGAGGAGGTGATGGGGTAAATGGTGGCAGGTAGGTTGCTCTTATTGGCAATGGTTATCCTGGTAGCACTGTGAAAAAAGCGTTGTCATGCTGAGCTGGTCGAAGCATCTCTACCGCTGGCTAACTTCTCTTGTGAGGACGAAGCGGTAGAGATGCATCGACCAGCTCAGCATGACGTTGTTTTACCAGTTTTACCCTCCGCTTACCGGTGGAATTAGGGCAATTTCGTCGCGTTCCGACAGGGTAGCATTGTCCTCGGCGTACTCATTATTTACGGCTACCGCTAGGCTGGAAAGGCGGCTAAGCCCCGGATACTGCTGCTGTAGCCCGGCCAGCAGCGCCTGCACCGACTGGCCTTCCGGCGCCGAAACCTCCAGCGACGATTGTCCCACGATTTCGCGGGCAATGCCGAACAAAGCAATTTTCAAGTTCATTGGTTATCTAGGTGTTCGTAAAGCTGATTGGGGCCGGAGCGGAAACCCTTGCCGGTGCCGCGCGGTTTGCGTGAGGACGAAAGTCACTCCCCCGAACGGAAAAGTCTGATTTACGTTGTTTGTTTCACTGCTCTACCTGGGCGAGGTGTTTTTCTGTTGAGTATGTCCGTTGCTGTCCCATCTGTTTTGTTTGATAACCACGGCCGCCCGCTGGAATACCTGCGACTGGCCGTCACGGACCGGTGCAATCTGCGCTGCTTCTACTGCATGCCCGAAGAAGGCATTCAGTACCTGCCCAAGCAAGAGCTGCTGACCTACGAAGAAATGGAGCGTCTGGTCGCCATTATGGCCGGGCTAGGCGTGCGCAAAGTACGCCTGACGGGCGGGGAGCCCTTCGTGCGCCGCGACCTGGTGCCCTTTATGAGCCGCCTCAGCGCAATTCCCGGTATTGAGGAATTAACCCTGACTACCAACGGCGTGCTCACGGCCCCCCACGTGCCGGAGCTGGCCCGCATGGGCGTAAAGGCCGTCAACCTGAGCCTCGACACCCTGGACCGGGCTCGTTTCGCCAGTATCACCCGCCGCGACGAGCTGCCGCGGGTGCTGGATACGTTCTACGCCCTGTTAGCCGCCGGTATTCGGGTGAAAATCAACGCCGTGGTAATGGACGGGCAAAACACCCAGGACTTGCTCCCCCTGGCCGAGCTAACCCGCGAGTTGCCCGTGGATGTGCGTTTTATTGAAGAAATGCCCTTCAACGGGGGTAGCCACGCCGCTACCCTACCCTGGAATCACACCCGCATCCGGGAGCATCTGGAGCTGAATCTGGGTACGCTGACGCCGGTAGCTACCCGCCCCGGCGACACGGCCTCGCACTACACCGTGGCTGGTCACCAGGGCCGCCTGGGCATCATTGCGGCCTACTCGCGCACCTTCTGCGGCACCTGCAACCGGATTCGCCTCACGGCCGAAGGCGGCCTCAAAACCTGCCTCTACGACCAAGGCGTGCTCGACATCCGGGCCCTACTGCGCAGCGGCGCCTCCGACGCCGACATCGTGGCCGCCCTCACCTCCGCCTTCCGCCACCGCGCCGCCAACGGCTTCGAGGCTGAGCGCCAGCGCCCCCTGCACCAACTCAGCTTCGAGTCCATGAGCACGATTGGGGGCTAGTGGTGAAATTGTGAAGTGGTGAAATGGTGAGTTATTACAACACGTCACAATTTCTTCTGTCGGGTTGTAACTCTACCTCTAGGATAGTGAGTGGAGAGGTAGCAAAAAGAACGTCCTGCAGAGGCGCCGCCGAAGCATCTCGCGTGCTGATGTTGCCATAGTATTCTCATGCTGACGAAGGAAGCATCTGGCTCGCATCAGTGAGTTAGTAGTCTTGAGTCAGCACGCGGGATGCTTCGGTTGCGCCTCTGCAGGACGGACTGCACTGTGCTGAACTACAACCTGTTCCTCTACCTCACCACGTCATCCTGAGCTTACGAAGGACCTTATTAAGGCTGAGCGGGTCGTGGTTGCGGCCGTCGTTCTGCCCTAGTCGTTTCAGCGTGAGAAGATTCTTCGCGCTGCTCAGGATAACGTGCAAAAAAGAAAGGCGTTGAATCTTCACTTAGCTCCTAGCTTACTATGAAGGCTGTGTTCTGGATATTCGGGCTGGGGGCCGCGCTGTACATTGGCGTGTGTTTGCTGCTGTATTTTCAGCAGGAGCGGCTACTGTTCTTCCCGATCCGGCTAGCCCCGGACTACCGCTTTCGGTTTCCCGGTCGGTTTGAGGAGCGCTGGGTTACGGCCCCAGATGGTACCCGTTTGCATGGTTTGCTGTTCCGGGCCGATTCTGCTTCACCAAAGGGCTTTATTTTCTATCTGCACGGCAACGGTGGGGCCCTGGACAGTTGGGGCGATGTGGCGCCTACCTACACCCGCCTCGGCTACGACGTATTCCTGCTCGATTACCGGGGCTACGGCAAAAGCCAGGGCCGCCTGAGCAGTGAGCAGCAATTGCTTTCCGATGTGGAAGCGGCTTATCAACAGCTACTTACTCAGTACCCCGAAAACCGCATCGGTGTGCTGGGTTACTCCTTGGGCACTGGTCCAGCGGCGTGGCTGGCGGCCCGGCACCAGCCCCGGCTGCTGATTCTGCAGACGCCCTACCGGAGTATGCGCGCCGTAGCCCACCAGCACTACCCCTGGGTGCCGGGCCTACTGGTACGCTACCCCCTGCACACCGACCGAGTGCTGCCGCAGGTGAAAGCGCCCATCGTCATCTTCCACGGCACCCGCGACGAGATAATCAGCTACGAGCAAGCTCTGCAGCTTAAGCCGTTGCTCAAACCTCAGGATCAGTTCATTACCCTGACTGGCGCCGGGCACAATGGCATGACCGACAACCCGGAGTACCAGCGGGCCATCCAGCAGATTCTGGCTACTCTTTGACCTGGGCGGTAACTTTTTTTCTGGGCTCGAAGGGTGATAGTTGGCCTAAAAGAAGATTAACCTGCAGAACGGCCTGCGGGCCCTCACCCACTACCCTGTTTGCTATGGAAACCATTGCCTCCCTTCGGCACGCCCTGCTCACCGACCGGCACCAGACGCTCACCGGCATCTACCAGCGCACGTTCCCGATGGTGCGGCGGCACGTGCAGCAGCGCGGCGGCTCAGCCCAAGATGCCAAGGATGTGTTTCAGGATGCGCTGGTCATTTTCTATGAAAAAGCCGTTGGCGAAACCTTGGTGCTGTCGGCCTCGGTGAGCACCTACCTGGTGGGCGTGTGCCGCAACCTCTGGCGCCGCGAGCTGAGCCGCCGCAGTCAGCAACCCCTTACCGGCCTTATGGAGGAACACGGCGAGTTGCCGGAAGACCCAGAGACGGCCGAAACCCCGGCCGCGCTTTCGGTGCTGGACTACGTGGAGCAGCTGGGCGAGCGGTGCAAGAGTGTGCTGCTGGCGTTCTACTATTTCCAGCAGCCCCTGGAGCAGATTGCCCGCACCCATGACTACCGCAGTGTGCGCTCAGCAACGGTGCAGAAGTTTAAGTGCCTGGAGCGTCTGCGCGCTTCCGTGCGAGCCGTATTCGCTCACGATTTCGACCGGTAACCCATGCGCCCCGCCCTGAAACGCCTGCAACTCATTGAGCGCCACCTCCTGGGCCACCACTGCGCCGCGGAAGCAGCTGAGTGGCAAGTGCAGCTGCTCACCGACCCCGAGCTGGCCACCGACACCGAAGCCCAGCGCCTACTCTACCAGGGCCTGCAACTGGCCGGCCGCCAGCAGCTTCGGCGGGAGCTGAACCTGATTCATGCCCAACTTGCTGGCACCGCCCGGCGCCACCGCTGGCTCCAAGCTGCTGTACATGGGCTGCGACGCGTGTTGCCGCGCACCCTTCGACGGTAGTCTTTTCCCTTGATTATCTGGCTTTTCCACCTCTTCCCTTGCCCCTGTTCAGGGCAAGCCGGAACTTCTACGTCCATTTTTTACCCTTGTTTCCTTTATGCTTACCTCTCAAGAATTCCGCAAGTTTGCCGTGCAGGGCCAGGGCCTCCGCGCCTCCGTGGTTGATGATTACCTGCGCCACGCAGCCGGGCAAGCCTACCCCAACGTGACGGCCATGACCCGCTCCGTAATTGAGGAGCGACCGACCCGTTTTGCCGAAATCGACGTGTTTTCGCGGCTGATTATGGACCGCATCATCTTTCTGGGTCAGGCGGTCGATGACCAGATAGCCAACATCATCAACGCCCAACTGCTTTTCCTGGAATCAGTGGATAACCGCAAGGATATCCTGCTCTACATCAACTCGCCGGGCGGCTCGGTGTACGCGGGGCTGGGCATGTACGACACCATGCAGTACGTGAGGCCCGATGTGGCTACCATGTGCACCGGACTAGCCGCGAGCATGGGCGCCTTTTTGTTGTGCGGTGGGGCCCTGGGCAAACGCTCAGCCCTGCCCCACGCGCGCGTCATGATTCACCAACCCAGCGGCGGGGTGCAAGGCCCCTCAGCCGATATTGAGATTACGGCCCGTGAGGTAGTGAAGCTGCGCCAAGAACTCTACGGCATCTATGCTGAGCGCACCGGCAAAACCGCCCAGCAAATCCACGAGGACTCCGACCGGGACTACTGGCTCCGGGCCAATGAAGCTAAAGAGTACGGGCTCATTGACGAAGTGCTGGAGCGCAAGGTGGGGTAGTGCGGCGGGGGAACCTGGGCGCGGGTGCGGCTTACTTTTGCTGGCAGCAGGCGGCGCAACCCACGATTTTTGCTGTAGCTTAACCTTCATGCTCCGTCCAACTTCCCTTCCCCATTTCCTGGCCGCCTTGCTGCTCACCTTCGCCGCCAGCTTTTCTAGCCAGGCCCAGCAGCGCAACGTCAATGTGCAGCAGGAGTTTGCCCGCGCTGGGCAGCAGCTCACGCGCCTGCTCCAGACCCACCCCGACGTCACGAAGTTTCCCTACTCCAGCCGGCCCGATGGCTCGCTCAAGGACATGCCCTCGGAGTGGTGGACCAGCGGCTTTTTCGGCGGTACGCTCTGGTACATGTACGAGTACACCAAGCAGCCCCAGTGGCAGCAGGCCGCCGAGCGGTGGACCATGGCCATGGCCCGGGAGCAGCACAACACCGACACCCACGATTTAGGCTTTATGCTGTATTGCCCCTTCGGCAACGGCTTGCGCCTGACCCAGAACCCGGCCTACCAGCCTGTCCTGCTGACCGGGGCGAAGTCCCTGGCTACGCGCTTTACCCCGGCGGTGGGCCTGATTAAGTCGTGGAATGAGTTTGCGGGCTACCAGTACCCGGTTATCATCGACAACATGATGAATCTGGAGTTGCTGAACTGGGCCGCCCGCACCTCCGGCGACACCACCCTACGCCGCCTCAGCATCACCCACGCCGACAACACCTTACGCCACCATTTCCGCTCCGATGGTAGCACCTACCACGTGGTTTGCTACGATGAAAAAGGGCAGCCCCTGGCCAAGAAAACCGCCCAGGGCGCGGCCGACAACTCGGCGTGGGCGCGGGGGCAGGCCTGGGCCATTTACGGCTATACTACCATGTACCGCGACACCAAGCTGGCCCGCTACCGGGAGCAGGCCCGCAGAACCGCCGACTTCTTCCTCAACCACCCCAACCTGCCCGCCGACAAGATTCCGTACTGGGACTTCAACGCGCCCAGTATTCCGCGGGAGGAACGCGACGCTTCTGCCGCGGCCATTGTGGCCTCGGCGCTGCTGGAGTTGCAGCAGTACTGCCCGGCTCCGGATGCCCGGCGCTACCGCCAGGCCGCCGAGCAGATGTTAGTCAGTTTGAGCAGCCCCGCGTACCGGGCTGCTGTAGGCGAGAACAATAACTTCCTCATCAAGCACTGCGTGGCCCACAAGCCCGCCAAAACGGAGGTGGACGCCCCGCTCACTTACGCCGATTATTACTACCTGGAAGCCTTGCTGCGCTACAACCAAGTAAAGTAAGTTGGAGTGGGTGGCCCAGATGCAGTAGGCCGGTTCTAGCCAGCCTTACCTACTTTTGCGCCTTGTTTTGCTGCTTCCCTATGTCCGCTTCCCCCCGTTTCTTTCGCTTGCTGCTCGCGGCCACCTTGTGTGGTGCTGGCAGCTTCCTTGCTCACGGTCAGACCAACTCGGTGCCTGACCCGCGGTGGGGCAGCTGGCTGATTGGGACGGTGGTGCTGCCGGCGGGACCCAAGCATTGGGGCGGCTATGCCGAGGTGCAGGCGCGTAGCAACGGCTTGTTTCGGCAGTATTTCTATCATGAGCTCAAGGCCGGCATCAGCCACGAGGTAGCCAAGAACTTCACTTTCATGGTGGCTGGGGGCCGCTACGCCACCGCCGATTACCGCAACTTAGGCGAAGGCCCGCTCAACGTGGAAAAGCGCCTCTGGGAGCAGGTGACGTTTACGCACTACAACGCCCGCCTGAAAGTGGAGCACCGCTACCGGGTGGAGCAGCGCTGGTTTTCCTTCCGCGACGGGGTAGTGCCGGCCGGCGCCGTGCGCTACCGCAACCGGATCCGCTACCGCCTCAATGGCTTCATTCCACTCAACCAAAAAACGGTTACCAACAAAACGGTCTTCCTCTCACTTTACGACGAGGTGTTTTTCAACCCCAAAGGCCCATTTTTCGAGCGAAACCGGGTGTACGGCGGGCTGGGCTACCAGTTTGATCCGCACTGGACGGTGCAGGCAGGCGGCGTGCGCCAGTCGAACTTTACGCCGGCTAGCTACCAGCAGAACGTTTTCACGCCCCAAACCACGGCCAGCAAGAACAACCTGGTTTTGTCGGTTATCTACCGCATCAGTCGCCGCAACACGGAGGGCCCGGCTCCGGAGTACGTGCCTTCCCAGCCGGATTAAGCCGCCGTTACCTCAGCCCGGTTAGGCACCAGGGAAAGGGTAAGCGTGTGCCGGGGCTGGCCCGCGTACACCATGTGCAGCTCCAGCACTAGGTAGTCTTCCGTCACTACCTGAACCAGCAGATACAGCGTGGCTTCGTTGCCGGGATGCTTGATTTTTTCGGCGTGGCGGGTCCAGCTGCCCAGGGGGTATTCCGTCCGGCTTTGCTCCGGGTTGTCCAGAAAGCGGAAGTCGAACAGCATACTGTCGCCGATGCTGTAGTAGCCCTGAAATGGCTGCGGCCCGGCCTCGACCCGCACCGTTTTCCAGACCTGATAAAGTATAGGTTCTTCCATACGCAGTTATTTTCCTAAACCGACCCAGCCGCGCTGCATGGCGTAGTACAAGCTAGTGCCCACGACCAGCCCCAGCAAGTAGCCGTAGGGTAGGCCGCTGCAGAGTAGCCCTACCAGCAACGCCAAGAGCAGCTCGGAGCGGGCCCCGCTTACATCGCGCAGCAAGGTAGCCAGACTCAGGGCCTCAAACAGCAACAGTACCCCTAAAACCGGCAGCGGAAAAATCTGCACCACCTGCTGAAAGCCTTGGCTGAAGACTAGGCCCAGCGTCAGGAACAGCAGCCCGTAAAGCACCACCGAGCCGCCCGTTCGCCCGCCGAAGGTATAATGCCCTACCATGCCGCCCGAGCCGTGGCACACCGGAAAGCCACCCAGGAAGGGATTAACCAGGTTCATCAGGCCGTAGGTAAAGCTGATTTGCCGCACCGTGAGCGGGCGCTCCGGAAAATAATCTTCTACTACCTGCTTGGTAGCCAGCACTGAATTGCCCAACGACAGCGGAATTTGGGGTAGGGCCAGCAGAATGGCGCCGTACTTTATGTTCTCCCAGGTAGGCACCTGCCAGCCGGGTAGGTGCAGGCCCACGGCCCGGTGGGCGGTGGCCAGGTCCAGCTTGAACACGAGCCCGTAGGCCACGCCCAGGGCCAGCACGAACAGGGCGGCGGGCCAGCGGCGGTTGCCCAGCAGCACGGCCGTTACCAGAAAAGCCGCTGCCGCCAGGGCGTAGCCGGGCAGCCCATCGGCGGGCACGTATTCCTTCAGGGCTAGGGTAGCCAGCTGCAGGGCCAGCCCGAACTGAATGCCCCGAATAACCGGCTTGGGCACCAGCCGGGCCAGCCCGTCAATCAGCCCCGACACCGACAACACCAGCATGCTCACGCCAATAGCCAGCCCACCCCCGAAGATGACCCGGCCGGGAATTTTCTGGGCAATAACCAGGGCCGCAAAGGCTTTCAGGGGCTGCACCGGCATGGGCATGCCGTACCACAGCCCCGAAAACACCTGCATCAGCCCGAACATGATGAGCACCCCGGCGCTATCCACGCCCGAGGCGGCAATAATGCCGATCAGCAAAGGTAAATCGGTGCCCAAATCCCCGAAGGCTCCCGCTAGCTCATTTCTATCGAAACGAATACGCGGACGAGGTGGAGGGGTAGCGGTAAGCGGCATGCGGTAAAGTAGTGAGAAGAGCAGCTGGTGGGGGCTCTTGTTTATTCCCAGACAAAGGTTGGAGTAGTTTGCTCTAGTTGCTTGCCGCTTTGCAGCCGGATACGCAAAAGAAACTGCTGTTGGACGTTGTCGGTGGGCTTGGGGCTTATAACCAGCTCTAGTGGATAATTCAGCTCACCGTACTTCCCCGATTTCCAGGTATTGAGCGAGTCGGCTAGCTGGGCAAGTGGGAACGTTACGCCTTGGTAACGGCTGTTGCCGGCACTGCACCGGACAAACTGCTCCAGGGACTGGCCGGCCGCTACCCCATTGAACAAGCCGGTGCTGGTAAAGGACACGGACTCTACCTTGTCTTTCAGTCCCTTTCCTCCCGGTTCCGGGCACTGCAACGCCATGGCGTTGCCGCTAAACCAGCTTCCTGAGGGCGCTACCGCCACGTAATGATACTCCAGCTGCACGGTGGCACGTAGCTGGGCCGCCGTAGTGCGCGTGCCACTGGTAATGGCCGGACCATTAACCGACTCCGACAAAAACAGCCGAATGGCCTGCACGTTGGCGTATTCGCGCAGCTCTTCTTTGCAACAGGCCATGGGTACTACCCCCAGAAATATGAGCAGCAGCAACATGCGTAGGAGTTTCCAGATCATAGCATCCCGGGGTGAATAAAGTATACCGTATCACTTCTTGCTCAGCAAGATAAACACCCTTTGCCGACGTTACCTGCTCACGTTGTTTTCAGCGTCCGTCATCGTGTCTTCCCAGGCCAGAATGCCGCCATCGAGGTTGAGCAGGTTGGTTAGGCCGAACTCGGTTTGGAGACGCTCCACGGCCTGGGCGCTGCGGCGGCCGGAGCGGCAGTATACCACTACCGGGTGCTGCTTGGGTAGGGTTGCCACGCCTTTCTCCAGGCTGCTCAGGGGAAGCAGGGTAGCGCCAGGCAGGTGGCCGGCGGCGTACTCGTGGGGCTCGCGCACGTCCAGCAGGAACGGCGGGTGCCCCGACTCCAATTGCTCGTGCAGCTCGGCCACGGAAATGCTGCGCACCCCTACCCCGCACAAGTCGGCGTAGTCGCGGGTGTTGGCGGTGTCCAGGTTAATGGTGGCTTGCTCCGGGCGGCGGGCAAACTTGAGGGTGCGGGTCTGGAAGGTGAGGGCGTCGAACATCCATAGCCTACCCGACAGCACCTCGCCGATACCCAAAATCACCTTTAGGGCCTCCGTGGCCTGGGCCGTACCCACCAGGCCGGGCAGTACGCCCAGCACCCCGGTAGCATCACAGTTGGGCGCTTCCTGGGCGGAAGGCGGCTGCGGAAACAGGCAGCGGTACGTGGGCCCGCCCTGGTAGTTGAACACCGATACTTGCCCTTCGAACTTGTAAATAGCTCCCGACACCAGCGGCCGGTTGAAGCTCACGCAAGCGTCGTTGAGCAGGTAGCGGGTTGGGAAGTTGTCGGAGCCGTCTACCACCACATCGTAGCGGCTAACCAGCTCGCGCACATTGCCCAGGGTAGCGCGGCAGCTATGCACCTCGGTGTGTACCAGCGGGTTGATGCGCTTTACGGCGCGGGCGGCGGCTTCGGCCTTGGGCTGGCCCAGGTCGGCGGGGCCATACAGAATCTGGCGCTGCAGGTTGCTGCGGTCTACCTGGTCGGCATCCACAATGCCCAGGGTGCCTACCCCGGCGGCGGCCAAGTACTGCAGAATGGGGCAGCCCAGGCCGCCGGCGCCCACTACCAGCACCCGGGCATTTTTCAGGCGCAGCTGCCCGGCTTCCCCAATTTCAGGGAGCTGCAGGTGGCGGCGGTAAATCTGGCGTTCTTCGGTGGTAAGCATAGTTGGAGCAGGGTAACGGGTACCAGAGGCGAGTGGGCAAACGGCGACAAAACGGCAACGTAGCGAGGGGCTTTCCTCGTACCCACCCGGCACCTGACCCGCACCCGTTGTCTAGCTCAAACTTACTTCTGGGCCATAAGGTTAACCACCCGCGTACCTACCAGCAATTTGCCTTATGTTAGCCCCCGTTTTTCTGCCGCCTACCAGCTACGACTACGTTACCGTGCACAAAGTGCAGGGCACCGACGTGACTACCGCCTCCGATGTGCTGGCGGCCGAAGAACCCCTGGAAATTCGGGTGGGCTACGGCCCGACGGGCCAGCGGGAGCACCGCACCTTGTCCATCACCATGCGCACGCCCGGCCACGACTTTGAGCTGGCCGCCGGTTTTTTGCTGACGGAGGGCATCATCCGGAGCCGCCAGGACCTGCACGGCGTCATCTACTGTCCCGATGTGGAGAAAGAGGAGGAGCGCGAAAACGTGGTGCGCGCCGAGTTGGCCCCCACCGCTACCCCCGATTTACCCCGGCTAGAACGTCACTTTTACACTAGTAGCAGTTGCGGCGTTTGCGGCAAAACCAGCATCGAGGCCGTGCACGCGGCCGCTTGCCCGGTGCTGCCCAAGGCCGGCCCCTACCTTGACCCCGCCGTTATTCACCAGTTGCCGGAGCGGCAGCGGGCGGCCCAGGCCCTGTTTGAGCAAACCGGCGGTCTGCACGCCGCAGCTCTGTTTTCGCCGGAGGGTGAGCTGCTGCTGCTGCGTGAGGATGTGGGCCGGCACAACGCCCTGGATAAAGTAATTGGGGCGGCGCTATTTCAGGAGTTGTTGCCCCTGCACAACGCGGTGTTGCTGGTGAGTGGCCGGGCCTCGTTTGAGTTGGTGCAGAAGGCGGCTGTGGCGGGCATTCCGGTGCTAGCCGCCGTGGGTGCCCCCAGCTCCCTGGCCGTTTCCGCCGCCCGCGACTTCGGCATGACCGTCTGCGGTTTCGTGCGCCAGGGCCGCTACAACGTGTACTGCCACGAGTGGCGCCTGCAACAGCCAGCGGAGTAAGCCAATTGTACTTGTGTCGCGCGAATCCTAGAGACGCGAAGGGTCGCGTCTCTACACTTGCTTGAACACACAGAATAGTTCGGCGGGTTGTCCAGCGGATAACTCTCACCAAGCAAGGCGGCGCAATCAGTTCAGAATAACACCCAGTCTTTCAACTACCTACTACCCTAATACGCAAGCGCCACCGCAACATCTTGCTGCCTGGCTGCGTCTGACTCTTACACCCCGTTTCTCATGAAGCTTCGCATTGAAGATAACTCGCTCCGCCTGCGCCTTTCCGAGGAAGAAGTACAGCAGTTTGCCAGCTCTGGCCGGGTAGCGGCGGTAGTTTCACTAGGCCCTGCCCCCGAAGAAAGCCTCACCTACGCCCTGGAACGTGCCGAATCCGAAGAGCTGCGAGTAAGCTACGGGGCCGGCGCCCTCACCGTGAAAGTACCGGCTGCCCTAGCCGCCCACTGGACCACAACCGACCAAAACGGCTTCTCCGCTACTCTGATGGTAGCCGAGGATCAACCCCTGAAAATTCTAGTTGAAAAGGACCTGGACTGCCGCCATTAGCGCCCACTTCCGCCTTCCCCTTACCGCTTCTTCCCTTCCGCGTCATGGATAAATCTCCCGCCTACGACCCTAGCCAAGCTGGCAAAACCGAGCAGCAGACGGCTGGCAACAACGTGCCAAAAAGCGGCGAGCGACCCGACCAGGGCACGGCGCCCACCAGTGACAACTGGAGCACCTCGCCCGAGCGGGAAACCCTCGATGACCGGCTCATGGAAGCGCCTGATACCCTGGGTGCTAAGCACAAACACCCCATTCTGGCCCAGCCCCCGGAAGAGTTTACCGGCCTCAAGCTCACCAAGCCCGCCACGGTAGCGGCCGGCATTACGGCGGTGCTGAAATCGGGAGCTTTTGCCCTTGATTACGAGGGGCCGGTGCGCGGTACCCACGCCCTGCTGAAGATGAACCAGAAGGACGGTTTTGACTGCTCCTCCTGCGCTTGGCCCGACCCCGACGACCACCGCTCCGTGGCCGAGTTCTGCGAGAACGGAGCCAAGGCTACTGCTTCCGATGCGCAGTCGGATCCGGTGGGGCCGGAGTTTTTTGCCCAGCACAGCCTGGCCGAGCTTTCCCGCATGACGGACCGCGACCTGAACAACGCCGGCCGTATCACGCACCCCATGGTGCTGCGGCCGGGCGCTACGCACTACACACCTATTTCCTGGCCCGAGGCATTTGAGTTGGTGGGCCAGGAGCTGAACGCGCTGAAGTCGCCCGACGAGGCTATTTTCTACACCTCCGGCAAGGTGCCCAACGAGCCGGCTTACCTCTACCAGCTGTTCGTTAGGCAGTTCGGCACCAACAACTTGCCTGACTGCTCCAACATGTGCCACGAGAGCAGCGGGGCGGCCCTGAGTAACACCACCGGCCTGGGCAAAGGCTCCGTGACGCTCAACGACTTCTATGAGGCGGAGGTGATTCTTATCATTGGCCAGAACCCGGGCACCAACCACCCGCGCATGCTTACGGCCCTGCAGAAAGCCAAGAAAAACGGAGCCAAAATCATCAGCATCAACCCCTTGCACGAGGCTGGCTTGCTGCACTTCAAGAACCCCCAGGACTTCATGAACCCCCTGAAGGCCCTGGGCGTGCTACTCGGCGACGGGACGCCCATTACCGACGTGTACTTGCAAGTCCGCATAAACAGCGACCAGCTAGTGATGCGCGGGCTAATGAAGTGCCTGCTGGAAGCCGAAGCCCTGAACCCCGGCCAGGTCCTCGACCAAGGATTTATCCGGGACTATACCACGGGCTACCCTGAACTGGTAGAAACCCTAAACAAAACCAGTTGGGCCGATATTGAGGAGGCCAGCGGCGTGACCAAAGCCCAAATTCAGGAAGCCGCCAGCTTGGTAGCGCGCCACAAGAAGATTATTACCTGCTGGGCCATGGGCCTAACCCAGCAAAAAAACGGCGTGTACACGATTCAGGAGATTGTGAACCTGCACTTTATGAAAGGCGCCGTGGGTATTCCTGGGGCAGGCCTATGCCCGGTGCGCGGCCACTCCAACGTGCAGGGCGACCGGACCATGGGCATTTGGGAGCGGCCCACGGATACCTTCCTCGACTCGCTGGCCAAGGAGTTCAACTTTGAGCCCCCGCGCGAGTATGGCTTCGACGTCGTGGAAGCCGTGAAGGCCCTGCACGATGGCCGCGTGAAGGTGTTCATGGCCATGGGCGGCAACCTGCTTTCGGCCTGCTCCGACACTGAGTTTGTGGCCGAAGGTATGCGCAAGCTGCGCCTCTCCGTTCACGTTACGCCCAAGCTCAACCGCGGCCACCTCGTGAATGGCGAAATGGCCCTGTTGCTACCCTGCAAAACCCGCATCGACATCGACATGCAGAAATCGGGGCAGCAGTTCATGACCTGCGAGAACTCCATGGGGGTAGTGAGCATGAGCAAAGGGGTGCTCGAGCCCATTTCCGACCACATGCTGAGCGAAGTAGCCATTGTCTGCGGCATTGCCCTGGCCACCCTAGGCGAGCGAAGCACCGTGGATTGGGTAGGCTGCACCGAGAACTACGACCTCATCCGGGAGTACGTGGCGCGCACCATTCCGGGCTTCGAGGACTTCAACCAGAAAGTGCGCCACCCCGGCGGGTTTTACCTGCCCAACGGCCCCCGGGAGCGGAACTTCACCACCGAAAACGCCAAGGCCAACTTTACCAGTACGCCCCTGGAAAAGCACACCTTCGAGCCGGGCCAGCTGGTGATGATGACCATTCGCAGCCACGACCAGTTCAATACTACCGTGTATGATTACAACGACCGGTACCGGGGCGTGCACAACGAGCGGCGGGTTATTTTCCTCAACCCCCAGGACATGGCCGAGCGCGGCATCAAGGAAAAAGGCTTGGTAAACATTACCAGCCACTTCCAGGGCCAGCAGCGCCACGCCGAGAAGTTCATTGCCATTCCCTACGACATTCCGCGGGGTGACTGCGCTACCTACTTCCCGGAGGGCAACGTGCTGGTTCCCATTGGTTCGGTGGCGTACAAAAGCAACACGCCTACTTCCAAGTTCGTCATTGTGACGGTAGCGCCCGTGGAGCTGCCCATTGGCACCCAGATTCCTACCTCCCAGCGCGTGACGGTACCCGCTTAACCCTTCCCCAGCCTACGCCAGCCAGCCCGACCGTCTCCACGGTTGGGCTGACTTTTTTAGGCCTGGCCCGTTGCGTTCCGTGGGGTTAGCTCGACAACCCAAGCGACCAGTTTTGCGTCTGAATCTCAAACTATTGTTCAGTCCAGCGCTTATAGAAATGATAGCCAAGCCGGCCGCACTTTTTGGTTGGGTTTCGCTATCTTTTCCGGTCTCTACTTGTTTTGCTTATCATGGAAAAATCCCCCGCCGAAGACCCCAGCCAAGCTGGTAAAACTCAGCAGCAAGGTGCTGAAGCTAACGTACCCAAAAGCGGTGAGCGGCCCGACCAGGGCGCGGCTCCGGCTCCCGACCACTACCGCCCCGATCCTCAACACGAACGTGACGAAAGCGTGATTCCCGCCCCCGACGTAGCCAACGCCAAGTATCACCACCCCATCCTGGCCCAGCCCCCGGAAGCTTTTACCGGCCTAAAGCTGGAGGAACGCGCCCGGGTAGCGGCCGGTGTTACGGCCGTAATCAAATCAATGGAGTTTAGCTGGGGTGAGGGCGGCGTAAACCGCGGCACCCGAGGCCTGCTGAAGATGAACCAGAAGGACGGTTTCGACTGCTCCTCCTGCGCCTGGCCCGACCCCGACGACCACCGCTCCGTGGCCGAGTTCTGCGAGAACGGAGCCAAGGCCACCGCTTCCGATGCCGACGATAAAGCCGCCGGCCCGGAGTTTTTCGCCAAGCACAGCCTGGCCGAGCTTTCCCGCATGACCGACCGGGACCAGAACAACGCCGGCCGCCTGACCCACCCCATGGTGAAGCGCCCCGGCGACAACCACTACTCCCCCATCAAGTGGCAGGATGCCTTCCAACTGGTAGCCGATAACCTGAACGCCCTGGATTCGCCCCACGAAGCGGTATTCTACACCTCCGGCAAGGTGCCGAATGAGCCGGCTTTCCTGTTCCAGCTATTTGCCAAGTTGTTGGGTACCAACAACCTGCCCGACTGCTCCAACATGTGCCACGAGAGTAGCGGCGCCGCCCTAAGCCCTACTCTAGGTCTGGGCAAAGGCTCCGTCACGCTCAATGACATTCACGAGGCCGAAGTGATTCTTATCATTGGCCAGAACCCGGGCACCAACCACCCGCGCATGCTCTCGGCTTTGCAGAAAGCTAAGCGCAATGGGGCCAAGATTATTGCCGTGAATCCGCTACCTGAGGCGGGTCTGCTGGCCTTCAAGAACCCCCAGGATTTCATGAATCCGCTGCGGGCGTTGGGCGCCCTGCTCGGCGACGGCACCCAAATTACCGACCTGTTCCTGCAGGTGCGCGTGGATGGCGACATGGCCCTGCTGCGCGGCATCATGAAGCACCTATTCGAGGCCGAGGACCTAAACCCCGGCGCGGTGGTCGACCGGCCGTTCATCGACAAGTACACCACGGGTTTTGAGTCGTTCGAGCAGAACGTGCGCAATACTTCCTGGGAAGACATTGAGGAGCTAAGCGGCATTTCACGGGCTCAGCTGCTGGAGGCGGCCAACATGCTGGCTACCAAGCAAAAGATCATTACCTGCTGGGCCATGGGCGTTACGCAGCAGCGCCAGGGCGTGCAAACCATCCAGGAAATCGTGAACCTGCAGCTGATGAAAGGCGCCATCGGCAAACCTGGCGCGGGCACCTGCCCGGTGCGCGGCCACTCCAACGTGCAGGGCGACCGGACTATGGGTATCTGGGAGCAGCCTACCAAGCAGTTTCAGGATGCGCTAGCCAAGGAATTCAACTTCCAGCCGCCCTATGAGCATGGCTACGACACGGTGGAAGCCATCAAGGCCATGTACAAAGGCAAAACCAAGGTGTTCTTCAGCCTCGGTGGCAACCTGCTGGCCGCTGGCCCCGACACCGAAGTCATTGCTGAGGGCATGCGCAAGCAGAAGCTGACGGTATTTGTGGGCACCAAGCTCAACCGCGGCCACCTCGTAACGGGCGAAACCAGCCTGCTCCTACCCTGTTTTACCCACCTCGATGTGGACATGCAGAAGTCGGGGCACCAGATGACTTCCTGCGAGAACTCCATGGGGGTAGTCAGCCAGAACAAGGGCGTGCTGGTGCCGCTGGCAGGCCAGATGATGAGCGAAGTAGCTATTCTGGCTGGCATTGCCATTGCTACTTTCGGCGACAAAATTAACATTGCCGACTGGGTGGCCATGACGGAAAACTACGACGTCATTCGGGACCATATCAGCCGCGTGATTCCGGGCTTTGAGGGCTTCAATGAGAAGCTGCGCCGGCCCGGCGGGTTCTACCTGCCCAACGGCCCCCGGGAGCGGAAGTTCACCACCAAAAACGGCATGGCCAACTTCACCACCACGGAGCTGCAACACTACCAGCGGGAGTTGGAGCCCGACCAGCTCATCCTGATGACAGTGCGCAGCCACGACCAGTTCAACACCACCATCTACGACTACAACGACCGGTACCGGGGCATACACAACGAGCGGCGCGTCCTGTTCATGAACCCCCAGGACATTGCCGACCGCGGTCTGCAACCCAAGGACCTCATCGACATTACCAGCCACTACAAAGGTGAGAAACGCACGGTGGAGAAGTTCATTGCTGTTCCTTACGACATTCCGCGAGGCAACGTGGCCGCCTATTTCCCCGAAGCCAACCCCCTGGTGCCCGTAGGCAGCGTAGCCAAAACCAGCAATACGCCTACCTCCAAGTACGTGGTAGTAACCGTGGTGCCAGCCCGCAAAACGGTAGGCGCCCCTGTTGAGGTTCGGATGGCGGCGGAAGCGTAGCACCGCGCGGAACCGCACCGTTCCGAACAATAACGCAGATAAAAGGGCCCGACCGTATTACACGGTCGGGCCCTTTTAGTTTGGGAGGTTACTCTCTAGAACGGATACCCAATAGCAATATTAAAGCGGCCGGTATCAGAGGTTTTGTTGTAGGTGGTTTCGCTAGTCAGGCCCTTGATTTGGGTGTTACTGTACGGTAGGCGCAGGGGGTAGGCATAGTCGAAGCGAATAACGAAGAACTGCACATCAATGCGCAGGCCGGCTCCCGCGCCTACGGCCAATTCCTTGAGGAAGGTATTGAAGGCAAACTGCCCATTCTTACCATCGGGGTTGCCATTCTCATCGACGGTCCGGCGGCTGGGGTCATCATTGATCAGCCAGATATTGCCGGCATCCACGAATAAGGCTCCCTTCACGTATGGGAACAGGTCTTGGCGGTACTCAGCATTGGCTTCAATGCGCATGTCGCCTACCTGGTCGTAGAAAGCGCTGGTTTCGTTGGATTCTGGGGTGCGGTAGGTGCCGGGTCCCAGGCCGCGAGCGGCAAAGGCCCGCACGCTGTTGGGGCCGCCAATGCCGTACTGCCGAAGGTAGGGTAGCACCCGAGCGTTCTGGTAGGGCAGGCCCACGCCTACTAGCAAGCGGGTAGCAAACTTGTTACCGCTCGTTGGGTTAGCGCTGGTGCGGAAGTAATTGCGCAACTCCAGATCAACCTTCGTGTACTGTGAGAACGGCTGATTAAGAATGGTATACGACTGGCTGCCGTCCGGATTAGTTATCTTCTGCTGACCCGTGAGCGAACTAACGAGGTAGGCCAGATTGCCGGCCACTTCCACCCCGCCGCTAAAGTAAATCTGGTTGCGGCGCTGCTCCAGTGACTGTTGATTATAGGTGTAACGATAGGAGCTGGCCAGCACAAATTGCTGCCGGAAGGAGTTAGCCAGGAAAGGGCGCTGCACCAGTAGGGTATCAAATTCTTTTGTGGTATTGCTCAGCCGCAGGTACTGAATATCAATGGGGCGCAGCTCCTGCTCGTTGGTGAGCTTGGTTTTCCAGGTATAGCCGTAGTTTAGGTTAAAACCTTGTTGAGTGAAGGCATCTACCCGCGTCACCGACCGGATGCCGGCCCCGAAGGTGGTGCGGGGTTGGAAGTCGGAGTTTACCAGTCGGATGTCGAAGGGCGGCGTAATCAGGCGGGGCACCAGCAGCTGAGCGTCAGCCCCAATTTCGTAGCTGGTTAGCCCGATGGTGTTGGTGTTGCTACGCCGCTGGTTTTCAAAGGAGCCAGTCAGGTTTACCAGCAGCTGTTCGGCCCCGCGCAGCGCCGAACGGTTACGGAACTGGATGCGGAAGCCCGGCCCCACAAACCCGTTCGACTTGCTCACGAGCAACACCTCGGCCCGCAGGCTTTTCTTGGGCAGTTGGGTCATGCGCACGTAGGAGTTCAAGAAGCCGTAGCCGGCGGAGTCGGGCTTCTGGCGGGTGGGCCGGAAGCCCACGTCCACGTACTTAAACGTACCCAAACTCATCAGGCGGCTCAGGGTCTGATCCTGGCGGCGGCGGCGGTACAGGCTGTCGGGGTAGATGAAGGTGGCGTTGGTAATGGCCTTGGCCTTGAACATCTTTTCATCGGGGTAGTAGATGTAGCCCCGGTACCGCATGGGCCGCTCGCTGAGGGTGGTGTCGCTGAGGGAGTAGCTGGTATTCAGCCGGATGCGGTTAAGCACGTAGGGTTTGGCGGCCTGCTCAGGAGTCTTCTCCTTGATTTTCAGGTACACGTTCACCTGGTTGTTCAGGGTGCTATCTACCTGAAACAGAATATAGTCGGGAGTGAAGTAATAGAAGCCTTGGTTTTTCAGCTCGCCATCAATCCGCAACCGCTCATTGGTGAAAGTTTGCAAGCTGTATGAGTCGCCAACTTTGAGCAGGGAGCCCGGCTGGGTAGCCCGCACGGCGCGGGGCAGCAGGGAGTCACCTTCGGGAAAGAAAATTTCCTTGATGGTGTAAGGCTTGTTTACCATGGCCGTGTAATCAACGCTGGCAGCCTGGCCTTTCACCGTCACGCGGCTGTGCACCACGGGCTGGAAGTAGCCGTTATTGTAGAGGCGGTTGGTCATCAACCCCTTCACCTTTTGGGTATCTACTTGGCTGAGCAGCACGGGCTTCTCGCCGTACTTGTTAGCCAGCCAGTGCCCCAAACCCTTGGTTTTGCCCTCGCCCAGGTGCCAGAAGTAAAGCTTGGGCCGAATGCCCAGGAAGGACGTGTTCGGCTTGGGCGTAATCACCGATTCCAGCTCGGTGGTCAGTTCCGCTTCGCGCGGAATAGGGCTAGTTGATTTCACTTTCACGGTGCTACCCGTGTAGAGCTTGCTACCCTCCGGAATGTATTTAAGCCCGGAACAGGAAGCCAGCAGCGCAACGCTCAGCAGCAGGGGCCAACGGAGCGCCTCCCTTCCCCGGCCTCTCTCTCCAGGAGGAGAGGGAGGAGCCTGACGATTAGTCTCGGCGGCGTCCTTAGTTTGCGGAAAGAAGGGCTGATGCTGCAACATGAAAGCGTAATTCAGAAAGACGGTAGAGTACTAGGCTCCGCGTGTGGTGGCAGAAACCGGCAGATTAGCGGCGGGTAGAGTCGGGGCGGGTAGCGGCCGACCGGGCCGCCGTGCGCCGCGCCGAATCGGGGCGGGCGACTACGGGACGGAGGCGGGTAGAATCTCGGCGGGGCGTATTGGGAGCCGCGTTGGTGGAGTCTCGGTTGGCGCGGCGGTCCTGGCGGCGGCGGCGATTTTCCAGCTTCACTTCCTCCTTCACCGTCTCGTCGATGCCCTTGAACAGATCGGCTAGGTCGCGGTAGTCGCGCTGGAAGATGAGGGAGGCCCCGGTCCGCACAAATTGCCCGTCAATGTCGCCGTAGGCATTGTTGCGGAAGGCCTGGAGGCGGATGCGGCCGTTCGCCAGCACGTTGTATTCCACGCTCACATCACCGGCAAAGGCACTCACGCTAGACTGCCCAGGGCCCGTGCTGCTTTGGTTGCCGCCACCCAGGGGCACGTCGGTACCCAGGCGCACGGTGAGGCGGTTGTTAAGCAGTTGGCGGCGCACGGCCACGTTCAGGTCGGTGCGAGTTTTCTCGGCCCCGCTGCTGAAGTCGGCGTAGGAGTTCACGCCCAACTCCACGCCCAGGTTGGAGAGGTAGGAGCCGGTGAGGTTGTTGAGCTGCTGGGTGAGCACCTGGCTAGCTGAGCCACGTAACTGCTCAGCTACCAAGTTGCCGCTGCTGCTCTTGAAGGGGTCGTCGGCCAGGAAGCGGTTCAGCACCAGCAAGGAGAATACCTGCTTGTTTAGCTCACTTTCCTGGGAAGGCTGGCGCAGCTGGGTTAGGCGAGCTTCAATGGGGCCACGCAAATCGGAGCGGGCTTCTTCAGGCAAGCGAATGTCAAAGCTGATCAGCGGCTTCAGCAGCTGCCCCGTTACTTTCAGGTCCACCTCGAAGGGTAGCTGGTTGCGGGCCAAGGCGTTCTGGGTTTCATCGGTGCCCCCCTGGGAGGAAATCAGCTCGGCGGGAGCCGCGCGCACCTTGTAAACGGCCGTTACGTTGGCTTGTCCGTTGTAAGGGTCCCCGCTCCAGGTAATGGACGAGCCCCGGGCAATGTCAAACTCCCGCGAGGCCAAGTCATACAGCGACATTTGGTACTTGCCCTGGGTTACGTCGAGGCGGCCGGTGAGGGTAATGTTGCCGGTGGGGTCGATGGCCGTATTCAGGGTGCCATTGGCTTGCACGCGCAGGTTGTCGCCGGAAGCCTCATCGACTACAATGGTAAAGGGTGTGTTGTCCGTTACCGTCACCAAGGCCTGAATGTCGTAGCCGGCGGCGGTTTCGGCCGAGTCGATGGCTACTTGCCGGGTCAGCATGGTGTCAATGGGCGCGCTCTTGTCCACGAACTCCACAATGCCGTCCCGCTCTACTTTCACCGGGTCGTCGTTCGGAATGCCCACGAAGAAGTTAGAGCCATCGGCCACCCGGGCTCGGGTCCGAACTACTGGCAAGTTCAGGGTGCCCGTGATGCGCGAGTCGGAGTCAACCAGCAGCTTGCCCCAGAACAAGTTGTTCTCGCGCCGGGAGCTCTGGATGGCCAAGAAGTTCGTAGTCGTGGCCTGCAAATCGAAGCGGAAATCCGACACGTAGTCCCGCGTGCGAATGGCCCCGTTGATGACAGCCTGGTTGCCCACCGAGTCCTTCACCACGAAATTATCGAAGCCGATGCCCTGGTTGGTGAAGTCGATATCCTGGGAAGCCAAGAAGTAAGGGGCTCCCAGCTGAGTCAGGGTAAATGTGGCGTCGGGGGTAGTGGTCAGCGTGCCGTTGATGTTGGGCTGGCTCACGCTGCCCGTCACGGCCAGCTGCCCGCTCACGCCGCCGCCCATCTGCTGCAACTGCCCCAGGGAGAACGGCTCAATGATGCGCAGGTCCAGGCGGTTTACATTCACATCAAACTGGATGGGCGAGGGCGGGGTAGCGAGGTAGTAACCCACGGCCCGCACGTCCATGCCCTGCTGGTTGGTCAGGCGGGCATCTACGTTGTAGCGGTCGGGGGTAGGGTTGGTGGCTTGCACGGCCAGGTCGCCGATGGCTGCCTTGTTATACACGAAGCCAGCCAGGTTGGCATTGGCCGTAAAGGCCTGCCGGGGCTGGCCCAAGCTATAGGCAATGGCCTGCCCGTTCAGCGTGCCGGCAATCAGGGAATCCTGGAAGCCCGCGGCCCGGCCCAGCCCGTTAATGTCCAGATTCACCATGTTCACCTGCAGGGGGTACTGCGGCCCCGCCAGGGTTTGCAGGCTTAGGCGGCGCTGGTTGCGGCTGATAACTAAGTTTTGGGCAAACAGGGCGCCGGAGGAAGTGGTGTAGCGGATTTCGTTATTCGGGGTAATGTCCCACTGCTTTTCATCCAGCATGAGCTTGGGGTCGAAGCGGAAGGCGTAGGTAGTACCTTGGTTCAACACCCGTAGGGCGCCGGCCAGGTTCAGCTTCTCGGCGCTGTCTGACTCCGCTATGCGCAGCCGCGTCCCGATTTCGTTGTTCTGCACGCTACCTTGAAGGCTGGGGTTCGGAATCTGCAGGGTGGTGTCCTGGCTGATTTGGCGCAGACCCAGGGCGTAATCTAGCTTCTGCGGGTCCGACTGCACCGCTAGCTTCAGCGAGTCCAGGGCATACCCCATGTACACGATGCGGCCGATGCGGGTGTTCAGGCGCAAGTCGGCGGCGCGACTGTCGTAGGAACCCGTGAGCTTGAACGGCGTGAGGCGCTTGAGGTCGGGCACCAGCTGCTGCACCAAGCGCGGCTGCTTCAGGTTGGCCTCGAAGGTAAACTGTCGGTATTCCGAAGAAGGCCGGAACTGCACGCCCGGTAGGTCAAAATACCGATCAATGTGGCGCTGCAGCTCCAGGGCCAGGTCGCCGAGGCGGGTGTTGCCGCGCAGGGTCAGGTCGGCCACGCTAGAGGCAAAGTCGACCTCGGTGCGACCCGTACGCTGCACAATGCGGCCACTCACGGAGTCCAGGGCAAACGGCCGGTTGTTGTTCACAATGACGATGCGGTTGCCGGAGAACGTGCCGTTAATGGTATTCAAATCGGAGCCGCTGATGTTGGCCGTCAGGTCGCCCTGCACGCGCAGGTCGCCGCCAGTGTAAAAGCCCAGGGCCGTCAGGTTGGCCCCGCGCAGGTTCAGCCGGTCCACGGTATACGTCGGGTTCGAGGCGTTGCGCAGGTCAATGGTGGCCAGCAGGTCGAGGTTGAGGTTGGGGTCATCCTTGCTGCTGGCATTCACCACGTAGCGGTTGCGGTCAATGTCCACTTTCGCCGTGATGCCGCGGTAGGTGTAGCCGTTGTAGGTAGCCTGCTGCACGGTGGCGTTCAGTTGCCCGCGCAGCTGGTTGGGGTCGAGGCCGCCGCGGCCGTTCAGGGTGCCGCTGGCCGTTACCTTGCCAATGGTTGGGTCGCCGAGGAATTTGCCCACGTCGAGGCCCTGGGTGCTGAACGTAGCCGCTACCGGCTCCTGGCCTTGCGGCCCTTCGCCCACGTTTACCTTGGCGGTCAGGTTGCCAAAGCTGGTGGTAGCGCGCAGGTTGGTATCGAAGATCAAAGCCGTGGGCCGCCCCCGGAACGTGCCGCTCACCGTCAGGCGGGGCGGCAGCTGGTAGCCGGCCGGCAGCGTGCCAGCGGGTAGTAGGCCCTTGATGTCGGCGGCGGTAGAGGTAAACTCCCGGATGTTGAAGTCGGCGTAGAGGCGCCGGTCTGTGTTGGGAAGGCCTATCAAGCGGCCCGTGGTCCGGATGCGGGTACCCTGAAGGCCGCGGAAGTCAATGTTGGTCAGGGCCAAGTTGCTGATGCGGCCCCGTATCTGCCCGCTCATCACGAGTGGAGCGTTGGGGTTGATGCCCAGTTCTGGCAGGGTGCCAGCGGGTAGCAGGCTGCGCATGTCGGCCTCGGTGGTGCGCACGTAGCCCAGGTTCAAGTCCAGAATCAGCCGGTCGTCGGTGTTCGGCAGGCCCTGAATGCGGCCCCCACCGCGGACCACGGTATTGCGGAAGCCGACGAAATCGAGGTTTTGCACGCGCAGGTCGCCCAGGCGGCCGCTTACCAGCCCGCTAATCAGGAAGGACTGGTTGGGGCCACTACTGAAGGGCGGCGTATCAATGAGGGTAGGCGTGATGTACAGCACGTCGCGGAAGCCCAGACGCGCCTCGCGCAGGTCCCCGTTCAGCTTCAGGTTGGGCAAGTCGTCGGCAATACCGGCTAGGTCCTTATACCCAATGCCAATGCGCCGCTTCAGGTGGCTGTGGGGCGTCACCAGGTCCAGGTCGTTGAGCTGAATGCGGTGGTCGTCGTAGTGCACCTGAGCGGCGGCGCGGGTAATGGCAAAACCGCTCTGCTCCTGGCCCGCCAGCTGCGTGATGCGGCCGGTGGTGCTGTCGGCGGAGTAGCGCAGGTTTTCGGTGTTGAGCGTCAGGTTCGTGAACTTCAGGTGGTTGTAGTCCATGCCCCGCACTTTGGTGCGCTGCCGAGGCTCGTTGAAGTTGTCGAAGGCCACATCCACCCCGGTGATGTCGGACTGCTTCAGGCTTACTACCCAGCTGGCTTCCTGGCCGGTGGCATTTTCCACGGCGGCGTTCAGGTCGCGCACGGCTTCGGCGGGGTTTACTACCCGCTGCTCCACTGGCACGTTTTCGTTCTGGGCGTAGGCGAAGCTGGTGTTGCGCAGCTTCAGTGTATTCAGAGTCACCTGGCTGTTCACCAGGTCAATGTTGTCGGCGGTTACATCCGCCTCCCCGATGCGGGTGTTGATAAACTGGGCCGAGGGGTCGTTGCGGTACGTCAGGCTCACGTTCTGCAACTGGGCCCGGTTCAGGCCGAACTCCAGCTTTAGGGCCGCCGTGTCCTGGGGCGTATCCGGCGGCACCTTGGTTTGCCGGATGTTGATGCCGGTGTTGCGCAGGGCGGCTTGATCCACGCGGTAGGTGGAGCCATCCACGTCTACCTCATCCATGCTCACGGCCAGCTCGCCGACCCGGGTGCGCACGTTCATACCGTCCACCTGGTCGTTATACGTAAGCAGGATGTTGGTCAGGCGCAGGTCGCCGATGTTGTATTGGAAGCCTGCGCCAGTGGTATCGGCGGGGGTAGTGGCTACGGTCGTGGTGTCGCCGGTAGCAAAGGCCTTAACGATAAAGTCGTAGTTAGAGATGCTGTCCGGCTCAGTGCGGGTAATGGCCAAGCGGCCGTCGTTCAGCTCCAGGCTTTTTAGGTTGATCTGCGACTTGGTCAGAGCCCAGAGGTCAAGATCAATGCCCAGATGGCCCACGGACAGCAATGTGTCGCCCTTCTGATCCTCAAGGTAGACCCCATCCAGGCTGATGGCGTGCTTGAAATCTGTACGAAATTTGGCGATTCGTACGTCGGTTTGCAGTTTGTCCCGTAGATAACTCTCGGCTTTCCGGGCGGCAAAATCCTGCCCCGAATCGGTTTGCAGGTACACAAAAACCCCGGCCACCAGGAGCAGCACTAACGCAACCAGCCCCAACAGGGCGTAGAGAATACGACGCAGATAGACAGGCAAAGGGCAGACAAGTAGAAATGAAACTCAGTCAGCCAAACGGGAAAACCCGTGCGCAGGTTGGCTCTGTCCGGCTTTTACCGACCTGTTTGCCGCTTATATCGACCAGAAGATTCTTCCCATCGAAGAACACGCCGCGCCCGGCCGGAAACCTCGTACTTTCCACTCCAGAATTTCAGGTTCTCCCACTTCGCTCTTCTACGCCCTCGCCTTTGCTCTTTTCCGCCCACTCTCACGCCCACATCATTGGCTGCTGTCGGCGAGCCATTGGGGTAGTAGCGCTGGTTTTAGGGGTTGCCCTGACGCCGGCTGCCGCTCAGTCTGCCCCCGGCGCGGTAGCCGCCCCTACGCGTACCATTTCCTTCACAGGAGCCGTGTTCAGCGACAGTGGACACCCTCTGGCTGGGGCCACCGTTACGGTAGTCGGGCGGGCGGCCAGCACCGTAACCACTAACTCTGAGGGCTTCTTTATTATGCCGCTGACCGCGGGGCAGCCCGTGCGCTTTCTGGTGGCTTTTCCCGGTCACACGCCTGAGCAGGTAGAGCTGCGCGCCCCCGAGAAGGAAAAAAATCTGGTAGTTACTCTCCAGACTCAGGCAGACAAGGCCGGCCGCGGCCGCAGCAAGTCCCGGCGCAACTAATTTGCAGGGCGCCCCTGGGCTGGCTGCCGGATTTTATTTCGCCTGAGTGACGGAGCTATTCTGGCGCGTCGGCAAGCGAGAAATCAACCAGGCATCAACCACTCATCAACGAAGCATTAGGCGGCGTAAATAAGCCCTTCTAGGCCAAGCTGTGCCCGCTCCGACGGCTTTTCTTCAGCGCTTTAAGAGTTATCTTTCGGACCCATTTCTAAGTAAATCAGTCCCCGATGATTCTTCGCTTTACGCTACCCTTCCGCACGACCTGGGGTCAGCGCCTGGTAGTTTGCGGCTCCCTACCCAGCTTGGGCCAGTGGAACCTCGACCACGCTCTGAACCTGCACTATCACCCTGATTCTGGCACCTGGGCGCAAGAAATTAGTTTGCCCGATGACCAATTGAGTGTGGTGGAGTACAAATACGTGCTGCTGGACGAAGGCGACGGGGGCAAGCATTGGGAATGGGGCCCCAACCGAGCCATCACCAACGAGGCCGGCCGCTTCACGCGTATTGTGCTGGAGGACTTCTGGCGGGCTCCGGCCCTGCCCGAAAACGAGCTGCACACGGCTGCCTTCACCAAGGCCCTGATGCGCCGCCCCGGCCCGCCTACCCCGGCGGCTCCCCTCCCAGGCTCGGCCAGCTTCGTGGTGCGCTTCCAGCTCTCAGCCCCCCGCGTAGACTCTGACCACCTCCTGTGCGTACTGGGCTCCGACCCGGCTTTGGGTAGCTGGGACGCCCAGCGGGCCGTTATCCTCTCTGATGCCGCCTACCCCACCTGGCAAGCCGAAGTGGCGCTGGTGAATCCGGAGCAAACGGCCCGGTACAAGTACGGCATCTGGGACCCGCGCGAGCAGAAAATCGTGCACCTGGAGGCCGGTGAGGACCGCCTGATTTACGCCGCCGAGGATAAGCGCACCTTGCGGGTAAAGGCCGATGACCACTTCCGCTACCCTACCGGCAATTGGCGCGGGGCGGGCGTAGCCCTGCCGGTGTTTGCCCTGCGCAGCCGCCGCGGCTTGGGTGTGGGTGAGTTTCCCGACCTCAAGCTACTGGTTGACTGGGCCGTAGCCACCGGCCTGAAGCTGGTGCAGGTACTACCCATCAACGATACCGTAGCCACCCACACCTGGGTTGACAGCTACCCCTACGCGGCCATTTCGGTGTTTGCCCTGCACCCTCAGTACCTGAACCTGGAGGCCATTGCCGAGCTACAGGACGAGGCTGCCCGCCAGGAGCTAGCTCAGCTGCGCGAGGAGCTGAATGCCAAGGACTTCGTGGATTACGAGCCCGTGATGAACGCCAAGTGGAAGTTCATTAAGCAGCTGTATCAGCAGGAAAAAACCCGCTTCCTGGCCGATGCCGACTACCAGCAGTTCAGGCGGGAGCAGCAGGCGTGGTTGGTACCCTACGCGGCCTTCTCGGGTCTGCGCGACCGGTTCAACACCGCCGATTTCAGCCAGTGGCCCGAGGAGTTCCGCACCCCCGCCCAGGTAGCCGAGCTAACCCGCGAAGACAGCCCCGGCTTTGACGAGTTCGGCATCCATTTCTTCACCCAGTACTACCTCGACAAGCAGTTGCGCGAGGCCGTAGACTACGCCCGCCAGCACGGGGTAGTGGTGAAAGGCGACTTACCCATTGGCATCTACCGCCACTCCGTAGACGCCTGGACCCAGCCCGAGCTCTACCACATGCACCAGCAGGCCGGCGCCCCCCCAGACGACTTTTCAGTGACGGGTCAGAACTGGCGCTTCCCAACGTATAACTGGGAGCGGATGGCCGAAGATGGCTACCAGTGGTGGCAGCAGCGCATGGGCCACTTGGCCCGCTACTTCGACGCCCTGCGCATAGACCATATCCTGGGTTTTTTCCGCATCTGGGAGATTCCTGGCCACTCGGTTGAGGGCTTGTTGGGTCACTTCTCACCGGCTCTACCCCTACCCCAGCACGAAATTGAGCAGCGCATTGGGTGGTTTGATTACGGCCGCCTGTGCGAGCCCTACATCCGCTGGCACGTGCTGCAGGAAACCTTCCACGGGCAGGCCCAGGCCGTGTTCGATGAGTTCATGGAGGATGCCGGCTACGGGGCTATCCGCCTGAAGGAGTTTGTCCGGACCCAGCGGCAGGTAGAGGCGGTCATGGGCGAAAAGATGCAGCAAGACCCAGCTAATACCGACCACTACACCTGGCTGCGCACTGGCCTGTACCGGCTCATCAACGAGGTGCTATTCGTGCCCGATGATCAGCAGCCCGGCTTCTACCACCCGCGCATTACCCTGCACCTGAGCCGCTCGTTCCGGGAGCTGGACGACCAGACCCGTCCGCGCCTGCAGGAGCTGTACTTCGACTTCTTCTACCGCCGCCACGAGGATTTCTGGCGCCGCCAGGGCCTAGTAAAGCTCCCCGCCGTACGCTGGGCCACCGACATGCTGATCTGCGGCGAAGACCTAGGGATGGTACCCGAATCGGTGCCCGGCGTGATGAAAGCCCTCGGCATTCTGGGCCTGAACATTCAGCGCATGCCCTCTGATCCAAGCGTGGAGTTCGGTAACCCGGCCGTGGCACCTTACCTCTCCGTCGTCAGCCCCGGCTCCCACGACATGAGCACGGTACGGGGCTGGTGGGAAGAAGACCGGGAGCAAACTCAGCGCTTCTTCGAGCATCTGCTCGGGCACTGGGGCCAGCAGGCGCCGCAGTACTGCGAGCCCTGGGTAGCCCGCGAAATCACGGAGCAGCACCTGCACTCCCCCGCCATGTGGGCCATCTTCCCCCTGCAGGATTTGCTGGCCATGAGCGAACCACTACGCCGGCAGGACCCACTGGCCGAACAAATTAACGTGCCCGCCAACCCGACCCATTTTTGGAAATACCGGCTCCACCTTCCAATTGAAGAGTTGCTGGAAGAAGTTGATTTTAACCACGAAATCAAAAAAACAGTACACCAGAGCGGCAGAATACAGGTGTACTAGCCTTTCTTCTTTTTATCTCATATATGGAAGCCTTGCTGGCATAGCAAGGCTTCTTTTTTTGTTAACACTTCCGGTAAATCCAATTGGTATTTCTATTTCGTAGAAGGAAAAGTATAATTGTATTTGAATGTGAATGTTGAAGCATATAGGATGATTCTTATACCTAAGCTTAGCTTAATAAAATTGTGTATTCACCGAGAACACAGGACTATTGAGCGAGAACAACTCCTCTGTACTACACGAGCGAAGTAGTTTTGAGCTTATACCTACTCCTTAAGACGCCGCTTAACACGGCACTTTGCACTGACACTTTTCACACACTTACTTACACATGAAAACACTCTTACGATCAGCAGTCCTGCTGTTGGCATGGGGGGCGGTTGAAATACCGCAAGCCCGGGCGCAGACCTGTGCTCAAACCAGTACCGTTGGTTACCGAACGAATGCCGGAACTACGGATGTAGCTAAAAGGACGGCCACTGAAACAGTTGGCGGTACTAATTTCACCTATGGTACCTATACGGTAGGTAACCCAGGTACTTCCACGCTCGATATTTTTGATCTAAGCAGCACTTACACTGCTCAGATAGATGGACGAGCTCTTATCTGGCGTCAGCAGCGGGCGTCAGCATTACCGGCTGGCACTGCTTCTACAGATATTAACCTGAACACACCTTATGTAACTCAGGTTACGCTCACGTTTACTCGTGAGGTATCAAACCTGTCCTTTGTGGTACAGGATATTGATAAAGGCCGGCAAACAGCAGATGCTGCTACGAATGGTGGCAGCGAGTACACAGACGAACTGACTTTCAGCGCCTTAAACGGCAGCAACCAAGCGGTTCCGTTAGCTGGCAGCAATGTTACGCTAGGAAGCAACAACACAAACAGTTTCGTTAGTGGAGTAGCTATTACCACCAGTGTTGGTACTTACTCTACACAAGGCGTGCGGGGCACTGCCCTGAACGGTACTACTACTACACCAAACAGAGCCGGTAACGTAACTGTCACGTTTGCTGAACCTGTGCGTACGGTCACGATGTTCTTTCGTAACCTTAATACGTCTAATCTTACGGCCACTGGAGCTGCCAACCCCACGCGCCTGCAAACCATTGGTATTGAACAGATTTCCTGGTGCACTCAAGCCGATGTAACGACCTCAATCACTGCTCCTGGCTCGTTGAGCGCTGGTCAGGTTTCGGGTAACTACACGGCCACGTTCACTAACAACGGCCCCGATGTAGCCGCCAGCACCACGCGTACGGTTAGCATTCCGGCTAACCGGGCCTCGGCTGTATCGGCCCCAACTGGTGCCGTAACTGGCAGCCAAGCGGCAGGCTGGACGATTACTTATCCGGCCGGCACTAACGTGGCAGCTGGCGCAGGTGGCGCAGTAAGCTACAACTTTACCCTGACGCCCGGCCCGCTTACCAGCGGTCAGGACATAGCTGTAACTAGCAGCACGAGCACCACCACTAATGAAGGCGCTAATACCGCTGCCAACACCGCTACTGTAACTCGCACCGTCGGTGCAGTAGCCGACGTAACAACAACCCTGACGGCGCCAGCTAGTTTGGCAGCTGGTCAAGTATCCGGCAACTACACGGCCACGTTCACCAACAACGGTCCTTCGGCGGCGGTTAGCACCACGCGCACCGTCACGATTCCGGGTAATACGGCTTCGGCGGTGTCGACTCCAAGTGGCACCGTAACTGGTAGCCAAGCGGGCGGCTGGACGATTACCTTCCCGGCCGGAAGTGACGTAGCTTCGGGCAACTCAGTAAGCTACAGCTTCAACCTAACGCCATTACCCGTAGCTAACGTTGTTGTTACCAGCAATACCAGCACCCCCACCAGCCAAGGCCTCAACGTTGCAGCTGATACTGATACGGAAACCACTGCTGTTACCCCTGTTGCGGATGTAACTACTACGATTACCGGTCCAGGTAGCTTGGCTACCGGCCAGGTATCGGGCAACTACACAGCTACGTTTACCAACAATGGTCCTTCCGTAGCAGCTAGCACCACGCGCACCGTCACGATTCCCGCTAACACGGTTTCGGCGGTATCGGCTCCGACTGGTACCGTGAGCGGTAATGAGGCGACCGGTTGGACGGTTACTTTCCCAGCCGGTACCAACGTGGCGGCCGGTTCAACTGGTACGGTGAGCTACAACTTCACCATTACGCCTTCGGCAGCCGCCAGCGGCAACACTCTGGCTGTAACCAGCAACACATCCACTACTACCAGCCAAGGAGCTAACTCGGCGCTGGATGCAGCTAGCGTGTCGTATACGGTGACGCCGATTGCCGACGTCACGGTGAGCATCACTGGTCCGACCACGCTTTACGCCGGCCAGCCCACGGGCGCGTACACGGCTACCTTTACCAACCTCGGCCCCAGCACTGCTACCACGGTAGGCCGCACGGTAACCTTACCGGTTGGGGCCTCGCTTTCTTCCGATCAGCTGACAGCCATCCAGAATGCTTACTCAACTGCCAGCTACGACCCCACAACGCGCGTCATCAACTTCGGCTCGGTTGCTTCACTAGCCGATAACGCCACGAGCACCGTATCGTTTGCCTTCACGGCTCCAACTGCCATCAGCACCACCCTGGCTGTAACGGCCAGCACCAGCGCCGCCACGGCGGAGGGCGCGAATGCTGCACCTAACAACGCTTCGCTGACACTGAGCACGGTAACGGCTGCCGATGTAACGGCCAGCATTACGGCTGCCCCCGTGGTAGCTGGTGCCACTACCGGCACGTTTAACGTGAGCTTCAGCAACAACGGTCCGCAAGATGCGGCCGGAGTAGTGTACACCGTACAGTTGCCGGCCGGCCTGACTACTGGTACCGGGAACACGGTAACCCCCAGCAACAGCGGCAGCTACGATAACGCAACGGGTTTGGTGACCTTCCCTGCGGCCGCTACCACCTTGGCTAACGGCGGCTCTTTTGCTCCTACCATCACGTACACCCTGAGCAGTTCCTCGGCGCCGGTAACAGCTACGGCTCGGGTGACGACGACGACCAACGAAGCAGGCCGCACGGCTAACAACGTGGATTACGCCACGATAGGTACGGCCTTCGACCTGACAACGACGCTCAGCGGTCCGACTTCGGCCATTGCTGGCTCACCAGTTACGCTTTACGTCACGACGACTAACAACGGCGCCAACACGGCTGCTACGGCCGCGCAAGTGGTGCAGCTCCCTACCGGCCTGAGTGGCCTGTACATCACCAACGGCGGCACCTACAACAGCGGCAACGGGGTGGTTACTTTCCCGACCCTGAACAACCTGCCCGCCGGCCAGACGGTAACCAATAGCATCAGCTTCCTGGCCCCAACTACCCCGTTTGCGCCTTCGGCCACGGTGAGCACCACCTCCGGTACGGAAACTGTTACGAACAACAACGTCGCGTACCTGAACAGCGCCACAAGCACCAACCTGACGTTGACGGGCGCTACCACTTCGCTCGCCAACGAATCGACGACTATCACGGCGAACCAGACGGTAGTGGCAGCTGGAACGGCGGTTACGTACACCGTAACGGCTACTAACAATGGCCCCACCTCAACCACGGGCGTAGTACAGCGCGTGCAGTTGCTGCCCGGTCTGACCACGGCCAACCTGAGCGTTACCGGTGCCAACGGCGTTGCATCAGGTTCGGGAGCAACAGCTATTATCACCTTTGGTAGCACGGCTACCTATAGTGTAGCGACGGGTGTGTTGACCTACGGCACGCTGACCAACCAAGCCAGCGGTAACACAAACACGTTCCCCACCTTCACCGTGGTTACCCCCCCTACCGTTGGCAACGATGGCCAGATGGTGGCTACGGCTTCGGTGACATCAAACCTGAGCGACAACGTACCGGCTGATAACGTAGCTTCGGTAACCGTGAAGGTGCGTACTACCCCCGAGGTAACTACGACCATCAGCGGCCCCAGCACGACGGTGGCCGGCCTGCCAGTGTCCTATGTAGTACGGTTCGCCAATGCCGGCACTACTACCGCTACCACGGTGAAGGAAACTGCCCAGCTGCCTGCCGGCCTCAACGGCGTAATCGTTACGGATGCGAACGGCACTACCGTAACTGGCGCGACCTACAACAGCACGACGGGCCTGGTAACCTTCCCCGACGTAGCCTTCGACGCCGCCGGCGCGGTACAAGCGTACACCGTAACGTTCACGGCTCCTGGCCAGAACTTCCCGGTTATTAGCGCCATTACCAGCGTAACCGCTGATGGCGTGAGCACCAACAACTCGGCCAACCTACTGACGGCGGTAACGGCTAATGCTGACTTGACTGTGAGCATCAACGGTCCAGAAACGGCTGTAATCGGCAACCCGGTCACCTACGTTGTGACGATGACGAACAACGGCCCCACCACGGCCAGCAACGCCTTCGCTACCCTGCAGCTGCCCGCTAACCTAACCAACGTGCAAGTAGGTCCCGGCATTGGCACCAGCACTGCCAGCTATGACACTGGATCAGGCCTGCTCACCTTCGCCACGGCGCCTACGCTGGCCACAGGTGGCAGCGTAGTAAACTACGTGACTTTTACCATGCCCAACCCCACGGGTGGCTCGCTCACGCCAGTTGCTAGCGTGAGCAGCGCCACCACCGATGTAGTAGCTAGCAATAACAGAGTGGCTCTGACTACCAGCATTGCTCCCACTACAACGGAAACGGCAGATTTGGTAACCAGCGTTTCCCTGAATGGTGCACCTACCTCGGTGCTTGCGGGTTCCACCGTCACGTACATTGTTGCTTACCGAAACCAGGCGGGCAGCACAGCCACTAGCGTAGTACGTACGGTTAACCTGCCCACCGGTCTGTCGGCTGGTACGCTCCAGGTAGGCGGGGTAACGGGTACTTTGTCCGGTAACGTAATTACGTTCAGCAGCGGCCCGGCTTCCGGCGCCACCTACGACGTAACAACGGGCCTCTTGACCTTCGCTCCGCTCGCTAGCTTGGCCGTGAATGCTGCTAGTGACAGCTACACCGTGTCGTTCCCGGCTCCGGTGGGCAGCGGTCAGTTGGTAGTAATTTCCGAAATAGCTTCGGCTACTTCTGAAAGCGGCGCGGGCGTCAACCGCGCTAACAGCAGCGTTACCGTTAACAACAGCTTCGACGTGACGACCAGCCTGGAAGGCCCCACCACGGCGACTCCCGGCACTATCAACACGTACTCGGTAACTACGCTTAACAATGGTCCGTCGGCTGCTTCGACTCCCACTACCCAGACGGTTACCTTGCCCTCGGCCCTAACGGTTGCCAACCTGCAGGTAGATGGTCTGACGGGCACGCTCTCAGGCTCGACTATCACGTTCACGAGCGGCTCGACGCCGGTAGCTACCTATAACACTGGTTCGGGTACTCTAACCTTCAGCGCTATTACTAGCCTGCCGGCTGGGGTGGCGAATGCAGTAGTGCACTCCTTCTCGCTGCCGATGCCTGCGACGGGCAACCTGCTGCTTTCTGCATCGGTAACTTCGGCTGGTGAAGACGCTAACTCGCTGCCCAACACGGACCAGTTGACCACTACTCCGCTCAACATTGCGCCGGTAGCTCAAAACGTGTGGAACACCTTGCAAAGCGTTCGGGGCAACACCTCGGCCACGCCGCTGGCTATTTCCCCGCTGAACGCCACGGATGCAGGCGGATCTATTGTCTCGTACACCATCACGTCGCTTCCGACTTCGGGCACCCTGTACTACAACGGCGTAGTTGCTACCACTGCGGCTGGTCTAGTTACGGACCCCACGAAGCTCAGCTACGTACCGGCTCCCAACTTTGTGGGTAATGCATTCTTCACGTACACGGCCACCGACAATGGTGGTTTGGTATCCCCGGCAGCTTTGTATACCATCCCGGTAGCTCAGGATCTCAGTTCAGCCTATACTGTCTTCAATGACAGCAAAGGCGGCGCGAATCCTTACGTCAATGGTGATGTGCTGGCGCAGATTACGGACCTGAATACAGCTGTATACAACAGTGCCGGCGTTATCTATGACCCAGCGACCGGCTTGCTGCAAACCGGTGCAGTTAACGGTCTGCCTACCACGGGTACTAATGCAGTCCTAGCTTCCGGCACTCTGCCGGCGGGGGTAAGCCTAGACCCGATTACGGGCCGCATCTTCGTGAGCAACGCTCGTCTGCTGCTGCCCGTTACCTCGGCCCAGTCGTACACGGTAAACGTAACCACTACCGACATCAATGGCGGTACTAACACGGCCCCGGTTACCTTCACCATTGGTGCCCGTCCGCTGCCTGTAACGCTGGTAAGCTTCACGGCCCAGGCGGCTGGTCAGGATGCTAAAATCACTTGGGCTACGTCGCAGGAGCTGAATAACGACCACTTCGTGGTGGAGCGCAGTTTTGATGCGGTGAACTTCCAGGCAATTGGGGAAGTGAAGGGCCAGGGTACTACTGCCCAGGCGCACACCTATAGCTTCATGGACCGCGGCGTAAGCCGAGTGGCTACTAGCTCAGTTGGCTACTACCGCCTGCGGCAGGTAGATACTGATGGCACCGCAACCCGCACGGAGGTACGGATCGTTACCTTCCCGAAAGCGTCAGTTGACGTGGCCGTATATCCCAGCCCGGCCACCACTCAAGCTACCCTTGATCTGCGCAATCAGACTGAAGGTAGCTACCAGGTGCAGGTATTAGATGCCACAGGCCGCTTAGTCTACACAACAACGGCTCTTGGTAAACAAACACTGGAACTGCCTGTACAAAACTGGCCCACTGGGGTCTACTTCGTACGTGTGCAATCAACTCAAGGCGCTGTTACTACCCTGCGGTTTAGCAAGGAATAGCAAGTAGGCTCTTTTCATAATAGCAGGCCGTTCCGGTATTCGGGGCGGCCTGTTGTTGTGTATGGCTGTTAGCACGCAGCTATTTTGTGCTATACTAGATGCCTGTCTCAAATTGGGTTTCATCTACATTTATAAGCAAACACCTGATTATCAGTATTATGATTAATATCCTACTTGCATCTTATGTTATCTTTACGTGTTTGTTTGTACAATTTTTCAATTAGGGAATAGAAAGATGTAATTTTGAGACGTTTGCCATTCAGTTAATAGGACTTTAACCTACCCATCGGCAAGTTTTCTTACTCAATAGTTACATTCTTTCTTTCATAAATGAAAACACGACTACACCTACTGCTTCTTGGGTTAGCGCTGTTACCCTTGGGTAGCTTCACTGCTACTGCTCAAGAGGTACGCATTGAGGAAACAGTGGATACTCCTCAACTACCTGTAGTAAATAAGCCGGCTGTCCGTCCGATATTTGCTCGACCGACGGCTACGTGTGCAGTAACTACCACGCTGGATTTTGGCCAAAGAACGGCTGGCGAAAACTGGAAGAATTTGAATCCAGTAATTATTGGGGGAGCACCTAACAACACTACTATCAGCACGGCCGGCACTTACGTGGAGCCGACTGGCGGAGCGGAAACTACGTTGGCTGTTGGAGCAGCCAATAACGTAGGCGGCGCGGGGCAGCAGTTGTTCTGGTCTACGAACTATACGACCCAGAGCAATACCACCACCCAGATTACGTACTATTTCAACCGGCCAGTAAATAACCTCTCCATTCGCCTGAATGATGTTGACCGCAATACCACAGACTTTATTGACGCGGTAACCTTCGACGCATATCAAGCCAACGGTGTTCTGTTAAACATGAACGCTACGGCGGATGCTACTGTGCTGCTAAACAACCCTGATTACACTTCCCGGACCAATAATACGATTCTGGGCGCTCGGCAAAACCCAGATGTTGAGCAGAATGGTACCGTCACCGTTACTTTCAACAAACCCATCACTCGCTTCGTTATTACCTATGAGAACCGCTTTGCAATTGCGGATCCAGGAATTCAATACATTGGTATTGATTATATTACTTGGTGCACACAGGCTAACGTTGCTACTACCCTCAGCGGGCCGGCCCGGGCTCTTCCGGGCTCCCAGGTAACTTATACGGTAACTACTACTGCCTCCGGCGACTACGCCGCCACTGGGGTGCGCCCACAGGTGCAACTGAGCGCAGGCCTAAACTCGCAAAACCCCGTGTTTCCAGCTGGCAGCAGCTACGATAATACTACAGGCCTGCTCACGCTGGCTACAATTCCTAATTTGGCCGTAGGCGCTATCAGCACCTCCACTATTCGGTTCAATATGCCTTCTACTACTATAGCAGGCACAGCAAGCAGCACCATTGATACGGACGATTCGGACCCATCGGATAACAACGGCTCTCTGCTAGCGGCCCGGGTAACCACAACTACAAATCAAGCACCTACAGCCCAAGCCAAATCGGCTACAGTAACCCGCAATTCGGCCGTATTTACTGCTCTGCCAGCCCTAACTGGCACTGACCCGGATAATGATGCCCTCACCTATACAATTGACGGATCCAGCATTGCTAATATCGGTTTCGGAACCGTATCGTTTGTACGGGATGGTATTCGCACGAACCTAAGTGGCACTGACAACGTGACGCTGAATGGCGCAGAAGCAGCCAGCCTGGAATTTAAAGCAGTAGCTACGGGAGCGGCAACTGGTAACTCAGGAACTTTGCGCTATACGGCTGCCGACGGGTTCGGTGGTGTTAGTGCCTTAGCTAACTATACCATTACGGTGGGCGACCGGCCGGCAGTGTACTCCTCACCCAATACGTATCAGCGCGGTGCCGTAACCAATAACCAGATATTAGCATCCGTTACTGACCCTGATGGTACAATTACTAACGCTACGCTAACGGGCGCTTTGCCAGCCGGACTAGTATTTTACTCAACCACAACTACTGTCGGAAACGGCAGCAATCAGATTACTTTCCCAGCTGGAAGCTTCGTAGCCCTAAACGACAATAAGAACTCGCCGCCAGCAGCTGGCACTTATACTTTTACGGTTACTACTTCGGGCGCTGCTAACGGTAGCGGCACTACCAACAGCATCCCTGTGACCATTAAGATTATAGGTACTGATGCTGTCGCTGTTTACTCTACCAACAACGTTTACAATCGAGATGCACTTACTGCCGGTGCTACGCTGGCTACGGTAACTGACCCCGATGCAGCCATTACCAGTGCCGCCCGTGTAACGGGCACATTGGGGACCGGCATGAATTTCAATACTACCACTGGTCAGTTTACCACTACTTCTACCTCCGTTCCTTTCGCTGGCACCTACACATATACCGTAACTACCACCGACGCAGTTGGAGGTAGTTCAACTAATGTTCCCGTAACTATTACGGTTAGGGATGACATAGAGGCCGCTTATTCGAACGTGCAAGCCTACAACGTAGATGCTTTGACTGCTAACAGTTCTCTGGCGACAGTAACAGACCAAGATGGAGCCCTCACATCGGCGGCGCTTTCCTCCGGCAGTTTGCCCGCAGGCACCACGCTGAATTCTACTACTGGCCAATTCATGGTTAGCAATACTAGCGCTTTAACACTTGGCAACTACTCCTTCACGGTAAATACATTAGACGCAACCGGTGGCAAATCGACTCTTAACGTAGGTGTTACTCTGTTCGAAACAGAATCGGTATATGCTACCACTCCCGAACCGAGCGGAACTTACTCGGATGGCTATGCCCTCGCCAATGTAACTGACGTTGATGGCCCTATTTCCAATGCCGTCCTGAATAACTCTACGTTGCCCGCAGGGGTGGGCCTGAACAGCAGCACTGGCCAGTTTACCGTGACCAATCGACTCTTGTTGCGCAGCGGTACCTATCCGGTGGAGGTAAGAACGGCGGATGCTACCGGCGGCTTGACCACGCAAATAGTTAACATTGTTATTAAGCAATACCCCTTGCCCGTAACACTGGTAAGCTTCACAGCCCAAGCGGCTGGCCAAGATGCTAAGCTGACCTGGGCTACGGCTCAGGAGTTGAACAACGACCACTTCACGGTGGAGCGTAGCTTCGATGGTACCAACTTTGAGGCCATTGGCACGGTCAAAGGCCACGGCACTACCCCCACGGCGCACACCTATAGCTTCGTGGATGCCAAGGCAGGCAACAAAGCCCAGGGCACGGTGTACTACCGCCTGCGTCAGGTGGATACCGATGGTACCGCCTCGCTCACGGCAGTACAACTGGTTCGCTTTGGCGCTATCACGGAAGTAACAGTGTTCCCGAACCCAACTTCGGCCGCTACGCCTACCCGCCTGAACCTGTCTACGTTGGCTGCGGGCACTTATCAGGTAATCGTAACCGACTTGGCGGGCCGCACGGTACGGACGCTTTCCCAGCAAGGTGGCACTACGGAGGTTATTAACCTCCACGGCCTGCCCCAGGGTAGCTACTTTATTACCATTAAAGGCAACGGCCAGAGCTTCACCAAGCGCTTAGTGAAAGAGTAATCTAGCTTCGCCTTACAACCATGAAAAGCCGCTTCCCTGTTGGGAAGCGGCTTTTTGCTTATTGGTGAGGTAGCAGTAGTAGGCTCAACCTAACTTCTGATGGGAATTATTGGTATAGGCAGACGGAAAACCCAGTTAACTATGCCGACCCCTCGTCCTGCCCGCCACCGCCCCCTTGCCCAACCGCTTACTGACGTCGACGTTGCTATTGTGGGGGCGGGCAGCGCGGGTCTCAGCGCCGCTTTGGTGCTGGGCCGCTGCCTGCGTAAGGTAGTCGTGCTGGATGGGGGTGCCCCGCGCAATGCTCCTTCGCCCGCCGTCCAGGGCTTCTTCACCCGCGACGGTACCCTGCCCGCTGACCTGCTTGGGCTGGGACGAGAGCAGTTGACCCCTTACAACTCAGTAGAAATCAGGGAGGCACGCGTGGTGGAAATAGTGGCCCTGGAACACGTGTTTGAGTTGACCCTGGAAGGCCCAACCGGGCGCAAGTCTACCCTGACGGCGCGCAAGGTGCTGCTGGCTACCGGCGTGGAGGACGAACTGCCACCCATCGACGGTATGCGTGAGTTATGGGGCCGGGGCGTGCTACACTGCCCCTACTGCCACGGCTGGGAAGTGCGCGACCAGCCCCTAGCCGTGTACGGCCGGGCCAAAATGGTAACCGGCTTGGCGTTGCTGGTCAGCCGCTGGAGCAAGGACGTGGTGGCCTGCATCGACGGGCCGGGGTTCTTGACGGAAAACGCCCGCCGCCGCCTGCGCCAGCAGAAAATTCAGGTGCGCGAGGAGCCCGTCGTGCGGCTGGAAGGCACGCCTACGGGAGAGTTGCAGCACATTGTGTTTGCGTCGGGGGAGAAGCTGGCGCGGGCGGCCGTGTTCGTGCATGCTCACCAGCACCAACGCACCCCGCTGGCCGAAAAAATCGGCTGCCGGCTCACGAGTAAAGGCGCCATTTGGGTGGATAAAAAGCAGCAAACCACCGTGCGGGGCCTCTATGCAGCCGGCGACACTACCCCGGGCACGCAACAAGCTATTCTGGCTGCCGCGGAGGGTAGCGCCGCCGCCATCAGCATCAATGAAACCCTGACCCGGGAAGAATGTCCGAAGTAGCAGGGGTAGCCCACCGGGGCCGCTCTGCTCTTTTTTCATTCTTCCTGAACTAGCACTGCGGGCATCTGGCTTATAGCTAGGTGCCCTTCTGTTTGGGGGTAGCCGGGGCACTGGTTGGGTAAGTTTCTGGGGCGACTGGCTTTTGCTGAGCGGCTAACCAGTATCTTGTTACCGAACCTGCGTCCAACTGCCCGTATATAGTGTATTGTATGAAAGTCGTGTCTTCGCTGCTCTGTCTGCTCCTGCTTCTGGCGGGGGCACCGGTGGCCTGGGCCCAGCGGGTGGTATTCAGCGGGCGGGTCACGGAGGCGGCTACGGGCCAGCCCGTGCCGTTTGCCTCGGTGTTTGTGCGGGGCACCAGCCAGGGCGCTACCGCCGATGACAACGGCCGCTACCAGCTCACCTTAACCGGGCCAGTCGACACGCTGATAGCCTCCGCCATTGGCTTTGCGCCCCAGAAAAAAAAGGTGGCCGCCAGCCCCGACCACCAGACCATCAACTTCAGTTTGGGTAACGGTAGCGTGTCGTTGGGTGAGGTAGTGGTGCGGCCCCGGGAAAATCCGGCCTACGCTATTCTGCGCCGGGTGCAGCAGCATAAACCTCAGAACGACAAGCGTTTCCTTCGTTCTTTCGAATTCGAAAGCTACAATCGCACCGAAGTAGCGCTCAATAACCTGCCCAGCCAGCTCAGCCGCCGTAAGCTGCTGCGCCAGATGACCCAGGTAGCCGACAGCCTGGGCGTGGCTCGGGATGCTAACGGCAAGCCGGTGGTGCCCATCTTCGCCTCCGAGGTGTTGTCGCGCTTTTACCAGAACAACGAACCCCTGCGGAGGCGCGAGGAAATTCGCCAGACCCAAATGCGGGGCGCGGCCCCGCGCGAGGGCTCGGTGGTATCGCAGATTATGGGCTCCTCGTTTCAGGACTGGGATTTTTACCGCAACTGGCAGCAGCTCCTAGGCAAGGACTTTATTTCGCCTATTGCCGATGGCTGGAAGTTCACCTACGAGTATGAGCTGCAGGACTCGGTGATGGTGGGCCAGGACTTCTGCTACAAGATTGGGGTAGTGCCCCGCCGCCCCCAAGACCTGGCGTTTACCGGTACCATCTGGATCAGCTCCTCCACCTACGCCCTGCGCCAACTGGACCTGGCCGTTAGCCCCGAAGCCAACCTAAACTTTGTGGAGCAGGTGCGGGTGTACCAGGAAATGACGCCTACCCCCGCCGGGGGTCCGGAGCTGCCCCGCCGCACCCGCGTAGTTATCGGCATTAAGCCGACCAAGGGCAGCACTGGGGTAGTGGCCCGCTTTGTCACGGTCAACTCCGGCTTTGTGGTGAATCAGCCCAAGCCCTTACCCTTCTACGACCGGCCCCTGGAAACCCTGGCTTCGGCCTTCGATGTGCCCAAAAACTTTTTCGAGCAGAACCGGCCCGACTCGCTGAGCCGGGAGGAAGCTGCCACCCTGCAGGTGCTGGACTCCGTGCGCCAGCTGCCGGCGGTTCGTTCCCTGCTGGAAGTGGCGGATGTGGCCGTGAATGGGTACTACCGGGCAGGCAAGGTAGACTTAGGGCCAATTCTGACGGCGTACAGCTTTAACAGCATTGAAGGGCACCGCTTCCGGGTAGGATTCCGGACGACGCCGGAGCTGAGCCGCGACTGGCTGCTGCGCACCTACCTGGCCTACGGCACCCGCGACGGGCGCTTCAAGTATGGCCTGCGGGTGCAGCGGGTACTGGACCGCCGCCACTGGACGGTAGCCAACTTTGAGCATCGCCAGGACCTGGACCAGGTAGCCCTGCTCGACAACGACTACGCCCTGGAAAATCCGCTGTTTGAGGCTTCGGCCCGCCTGGGCGACATCAGCAGCAGCCGGCCGCTGCGCCGCGACCTGACCACGGTAGCCCTGCAATCAGACCTGTTCCGGGGCTTTACCCAGCGCGTGCTGCTGCGCCACCAGCAGTTCCGGCCCCTGTATCCGTTTGCCTACTACACCCAGGAGCCCCGGCCCGGCGCCCCCACCAACGACCACTTCGACCTGTCGGAGATTGTGCTGGAGTCGCGCTACGCCCGCGACGAGGTGCTGGTGGAAAACAACCAGAACCGCCGCACGGCCATCGGGCTCAAACGGTGGCCGGTGTTTACGGTGCGCTATACCCTGGGTGTTGACAAAGTGCTGGGCTCCGACTTTCGCTACCACAAGCTCAACCTGCTCGTCGACCAGAGCATCCGGCTGGGCCAGCTGGGCCGCACTGATTACCGCCTCGATGCGGGCTACATCCCTAGCACGGTGCCGTATCCGGTGCTCAAAACCCACTTGGGCAACCAGTCGCCGTTCTATAACGCGGGGGCTTTTAACCTGATGCGCTACTTCGAGTTCGTGAGCGACCAGTACGTATCCTTCCGGGCCGAGAACCATTTCGAAGGATTTCTGCTCAACTCCATTCCGGCCGTAAAGCAGCTGAACTGGCGGTTGGTAGCCACCGGCAACGTACTATGGGGTAGCGTCCGGGAGGCTAACCGGCGCATCATCCCCCAGGAAGACCCCGTGAACGGCGGCCCCCTGCCCTCCTTCCGGCCCCTGGGTCGCCTGCCCTACGCGGAGGTGGGCTACGGGGTCGAGAATATCTTCAAGGTTGCTCGGGTTGATTTTCTGCATCGCCTCACCTACCGCAACTCGCCTGGGGCCCGCACCTTCGGGGTGAAAGTGAGTTTTCAGTTTAAGCTCTAGGCCAGCGAAGGTTTGCGTTTTGGTGGGTACAGCCGAGGCGCCCTACGGAACAGCGAAAGTTGACTATCTCTCGTACCACTACCCTACGTCGCGCCGCCACGTTGCCGGCAGCCGACGCCTATGTTTCTCCGAACTTCTACTTAAGCTGTTCTTCGTCATGCTCTTAGCCTCCGCCATTGCCGCTTCTTTCCGTCAAAATTTTCAGCACGAGCCGCTGCTGGTGCGCGCGCCTGGTCGGGTAAACCTGATTGGGGAGCACACCGACTACAACGCGGGCTACGTGCTGCCGGCGGCCGTTGACAAGGAAATTTGCTTTGCCGTGGGGCTCAACCAGACTGATACCATCCGGCTGGTAGCCCACGATTTGCAGAAGACGTTTTCGGTGGCGGCGGCCAACGTGCAGCGCAGCAATACGCCCTGGGCCAACTACCTGCTAGGCGTAGTGGCACAATTTCAGAAGCGGGGCGTTGATGTGCCCGGCTTTGACTGCGTATTTGGGGGCACTATTCCGATGGGGGCGGGCATGTCCTCGTCGGCGGCGGTGGAGTGCGGGCTGGCCTTTGCCCTGAACACGCTGCTGCACACCCACCTGGACCGGATGACGCTGGCGCACATGGCCCAGAAAGCCGAGCACGAATTTGCCCTGGTGCAGTGTGGGCTGATGGACCAGTTTGCTAGCTTGTTCGGCCAAGACGGGCAGGTAGTGCGCCTGGACTGCCGCTCCCTGGACTACGAATACTTCCCCTTCGACACCCGCGCGGCCCAGGTTGTGCTCTGCAACTCCGGCGTGAAGCACTCGTTGGCCAGCTCCGAGTACAACACCCGCCGCCAGGAGTGCGAGCAGGGCGTGGCCGTACTGCGGGAGCACTACCCCCAGCTGCAGAGCCTGCGCGATGCCACGCTAGCGCACGTGCAAACCCACCGGGCTGCGTTGGGCGACGTGGTGTACCGGCGCTGCCGCTACGTAGTAGATGAAAACCTACGGGTAGAAGCAGCCTGCCAGCACTTACTGGCCGGCGACCTGCGCGCCTTCGGCCAGCAAATGTACGCCTCTCACGCCGGGCTGCGCGACGATTACCAGGTAAGCTGCCGCGAGCTGGACGTGCTGGTGGCCGCGGCCCAGCAGGCGCCGGGCGTGTTCGGGGCCCGCATGATGGGCGGTGGCTTCGGCGGCTGCACCATCAACCTGGTAGCCCCGGACCAGGTAGAGCAGTTCATTGCCCACCAAACCGCCGCTTATCAACAGCAGTTGGGCCTACCCCTGGAAACGTACACGGCCACCATCGTGGCGGGAGTTAGCGCCCTTGAACCAGTAGTAGAATCGTAGGCTCCGATAGCTCATACAGCAGACTTGCCGACAAAAATCAAGCTGCTTGCTACCCGCTTCTCATCGAAGCTGTTTCTGTACGCTAATAACCTGAACAATAGCTCCCAAACTTAAAAAAGTCAGAACCGTTTCTTTTTTTGGAGCGGTTTTTCATCGCCTAATCCCCGGGTCTGCTCCTGCTTTTTTGAGTTCATCAAAGAGCTTTTTGGATGATGGCAAGGTTCTGCGGCCCGGCGCCGTATTTCAGCCCCGTCACAGAACAATCCGCGGGTGGTAGGCGTTGGATAGACAACCCCACACTGGTAGCGGAACTCGCTCGGAGCCCGTACCTTTGAGGGCACATGAGCTGGTTGTTGCAGCTCTTATCATTAAATAGCCCAGGCAGTTACCCCGTAATTGACGCTGCCTAGGGGCCGTTTTTTCGTAGACTGACTTATCTATGCCTAAGTACGAAGTTGCCAACCTAACGCTGGCGGAAGCCACGCGTCACGCGCCCTTCATTGATTACGCCCGCTGCATTGATGCCGGCCAACGCCCCTACAACCACGTTGGCGACTGGCCCGAAGAAGGCCGCCTCTACCCCGTGCGCGTAGTTGACTCGCGTACGGAAGGCATACCGCTGGTGCACGTGCTCGGCTTTGAGGGCGAAGCTCCTTATTACAACGCCTACGGCCCGCACCGCTTTGAAATGCTGCTAACCGTGTGGCTGAACTAACCTTTGTTGTTCAAAACGTAAAACGGCTCCTGCTACCTCAGCAGGAGCCGTTTTACGTTTATGAAGTGCTTGTAAATAGCTAGGGTAGGCTGTATAGACGAACGAGTACATTGAAAGGCCGTCATGCAGAGCGCAGCAAAGCATCTCGCTCGAATCGTTGGGGTAGCCTAGCAACCTGAGCACGCCAGATACTTCGCTGCGCTCTGCATGACGGCCTTCTTGGAATCAAAAGCTGTTACTGTTCTTTCACTGCCCATCTACCCTAGCGCAGGGCGTAGAGAATGGGTTTGCTGGGGCTGGCATCTAGCTCCAAGCTCGTGACTTGCAGATTCAACAGATACAGTCCGTCTTCCAGCTCGTCGGGCACAAAAATCAGTTCTGTGATGGTGGCTGCCTGGCGCGTGGCGTGGGGGTACTGCCAAAAGGCGTGGTGGGCCAGAAGTTGTCCGCCGTCTTCTTCCCGGTCCACGCTGGGCAAATCTAGGAGCAGGTGCTCGATGTGGTGTCCGGCCAGGTAGTGAGCCAGGGCGGGCTCCAGGTAAGTGGGGTTGGTGCCAGAGTAGTGGCGGGTACGCTTGCTTTTGTGGTTGGGCAGGGTGCGCAGAATCAGGGCTTCGGGACGTACAGCGGCATCGGGCCCGCCCTCCAGCTCCCGGCGCACATCTTCCAGCAGCACTACCTCGTCGCCGTTGGCCTGGGGGCGGGGCTGCACCGATACTAGCCGGGCTACGAACAGAAAGCGGCGCAGGCAACGGTTCAGCGTGGCGCGGGGGTCAGGGGAAATATGGCCGTAGCACTCCGTGTGCGTGCCGTTGCCGTGGGGCGTGAGGTGCACCCGCTTGTAGTTGGTGCTGCCTCCTTCGGCCACGCTGCCCACGAAATTCCCAACCCGAATTACATCAAACGCTACCGGCTCGGCCCAGAAGCAGTTTACCTGCTGCTCCCCCGGAGCCAGCGGCAGGGAAATATCCAGGGGCGCGGCCGGATCGAAGGCGAACGAGCGGCCCTGGTAAGAATAGGTGGCTAGCATGAAGGAACGTAATAAAGTGAACAGAAATGCAGGCAAGAGCCGGCCACCTCCCGCTGTCGTTCCGAGTGTAGCGAGGCATCTAGGGAATCATTCGACCTGCTTGGCTCAGGTTCCTTGCTGCACTCGGCATGACAGCGGGAGGCTGCTTTCAGCTACCGTCAGCGGGCCAAGTGAAATGGGCGAAACTCAGCCGACGGGCACACTTGCTCCCCTGTTTTCCTCCAGCAACCGGTTCAGGATGCGGCTGATTTCTTCGGCGTGACTAAGCACCATGAAGTGTCCGCCGCCGCGAATCAGGTACTCCACGGGGGTAGGGCCGGGCGGAAACACCCGGTCGTGAGTGCCCAGGATTTGGACGCTGCGCCCAACGTGGGTACTGTCCCAGTGCAGGAGGCGGTGAATGGCCCAGCGGGTGTACACGGGCTCCATGTCGCGCAGAATTTGCTTGAACAGGCGGTACTCTTCTCCATTTCTCACGCCAAAATACCACTGTCCGGCCCGTGGAAACAGCTTCAGCCACTGCGGCGGAAACAGCCGGTACACCCGCGTTGCCCGAATTAGGCGCAGCAGCGGGGGCAGGCAGCTAGCATCGGGAATGCTGCTGATCAGCACGGTACGCAACCGGGGCCGCAATCGGTTGATTTCTAGACCTACTACCCCACCAAAGGAAACTCCCACCAACAGCCCCTCCGCTTCCAGCGGAATACGGGCCGCCATGCGGGCCGCGTAGTGGGGTAGGGTTTCGTCGGGTTCCGGCGTGGGCCAGAGCAGCACCTGCGCCGGCCCGTGCAAGAGCGGTAGCAGATTCCGGAACACCCGCTCATCGGCCCCCAGCCCGGGCAAAAGGTAGAACATATGGGGAGTGGTGGGATGGTGAGATGGTGAGATGGTGAGTTTGCCGTTCAGAAGGCGCGTGTATGGGCAGATAAAACGGTAAACTCACCATCTCACCAGTTCACTATTTCACCTTTACGGCTCCACGCGCAGGAACACGCCTTCCAGGTAAAAGATGTTGTGGGGCTGACCGGCTTCGTATTCGGCGGCTTCCTCACTCTCGGCGTCCATGCTGATGTCGAAGGTTTCTTCCTCTTCGCCTTCCTCGCCCTCCTCGTAGGGCTCATCGGCGGGGTAGGTGCAGGAGAGCTTCAGGGCCACGTTGGGCAGGGGCACGGGCGGGTCGGCGTCGGTGGTGTATTCCAGCAGGCAGGGCCACTCGTGCACGGTAGCCAGGGCATCGGCTACGTCTTCCTGCAAGGCCTCGGCCCGGGCGCCAGCTAGGCGCAGCAACAGGTCGAGCTGCTGGAAAGGCAGGCCCAAATGGAAAAAGTGGGATTCCTGGTCGAAGTAAGTGGTAGCCCAGATAGTAACGTCGTCGGAGTTATCGAACACAATGGCTGTTATCTGCACCTGTTCGATAAAAAAATCCGTGTCGTCGGCCAGGGCATCAATCAGTCTTCTCATAATCACGAAGTTAAGCAAAGGCAGCCGCCGGCCCGGCAGCAAACAGCACCGCGGCTGCAGCGGACGGCGGCAAACCAGTCACTGTAAAAAGAGTGGGCAGGCCGGGAAATTAGCAGATTTCCGGCCGGAGTGTATCACTGGCGCGGCTACTTCCTCACTTTCCTCATGCGACCCGGGGCAGCCCTACCCCTGAAATAGCTCCAGGGTAATGTGGTCGGCTAGGAGCTTACCAGCATCGGTCAGGCGCAGTACGGTGCCGGTTAGGGTGGCGAGGCCAGTGACCTGCAACTCCTGCAAGTAGCCGGCGCGTTGGGTTAGCACATCCACGCCAAGGTCGTCGCGCAGGTGGCCTAGGTCGCAGCCCCGGGCTGTGCGCAGGCTGGTCATCAGGTACTCGTTGGCGCGGTCCTGGGGGCTGAGCGTTTCTACGGTGGCGGGCACCTCCCCTCGTTCCAGCACCGCCGCCACGTACTGCGGATTATTAGCTACCGTGTACTGCCGGCTGTAGCCGTTGAAGGAGTGGGCGCTCGGGCCCAGCCCCAGGTAGGGCACCCCGCGCCAGTAGGCCGAGTTGTGGCGCGACTCGCGGCCGGGCCGGCAGAAGTTGCTGATTTCGTACTGTTGGTAGCCATAGCGCGCCATTTCCAGAAGCAGCATTTCAAATTGCCGGGCCACGAACTCATCAGGGGGGGCCGCGAACTTGCCCTTCTTCAACTGCCGCCCGAACACCGTATCGGGCTCAATGGTAAGGGCGTAGCAAGACAGATGGGGCACGTTCAGGGCAAAGGCCGCCGCCATATCCGCTTCCCACAGCGCATGGGTAGGCGCGGGCACCCCGTAAATCAAATCCACGGAAATGTTTTCGAAGCCCGCATCCTGGGCCCGCAGCACGCCCGCCCTCGACTCCTGGGCCGAATGAGCCCGGTTCATGAGGCGCAGGTGGGGCTCGTGGAAGCTTTGCAGGCCAATGCTCAGGCGGTTCACGGGGGAGGCCGCCAACTCCCGCACCTTGGCCAGGGTCAGGTCGTCGGGGTTGGCCTCCAGGGTAATTTCCGCATCGGAAGCCACCCGGAAATGCTGGTGAATAGCCCCGAAAATCGTGTCTAGCTCAGCCGCCGTCAGCAGAGAAGGAGTACCGCCACCAAAGTAAATAGTTGTGAGTTCGGCCGCCGGCCCGAGGTAGTCCTGCCGCAACGCCAGCTCCCGCGTCAGGGCTTCCACCAAGCGGCTTTTCAGGGCCATGGACGTACTGAAATGGAAGTCGCAGTAGTGGCAGGCTTGCTTGCAGAACGGTATATGAAGGTACAGACCAGACATGAATGAGAAACGAAACCCACCAGCGGCGGCTACCTCCCTACCCTTAACGGTAGTGCCGGGCAGGCCGAGGAAGAGGGCGGTGAGGTGAAAACAGGATGCCAGCCGGCGCGCGTTCCATTCCGGCGCGGCAGCCTTTGCCGTATGCTACCTAGGCTGCTACCCCAATAGGCTGACTCAATAGTGGCGCAAAGCAGAAAGCCGCTGAAAACCCGTGGGAAATGGGAGCCTTCGGAACTAACCCCGGGGCTACCGTACTTTCGGGAAATTAAACGCGGCGTTTCGCGTTTCTGACTGCAAATGTACGCCCGCGTCTTGGTTTTCTGGCTGCTACTGCTGGCTCTCGGGTCGGGTGCGGCTGCGTGGGCTCAGCAGACGGCCCCGCTCAATCCGGCCGCGCCCCCTCTGCAAGCCGCGCCGCCGGCCCTGCTCCCCGATTCTGGCCGGCGCGCTACCCCGGCCCCGCTCCGCCCGGCCCGGCCCGTGGTGCTGCAACTGGCAGTAGAAGCCGCCGACCGCCCCGTGGTGCGCCCCTACCGCTACCGCTCCGCCCTTCCCGATTCGCTGGCCGCCCTGCGCGAGGTGCGCACCCTGGTGCTAGCCCTGCAGGCCAACTCCTACCTGACGGCCTCGGCCGATGAACTGCGCTGGCACCACGATACGCTGCGCGTGCAGCTGTACGTGGGCGAGAAATTCCGCTGGGCCCGCCTGCGCAACGGCAACCTCGGCGACGGACTCCTGACCCGAGCCGGCTACCGCGAGAAGCTATTTTACGAGCAACCGCTACGGCCTCAGGAGTGGGCCAAACTTCAGGAAAACGTACTGCACGAGGCGGAAAACCAGGGCTACCCCTTTGCCACCATCGGCCTCGACTCGGTGGCCCTGCGGGGCGCTGATGTGGAAGGCCGGGTAGTGCTGCGGCGCGGCCCTGCCATCGTGTTCGACTCCCTGCAGATTGTGGGCAAAAACAAAACCCGCGCCCGCTTCCTAACCAAATACCTGCAGATTGAGCCCAACCAGCCTTTCAGCCAGCAGCGCATCCAGGAGGCCGCCCGCCGCCTACGCCAGCTGTCCTATCTGCGCCTGAAAGCCGAGCCCGAGGTGCGGTTTGCCCGCGGGCGGGCGCGGGTCTTTTTCCTGCTCGAAGACCGGACTGCCAACCAATTTGACGCCATTGTGGGAGTATTGCCGAACCCCAACCCCGGCATTGGTCAGAAGCGCATCCAGGTTACCGGCGACGTAACCATTAACCTGCGCAACATTGGCGGGGGCGGTAAGGGGGTAGGCGTGCAGTGGCGCAAGCTCGATGCCAGCTCCCAGCTGCTGGATGCGCAGTACGTGCATCCTGCTTTCTTCGGCACGCCTCTGGAGCTAAACGGCTCGTTTAACTTACTTAAGCAGAACGACTTGTTCCTGACGGCCCGGCCGCGCCTACAGCTGGTATACCCCATGGCCCAGGCCGGCCGCCTCGCCTTTTTCGTGGAGTGGCGTAGCTCCCGCCTGATTGACACTACCCTCAAACGGGCCACGGTATTACCCGAAAACATCGATTCCCGCTTCACCTCTTACGGCCTCGACTACTCCTGGAATACCCTCGACGACCCTTATTTCCCGCGGCGCGGGTTGCTAGCCAGCGGACAGGCCTCCATCGGTACCAAGCGCATCAGCAAAAATCCTGATGTTAATGAGGCCCTGTATGCGGGGTTGGCCCTGCGCTCCACTCAGGTAAGCCTCGGCCTGCGGGTTGAGCGATACTTCCGGGTGGGGCAGGGCGGCGTGCTGCTGACCCGCCTGCGGGGTGAGGCCCTCGTCAACCAGCGCCTGTTCCTCAACGACTTATTCAGGCTGGGCGGGCTGGCAACCTTGCGGGGCTTCAACGAGCTGAACTATTACGCCAGTCAGTACGCGGTGGGTACCGCCGAGTTCCGCCAATTCACCGGCCCCGATGCCTACGTGTTTCTGTTCGTGGACCAAGCCTACCTGCGCCGCGACTTACCCGCTACCCGCCTACCCCACGATACGCCCACGGGCCTTGGGGCCGGCCTGAGCTTCCGCACAGGGGCCGGCCAGTTTCAGTTCGTATACGCCCTCGGCCGCGACCGGCAGCAGCGCTTCGCCCTAAACTCTGGCAAGATCCATTTCGGCATTACCAGTCGTTTCTAAGCTGCTAACTATAACAATTCAAGCTCTTTATCAATTAGAGCAGAATAAATTGGGGGGTCTTTAGCAAGTAACGTGTGGAGCCCGATCTAAATTTATATGAAATAAAAAGGCCCTTCACTACGTGCAGCGAAGGGCCTTTTTATTTCTAAAGCTACCTGCCTATTGCAGAGCTTTCTTTAGTTCCGCGGCGGCCATATCCTGGGCCTGGCCCGCTTGGGGCACTACGGCAGCCATTCCAAAGAACTCGTGGGTCACGCCATCGTAGTTCTGGTATTTAGTGGGTACGCCCGCCGCCTTCATCTTATCAGCCAGCATGCTACCATCGCTCATCAGCGGGTCGATTTCGGCTGTAATAATGGTGGTAGGTGGCAGACCCTTCAAATTAGCATTCACCAGCGAAATCATGGGGCTCTTGCCGTCGGCGGCTCCGCGCAGGTAGTTCTCAAAGAACCACGCCATCATGGGCTTGTTCAGCGGCTTAGCCTGGGCATATTTCTGGTAAGAAGGCGTGTTTAGGTCGTAGCCAGCAATGGGGTACACCAGCACTTCATGCTTGGGCAGCATTACTTTCTTGTCGCGAGCCATCATACTCACGGTCGCGGCCAGGTTGCCACCGGCGCTTTCGCCCACTACGGCCACCTTCTGTGGGTCGCCTTTGAAAGAGGCAGCATTTTTCAGCACCCACTGGTAGGCCGCAAAGGAATCGTTGTGGGCAGTGGGATACTTATGCTCCGGCCCTTGCCGATACGCTACTGATACGAAGATGGCGCCAGTTTTTTCCACGAGACCCCGCACGGAAGCATCGTAAGTATCGAGGTTGGCAATTACCCAGCCGCCGCCGTGGTAGTACACCACCACCGGCAATGTACCGCTGGCATTGCGGGGGGTATAAATGCGCACTTTCACTCCCGGCATCACCATCCGGCTCATCGTGTCGGCCGTAACGGGCGGCGTCGGCATATTGTTGTCGCGCATCAGCTTCATTACCGCATCAGCGGGGGTAGGCTGCTGCCGGGCTTCCTGGGCCGATAAGGTTTCGATAGGCTTTCCACCGAGGCTAGCCAACGTTTCAATAACAGCCTGCATTTCTGGCGCAATAGTGGGCCCCCACGCGGGTTTCGGCCCCGTAGGCTTCACTGGCTGCGGCCCGGCTGTAGCTGGGTTGGCGGTAGCCGGAGCGGTACTCATCGAGTCAGTGGCCGTGGCGGCGGCATTGGTTGACTCAGAGGTTTGGGAGGAATTGCAAGACGCGAGTGCAACGCTGGCGGCTACTACCGGAGCCACCCACCGCAGGGAGGGGAGTAATGACAAAAGAGCCATAGTATTAGGGTAAGAGAAAGTAGAACGAAACAGATACCCGTACGGTAGAGCTACTACGAAGTGTTGAATATGCCTAAATTCTGTACCTACACAGGAACTCGTCGCCTTACCAAATAAATTTTTCTCCCTGATTATCAACTATAAGAAGCGGCATTAGGGTTAATTCTACTTCCTGGGCTGGCATATCCGAAAAACCCTAGTACATTTGTATTACCAAACAGTGCGGGGTGGAGCAGTTGGTAGCTCGTTGGGCTCATAACCCAAAGGTCACTGGTTCGAGTCCAGTCCCCGCTACCTACAGCGTCCCGGTTGCCACCACGGCAGCCGGGACGCTTCTTTTTGTCCGTACCTGTAACCGGAGCGGCCATTTGCCTCTTGAACCTATACGGAGCTGCACTACAGGCATTGCCTGTTAACGCTACCGTAGTCACAGCCGCTGCATTCTTAGTTCAACTACTCCGCCGTCACGCAATTCTAGACGCCTGGAGTTTTCTGCCGGTTGGACTCATAGAACGTACTGTTCCGCTTGGCGCACCTACTTGAGCGTGAGAAGCTCGCACAGGTAGTGTTCTTACCCTGCTAGTGGGGGGGTAGTAATCTGCAACTTACTCAGGGTTGGTTTAGCCTATACTCCTTGGGGTGGCTCTTGATTGCAGCTAGCACAATGCAAAAAGGGACAGCCCTTGCGGACAGTCCCCTTCGCTCAAAATTCCGAGTTAATCCCGAAAGTTACGCGTTGTCGTGCGCTTCAGCCGAAGCTGGAGCCGATGTGTGTACCTCAGCGGCTTCAGCAACACCAGGCAGTACCGATACAAACGAACGGTCCTTGCGGCCCTTGCGGAACTGCACCGTACCGTCGATCATAGCGAACAGGGTGTGGTCTTTACCGATACCTACGTTCTGGCCGGGGTGGTGCTTGGTGCCGCGCTGACGCACGATGATGTTGCCGGCAATGATGCTTTGCCCGCCGAAGATTTTCACGCCCAGACGCTTTGCTTCTGATTCGCGGCCGTTGTTGGAGCTACCTACGCCTTTCTTGTGTGCCATGGTATTATTTAGCTTTTAGCTACTAGCTGGTGGCTGTTAGCTTTTTTGTGTAAAAGAGCAAGCCAGTCAAACCGAAAGCTAACAGCTAATTGCCATCAGCTCACAGCTCAAGTAAACTAGCCGATGCTGTTGATCATTACTTTGGTGAACTGCTGACGGTGACCGTTCAGCTTCTTGTAGCCCTTGCGGCGCTTCTTCTTAAATACCAACACTTTGTCGCCCTTCACGTGAGCCAGGATGGTGCCGCTTACGGTCACGTCCAGCTCAGGGGCGCCAATGGTGAGGGTTCCGTTATCATCGGTCAGCAGGGCTTTGCCCAGCTCCACAGTGTCGCCGACGTTGCCAGCCAAACGGTGGGCGTATACAAATTTATTGGCTTCGACCTTGGTCTGCTTCCCGGCTATGTTGACAATTGCGTACATCGGCGTCTTCGCGGTTTCTGAAAAATGGAAGGCAAAAGTAGAAGGATGGTTTTACAAATCCAAACCCTAACTCACTAAACCTCATTGCCCCCGCAGAATAGCAGCCTTACCTTCTCTTATGCAGGAACGCGCTGGCGGGTACGCGAATAGAATTTTGTGGATAACTATAATTGTCCACAAGCCAAATGTGGATAACTTCTTGGCAACGGTCCTTCCGTACGAACCTTATTCCATGAATTTCAGAGGCTTTGCAACAGACAGCAGCTTAGTGGCATACGCAAAAATTAACATACAAAAAATGCCTAAACGCCACCTTCCTTCCCGGAAGTGAGGTTTATCTTTGGCATCCTGACTCGCTAGCCGCCTACCCGTACTACCCGAAACAAACCGGCGCGGCAGGAGTTAGCACCTCACTTGCCCAGACGGCTCGTCTGGCACCCATTTATCCATTCTACTTCCTGTTGCCATGGAACCTCTGCTCACCGAGAACCCCAACCGCTTCGTCCTCTTCCCCATTCAGCACGATGATGTATGGCAGATGTACAAGAAGGCCGAGGCCTCTTTCTGGACGGCCGAGGAAATTGATTTGGGCCAGGACCAGAAAGACTGGGAAAACCTAAACGACGGCGAGCGGCACTTCATTTCGCACGTACTGGCCTTCTTCGCCGCCTCCGATGGCATCGTAAACGAAAACCTGGCCGTGAACTTCATGCAGGAAGTGCAGATGGCCGAGGCCCGCTGCTTCTATGGCTTTCAGGTGATGATGGAAAACATTCACTCGGAAACCTACTCCCTGCTGATTGACACCTACATTAAAGACCCCAAGCAGAAAGACCACCTCTTCAACGCCCTGGAAACCGTGCCCTGCGTGAAGAAGAAGGGTGAGTGGGCCATTAAATGGATTAACTCCGAGAACTTCACCGAGCGCCTGATTGCCTTTGCCGCCGTGGAGGGCATCTTCTTCTCCGGCTCGTTCTGCTCCATCTTCTGGCTCAAGAAGCGGGGCCTGATGCCCGGCCTGACCTTCAGCAACGAGCTGATTTCCCGCGACGAAGGCCTGCACTGTGACTTTGCCTGCCTGCTTTACAAAGACCACCTGCAGAACAAGCTACCCGAGTCGCGGGTGCACGAAATCATCCGGGACGCCGTGCAGATTGAGCAGGAGTTCGTGACGGATGCCCTACCCGTGAACCTGATTGGGATGAACGCCCAGCTCATGAGCCAGTATATTGAGTTTGTGGCCGACCGCCTGCTTGACTCTCTGGGCTACAGCAAGATTTACGGCGCTACCAACCCCTTCGACTTCATGGAAATGATTTCGCTGCAGGGCAAAACCAACTTCTTCGAGAAGCGGGTAGGCGAGTACCAGAAGGCCGGCGTGCTGAGCGAGCGGACTTCCAATGCCTTCTCTCTCGACGAGGATTTTTAATCGGTAAGGCCAGGCAGTGGTAGGTTGATTACCGGCTGATCCAAATCAGCCTGGCATAAACCTCCCCCAAAGTACGTCATCCTGAGCGTGCGAAGGATCTAATCACGTAGGAACGATAATCGTAATAACGACTCGTGCTAACGTGATAAGATCCTTCGCACGCTCAGGATGACGTGCTTTGGGGGCCTTCCTCTAAGTCCTTAACCGGCTACCAGAAACTCCCACTTTGGGTTCTGAGTAGCTATTAGCGCTTCCTTCTTTGCCCGGCGCCAGCCTTTCAGTTCTTTCTCGCGGGCAATAGCCGCCGCGTTGCTGGGGTATTTTCCGAAATAGACAAGGTAGCAGCAATAGTAGCGGCCCACGAAGGTTTGCGGGGTACCACTGTTCTCATAATGCTGCGCCATGCGAGCAGACAAATTATTAGTCACGCCAATGTACAGAACGTTTCGGCCTGGTTAGTAGTGATGTAGACGTAGTAGAGCACAGAGAACAATTTGAATCGATAGCTTAAAATAAGCACGTCATCCTGACGCAGGAAGAATCTTATCATGCTTGAGCGACTAGCCCAGAGCAAGTATACTAGAACTGTTCTGGTGCAATCTGTTCAAGCGTGATAAGATCCTTCCTGCGTCAGGATGACGTGCTTGTATTGGGTAGTGCGTGATTGGAGGCTACCCCGTCCCTCACCGACAATACCACTTCTCCCCGAAATCCGCAACCTAATTTCTAACCATTTTAGCCAGCTTTATACCCCGGCGTAAACATAGAAAAACGGCCTGAGTAGCACCGTTTTAGGCTTATGTGGAAAACTTCTGAAAAGAAGGTTTGTCCTGAGATTACGAGACGGATATATTCGGAACCGTTGACCTGGCTTACTAGCCCGGCAACGCTCCGCTTTTCACCTCGACAGCTTCGGCCGGCCTGCACCGGTCTTTTCCCTACTCCAACACTCATCTACCTGCTACGCCTATGTTGGTAATCAAACGCGACGGCCGCCGCGAGTCCGTGAAATTCGATAAAGTAACGGCCCGCATCGAGAAGCTCTGCTACGGGCTCAACCAGAATTTCATCTCCCCGATTGAGGTGGCCAAGAAGGTTATCGACGGCATTTACGACGGCGTAACCACGATTGAGCTGGACAACCTGGCGGCCGAAACCGCCGCCTCGCTCACCACCAAGCACCCCGACTACGCCATTCTGGCCGCGCGCATTGCCGTGAGCAACCTGCACAAGGTCACCAGCAAGTCGTTTAGCAGCACCATGAAGCGGCTGCACACCTACGAGGACCCCAAGACGGGCGAAAACGCCTCCCTGATTGCCCAGGACGTGTGGGAAATCGTGCACGCCCACGCCGCTACCCTTGACTCGGCCATCATCTACGACCGGGACTATAACTACGATTACTTCGGCTTCAAGACCCTGGAGCGGAGCTATTTGCTGCGTTTGGATGGCCGGGTGGTGGAGCGGCCCCAGCACATGCTGATGCGCGTGGCCGTGGGCATTCACAAGGAGGACATTGCCGCTGCCATCGAGACCTACAACCTGATGTCGGAGCGGTGGTTTACGCATGCCACCCCTACCCTCTTCAACGCCGGCACGCCCAAGCCCCAGCTCAGCTCCTGCTTCCTGCTCACGATGAAGGATGACTCCATTGAGGGCATCTACGACACGCTGAAGAACTGCGCCCTGATTTCGCAGAGCGCCGGCGGTATTGGCCTGGCTGTGCACAACGTGCGTGCCACGGGTTCCTACATCAAGGGCACCAACGGCACCTCCAACGGCCTGACGCCCATGCTGAAGGTGTTCAACGACACGGCCCGCTACGTGGACCAGGGCGGCGGCAAGCGCAAAGGCGCTTTCGCTATTTACCTGGAGCCCTGGCACGCCGACATCTTCGACTTCCTGGACCTGAAAAAGAACCACGGCAAGGAGGAGATGCGCGCCCGCGACCTGTTCTACGCCCTCTGGACGCCCGACCTGTTCATGAAGCGCGTGGAAGCCAACGGCGACTGGACCCTGATGTGCCCCAACGAGTGCCCCGGCCTCGATGAGTGCTACGGCGAGGAGTTTGAGCGCCTCTACCAGAAGTATGAGCGTGAAGGCCGCGGCCGCAAAACCATCAAGGCCCAGGACCTGTGGTTTGCCATTCTGGAAAGCCAGACCGAGACCGGCACGCCCTACATGCTGTTCAAGGACGCCGCCAATAACAAGAGCAACCAGAAAAACCTCGGTACCATCAAGAGCTCCAACCTCTGCACCGAGATTATGGAGTACACCGACAAGGACGAGGTAGCGGTGTGCAACCTGGCCTCCCTGGCCCTACCCCGCTACGTGCGCCCCGACGAGGCCGGCAACCTCATCTTCGACCACCAGAAGCTCTATGAGGTAACCTACCACGCCACGATGAACCTGAACAAGGTCATCGACATCAACTACTACCCCGTAGCCGAAGCCGAACGCAGCAACCGCCGCCACCGCCCCATCGGACTGGGCGTGCAGGGCCTCGCCGATACGTTCATTGCCCTGCGCATGCCCTTCGAGAGCGACGAAGCCAGCGGCCTGAACAAGGACATCTTCGAAACCATCTACTTCGCGGCCATGACGGCCTCCAAGGACCTGGCCATCCGCGACGGGCACTACGAGACCTTCCCCGGCTCGCCCCTGAGCAAGGGCCAGTTCCAGTTCGATCTGTGGGGCATAACGCCGGAGTCGGGCCGCTGGGATTGGGAAACGCTGCGCGCCCAGGTAATGGAGCACGGCGTGCGCAACTCTCTGCTGGTAGCCCCCATGCCCACGGCCAGCACGGCCCAGATTCTGGGAAACAACGAGTCGTTTGAGCCCTACACCTCCAACATCTATGTGCGCCGCGTGCTGAGCGGGGAGTTCATGGTGGTGAACAAGCACCTGCTCAAGGACCTGGTGAAGCTAGGCTTGTGGAACGACCAGATGAAGAACGCCATCATTGCCGCCAACGGCTCAGTACAGGACATCCCGAACATTCCGCAGAACATCAAGGACCTGTACAAGACGGTGTGGGAGATTTCGCAGCGCCGCATCATTGATATGTCGGCCGACCGGGGCGCCTACATCTGCCAGAGCCAGAGCCTGAACCTGCACGTGCTGAACGTGAACTTCGGCAAGCTCACCAGCATGCACTTCCACAGCTGGAAGAAGGGCCTGAAAACCGGCATGTACTACCTGCGCACCAAAGCCGCCGTGGATGCCATCAAGTTCACGGTGCAGAAGCAAGCCGCCGAGACCCTGGAGCCGCTGAACGTATCGGCCCAGAACGCCTCCGACATGGCCTGCTCCCTGGATAACCCAGACGCTTGCGAGGCCTGCGGTTCGTAAGACAATAATTTTAGCATAGTGCTTTCAAATAAAAAGCCGGTTTCACATAAGAAACCGGCTTTTTATTTGAAAAAATGCAGTTTTCAGTACTAAATAGTTGAGCACAAAGGTTATATTTGTTTATATAACTCTTTAAAGTCTGTTGCACGAAGGAACACAATCGACATAAAACAAAAAGCGCCCTCATAGTGGGCGCTTTTATGGAGAAACGTAAAACTTGGCGGTTTCATGGGGCTCTTCACCCCATGCCACGTTTCTTAGAAGGATGCGAAAGTAATCATTACCGGATCATCTACACTATGGAGCATAGGTCCAACAGCTCTTTTTGTTGGTCACATCCCCAAAACAACAGTTATGGCTCGGAACACCGGTCAGAATTTCCGCATTGGTGCCGTCAAAGACCGCACTCAAGTTTACAACCCAAGCAATGACACTTGGACTAAGCGAGGCCCCAACGGTCAGTTTATGGACCAGAAGGCCGATAGTAAGCCTTTTAAAGGCGTCACAAAGGAGTCTTAGGGCTTACTGGAAGGAGCAGTTATCGAAAGATGACTGCTCCTTTTTGCTTACATCCAAATCATTGAAAACGTAATGAGAAAGAACTTAAATAAAATACCTGAGCAGGTTATGGCTACAATAGCGGCCATTCCTGGAAATGAGGTTATTGTTGCTACTGTTTTGAAGGTCACCCAGGCAGATTTGCTACGTGGCAGGTATAGAAACCTAAGTTTGGGTTTTGAGAATAATGCTCTGGTATTTGAGCCAAGCTTTGTTCCAAACCCAACAATTGGGCGCTATGCAAAGGCGAATACCGCAGGCAAGACCATAGTTAGGAAAGACCTGCCTAAAGTATACAAGACCATCTACATGGGTGAGAGGCCCATATTTGGCGATTGGTCAAAAGGTAGCTTTTCCCTTAATCAAACAAGACACATTTATCAGAAGCAATTCAAGCACCCTAGGCATCTAGCAGTTGCTATTGAGTTGCTGGATACTACTGATGAAGGCGGCGAGAAACTGTTCACTATAACTGTTTCAGTTGATGAGGTATTGGACAAGACAGCTCCCGACTTTGAAGAGAGTTTGCTTTTTAATCTAAATGTGTTGCAGGAGGCAACATATAGTGCAGATGTGTTTAGTGCCAGCGTATTTGCTGCAAATGCAACAGTAGCTGATTACCTCAAAACGCTGAATGTTGCTTGGGAAATTTTCCCTCCCGGTGAACGAGACAAGGACTTGGAGAGAATCTTGGGCAAATACAGCAAGGTGACTGAAGAACTCAAGAGACAAATTCAGGAGCGTTACGATTTGCTATTCAGTATTAAGCCGACTCCAGAAATCATACTAGGAGCAAGTGGCGTAAGGAAATACTTTGGGGCTCGTTTTGCACCTGATTTAGCAGTCTTTGAAAATCTTGACTATGGTAACGCACTCTATGTCATGTATGAAAACTGGACTGAGCTCAGCAAGCTGAGCAGAACCGAAGTACTAAGTAGACCTGAAAAGGACTATACACGCATTGAGCATAAGAGGGGATGGGAAAATCGCCTTAAACAAGTAGTCGCATCCAAACTGGGTACTGATGAAACACCACCAGATCCTATACCTGTAGCAGCATAGACCTGTTTCTTAAGCACCCATCTGGCGCTAGTTTAGCAAAGCGTAACTCGTGACCAACCTTGAGGTGGAGGTTATACCTACACTGCCGCAACGTGGCAAACCGAAACCACGCCGCTTGGATAAATCCGGGCGGCGTTTTTTGTTCCGGCAGGAGTCACAAAGCCAGCAGCTCAATCTGGCACAGTTTTCTGTATAGCATTTTTACACTTCTCTATTCCTTATGAAATACAACGCTACTCCCTCGCTATTACTGAGCCTGACGCTAGCCTTTACCGCTGGCTGTGATAAAGATGATCGGGAAGAAACGCCCGAGTCTATACCGGAGCCCACCGTTACTTATAGCCGCTCCATCGTGTTTCAGGACAACGGCCAACACCGGGATACCACCTTTCAGGCGCCACAACTGAAGGGCAATGTCACGCAGACTACCCAGAGTTTATCGGTAAGCGTGGAGCCCATCACCCGTACCGAGGGCATTGGCTTCGCGCTGGACCGCACGAAACTAGCCGCCGCTCTTACCGGCACATACACCCTTAAAACCCTCCGCGACCAAACGCTTCATGCGGATGTGCGCTACTATTACGACCAACCCGAAAGCCTGGGCGGCGGTACCATTCTGTACTTCAGCAGCATGCAGCACGTTACGGGTAGCTTCACCATCAGCAGCTACGATGCCAAGCGGCAACTCCTGAGCGGCACCTACACCGCCACCTTAACTGGGTCTGGCGACCCAACAGTGGCCTACAGCACCTTCCCGAAGCGAAAGTGCGACATTACTATTACGGGCACCTTCGCCAACGTGCCGTTGAAGCAGGCAGAATAGCCAGCCCGCTAGGCCACATACACTGGACTAGCGATAGAGTAGGTTAAACTTCATGGAAGTATGTTGTGCGTAAAACCGCACCCCATTAGTGCCCTAGCTGGGGCCGTTGGTGCAGGGAATTTCTCGTACATCTAAGAAGCTGGTGGAGCGCGGGCGCTTGGGGTGGTTGAGGCTGGTTTTACTACCTGCGCGTTGGTGCGTACTTTGCTGCTATGGCACCTCCCAGAAACGCTGATGCTCCGCTGGCTGGCCGGCTGGCGTTTTATAATGCCGTGCCGTCGGTGGTATGGTCGGGGCTGAGTTGGGGGCCGCTGACGGTGTTCTGCTACCAGCACATGGCGCGGCCGTGGCTGTACGGGCTACTGGGGGTGAGTGTGCTAGCGTATGTTGTGCCCCGCGCCTGGTTTCGGTACTGGCAGTTGAGCAAGTCGCCGGCCGTTTATCGGCGGTTAGGTGTGCCCTGGGTTAACCGTCTGGCCCAGCACGGCGCCGCAGTTAACGCGCTTATCCGGCGGCGCTATCCGCAGTACCGCCGGGTACGGGGCCGCCCGTCGGTGGCGGCACTAGTGGGCAGCAGCTACCACATGGAGCGGTTTCACGTGGCGGCGCTGCTGGTCTTTCTATGGGCCGGTGCGTATGCTGCCGCGCGGGGCTACTGGGGCTGGACCGGGTTGCTGACGGTGCTCAACATAGGCTATAACCTGTACCCCATCTGGCTGCAACAATACCTGCGGTTGCGCTTGGCCGCTTCGGCCGGCAAGCCATTGGGGTAGGTAGCCCGTTGCGAGGTGGCCGGGTGGGACTGATTGAGGGCGCTTGCCCGGTAATAGGGGCGGCGGGGCCGCCGAGAAGCGGCTGAGGCGTGAGGGTCGGGGCATTGAGTGGGGTAGGAATAGTCGTAACCCCATCATCCTGTACCGCCGCGGCGGGGGCGGCTGCGTACCACCGGGTAGTCCGGCGCGTGCCGGCTCTAGCTGCTACTCTCTATGCCTGATACGTCCATTTACCGCCCGCTGCCGAAGGTGCTGCTCTTCGACGTGAACGAAACCTTGCTCGATATGGGCAAGCTCAAGCGGGCCGTGCCGAAAGCCTTCGGCAATAAACACGCCTTCAAGCAGTGGTTTGGGCTGCTACTGCACTACTCGCTGGTAAATACCGTAACGGGCACCTACCACCCCTTCGGCCACATTGCGGAAGCGGCCCTGGACATGACGGCCGACATGCTGGAGGAAAAGCGCCTCTCGCCCACCACCAAAAAGGAGCTGGTGGGTCTGCTCACCCAGCTGCCCGCCCACCCCGACGTGCCCCGCGGCCTGCAAATGCTGCTCGATGCTGGTTTTCGGCTGGTGGCCTTCACCAACTCTCCCCAGCTAACCCTGGATGCGCAACTACGCTACGCCGGCATCATTCACTACTTCGAGCAAGGCCTGAGCGTGGAGGCGGTGGAGCTGTACAAACCTCACTTCCATACCTACCAAGCGGCCGTGCAAACCCTGGGCGTAGCTCCCACGGAGGCCCTGCTCATAGCCGCCCACGGCTGGGACGTAGCCGGGGCCCAGGACGCCGGACTGCGCAGTGGCTTTATCGCCCGCCCGGGCCAAACCCTCTACCCCCTAGCCACGCCGCCCACTTATCAAGGGAAAGATCTGCCCTCCCTGGCTCGCCAGATTATCGGCTAACCACAGCTTCCTGCTGATGAAGGCCTGATGACTCATTGCCTCCCCGCTTTACCACTTGTTCATCAATAAAAAAGGCCTCCACAACCCGTGGAAGCCTTTTTTACTTATAACACCTGCTGCTTAGTGGCGCCCCTTGCCTCGGCCGTGGCCGTGCCCGTGGCCGCCTCGGGGGGCGTAGTAGGCCGGCCCCGCGGGCACGAGCAGAACGGTGCCTTTCTTGTATTTGGGGGCCTTGTACTTCTTTACGGGCCGGGCCTCATGCACTACCACGTACTGGGGCGCGGGCCGGCCGATGTTGATAGAGACCTGGGCTTGGGCCGAGGTAGGGCTAAGGGCCAGAGCCGCTAGGGTGAGCAAGGCGGCAGCGAGAAAAGATTTCATCATGTGGGAGAGAGTAGAAAGAATACAACTCCTGAAACCAGCGCAACCAGTTTCAGCGCAGTAGCGCGGGCAAATATGAGGCCACGTACATAAGCTGCTTATTGCCCCGGCAGAACTATTCTTGCCGCCGAATGAGCAGGCTGCCGGTAGTGGCGCAACGGCTATGCTAGTTCGTAGCAGGGGTAGCGCCGCTGCCGGAAAATCTTCCCGTCCTTGAACTCGAAAATCAGGCATAGCTGCCCAAGCAGGCGCTGCCCGCGCAAGAGGGGGCCAATGTCGCTGGTGGTGGTAGCCTGCCAGAGGCCTTCTACCAGTACGCTACCGTCGGGGGTTACTTGGGTGCGTTGCACCTCAAACTGCGGGTCGCGGAGCAGCTCCCGGCCGGCGCGCAGGTTGTCGAGGATATCCGTGAAGGAGCGGCGTTGGATGCTGCGGTACAGCAGGTTAGGATATTCCGTTTGCTCTACTTCCGGATGCAGCACGGCGGCGTAAGCGGCGGGGTCGGTGTTGAACGCTTGAACCAGATCGAAATACGAATTGATGACGTCAAGTTGCTCGTTCATGAGAGGGGCAATAGGGAAAGCAGTGTAAGGGAAGCCTAATATAAAGGAAGCAAAGGATACTGTCGGCCTTGGCCCAACCCGCACGCGCCGCCCAGCGCCCTAGTGCGCTCCTACCCTATCGGCAGCCCCACCCACTGCCTATACTCCCGGAGTTGCACCCCAGAGTTAGGGGCGGCGCTTCGGCGAGCGGGCAGGCGTGGCGCGGCGGCGTGGGGCGGGCTGCACCTGGGCCGAGTCGAGGGGGCCTACGGTTACTTGTCCGCTTGGCACGGAGGGCAGCGGCAGCGGATGATTGGGCAGCACCTGGGTAGGGGCCGGAACGGGTTCGGCCTTGTCTTGCCCCACGCCGGCGGGCAGAGTCACACCGGGCACGGGGCTTACGCGCTCAGTAGGGTGGCGCCGGACAGACTGCACGGGTGGCCGGTTTTGGGCCTGGGCAGCCTCAGCGGCTAGGCTCAAGGTTAGCAGAGTAATCGACAGGAAGCGGAGCATATAGCAGCACGCGGCATTAAATGAAAAGGGTAGGGCAACGGGCGGCACCGCCCGGCTACGGTTCTGCTCCCGGCAGAAGCCTAGTGCAGAACCAGCTGGTAGCAGTACGGCGCGCTACCACCGCAAGTTCAAGCAAGCCTGGCTTCACCAAGCAGCACTTTACCAGCCTAACCTATCGGCTTCCACGGCTTCTAGACTTAATCTTTTTGCCACTGGCGTCCTCACCCGCGTCTCAGTATCATTACCTGGCTTTCAACAGCACCAGGCTGACTAACGCCACGCTACTCCCCGCACTTTCCTTGGGTAGGCAGGTAGAGCCAGCTGGGGAAAATCAGGATGCACCTTCGCTGTGTCGTATTTTAATACTTCTACGACTTATGACACAAGTAAGTAGCATTTAATTTATTCTCTACAATAATTGCTACAACACATACCATTTGGTGCTTCCAGCGGGGCAACGTGCAGGGGTTGGAACGGCCTCTCGCTTGCTGGCGCATTTAGCTAGGGGCGTGGGGCCAGGCTCGTCAGGCTAATATTTCAGCGGGGAGCTGGGCTGTTGCAAGAGCCAGGCTTGCGCGGCGGCGTCGGTTTCGAAAGAACGGTAGGTGATGGCGAGGCTCTGGCTTTGGGTGGTGATGTAAGCCGTAGCCAGACGCACCATTACTTCCGGCGAAACTACCACGGCGCCGTGGCGGTAGCCGCCCTCACTTACGGCCTGCGGCAGCCATTTCTGCGCTATCCATTCCTGCTCCTGATGCGTGAACGGGCGCATGGTAAGCTGGTTGATTAGGATCCGGCTCCAGCCCCGCCGCTGCAAGCCCAGCATCATGTGGGTGAACAAGCCGCGCACATCGGCCAAGCCGTAGGTACTGCCGCTCCAATTGGCCCGAATGAAACCAGCCGGATCCTCTAGCAGGCGGCCCGCTGCATTCTCAAAATATACCAAGGGCTGCTGCTCGGTGGGTTTCATTGGGCCTAAAGTACGCCTTTACGCCGGGTCTGCTAGCAGCCAAGCACGGTTTCTACATGAAGTGACATTCAGAACCAGAACCGCCCTGCTTGGGTAGCAAGGCCCATATTGCCCACTAGTACACCGACAGCGCCTACCTGCCCGGCAGCGGCGGCGAAGCTGCCAATCGGTCCTTTTCCAGGAAATGTAACACACGAAGCCGGCATGCTGGCGCTGCCAAGGGCCATGCGGTGGCCCGCTAGATGCCGCTTGCCTGGAGGAGGGCTTACCCAAACCGCTGGCTGTAGCAAAATGACGGTTTCAGGGCTGATAATCCGGCCACTGTACTACTACCGCAGCCGGGCGCAGGGTGCTTCTAGCTCGCCTATAACCTCTGATTTTCAAGGTCGTATAAAACGCCGTTTTCAGTGATGTTTCACGTTACAACAGCGTACCGTCATGGCTATTCAGAAATATCAGGATTCCTTTTCTGACATGAACTCCTCGAGCTTCAGCACCATGCTCGACCGGTTTTTCAACGACTCCCTGGCCTCGCGGGGGCGCGTGAACAGTTTCTCGCCCCACGTAGATGCTTACGAGACGGAGAAAAGCTACGAGATTGAGGCCGCCTTACCTGGCCTGAAGCGCGAAGACATTAAGGTTGACTTCCACCAGGGGCGCCTGACCATATCGGGGGAGCGACACTTCCGCAACGAGCAAAACCAGCGCCGCTACCACGTGGTGGAAAGCTCCTTCGGCTCGTTTCACCGCGCCTTCCAGCTACCCGATACCGTGGATGCCAGCCGCATTCAGGCTGCTTTTGAAGATGGCGTGCTGCGGGTAAGCGTGCCCAAGGACGAGAAGAAAACCATGCGCCACCAGATTGAGGTGCGCGGCGGCCAGAACCAGGGTAGTAGCCCCGGCCAGATGTCGGAGCGCCTGGGAGAGCAGGCCACCGACGTAGCCGTGCAAACGGGCAGCAATGGCAACGGCCAGCCCCAAGCCACCGGCTCCGTAGATCCGGCCGAGGAAATGAAAAACCGCCCGCAAAGCTCGGGGGTAGGCTCCTAAGGTCTTGCCTCTTGTTGGTGCACCAAGCCGGTTCGGATTCCGAATCGGCTTTTGGTTTTGGTGGGTAAGCGGCCCGGCTGGTAGCCGCGTCGCGCGCCGCATCGTAAAACACCGCTACGAGCATCTTTCCACTTCACTTCGTACTCCTTATGCACCGCATCCTTCTTTTTCTGTGGCTGGGGCTGGTGGCCGGCCTAAGCCAGACCGCCGTGGGCGCCCCCGCGGAAGAGCTGCCACCCCGCCCCGCTCCCTTCCGGTTTGTAAATGACCAGGCCCAACTGCTACCCGCAGCCAACGCCAAGACCTTGGAAAATGGCTTGCGCCGCTACGCCGACGAAAACGGTACCCAGATTGTGGTGGTAACGGTGCCTTCCCTGGGAGGCCGCAACGTGGCCGAGTACGCCCGGGAGCTGGGCACGGCCTGGGGCATCGGCCAGCGCGACAAAAACAACGGCGTGGTGGTGTTAATCGGCGCGCAGGAGCGCAACGTCACCATTCAGGCCGGCTCGGGGCTGCGCCAGCAGATTACTCCGGCCCTGACCAGCCAGATTATCAACGAAAAAATGACGCCCAGCTTTAAGCAAGGCCGCTATTTCGCCGGCTTGCGTTCGGGCCTTAATGCCCTGATGCTGGCCGCCAACCCAGGCTCTGCTCCGGCTAGCTCCCCAGCCGCTGCCACTAGTCCGGCAACTAGCGCCGCCGCTGGGGTAGGCGCCAACGGGGCCGGCAGCGGAGCCGAACTTGCCAGCGAGTTTCCGGCCCAAAGCGCCGTTCCGGAACCCGTAGCGCCTACCCTGCCGGCGGCGGAACCTGCTTCATCGGGGTTTGGCTGGGGCACGTTGGCCCTGGGCGCCCTGGTTATAGGAGGCGGCATTTGGCTGGTATCCAAGCTATTTCGGCGCCGGGCACCCGCTGCGCCAGGCCCGAGCCCTACCCCTGATTTTCTGCCCAACCAATCGACGCAGCCAGGCCAGCCCAACGATGCTACCCGCGGCTACGGGCAGCGGCCAGTAAACCAGCCCGGTAACGTTCCGGACTTCTTGCCTAACCGTACTTCTGGTTTTGGGGGCGGGAGCGGCGGTAGTGGTGTGGGCGGCATGCTCATGACGGGTGCTGCCGCCGCCGCCGGCGCTTACCTTGGCAACCGCATGGCCCAGGGCCACGACAACCCCGACAGTTCTGCTTTCCACCCCGACGGCTCCCGCACTTTCGACCCGGACGCGGCGGGTGCCGCGGGTGGAGCAGCGGCAGCTGGCGCGGTAGGTGGAGCGGCCTCAACGGGTGGCTTTCCGGCCTTGGGCGGCACCGATGCTACCCCCGAAGCGGAACCAGACTACTTCTCGGAGGACTACACGGCAAACGATTCCCCA